>DASYUY010000061.1:0-69528 GCA_036000705.1 Candidatus Limnocylindria bacterium | reverse complement strand
GCCGCCCTCGAGTACCGAGCCGGGAAGCTGCCAGTGCGGAAGCGGCATCACACGCGGGTACACCAGGAGCAGCGCTTCCGTTGCGACGCGCGCCTCGCGCGGGAAGAGGCCGAACGGGTCGCCGCTGCGCAGCACGATCGGGCCGAGCTTGTAGCGGCCACGGCGGATCGCCTTCGCCAGGACCTTCCACTTGCGCGTCTTGCCCTTGCCGCCGATCGAGAGGACGCGGCCGGGAAGCGGCTCAGGCCAGTTCGACTCCTCCGAGATCTCTAGCCATAGCTTGCCGAACGAGCTGTCGTTGCGCAGCTCGTAGACGAGCTCGATCGTGTCGCCGAGGTGCGCGTACGACTGCGACAGCGTGCGCTTGATGGACAGCCCGTCGAGCGTCATCCGCGCCTGCACCCAGGCGAGCACGGCGACGAAGAGCAGCAAATAGCTGAGATAGCTGAGCAGCTCCAGCCCCGTCGACGCGGCGACGATGAAGAGCGCGACCCACAGGACCCCGAAGTGCCAGGGCTTCACGGATCTAGGCGCGCGCCGCGGTCTGCGAGAGCTCGACCGGGACGCTCGCCAACACCTCAGCGATGACCGTCGTTGCCGCAAGGTCCTTGAGGCGAGCCTGTGGCTGCAGGATCAGCCGGTGCGAGAGTGTCGGTCCCGCGAGCGCCTTCACGTCGTCGGGCAGGACGAAGTCGCGTCCCTGGATGAGCGCGTACGCCTGCGACGCGCGTGCGAGCGCGAGCGATCCGCGCGGCGACGCTCCGAGGTACACGTCGGGGTGCGAGCGCGTCGCGTTCACGACGCTTACGACGTACGTCTTGACCTGCTCGGCGATGTGGATGTCCTTCACCGCGCTCATCGCCTTGAGCAGCTCGTCGGCGCCCATGACCTGCTCGATCGTCTCGAGTGGGTGGATGACGCGCTGCGCGTCGAGTATCGCGATCTCTTCGCGCTCCTTGGGGTACCCCAGCTGGAGGCGGATGAAGAACCTGTCGAGCTGTGCCTCGGGCAACGGGAAGGTGCCCTCGTACTCGATCGGGTTCTGCGTCGCCATGACGAGGAACGGATCGGGGAGCTGGTAGGTGACACCGTCGACCGTCACCTGGTGCTCCTCCATCGCTTCGAGGAGGGCGGACTGCGTCTTGGGGGTGGCACGGTTGATCTCGTCGGCGAGGACGATCTGCGTCATGACCGGGCCCGGCCGGAACTCGAACTGGCTGGTCCGCTGGTTGAAGATCGACACGCCCGTCACGTCCGAGGGCAGCAGGTCCGGGGTGAACTGGATCCGTTTGAAAGAGCAGCCGAGCGACCGCGCGATGGCCTTGGCGAGCACGGTCTTGCCCGTTCCGGGGACATCCTCGACCAGGATGTGTCCGCGGCAGACAAGGGCGACGAGCGCGAGCTCTACCTCATGGTGCTTGCCGAAAATGACGCGTTCGACGTTCTGGACAACGGCGCCGATCCGCGTCGCGAGCCCGCTCTTGTCCATTGCCCTCTCCCAGACCGATTTGTCGCGGAGTCCGAGCCATGCGGGCCCGTCTGAACATGCTAATTGCGAAACCGCTGTGTAACCAAAGAACGGCGGAAGGCCGCGATTGGTTCATCCAGCGTCGAAACTGCCGCCAGCACAGGGCTCGGACTATTTGCCCAGTGCGGCTTGCATGACGCGCCCGCCCAGGGGCGCGGCGTCCTCGCCGCCTTTGGGCGAGTTCTCGATCAGCACTGCCACCGCGACGGTCGGCGCCTCCGCGGGAGCGAATCCGACGAACCAGCCATGCGGTGCGCCCGACGGATTCTCGGCGCTGCCCGTCTTGCCCGCCACGTGCACGCCCGCGATCTTCGCGGCGAAGGCGAACGCGCCCGGCCCCTCGACGGCGCCCACCAGCATCGTCGTCAGGGCCCGTGCCGTCTCCGGGCGGATCACCTGGCCGGACGGGCCCGGCGCGACGACGCGGATCGCGTGCCCCTCGGCGTCGCGTACCTCGCTCGCATAGTGCGGCGTCGGCATCACGCCGCCCATACCGATCGACGCGGCGATGAGCGCCATCTGGAGCGGCGACACGAGCAGCTCGCCCTGGCCGTACGAGGTGTCGGCGACCAGCGTGGGACGGTCGAGAATTCCCGTCCGCGAGAGCTGGCCCTTCGCCGACGCGATGTCGCAGCGCGTCGGGCTGCCGATGCCGAAGCGCTGCGCGTACTCGGCGAGCTTCTGCCCGCCGATCTGCAGCCCGATCCTGGCGAAGTAGATGTTCTCGGACAGGCGGTAGCCGTCGGCCATCGTGTAATCACCGTGCGCGCGCGACGACGAGCGCACGAAGTAGCTCCCCCACGAGCGGTCGGCCTGCCACGGGTCGTCGACCCGCACCTTCGCATTCGGATCGACGCCGCTCTCGAGCGCGGCCGCGCCGGTGATGATCTTGAACGTCGAGCCGGGCGGGTAGAGCCCCTGTGTCACGCGGTTGATGAGCGGCTTGTCCGGGTTCTCGTTGACCTGCTTCCACGCCGCCTCCTCCGTCGCGGGATCCGAGATGAGGCTCGGGTCGTACTGCGGCCAGCTGACCGAAGCCAGGATCGCGCCGTTGCGCGGGTCGATCGCGACGATCGCCCCGCGCCGGTTGCCGAGCGCGGCGACGGCGGCCTGCTGCACCTTGGGATCGATGCCGAGCACGACGGAGCCAGGAGGAGCGCGCTCGCGCAGGTAGCGCGCCCGCCACTGCGACAGCGGATCGCCGGGGTCCTGTCCGATCAGCGACTCCGCATACGCGGCCTCGATCCCCGCCGCGCCGAACTGGAACGACGCGTAGCCCGTCACCTGCGCCAGCGTCCTGTCCTTGTACACGCGCTTGAAGCCGCCCGTCGTCTGCACGCTTTCCGCGAGTGTCGCGCCGGAGGCGTCGGTGATGAACCCGCGCGGCCGGTCGCGGATCGCGGCGACGAGCCGCGGATTGAATGGGTCGGTCGCGAGCTCGTCGCCCGCCACAAGGGTCCAGTAGCCGACACCGAGCGAGGTGATGAGGAAGGCCATCGCGATGGCGAGGGTCAGCCCGCGAATATTTGCCGCGATCGAGCGGGTCATCGTTTGCTCACGCGAGCCATCGACCGGGTCACGGCGTGCCTCTGACGCGCGCGGTGACGTCGCTCACGCGTATCAGCAGCGCGACGAGCATCCAGTTCGTCACGAGCGACGAGCCGCCGTATGCGACGAACGGAAGCGTGATGCCCGTCAGCGGGATGAGCCGCGCGTTGCCACCCACGATGACGAGCGTCTGGAGTGCGACGATGAACGACAGACCCGCGGCGAGGAGCTGCAGGAACGGCGTCGGCGCGCGCAGCGCGATGAGCATGCCGCGGTACACGAAGAGGAGGTACAGCGCCAGCAGGGCGAGCGCACCGGCGAAGCCGACCTCTTCGGCGAACGCGTCGAACACGAAGTCGCTCCAGACGATCGGGATGCGCTCCGGCATCCCGTTCCCGAGCCCGGCGCCGAAGAGGCCGCCATTCGCGAGCGCGAACAACCCCTGCACGAGCTGGTAGCCCGCGTCGAAACGCAGGTCCTCGGCGAACGGATGAAGCCACACGTCGACGCGGGCCGCGACGTGGCCGAACGTGTGGTACGCGACGAATCCGCCGACGAGGAGCATCAGCAGGCCGATGAGCGTGTAGAACGCCTCACCGGTGGCCAGGTACAGCATCGCGAGAAAGATCCCGAGGAAGAGCACCGTCGCTCCGAGGTCCTTCTCGAAGACCATCACGAGCATCGCGATCGCCCACATCGCCACGATCGGCACGAGGTACGGCAGCGGCGGGACCGGGATCGGACCGAGGCGCCGCTGCGTCTGCGCGAGCATCTCTCGGAACTCCTCGAGGTACGCCGCGAAGAAGATGACGAGCAGGATCTTCACCGCCTCCCATGGCTCGAACGTCACCGTGCCCACGCCGAGCCAGATCCGTGCGCCGTTGACCTCGCGCCCGATGAACGGAAGGAGCGGCGAGACGAGGAGCAGCACGCCGAGCAGCGCCCAGGTCCACTTGAAACGCGAGAGAGCGCTGAGGTCGCGCGGGATGAGGATCGTCGCCGCGAACGCGCCGGCGGCGATCAGCGTCCACGACAGCTGCTGCAGCAGCAGGTTCGACGCGAGCCGCTGTACGAGCACGAGCCCGATGGCCGTGAGCGCGGCCGCGATCGGCAGAAGCAGCTGGTCGCCACGGATGCCGCGCGCAGCGAGGAACAGATGGAGCACGAACGCGATGGCGACGAACGTCACCGGGACCACCAGCTGCTGGGGGCGGAAACCCGCGACCTCGGCGGCGGCCACCGCCACGGAACCGGTGATGCCGAGCGCGGCGACCCAGAAGAGCAGGCCGAGCTCGGGCCGGCGACGCGCGACGGCGATCACGGGGCGCCTTTTTCGAGCCGGAGGGCGATGCGGCCGATGGCGAGCTCGTCGCCGACGTGCAGGCGCTCGGCTCGCTCGATGCGTGTCCCATTCACGAGCGTCCCGTTCGTGCTGCCGAGATCCTGGATCCACCACTCGCCGTCGCGGAGCTCGACCAACGCGTGGCGCGCTGAGGCCGCCTCATCGGACAGCGGGACGTCGTTGCCGGCGTCACGTCCGATGGAGGTCGAGGCGCGCAGCGGGAAGCGCTCCCCGACGCGTGGCGCGCGGCCGGCGCTGCGCTCGACGATGAGCGTGCCGAGCGCGCGCGTCGCGCCGTCGGCCGCCCGCTCCGCGGCGAGCGCGCGATGCAGCACCCCGAAGGCGCGCAGGAGGAAGAGATACAGGATGACCAGGAATGCGATGCGCACGCCCCACAGCAGGACCGCGAAGGTGATCTCCATCTAGTCCGCCGAGTGGAAGACGAGATCGAGCCCGGCGACCGAGATGCGGTCGCCGTCGTTGAGCACGACCTCGGCGACGCGCCGGCCGTTCACGTAGGTGCCGTTGGTGCTCTGCAGGTCGTACAGCGTGTACCGGCCGAGGCGTAGCCGGATCTCGGCGTGCTTGCGCGATACGCGCGGATCGTCGAGGACGACGTCGTTCTGCTGGTCCCGACCGATGAGCAGCGGCTCAGGTCCGAGCTGCACCGAGGACCGGGCGCCGTTCTTCACCTCGACGCTGGCCTTCGGCGCGCGCGGCCGCTCGCGCAGCAGCTTTTCGCGGTCGAGGACCATCGTGTGGCCCGACTCGACCGCGCCCAAGGACTTCGGGTCGGCCTCGACCTCCTCACCCGACGCGTCGACGAGCGCGCACGACACGCGGATGTCGCCCGGCGCCACGTCGTCGTCGCGCTCGATCTCCACCGACGGGAAGTCGAGGAGCGTGAAGTTGCGCTCGCGCGATGCCGACAGGACCGCCTCGGCGAGGTCGCGCTCGAGGCTGCGCCGGTACTGCTCGAACTGCGCGAAGTCCGCCGCGGAAAGCGAGACGACGTACGAATTCGGCACGAAGGTCTTGGACAGGGAGATGGTCTGGTGGGCCTCCATCGATCGGATGAGCCGTTTGGCGATCTGAACCGGCTGGAGCTTCGCGCCGAACAGGCGCGCGCTCCAGCCTTCGATCATGCGGCTCACGAAGGCTTCAAGGCGTTCCACGCTTCAGGCTCTCTTCAGCTTTATCACTTCCGCACCCAGGAGGATGATCGCCGCAGTCACGTAGATCCAGGTCAGCAGGCCGGCCGCGAAGGCGATCGGTCCGTACGCGCTGAAGATACCGAGACTGCGCGTGAAGAACCCGAACGCGATCTTCGCGACCTCCCACAGCACGGCCGATACCAGCGCGGCGACCCGCGCGGTCTGGGGTCGCACGCGCGAGCGCGGGACGAAGCGGTAGATGCAATAGAAGAGGATGTAGCCGGCGAAGAGTCCGAACAGCGGTGAGAGCAGGCCCACGACCACCCGCGGCCACGGACCGAGCACCGACGCCAGGGCGCCCTCGGCCGCGAGCACCCCGTACGAGACCGCGAACGAAATGACGGCGAGCGCCCCGATGCCTCCGACGAAGGCGAACGCCTCGAGCTGACCGCGCACGAGCCCGCGCCTGCCGCCGGCGCCGAGGACCGCCGCGAGCGCCTTGTCGAAGGCGCCGTGGATCGCACCGGTCGCCAGGATCGTTCCGACGATGCCGATGCCGAGCGAGATCGCGCGGCCATCGACGAGCTGCCGTGCGATGCGCGTCTCCTGTGCCGTCGCAGACGGATAGATATCGCGTATGAGCTGAACGAGCTCCTGCTGCGCGCGCTCCGACCCGTAGACGAAGCCGAGTATGCCGACCACCAGCGCGAGGAGCGGGATCAGAGCGAAGAACAGCTGATACGCGACCGCGCCCGCGAGGAATGGGCATTCGTCTTCCGCGAAGGAGGTAGCGACGGCGCGCGCGTCGCGGACGAGTGCCCTGACCGATGTCAGGATGCTGCGTCGCTCTTCGATCCGGCGTCGCTCTTCGGCGCCGCTTTCTCCGGCGCCTTCGTTTCGGGCTTCTTGTCGCTCTTCGTCTCGGTTTTCGTCTCCGACTTCGTCCCGCTCTTCGTCTCGCTCTTTTTCTCGGCGCTCGAGTCCGATGCCTTGTCGGCCGGCCGGCTGTCCGTCTTGTACCAGCCGGAGCCCTTAAAGACGATCGCCGGGGTCGAGATGAGACGCCTCGGCGTCTTGCCGCAACTGGGGCATTTCTCGAGTGCCACGTCATTGAACGACTGCACCGCCGAGAACACGTGGCCGCAGTGATCACAGCGGTAGTCGTATATCGGCATCGCTCGATATCATCGCCGAAGGTGTCGGGAGGGGCCATCGCCATCATCGAGCGCGCGGCGTCACGCCGCCGTCGTGTCCTCGTCGAAAACGCGCAGGCCTACCTCTTCCTCATCCCGGCGATCGCCTTCCTCGGTCTGTTCAAGATCCTGCCCGCGTTCTACGCGATCTACATCTCGCTGTTCCGATGGGATGTCGTGCAGGGCGCGTTCCGCGGTCTCGACAACTACTTCGACATCCTCTGGCAGAACAGCACGCGCGCGCAGGCCTTTTGGCAGTCGCTCTCCACGACCGTCACCTACGCGCTCATCACCGTACCGATAGAGATCGCGCTCGCGCTCGTCGTGGCCTACGTCCTGTTCCAGAAGCTGCGGGGGCGCGACATCTACCGGACGATCTATTACCTGCCGTACGTCACGTCGACCGTCGCGGCGGCGACGGTCTTCAGCTGGGTCTTCCATCCGCAGTACGGGCTCGTGAATACCGTGCTCGGGTCGATCGGCATCCGTGGTCTCACCTGGTACCAAGAGCCCGATGGCGTGTTCCAGATGGTCGGACGTGCGCTCGGCGTTGGCGTGCCGGACTGGGCCGCCGGGCCGAGCCTCGCCCTCGTCGCGGTGGCGATCTTTTCGATCTGGCACTTCCTCGGTTTCCAGATCCTGATCTTCCTCGGGGGCCTCGGGAACATCCCGGTCGAGTACTACGAGGCCGCGAAGCTCGACGGCGCCAACCAGCTGCAGCTGTTCCGGCGGATCACGCTGCCGCTGCTCTCGCCGCAGATCTTCTTCGTCTTCACCATCGCGAGCATCGGCGTGCTTCGCGCCTTCAACGAGATCTTCATCCTCACCGGCGGCGGGCCGCTCGACACGACGCGCACGGTGACGATGCTGCTCTTCCGCACCTTCTTCCAGCAGGGCCAGATCGGCCTCGGCTCGGCCATCGGGGTGCTGCTCACGATCCTGATCCTCGCCTTCACGCTGATCCAGTTCCGCGTCTTCGAACGGCGGGTGACGTACGCGTGAACACGCCCCGGGTCCTTCCCCGCGTCATCGCGCGACCGGTGCGTCCGCGCCTTCCATCCATCACCTCGACGGTGTTCAAGCACCTGATGCTCATCGTCGTCGGTGCGGTCGTCGCCTACCCCTTCTACTTCATGGTCACGACCGCGCTCAAGGAGTTCTTCGAGGCGACCGCCACCCCGCCGACGCTCTTCCCGACATCGCTGCATTTCGAGAACTACGCCGAAGCCTGGTCGCGCCAGCCGTGGGCCCGCTATTTCGCGAACACCGTGTTCATCGCGGCCGTGACCGTGGGCGGAGAGGTCATCATCGCCGTCCTCGCGGCCTACGCCTTCGCGCAGATGAACTTCCGCGGCAAGAACGTGCTCTTCGCGCTGTTCCTGGCGACGTACATGATGCCGAGCGAGGCGACGCTGATACCGAACTTCGTGATGATGAGCAAGGCGCCGCCGGGCGTGAACCCGCTGTTCCCGATCCCGCGTCTGAACCTATACGACACGTACGCGGCGCAGATCCTGCCGTTCCTCGCGAGCGCGTTCTCGGTGTTCCTGCTGCGGCAGCAGTTCCTCGCGATCCCGAGAGAGCTACGCGATGCCGCCGTGATCGACGGCGCGGGCCACCTTCGCTTCCTGTGGTCGATCGTCCTGCCGATCTCGGTGCCCGCGCTCGTCACCGTCGCGATCCTGTCGTTCTACGCCTCGTGGAACTCGTTCCAGTGGCCGTTCATCGTGACGTCGAGCGAGGCCGTCCGACCGGTCCAGGTCGGACTCAATGCGTTCCGAGCTGAAGCCGGCTCGCAGTACCATCTGCTCATGGCGGCGGCGTCGTTCGTCGTTGCACCCATCGTCCTGCTCTACCTGATCGGGCAGCGCTTCCTAGTGCAGGGGGTCGCACGAACGGGCATCCGCGGATAGCGTTCGCGCGTATCTCACCTGGCGGACACCCGGCGCTGCTCGAATGGTGGAGGAGGTAGGAAGACACACATGACCAGGATGCGGATCCCGACCCTGCTTGCGACGTTGGCACTCCTGCTCGGCGCGTGCGCCGGCGCGGGACCCGCCGCGACCGCGGCACCAACGACCGAGGCCGACATCGAGATCACCGGACCGGTGAGCCTGACCCTGTGGCACGCGCTCACCAGCGACCCGCAGAAGGGCGCGCTCGAGGCGGCGGTCAAGAAGTTCAACGAGACGAACGGCAAGGGCATCACCATCACGCCGGTCGTCCAGGGCAACTACACGCAGCTCTACCAGAAGACGCTCGGCGCGATCACGGCGGGCGCGCTGCCCGAGATCGTGCACGCGTACGAGAGCCAGGTCGCCGACTACCAGAAGGCCGCCGTGGTCATCGACCTCGAGCCCTACATGAACAGCACCAAGAACGGCCTGACGAAGGCGAGCCAGGACGACATCTACAAGCCGTACTTCGACACGAACCGCTTCCCCCAATACGGCAACCAGCTGCTGTCGTTCCCGTTCACCAAGTCCCTCTTCGTCATGTACACGAATGAGGATGTGCTGAAGCAGGCCGGCATCACCTCGACGCCCAAGACCTGGGCCGAGTTCGAGACCGCCGTCATGAAGACGACGCAGAAGGACGCGTCCGGCAAGACGACCCGATACGGCTGGGCGCAGCCGCTCGACGCGTCGAACTTCAACGCGCAGGTCATGTCGATGGGCGGCAGCATCATGGCACCCGACAACAAGACCGTCGCCTGGGACGGCAAGGAGGGTCTCGCGGTCCTCCAGATGTACGACCGCCTCTGGAAGGGTGGCTACGCGTACACGCCGACCGGATTCGATTGGCAGAACGACTTCGCCGCCAGCAAGCTCGCGTTCACGATGGGCTCGACGTCGTCGCGACCGTTCATCGCGGGCGCGATGAAGACACCGGTGAACTGGAACATCGGGGTTCCGCCGCAGGCCGATCCGGCGAAGCCGCGCACCGTGATGTACGGCGCGAACGTCGCGGTGCTCAAGAGCACGCCGGAGAAGCAGCTCGCGAGCTGGCTTTTCGTGAGGTGGTTCAGCGAGCAGCAGCAGACCGCGGATTGGGGCACGAAGTCCTACTACATGCCGGTGCGCAAGGCCGCCGCGAACGACGAGGTGCTCAAGGGCTACTGGGCCTTGAAGGACCCGCAGGGCAAGCAGGCCTTCGACGTGATCGGCAGCTCGATCCCCGAGCCGAACGTCCGTGGCCAGCAGGAGATCCGCGACGTGATCTTCGACATGCTCACCAAGGTCACGACCGGCAAGGCCACGCCCGAGGCGGCGCTCAAGGACGCCGGCACCAAGGCGAACCAGATCCTGAAAGAGAACCAGTAAGACCGCGTGACTCCGTGAAATCGAGAGGGCCCCGGGTGACCGGGGCCTTTTTCCTTTGCGCTACTGCGGGCCGCCGAGCACCACCTGTCGCGGGTTCGTGCTGAGATCGAACCAGAGCAACGCGTCGTCGCTGGCAATGGGTGCGACGCCGACCCCGGCCGGCTTGCTCGTGAGTGGTGCGAGTGACTTCGCGTCGAGGATGCCGACGACGCCCGCCGCGCAGTACCAGGCGATGTACGTCGTTCCAATGCTCGGCTCGGTGCAGGACGATCCGCCCATAGCGATCGTGCGCTCCACACCGTCCGCGACGTTCACGGCGCGCAGCAGTCCATCGGTCGCGCGCGGGGAATCGAGCCAGATCGCCCAGTCGCCCGATAGAAGAGCGCGGTCCAGACCGGGGAGCGGAGTCACGTGGATGTCGGCAGGCATCGCGGCCTTGGCGATCGCTCGGTCCGCGCCGGTGTCGAGGTCGAAGAGATGGAGCTGATCTTCGAGCCTGCTGCCCGCGACGTACAGCAGTCGGTGCGCATCGAGGCTGAGCGGTGAGATCCATTCCGCTGATGAGCCAATGAGCTCCGCGCGCGCCGGATCGGCCAGCGTGGCGACGCGCAGCTCTCCGGTTACGGAGCCGCCCGGCCCTTCGACGAGCCGCGTCCATGCGACCCGGTCCGGACCGAGGACCATCCTGCCGACGGGACGCCGCGGACCACCGCCGCCGCCGTGGTACGTCGCACTGCTCAGCGCGAAGCGGTCGATCGCGGTTGTCTTCCCGGTGGACAGGTCGATGACGGTGAAGTCCTCCGAATACGCGCCGCCACCCTGGTACGGCTCGCGATGCTCGATCAGTGCGACGCGGCCAGCGACCACCCGTCCGCTGCCCAGGAAGCTGGCGCCGGTCTCGAACACGGTCCGCCACGGTCCGTTCGGCGCCTCTGCACGCTGGATCTTCGACGAATAGGGCGGCGGGCCCTCCTTCGTGCTGAACGCGATCAGCGCTCCGCGATCCGCGGCGAAAGCGTTCATTTCGCGATCGGTGGGCATCGAGAAGGTGCCCGGCGCGGAAGACAAGCTCGGCAGGGCGGAGATCGTCGGCGGTGCCGACGCGATGACCAAGGTTGGTGACGCGGTCGGTGGCGAATCGACACTCGTCGGCGTGCACGAGATCGCGACGAGCACGATGAGGACGGCGATCGCTTTGAGCATGCGATGAGCATGCTCCGAGCATTCAGCGCGGTCGTCACACTTGGGAAAGGCCGAAGTCTTAGCCGCAGCCACGCAGAAGTCTTAGTCGCCGGCCGCTCGGTCGGCCGGCTAAAGGGCCGGGTCCGCTCCGATCCACTTCAGGTAACGGCGCGCGGATCGTTCGACCGCGCCCTTTCCGTCAGTAGGCGTGACGCGGTCCCACCAGCCCCCGTAGACGATCTCGAAGGGATACGGCCTCACAGCCGCGACGATGCGGCGGATCTCCTCGGCCGGAAGCGGGATGAGGTTCGGGTACGAGCGCATGAAGCTCACCGCTCGGACGTCGGGGACGACGGTGATCGTGTCGCCGACGAGCAGCGCGCCCCGTCCGCCTGCGCCCGCCGCCCAGTGGAGCACCGCGCTTCCCTCGAAGTGACCGCCGGTCTGGATCAGCGTGACGCCCGGCAGGACTTCGCGGGTGCCGCGCCACTCGACGATCGCCTGATCCTCACGCTGCACCCATGTCCGATCGTCGGCGGAGATCCAGATCGGACAACCGCCGAATGCCTGGCTCCATTCGACCATCACGCCGTAGAAGTGTGGATGCGACATGGCGATGCCGGCGATACCGCCCAGCGCGCGGATCGCAGCGACGCTCGCGTCATCGATGAACCCGAAACAGTCCCAGAGGAAGTTGCCGCCGGCAGTGCGGACGAGCAGAGCACGCTGGCCGATGCCGACCGCGGGCTGCGCCCCGATGCCGGTCAGGCCCGCCTCGAGTTCGCGCAGCTCGACTCGGTGACCCTGCGCGGCGAGCGTGGTGAGCGTCGTCCACGCCTGACCACCCTGGCGCACGTACTGGCGTTCGTCCTCGCAGATCGGGCATCGCGCGGGCGTCGACGCGCCCGGCGGCTGCTGCACGCCGCAGGTGACGCAGATGTACGCGGTGTTGCTCACGCGGCCCGGCGCAGCTCCTCTTCGAGCAGCCGGACGCGCTCTTCGCGTTCGGCGAGCCTTGCCTTCTCGTTCGCGACGACGTTGGCGGGCGCCTTCTCGGCGAAGCCGGGACGCGCCAGCAGGTCGCGCGAGCGGCGCAGCGTCTCCTTCGCGTCAGCGAGCTCCCTCTCGAGCCGCGCGCGGTACTCGGCCGGATCGCGCTCGACGGCGACGCGGACATCGATCGCCCGAACCACGGCGGCCTGTCCGCCGCCGGTCCCGAACGTCACTTCCGTCTGCGCGAGATGCGAGATGAGGTCGGCGAGATCGTGGATCGCCGTCGTGTCGCCCCCCAGCGTCGTCTTCACGCGCTCGCCGGGCTTGGTGCCCGCCTCCTGCCGGAGGTTCCGGATCGCGCGCACAAGCTCGAGCGCGATCTCCATCCGCTCCTCGAGCGCGACCGAGCGCGTGCCCGGCGTCGGCCACTTCGCGATGACGAGTGACGGCGACCGGTCGGTGTTCGGCAGCTTCTGCCAGAGCTGCAGTGCGACTGTGTCGCTGATGAACGGCACGATCGGATGCGCGAGCCGGAGGATGCGGTCGAGCACGTAGGCGAGCGTCCGCACCGTGCCGGCCGCGCGCTTCTCGTCGCGGAGTCCGGCCTTCGCCAGCTCGAGATAGACGTCGGCGAACTCGCTCCACACGAACTGCTGCAGCGCGGACGCGTATTCGCCGAAGAGGTAGTGCTCGAGCAGCCGTGTGAGCTCCGCGACCGTCGCCTCGGTGCGTGAGAGGATCCAGCGCTCCGCGTGGCCCAGGGATGGATCCGCGGATCCCGCGCCGGCCTTCGGCGCGGGAGTGCGGTCCGCGCGCCACTCACGCAGCGCGTCGGCGTTCGCGTCGACGTGATGCAGCACGAAGCGGCCGATGTTCCAGAGCTTGTTCGCGAACTCCTTCGCGTTCTGGAGCTTCGCCTCGGAGAGCGTCTGATCGGCGCCGGCGGCGACGCCGTTCACGAGCGCGAAGCGCAGCGCGTCGGCGCCGTACTGCTCGATGAACCCCACCGGGCTGATCACGTTGCCCGTCGACTTGCTCATCTTCTCGCCGTCGACGAGGACGAGGCCGTGGAGGTACACGGTGTGGAAGGGGATGTCCCCCATCTCCTCGATGCCCATCATGATCATCCGGGCCACCCAGAAGAACAGGATGTCGTACCCCGTCTCAAGCACGCTGCCCGGGTAGTAGCGCCCCAGGTCCGAGGTCTGGTCGGGCCAGCCGAGCGTCGAGAACGGCCAGAGCGCGCTCGAGAACCAGGTGTCGAGCACGTCGGGGTCCTGCTGGATGTCGTCACTGCGGCACCGCGTGCAGCGCGTCGGGTCCGGCCCGTCTTCGTCGGGCACGACGATCTCGTCGCAGTTGCCGCAGTACCACACCGGGATGGAGTGACCCCACCAGATCTGACGCGACACCGGCCAGTCGCGGATGTTCTCCATCCAGTTGAAGTAGACCTTCTCCTGGTAGCGCGGATGGATCGTCACGCGACCATCGCGCACCGCGGCGATCGCCGGCGCTGCGAGCGGCGGCATCTTCGCCCACCACTGCTTCATGACCAGCGGCTCGTCCACCGTCTTGCAGCGGTCGTGCACGCCGACCGCGTGCGTCAGCGGCTCCTCTCTCACGAGGAGCCCGCGGTCCTTCAACATCTCGACGGCCATCTTTCGGCCGGTGTCGCGGTCGGGGCCGGCCAGCGGCCCCGCGGCCGGTGTCATGTAGCCGCGCTTGTCGATGACGCTGATCACCGGCAGCCCGTGGCCCTGGCCGATCTCGAAGTCGGTCGCGTCGTGCCCGGGCGTGATCTTGAGTGCGCCGGTCCCGAAGGCGGGGTCCACCGCCTCGTCGGCGATCACCTTCACGCGCCGCTCGATCATCGGCACGAGCACGTCTCGTCCGACGAACGGCTTCCAGCGCGCGTCGTCAGGGTGCACGGCCACCGCGACATCCGCGACGATCGTCTCGGGCCGCGTCGTCGCGATGATGAGCGCCGGATCGCCCGGCTTGGGGTCGGCCCACGGGTAGCGCACGAAGTAGAGCGGGTCGGTCCGTTGGACGTGCTCCAGCTCGAGGTCCGAGTACGTCGTCTGGCACCGCACGCACCAGTGCACGATGCGGTCGGCACGATAGAGGTGGCCGCGCTTGAAGAGGCGGATGAAATGCGTCCGTACCGCGCGCTGCTTCGACGGCTCCATGGTGAAGTTGCGCCGCGACCAGTCGAGCGAGCAGCCGAGAAGCCGCAGTTGCTTCTCGATGCGCGGCCGGTAGTGGTCCATCCACTTCCACATCTCGGCCAGGAACTTCTCGCGTCCGAGGTCGTTGCGGCCGATCTCGTTCTTCGCGAGTTCGTCCTCCACGACCTTCTGCGCGATGATCCCGGCGTGGTCGGTGCCCGGCATGTAGAGCGTGGGCTCGCCGAGCATGCGGTGCCAGCGCGCCATGAGGTCTTCGTACCCACCAAATCCGAGCGCGTGACCGAGGTGGAGGTCGCCGGTGACGTTCGGAAGGGGCAGCATCAAGACGAAAGGCTTGCCCGGATTGCCCTCGTCAGGCGTGAAGAAACCGTTGTCTTCCCACCACTTGTAGAGGTCCTGCTCGACGGCGGACGGACGGTAGTTCTTCTCGCTGAACGACACGACCGACTGCGGCGGATCCAGCTTTTCTTTCGTCATCGCCATCTCGCGCACCTCCTTCACGCAAACAAAAGCGCCATTCGTCCAAGGACGAACAGCGCCGTCGTACCACCCTGGCTTCGCGCACACTATCAGTGCGCCTCATTTGGCAATAACGGAACCACCGATTCAGCTCGCGAGCGACATTCACGCATCGCAACCGCGGCGCGCTTTCAGCGTCTGACGCGCCTTCTCTATCGGAGCGGAGCGTTACTCCTCTCGGTCGTCGCCGATTAGAACGAAGTCTACAAGGTCCACGCCCGAGCGGGTCGTGGTACCACCGTTCTCCGGCTCCCGTCACGAGTACGGATCGTCGGTTCCTGTTTCGACGAGGGCAGGCGCTCATCGAGCGCGTTGTGCCCTCTCCACAGGCGTTTCGTGTGTCCGCAGAGCTCTCGGCCACAGCTAGAAGGTTCCGCGCGGCATTGAGGTCGCGGTCGAGCGCTGCTCCGCAACTGGCGCAGCTGAATTGACGTTGCCCAAGGCCCATAGGCGTGTCCTTATATCGCGCCGCAGACGCTGCAATGCCAGACGGCGCAAGGTTTTCAGGATTGCGACGTCGTGACCAAGCCCTTTCCCGAGTAGATGCTATGTGCGGGTAAGGGGCTAAGCCGTCGACGCGCGCGAGCCCCGTGTCAGCTGCTTGTGCCGGTACATCGCCCGGTCGGCCGCGTCCACCAGCGCGTCGACGGTGATCGGTCGGTCCGCCGCGTCGGCGACGCCCCACGCGATCGTGGGAAGCCGCTTGCCGTCGGCGAGCGTGCCCTCCGCGATGTTGCTCGCAACGCGGCGCATGACGCGCTCCGCGGCGAACAGCGGCGCGCCCGGGAACAGGATCGCGAACTCGTCGCCGCCGATCCGTGCGACGGTGTCGCGCTCACGCACACCGGCGGAGAGCATCTCGCCGATCCGGATCAGCGCCTCGTCCCCCGCGCCGTGGCCGAACTCATCGTTGAGCTGCTTCAGGCCGTTCACGTCGAGCACCGCGACCGTCACCGATGCGAGCGCATCGCCCGCGAGCTCGACGCGCAGCCGGTCGAAGAAGGTCCGCCGGTTCGGCAGGCCGGTCAGCGGATCCGTCGCCGCGGCCGTCTTCGCGGCCTGGTGCAGCTTCGCCACGCGCAGCGCCGCCGCGACCTGGTGCGAGACGGCGGTGAGCAGCTCCTCGTCCTCGCGTCCGAACGCCTCGCTGCGCGGACTCTCGATGCCCAGCACGCCGACCCGCTCCTCACCGAGCTGCAGCGGCACGACGAGCACCGACTGGATGTTCGCGGGACCGTAGAAGCGTGGATCGGTCAGCGCGTCGGTGACGTTCTGCAGCTGGCCGTGCTCCACCACCCACCAGCTGATGCCGACGCCACGGGCGAGGAGCTGACCGGTATACGGCTCCGACGGACCGACCGCCGCGCGCACGACAAGGCCCTGGTGTTTCTCGTCGAGCGTCAAGAGGAAGCCGTTCTCATAGCCCATCGACTCGCACACGATCCGAAGCAGCCGGCTGGCGAGCTCGTCGATGTCGAGCACCGCGCTGATCTCCGAGGCGAGGCGCTGGAGGATCGCGAGCTGCCGTCCGTGCGCGTGCGCGGACGCGGCGAACTGCTCGAGCACGCCGCCCGGACCCGGGACGTTCGCCATGTCCTCTTCCTCGATCGCGCCGACGCGTCGGAGGTAGGCCGCGCCCTGCAGGCGGTCGCGCTCGATGACCCGAAGGAACGCATCGACGACGTCCGGATGGAACTGCGTTCCGCGGCAGCGCACCAGCTCGGCGCACGCGAACTCGACGCTCTGCGCCGGCTTGTAGGCACGGCGGCTGACGATGACCTCGAACGCATCGGCGGCCGCGACGACGTAGGCCTCGATCGGCACGGAGTCCCCGGCGAGCTTCTCCGGATAACCCGCGCCGTCGAAGCGCTCGTGGTGAGCCCGGACGATCGGCACGAGATCCCTGAGCGGCTCCACCGCCGCGAGGATCGAGCCGCCGACCGCTGGGTGCGTGCGCATGAGCACCCACTCATCGGCCGTCAGCGGACCTGGCTTGTTCAGGATCGCGTCGGGCACGCCGATCTTGCCGATGTCGTGCAGCAGCGCCCCGAGCTGCACGCGCCGCAGCTGATCACCGGACATGTGCATCTCGTCGCCGATCGTCCGCGCGAGCGCTGCGACACGCGCCGAGTGGCTGCGCGTGTAAGGATCCCGCGCGTCGACCACCGCAGCGAGCGCCTTGACCGAAGCGAGGTAGAGCTCGCGCATCTGCGCGAGGTGCTCCGCGTTCTCGAACGCGGTCGCGACGAGGTTCGCGAGTGACTGCAGGACGGCGATGTCCTCGGCGTCGAACGCGCCAGGCCGGTACGCCTGACTCGAGAGCACCCCCACCAGGCGTCCGCGGCTCTTGAGCGGAACGTGGACCGCCGATGCGGACGGGCGACCTGCCTCACCGAAGGGCATGCCGCGCCGCTGCACCGGATCGTCGAGGCCTCGCACCAGGTAGGTTTCGCCGGTCAGGACGACCTGACTGGTGGGTCCTGTCCCCAGCGGGTAACGCTCTCCGGCCCAGATGTCCGAGCCCTCGGCCTGCAGGACGAAGTCGAATTCCTTCTTATCGGCGTCGTACCGCGCCACGTAGAAGGAGTCGCGCGCGACGAGCACGCCGGCGGCCTCGTAGGCGAGCCGTGCGATCCCGAAGGGCTCGTGGACCGCCGCGAGCTGCCACGCCAACACGTTGAGCGCCGACAGGCGCCGGATGCGCCGCTCGCGCTCGGCACGGACGCGCGCGGACCGCATCGCGGCCGCGGCGAGCTGCGCGAAAGCGAAGAGGCCCTGGCGATCGATGGCGTCGAAGGTGCGATCGGGGTCGGTGGTCGCGATGCCCACGCTCCCCACGACCTCCCCGGCGAGCATCACCGGCGCGGCCATCGCCGCGTGGATGCCCGCCTCGCGCAGGAACTCCGCGCTCCCTGCCGTCTCTCCGTGCGTGTCGATGCGGTAGTCCCGCAGGCTCACCACCTCGCGGCGCCGGATGACCTGACGGACGAGCGGTCCGACCTGCAGCGGCGCCGCCAGGGGCGCGGCGAGTCCCACACCCGCGAGATCCACCGCGGTCTCGCCACGCAGCTCGGTGACGAGCACGAACTCGGTGTCGTAGGCCTCGTGCATCTCCTGTGCGATGCGACGGATCACGTCGGCGGTGGCGCCGGCCTCGGCGGCAAGCTCGCGCGAAACGGTCTCGACGCGTCGCGCCTGCTCGATGATGCGCGCGTTGCGCATGGCGATCGCGGCGTGCGCCGCAAGACCCTCGAGGGCGTGGACGTCGTTCTCGTCGAAACGCCGCACCTGGAGCCGACCGACCGTCAGCGTCGCCGCGATCTCGCCCTGCACCACGATCGGCACACCGACGATCGAGCGCACGCCGATGTCCCGGATCGCGGGGACCGCACTCGGATCGGCGGCGTAGTCGTCCCATGCGACCGCGCGGCGCGACCGCAGGACGGCACCGACGATCCCGGCGCGCGCCGACGCGCGCACACCGACCGCGCGCTCACCCGTGCCCGCGCCGGCGACGACGGTGAACTCCTCGCCGCGCCGCCGGTTGATCGTCGCGTGGTGCGCGTCGACGAGCAGCAGAGCGTTGCGGGCGATCGAGCGAAGGAGTCCCTCGGGCGCGGTCTCCTGTCCGATCTCCGTCGCGACGCGCTGCAGGCTTCGCGCGAGGCGCAATGCGCGCGCGCCGCGGTGCTGCTCGCCGCGATAGTGCGCGACGGTCGCGCTCAGGATGATGAGCACGAGGATCACGACCATCGTCTCGCCGAAGATCTGCGGGACCGGCGTCGGGATGCCGAGACCGACGCGCACGACCTCCTGACCGATCCGGCCGACGAGGTAGGCCACCGCGGTCGCGGTCACTCCGTGCGTCCCCAGGCGATACATCGCGAGGGCGCCGATCGCGATGACCACGACGAACGCGACGCTGCGCTCGTTCGGAGCGCTGGCCACCATCCACAGCGCCGCGGCGGACAGATCGCCGACAACGACGAGTGTGGGTGTCTCAGACAGGGGGACCGGAACGCCGTTGCGGCGGACGTCGTTCCACCAGATGAGGACCGCGGTCGCGAGCAGGAAGCCGAGCGCCGCGTAGGCGACGGCGAGCGTGGCCTGGCCGCCGATGCGCATCCACGCCAGGGCCCCCGCGACCGCGAGCAGGCGGGCTATGAGCAGGACATCGCGTGGAAAGAAGCGGGCCATCCCGCGACCACGATAGGCAGCGCGGAATCCAACGGGTATCGGTCCGGTGGCGGGGGACGCCCTCAGCGCGTTATGGGTGGTGGTACTTCCGGCGCGAGCTCCTCATCGGCGACGATGACGAAGAGCGTCGCGAGGACGAAGTAGTTCTGGAGCGAACGCCAGGCGAAGTACAGCGGCACGAACGGCCACACCAGGGCCGCGCTCGTCACAGCGCGGCGCCATCGCACGAACGCCGCGAGGAGTCCGACGAAGATGACGAGCGCGAGCGCACCGTAAACCCCACGCGAGAAGAGCGGCACGATGCCCGCGAGGCCGAACCGCACGAGACCGACACCGTCCGGCTCGAGCGGACCCAGGACAGGCGCGGTCACACCGTCGATGAACGCCTCCGGCCCCAGGACGAAGAAAGGCAGGTTCACCGCGACCGCGACGGCGCCGGTGACGAGAGCTCGCCGAAGCGCTTCACGCCGGCCGAAGCGCTGCCAGACGAGAACGACGTAGAAGGGCGCGATGAACCACGCGGTCTGACGCGCGGCGAACGCGAAGCCGAGGAGGATCGGTGAGACCCACGCGCGGCCGAACGCGACCCATGACGCGGTCACGAGCAACGTCCACGTCGGGTCGATCCCAGCGAGGATCTCCTGGCGGAACACGATCGCGTTACCGACGATGGTCGCGAGGGCCATCGGTCGCCACGCGAGCCGAAGCCGCGAGATCGCGACGAGCGCGAGGACGAGCACCTCGGCCAGGAACACCCAGCGGATGTCGCCGAGGCCGAGCGCGACGAACGGCGCGACGACGAGGAACGACAGCGCTGGGTAGTTGTAGGTGTGCACGACCGCGCCGCTCTCGAGATGGGTCGCGAGCTGCGGGTCCATATGGAAGCGCGCGAGCGCTTCGGGCAGATCGAAGACCGCATAGGGATCCTGGCCGGACAGGAATATCTCGCTCGCCCGATGCACCGCGGCCACGACATCCGCGTGATACGGCACGGCCACGATGGCAGCCAGACCCATCAAGGCGAACGTGGTGAGCACCAGGGCGGTAGCGATCGCGTCGCGCGTCGACGGTCGCACGCGCGCGTGCGCGAGCGCCGGCAACGCGAACGCGACGACGATCGCGAAGAGATCGTCCGGCGCGAGACCCGAGGAGCTGACCGCGAGGTGACGATCGAAGAGCACGGCCATGACCGCGATGGCGACGATCCCGAAGCCGACGCGTCGAAGACGATCGGACGGATGGACACGAGACGTGTCGATCAGGACGGCGACCGTGTACGCGAGCGCGAACATCGCCGCGATGAGAACGGGGCCGGGCAGGACCGCGACGCCCCGCGGTCCGAAGACGCCCAGCGCCGGGGTCCAGAGCGCGAACGCCCCGACGGTGAACGGGCGCAGATGTGGCGCGGTGCGCCACGTCGCGAGCGCCGCGGCGGCCAGATACGCGGCCATCCCGAGCGGCGCGGCCGCGAGCACGACGGCACTCGCGAGATAGATGCCGGCGGTCAGCGCCAGGGCGATCCAGACCGACACCCGCGGCGGCCGCTGCCACGTCGCGAGGACGACCAGTAACACGAAGCAGCCGAACGCCGCGGCAAGGGGCACGTCCGCCCCTGACGCGGAGAGCGCGCGACGGCCGAGGCCGGCGGAAGCGATGCCGGTAGCGGTGAGCGCGAGGCCCACCCGCAGCGCGACGCCGAGGCGCGGATCGGAGCGGCGCTCGACCGTCGGCACGCGCATTCGGTGAGGAGGCTAGGACACGCGCCCATAGACTCGCAGGGCGTGAAGGCCGAGGCCGCCCGTCGCCCGCGTCTGGTGTGGGCCTCAGCCGTCGCGGCTCGCGGCGCGGCATGAGCGACCGAGTGGTCACGGCAGTGCTCGCGGCGCTGGTGCTCGTCGCCCGCCTGCCCTTCGCGGCGCACACGCTGTGGGCCTGGGACTCGGTCCTCTATGCGCGCGCGCTGGAGCAGGGCTTCCACGTCGGTGCCGACCTGATGGACCAGCGTCCGCATCCGCCCGGATACATCTTCTACGTCGGCGTCGCCGCCGCGCTCCGTCTGTTGACCAGCGACAGCAATGCCGCGCTCGTTGCGGTGAGTGTGATCGCGTCCGCGTTCACCACCGCCGCCGTGTACGTTCTCTGCCGCAGATACGTCGATCGTCGCCTCGCCGTCGTCGTGGCGCTCGGTGCGGCGCTCTCACCGCTGGCGTGGACATACGGGGAGGTCGCGATGCCGTATGCGCTGCTCGGCCTCCTCAGCGTCGTCCTTGCGGCGTCGATCCGCGACGCGCGCACCCGGCCGTGGCCCGCGGCTCTGTTGGCGTCGGCGGCGGTCGGGCTCGCCGCGGGAGTCCGGCAGGACCTGCTGCTGCTCCTCGGCCCGCTGTGGCTGTGGATGCTCGCGGCGCGGCCGTGGCGCGAACGTCTCTTCTGCGTCGCGGCGCTGGCCGTGGCTGCGCTCGCGTGGTTCGGACCGAGCGCATCGCTCTCCGGGGGGGCGGCGACGTATCTCGCGAGCCTCGGCGGGCAGGCGGGCCGCGTCAGCGAGCTCTCGCCCGCGGCGGGCGGCGACGCGCTGCTGCGCAACACGCTGCTCACGCTCTATGCGCTCTTCTGGGGACTCCTCGGTTTTGCGGTGTTGCTCGTCTCCGGCATCGTCGCTTCACGCCGGCGCTGGCAGCTCTCGGAGAACGTCGCCTTCTTCGCGCTGTGGCTGGCGCCGGCCGCGCTGGTCTACGTCACGATCCACATCGGCGACCCCGGCTATCTGATGTCGGTCTTGCCGGGCCTGTACGTCGCGTGCGCGGCGCTGGTCGCGCCGACCGCGCGGCGCGCGCCGAATGCCGTGCTCGCGTGGACAGCGCTCCTCGTCGCGGTCAATGCCGGCGTCTTCGCGCTCGCTGACACGCCGTTCTCAGCGCAGGCGATCACCCGTCACGACCGCGCTGTCGCCCAGCGACTCGCTTGGGTGCGCGGCCTCGCGCCCGCCTCCACAGTGATCCTCGCCCAGGCGGAGTATCTGACCGCGCGCTACTACCTCCCGGAGTACCGCGTGCTCTTCGACGGCGCCGCGCCCGAGGTGCTCTCGCGCGCGGTGCGGGCGGTGCGGATCGCGTCGCCCACCACGGTCTTCTTCTTCGGAGCGCTCCCGTCGCCCTTCCCGTCCTCGGTGAGGCTCGACACCGCCGGTGAGGTCCCGACGGGCACGGTGAATCCCGGCATGACGCTGGACGCCTACGACCTCGAGCCGCGCTGAGTCGATCACCGCGGCGCGGGCAGCTCGAACACGAAGAGGTGATTCAGACCGAGCTCGAAGCGCTCGTGCGTCACGAGGCGCATGCCCGCGTCCGCGAAATACATCGGCGTCTTCTCCGGTCGGTAGCCGTGGTGCGCCTCGATGTCCATGCCGTGCACCAGTCGCAGCCGCCGTAGCAGCTCGACGATCCGGTCGACGAGCGGCGCGGGAACGGTCAGGACGACACGACCGCCCGGCCGCAGCAGCGCGCGGCACGCGGCGACGAACGCCGGCCGATCGTCGTCCGGGACGTGCTCGAAGACGGCGAGGAGCGCGATGACGTCATACGGGCCGCGGTCGCGCAGATCCGTCGGGAACCTGCCGCGCACCAGTCCTGAGCCCGGGGGCGCGTCCAGATCGATCCCGACGGCCGCGCGGACGCGACCGGCGGCGGCGCGTATGAGCGCCCCATCGGCGCAACCGACATCGAGAAGGCGTCCGCCGGCGGGGATGTGTGGCAAGGCCTTGCGGATCCGAAGACCCTGGATGAGGCGGTCGATCCTCGTCATGCGGCCGCTTGCTGGAGCCGGGTGGCGACGGCCGCCTCACCCGCCGGTTCACGCCACAGCAAGAGGACGATCGCGATGAAGAATCCCACCGGCACGAGCACGCTGAACGTCTCGTCGTGGCGGAGAACGGCGATCCCGTAGAGGATCGGCGACACGATCAGCAGGGTCCCGGCGGCAGCCAGGCCGAAGCGCCGGCCGGCGCGCTCCGATCGGCGCACGATGATCCCGGCCGTGATCACCGCGGGAACGAAGAGCAGGACCTGGTCGTACGACCAGCTGTAGATCGCGCCCGCGTTCGACAGCGTGATCCAGGCGGCGAGCGAGGCGTCGCTGCCCGATCGGAAACGCGCGGCGAGAAGCGCCCCGACGCCGATGAGCGCGTACGCGACGTAGCGCCCCGCTGGACCGATGAGCTGATTCAGCGCGGATGGGAGGACGGCCGAACGCAACGTGCGCCGCGCGGGGATGTCCTCGAGCCAGGCCGAGAACCAGTCACGCGGCGCCGCGAGCCAGGCGATCGCGACGACCGTGCCGGCGAGCAGCAGACCGAACAACACGTAGCGTCGGAACACCGGCACGCGGATCGCGCCGTACGCGAAGCCGATCGCCGTGAAGACCACCAGCTGTGGCTTCGCGAGGAACAGGAGCGACGGGACCGTCGCGAGCAGTGGGCGCGCCGCACGCAGAGCGAGCACCGTCGCGCCGACGGCCGACATGAGCAGCAGGCTCCACTGCCCGAGAACGATCGCGTGGAACGAGGGCTGCGCGAGGAACAGCGCCGTGCCGAACGCTCCGTGCATGAGCGGGCGCGCCGGGACGAATGCCCGCAGCAGCCCGCGAAGGGTCAGCGCCGCGGAGGCCATGCTGGCGATCATCCAGATCCAGCCGGCGACCTCGAGCGGCACCATCGCGAGCGGCGCGACCGCGTACGCGACCCATGGCATGTAGTCGTAGACGAGTGCGTCGGGTGTCTTCGTTCCGACGTCGACCGCGAAGCCGTAGTACTGCGTCGGGTCCCATGGGTTGACGCCCAGCACGATCGCGCGCGCGCCCGACCACACGCCGGAGAAGTCGTTCATGTGCACGAGCTCGAGCCGGCGCGCGAGCGGGCCGCCGACGATGATGAAGACCACGCCGATGGCGACCGCCGCCCAGTACGTGAGGTCGGCGCGGCGCGCGCTGGTCATCCGGGCCAAGATTACTTGCTGTGCATGCGCCGGAGTGGGTCTCGTGGTGGCTGGCGGGTGCCACTCTGAGCGCGGTGTTGTTGGGCCTCGCTCTGCGGACCTCGGCCGTCGCGCTCGTCGGCATCCTCGCGCTCGCGCTCGTCGCGCTCCGGTCGCCGGAGCGAGGCGCTGTCGGCGGGGGCGCGATCGTCGTTAGCGGCGCTGGGTTCTTGTACTCCGTCCGTCAGGCGGTGGAGAGGTGCGCTGAGTTCGACCGGGTATCGCGCCCGAACGGCGGATGCACCGTGTACGGCGTCGAGGACCAAGTCATCGCGATGGGTCTGTACCTACTGGTGGGTATCGGGCTGACCGTCTACGCGGCGTTTCGGTCGCGCGCGGTCGCTCCTAGGCCGAGTTCTTCCCCGCCGCGGGCTTGAGCAGGTCGGTCCGCTGCGGCGCCCACACGTCGATGACCTGCGTCGCCTCTTCGAAGACGCGCGCGCCGTGCGCGGCGCCGGGTGGGATGCGGTAGGTGTCGCCGGGGGTCAGGATGCGCTGCTCGCCGGCGATGATCATCGCGAGGCTTCCTTTGACGACGACGCCGAACTGTTCCATCTCGTGCTTGTGCGACTCGACGATCGTCTTGGGCGCGAGGTCGTAGATCACCATCGTCGCGTGATCGGCCTGCACGACGCGGCCCTTGAGTCCAGCCGCAGGCTCGATGAGCGGAAGGTCACGGGGACTGGCGTAGTACAGCTTGGGCATAAGGAGCGAGGCTAGGCCGTCGCCTCGTCCCCCTCGAGCACGAGCTGCTCGTTCTTGGAGAGCAGCAGCGGCCGCGCGCCACTGTTGATCGATTCCGGTGTGACGACGACCCGGCGGACGTCGGTGCGCGACGGGATCTCGTACATGACGTCCAGCAGGACCTCTTCGATGATCGTCCGGAGGCCGCGCGCGCCCGTCTTGCGCTTCGCCGCGCCCGCGGCGGCCGCTTGGAGCGCCTCCTGCGTGAGCTGCAGCTCCACCTTGTCGAGCGCGAGGAACTTCTGGTACTGCTTCACGATCGCGTTCTTCGGCTCCGTGAGGATCCGCATCAGGTCGTTCTCGTCGAGCGCCATCAGGGGCACGATCACCGGAAGACGGCCGACGAACTCCGGGATGAGGCCGTATTTCAGGAGGTCGTCGGGCATGACCTGTCCCAGGATCGCGCTCGTCTCCTTGGTGTTGTCGCGGAGCGACGCGCCGAAGCCCATGGTCTTCTTCCCGACACGCGACTCGACGATCTTCTCGAGACCCTCGAACGCGCCACCGCAGATGAACAGGATGTTGGTCGTGTCGATCTGGATGAAGTCCTGGTGCGGATGCTTGCGGCCGCCCTGCGGCGGGACGTTGGCAACGGTGCCCTCGAGGATCTTCAGCAGCGCCTGCTGGACACCTTCGCCCGAGACATCACGCGTGATGGACGGGTTGTCGCCCTTGCGCGCGATCTTGTCGATCTCGTCGATGTAGATGATCCCGCGCTGGGCGCGATTGAGATCGAAGTCGGCGGCCTGGATGAGGCGCAGGAGGATGTTCTCGACGTCCTCGCCGACGTAACCGGCCTCGGTCAGGCTTGTCGCATCGGCGATCGAGAACGGGACGTCGAGGATGCGCGCGAGGGTCTGCGCAAGCAGCGTCTTGCCGCAGCCGGTCGGGCCGATGAGGAGCACGTTCGACTTGCCGAGCTCGACATCGTCGACGCGGTGGCCGGCCGAAACGCGCTTGTAGTGGTTGTACACCGCGACGGAGAGGACGCGCTTGGCCTTGTCCTGGCCGATGACGTACTGGTCGAGGATCTCGTTGATGCGCCGCGGACTGGGGATCTTCTGTCCGAGGGTCCGCGCCTTCGGCGCCTCCATGAACTCCTCGTCGACGATCTCCCGGCAGAGCGTGATGCACTCGTCGCAGATGTAGACGCCCTGTCCGGCGATGAGCTTGCGTACCTGGTCCTGGCTCTTCCCGCAGAAAGAGCAGCGATACGGCTTGCCGCCCTTGGCTGTGGTCGTCATGCCTAGCGGGCCGCCACCGGGACGCGTTCCTTCGGTTCCTTCGGTTCCTTCTCCTTCTCCTCCGCCTGCTTGGCGATGGAGATGAGGGAATCCTTCCCGACGAAGATCTCGTCGATGATCCCGTAGGCCTTCGCCTCCTCGGCGCTCATGAAGCGGTCGCGCTCCGAGTCACGGCGGACCTTCTCGACGTCCTGACCGGTGTGGTGCGCGAGGATGCGGGTCAGCTTGTCGACGAGAGTCTCGAGCTCCTTTACTTGGATGAGGACGTCGGGGGTGTTGCCACGGAATCCGCCGGAGCCCTGGTGGATCATGATCCGCGAGTTCGGCAGTGCGTAGCGCTTGCCCTTCGCGCCGGCGGACACGAGCACCGCTGCCATCGACGCCGCCTGACCGACGCAGATCGTGCTCACCGGAGCCTTCAGGTACTGCATCGTGTCGTAGATCGCGAGGCCGGCGGTCACGACGCCACCCGGCGAGTTGACGTACAGGTAGATGTCCCGCTCGGGATCCTCGGACTCGAGGAAAAGCAGCTGGGCGATGATCAGGTTCGCCATCGTGTCCTCGACGGCGTCTCCGATGAAGATGATCCGTTCCTTGAGCAAGCGCGAGAAGATGTCGTAGGCGCGCTCGCCTCGCCCGGATTGCTCGATGACCATCGGCACGAAATTCATCGCCGGCACGTCATCCCTCCTCGCGCAGTCTTGTTCTCAGTGTACCCACCGCTCGCCGTGTCAAGGGGGTCCCAGACGTGTCAGCCGGTTAAAGTTCCCTCCGAGGAAGGGGCGACATGCGTCGGTTCCCACGGTCGCTGCGCTTTTACATCGCGGCCTCGACGATCTATGCCGCGATCATCTTTCTCGCCGTACACGCCGTCTACGGTGTCGAGCTGGGCCGCGTCGGGCTGCGCATCCCAGACCCGGAGGCGCTCATCAGCTCGATCGACCTCGTCTCCTTCGTGCTCTGGCTGGGCATCAGCATCATCGCCGGGACCGTCCTGCACCGCCTCGCCACCGCGCTCGAGGGGGCGCGCGGCGAGAGCGCGGTGCGCGATGTCGAGATCGGCTCGATCTTCGCGCTCAGCCAGGCCCTGTCCGGATCGCTCGATCTGGACGAGATCTCGGGCGAGTACCTCCGTAGCGCGCGCCGTGGTCTCGATCCGAGCGTGACGCTCGGCGTCCTGGTGCACGACGACATCGCGGAGGCGTTCCGCCTCGTCGCCGAGGAAGGGCCACGCGCCGGCTCCCTTCTGAACAAGCTGTACTCGGCGTCGGAGCTTCCCGCCGCACTCCGCACGCGCGTCTTCGACCATCGCCAGCCGTTGGTGCTGCCCGACGTCACAGGCGGGGGCGAGCAGTGGCGGCTGCTCGCGCGCGACCTTCCCAACGCGCAGTGGATCCATTCGTTCGCCGCGCTGCCGCTCGTCTCGCAGGACCGTCTCGTGGGCGCGGTCGTCGCCGCGGCGGAGAACGCCGGCGTGATCACGGCGGACCGGCTGCAGCTCGTCCTGGTGCTCGGCCAGTTCGTCGCCGGTGCGATCCGCACCTCGATGTCGCTGTCCGAGGCGCAGGCGCGCGCGGACCGCGAGGAGCTCGTGAGCCGGATCGCCCGACGCGCGCGCGCGTCGCTCGATCCCGATGAAGTGCTCCGCGGCACCGTCGAGGAGCTCGGACACGCGCTTCACGTCGACCGCGTCGTCGCGACGACGGGATCGACGCCAGACACGCTGCGCGTGACGTATGAGTGGAGTGCGGCCGGTGTCGTGGCGCACAGCCCCGGCCAGCGGGCCCTGCCGGTCGCGCGTCTCGCCGCCGAGACCGGCCGCACCGCCGTGGTCCGCGATGTGCTCGGGGACGCGCGCGTGGCGCAGGCTCCAGGCGATCTCGGCACCGGCGTGCGCTCGGTCATCGCGACGCCCATCCTCGTCGGGGGCCAGCTCGCCGGGACGCTCTCGCTGGCTCAGGCGAAGGCCCCGCGCGACTGGACGACCGACGAGGTACGTCTCGTCGAAGCGGTCGCGCGTGAGCTGCGCGTCGCGATCGAGACGGCGCGCCTCTTCCAGGCACGGCAGGGCGAGAACGAGCGTCTCATCGCGCTGCAGCGCGCGGCGACGACGCTCGCCGCGCGCACCGACCCGAAGGAAGTGTTCGACATGATCCTGCGCAGCGCCGTGCAGCTCCTCGGTGAGGGCAGCGCGTCCCTGTACACGTGGGATGGAGAGGCCGGGTTGTTGCGACTGGCGGAGAACTTCGATGCCGGCGGTCGGGTGGCGGATGACGTGGTGCTGCGGCCCGGTGAAGGGGTGGTCGGCCGCGTGTTCGCGAGCCGCGAGCCGCTGATCGTGGAGGACTACCAGACGTGGGAGGGCCGCACCGCGGTCGGCCAGGAAACGGGCCTGCGTGCGTGCCTCGCCGTTCCGCTGGTGCGAAGCGGCCGCGCGCTCGGGGCTCTCGGGATCCGTTCGTACAAGCCCGGCGTCAGGTACACGGAGGACGACGCCCGCATGCTCGCGTTGTTCGCCGACCAGGTGGCGGCGGCTCTCACGACGCTCGACGCGTTCGGCCGCCAGCGCCAGGCGGTGGAGCAGCTGGAGCGACTCAACCGCGCGAAGAGCGAGTTCGTCTCGATCGTCAGCCACGAGTTCCGCACGCCGCTCACGGGCATCCAGGGGTTCAGCGAGATGATGCGCGACGAGGATCTCACGCTCGACGAGATGCGCGAGTACGCCGGGGACATCAACAAGGACGCGCAGCGCCTCAACCGGATGATCAACGAGATGCTCGACCTCGACCGCATGGAGTCGGGCCGCATGACGATCCATCCCGAGCGCATCGATCTGAACGCGGTCATCGACGATGTCGCCGATCGCGTCCGGCCCAACGCGCCGAACCATACGTTGACGCTCGATCTCCAGCCCGACCTGCCGCAGATCCAAGCGGACCGTGACCGTATGACGCAGGTCGCGTCCAATCTCCTGAACAACGCGGTGAAGTACTCGCCGACGGGCGGCCGGATCACCATGACGACACGCGCCGACGGCGACCAGCTGCGTTTCGAGGTGCGCGACGAGGGCCTCGGGATCCCACCCGACGCGCTGGAAACGATCTTCGAGCGCTATTCGCGCGTCGACTCGCAGGCGACCAAAGACATCCAGGGGACCGGTCTCGGCCTCCCCATCGTCCGCCAGATCGTCCAGCTGCACGGTGGCAAGGTGTGGGCGGAGAGCGAGCTGGGCCGCGGCTCCGTCTTCCATGTTGTGCTGCCGCTTGCAGGCGCGGGCGGCCAGGTGGAGGCTTAGCGCGCCGATGCGGGACCGTACCGTTTGAGCGACCGTATCCTCCTCGTCGACGACGAGGAGCAGATCCGCAAGCTCCTCGAGTCCTCGCTCCAGCGTCGCGGCTACGAGGTCGTGATCGCGTCCGACGGCATCGAGGCGCTGCGGCAGATCCGGGCGAAGATGCCGGACCTCATCGTCACGGACGTCAACATGCCGAACATGAACGGCTTCGAGCTGACGCGACGCCTCCGCGCGGATCACCGCACCGCACGCGTGCCGATCGTGATGCTGTCCGCGCGCAAGCAGGCCGACGACATCCTGACCGGCTACGCGGAGGGCGCGGACGAGTACATCGCGAAGCCGGTCGAGATGGCCGTGCTCGCGGCGAAGATCGAAGTCCTCATCAAGCGCATGAAGGCCACGGTGGGTGAGGTCACGAGGCGCGGACGCGTGCTGGTCTTCCTCCGCGGCAAAGGCGGCGCCGGTGCGACGACGCTCGCCGTGAACAGCGCGGTCGCGCTCGCCGAGACCAAGATGTACAAGACCGCGGTCCTCGATCTCAGCCTCGAGTTCGGGAACGTCGCATCGCACCTGAACCTGAAACCGCAGCACACCCTCGCGGACCTCGCCGAGACGCCGCCCGACCACCTCGACGACGCGGCGTTCGCAACGTTCATCGCGCAGGACCGCAGCGGTGTCCAGGTCTGCGTGGGCTCCGACACGCCGGAGCGCGCCGAGCTCGTGACGGTGAGCGCCGTGCAGCAGAGCATCGACCGCATTCGACGCGGCAGCGATTACCTCATGGTCGACACACCTCCGTCGTTCACGCAGCAGACCCTCGCCGCGCTCGACACGGCCGACGGCGCGTGCGTCGTCACCGAGCCGCACGTCGCGTCGATGAAGGCCGGGCGCGACTGCCTCGATGTCCTCGACAAGCTGTCGTTCCCCAAGGAGCGGGTGCTCTTCGTGGTGAACCGGACGACGCAGACCGGTCTCGAGACGGACGAGGTCTCGCGCTTCTTCAACCGGCGTCCGGACATCGTCGTGCCGTTCACCTCCGCGTTCGACGATGCCGCGGACCGCGGTCGTCCGATGATCGTGCTCCACCCCGACAACGCCGCGTCGAAGCAGCTGCGCGATCTCGCCGCGCGGCTCACGGTCCTGGCGCCGGCGGGTCGCTGACATCCGCGTCCGGTTCTGGGGCACGCGCGGCTCGATCCCGGCGGCAGGCCCGGAGACGCTTCGCCACGGCGGCAATACGCCCTGCGTGGAGGTCACGACCGACGACGGCACGCTACTCGTGTTCGACTGCGGCACCGGGGCGCGAAAGCTCGGGCTCGCGCTGGCGAACAAGGGCCCGGTGCGCGTGCACCTCCTCCTCTCGCACACCCACGCGGACCATATCCAGGGCCTGCCGTTCTTTCTGCCGGCGTTCACGCCCGGAAGCCACATCACCGTGTACGGGCCCTCGGGCGTCGACCGGCGGCTCCCGACCGCGGTCGGCGGGACGATGGACTACGCGTACTTTCCGGTACCGCTCGAATCGCTCCCGGCGAAGGTGGACTTCGTCGAGCTCGGCGAGACCGAGTTCTCGATCGGCGGCATCAAGCTCCGTACGCAGTTCCTGAATCACACCTCGCCGTGCCTCGGCTACCGGGTAACAGCCGGCTCGGCCACGTTCGTCTACGCGACGGATCACGAGGCGCACGCGAACCCGCATTGGAGGGCCGAGCGGAGCTCGGATGTGTTCGACCCCGCGGTGCTCGCGCACACCGGGGATACGCGCCACGCGGCATTCCTCACCGCCGCGGACGTCGTCGTCCACGACGCGCAGTACGGGAGCGCGGACTATCCGACGAAGGCGGGATGGGGACACAGCACCGTCGAATACGCCGTCGATATCGCGCTCGCGGCCCGCGCGAAGACGCTCGTCCTGTTCCATCACGACCCGGACCGGGACGACGGCGGCGTCGATGACCTCACGGCGGTCGCGGCGAGTCGCGTCGTGGCATCGAAGCGACCGCTGCGTGTCGTCGCCGCCGCGGAGGGCGAAGAGATCCTCCTCGCGGAGGGAGCCTATGCGCGCACGACCGACGTCGAGCCCGCGCCCGCGGCGATGCTCGACCGCGCGCGCATCCTCGTCGCGGACGATGACGTCGCGCTGGTGCGGATCCTCGAGGCGGTGCTGCGCGGCGACGGTTACGACGTCGATGTCGCGTTCGACGGCGAAGAGATGCTGGGCAAGGCCGGAATGGCGAAGTACGACCTCGTGCTCGTCGACATCCAGATGCCGAACTTGGACGGCCTCTCCGCGTGCAGGCGACTGCGTTCGCTCGACGGCTACCGGGACACGCCCTTCGTCGTGCTGACCGCGCGCACGCGGCAGGACGACATGGCCGCGGCGTTCGATGCCGGGATCACCGACTACATCCGCAAGCCGTTCGCGTTGCCTCAGGTGCGCGCACGAGTACGCTCGTGGCTCTCGCGGGGCGCCGCGCGCCGAGTGTGAGCCTGGCACCGGCCTCGCCCGTATAGACGTCGAAGACGCGAAAGGGGGACGACCGTGAGTGAACTCAACGAGACCCAGCGGTACTTCATCGACGAGCACATCGAGGACTACATGGATGGGCTCATCTCGCGACGTGAGCTTCTCCGCCGGGTCACCCTGATCTCGGGCAGTGCCGCCCTCGCGGCGAGCATCGTTGCGGCATGCGGAACACCCGCGCCCAGCGGCGCCGGCGGCGGCGCGACGCAGAGTGCGGCGCCATCCGCGGCGGCCACCGCGTTCGTCCCGCAGGCCTATGCGACGCCACCAGCCGCCCCTGTCGCCGACGGCGTGACGGTCAAGGAGAACGATCCGCGCATCACCGTGTCGAAGCCGGAGGTGAAGGGCTCAGACGGTGCGTCGCTCCAGGCCTACATGGCGAAGCCGAACACGGGCGCGCGCGTGCCAGGTGTGATCGTCATCCACGAGAACCGCGGACAGACGGAGCACATCAAGGACGTCGTGCGACGTGTCGCAACGGCGGGCTTCGTCGGCGTCAACATCGATCTTGCGGCGCGCGACGGCGGCGCCGCGAAGCTCACCGATCAGGCCGCGTACAACGCCGCGCTCGCGAAGCGCACGACCGCCGACAAGATCTCCGACCACACCGCGACCCTCTCGTTCCTCAAAGGGCAGTCGGGCGGCGTCGCCGGCGTGACCGGGTTCTGCTTCGGCGGCGGCGAGGTATGGAGCATGCTCGCGGCGGGGCTCGACGTGAAGGCCGCGGTCCCCTTCTATGGCCCGCAGCCGACGAACTACCTGGACATGGCGAAGACCAAGGCGGCCGTGTCCGCGGTCTACGCCGAGCTCGACACGCGCATCACGAGCAGCGCGCAGCAGATGGAACAGGTGCTGAAGACCGCGGGCGTTGACTACAAGATCACTGTCTACCCGGGCGTGAATCACGCCTTCCACAACGACACGAACGCGGCGGGCGACCGCTACAACGCGGTGCAGGCGCAGAAGGCGTGGGTCGCGACCGTGGAGTGGTTCCGAAAGTACCTCGTCTGACTAGCGCCAGGCGGTGACGATCGCCCCCATCACAGCTTGGATGAGCAGGTCATGCGCGTTGGTGAGAAGCCACGCGTTCCACGGCCGACCCTGGAAGGCAACCTGTGCCGCGCTCACGGTCGCCAAGAACCCCAGCCAGACCAGAACGCCGAGCACGATCCCGTCGGTGATCGAAGCGCCGCCCAGGTTGAGGGACAGCACGGAGAGGACCCAGGCGTTCACGAGCGCGACCGCGCCGCCGATCGCCAGCTGTGCCGGACTCGGACGGCCCCTCGGCGTCGAGCCGGCCATCCGCGCGAGGCGATCCCCGAGTCCTGCGACCCCGTAGTAGACGATTCCAATGACCACCGCCGCGACCGCAGCCACGATGACGGCGACGTAGTTGACGCCGAAGTTCACAGCCACAGCGCCACCTCCCCCGCTACTTCTTGAGCATCGCGCGCAGCGCTTCGCGCCCTTCCGGTGTCGCATTGGACTTCTCGGGAACGATGATCTTCGGCTCCTCGGGCTTGGCCGCCGCGCCGTGAAGATTGGTGCCCTCGCCGCCGGCCTTCTTGATCAGCTCCGCTTCGGCATCGGGTGACTCGAGGCCGATGAGCTTGTCGACGGTCTTGCGGTTGCGGATCGAGCGCGCGAATGACGCGAGCACGAGCGGGTCGCGCAGCGCTCGCGGGTCCTGCTGCGCGAGCGGCGTCATCGCGACCTGTGACGCGAGCTCGTTCGACGAGACCGTGACGCCCTCTTTCTTCGCGATGGCGTCGAGGACGAGGATCGACTTCGCCCGTTTCTCTGCGACAGGCTTCCACTCGGCGCGGATCTCGTCCTCTCTCTTGCGCGCCTGCAACAGGAACTGCTCGAAGGTGATCCCCTGCTCGCGCACGCGAGCCTTCAGGTCCGCGAGCATGTGCTCGAGCTCGTCTTTGACCAGGACCTCGGGGACCTCGACGCTCGCGGTGTCGACGGCATGCTCGAGCATCTTGTCCGCGGCGGTGTCGCGCGCCTCGTGGAACGCCGAGTGCGCGAGCTCGTTCTTCACCTCTCGCCGCAGATCGGCGACGGTGCCGACGCCCACGGTCTTGGCGAAGTCATCGTCGAGGGCCGGCAGCACCTTCTCTGAGACCTGACTCGCCCGGATCGAGAACGTGCCCTTCTTGCCGCGGAGCTCGGGCGAGCCCGTGTCCGACGTGAACTCGAGCACGGCGGTCTTGCTGTCGCCCGACTTCAAGCCGACGAACGCCTCGCCGAGGCCGGGGATCGACGTCGTGCGACCGGCTTCGACGTGCGCGTTGCGTGCGAAGGGCGGGAGCGTCTTGCCGTCGACCGTCACGTCGATGTCGACCATCACGATGTCGCCCGTCTGCGCCGGTCGGTCGACGGGCTGCAGCTGCGCGTGCGATTCCCGCATCGCGTCGATCGTCTTCTCGATCTCCGCCTCGGTCGGCGGAGCCGGCTCGATCGTCGCGCCGTGCGCGGAGTAGTCGCCGAGCGTGACGTCCGGCCTGACGGTGACCGTCGCGCTCCAGCGCATCGGCTTGCCGGGCTCGAGCTGGGTCAGCTCGACCTTCGGATCGTCGAGTGGCGACAGATCCTCGAGCTCGACGATCTCGCGGTAGGTCTGGTCGACGAGGTCCTCGGCCGCCTCCGCCCACAGGTGCTCGGCGCCGTAGCTGCGCTCGTACATCGCGCGCGGCGCCTTGCCCGGACGGAAGCCGGGGATCTTGGCCTTCTGGTTGTGGCGCTCGAACACGCGGTCGGCCTGACGCACGAGACGCTCGGCGTCGACCTCCACCTCGAGCGAGACCTTCGATCCGGCGTCGCGGCGGATGGTGTGGCGGAACGACCGCTCGGTGGGCGCGGAAGTGGTAGGAGCATCGGACATGGGACGGTCATAGTGTATTGCGGATGCACTTCTACGAGATCCACGAGGGTGACGAGGACATCGGCAGCGCGGTGCTCCTCGTCCACGAGTCCCGGATCGACCCCGTCGACTTCTTCGAGCTGGTCAAGAAGGCACGCGTCCTGGTCCTCGACTCGTACGAGGAGGATTCGCTCGCGGAGGCGATCGCGAACGAGCTGCAGCGCTCCAGCGGCTTCACGCACGTCACCGACGACCGTCTTGTCGCGTCGGTGAACGTCGACGAGACCGAGGAGAACACCTACCTCCTGACCGAGGAGGGTGACACCCGGACGATCTTCATGAGGCGCGAGGAGAACGGCGAGCCCGAGGACGGCGAAGAGGAGCGCGAGAACTAGTGGAGCGGGTCGGCTTCGTCGGTACCGGGATCATGGGCGCCCCGATGGCGCGCAACGCGCTGAAGGCCGGTTTCACGGTCACCGTGACGAACCGGACACCCGCCCGCGCCGAGCCGCTGGCGAAGGACGGCGCCACGGTCGTGAAGACGCCGCGCGAGGTCGCCCAGCGGTCGGACGTCGTCGTCACGATGGTGCCGAACACGCCCGACGTCGAGAACGCGGTCTTCGGTGCCGACGGTGTCGCGGCCGGTGCGCGCGACGGGCTGCTCCTCATCGACATGAGCACGATCTCACCCGCTGCGACGCGCGAGTTCGCCGCGCGGGCGGCGAAGAACCGTCCGCCGTTCCGCACGCTCGACGCACCGGTGTCCGGAGGCGAGATCGGCGCGATCGAAGCGCGCCTCTCGATCATGATCGGCGGCGACGCGACCGACGTGAAGCGCGCGATGCCGCTCTTCGAAGCCCTCGGCAAGACGATCGTGCATATCGGCGATCACGGCGCGGGCCAGGCCTGCAAGCTCGCGAACCAGATCGCCGTCGCGATCAACAACCTCGGGGTAGCCGAGGCGCTCGTGTTCGCCGCATCGCAAGGGATCGATCTCGAGAAGACCCGTCAGGTCATCGCCGGCGGCGCCGGATCGTCGTGGGCGATGCAGAACTACGCGCCGAAGATGCTGATCGGCGACTTCCGCCCCGGTTTCATGATCGACCTCCAGCAGAAGGACCTGCGCATCGTCCTCGACAACGCGTTCGCCGATCACATCTCCGTCCCCGGCGCCTCGCTCGTGCACGAGCTGTACAACGCCCTGCAGAAGGACGGCGGCGGACGCGAGGGGAACCACGCGCTGATCAAGGTGATCGAAAGACTCTCGAAGATCGAGGCACGCGTACGGTCCTAGCCTTCGACCGCGCGCTCGCGCGGCTCGCGCGCGTCACCGACCTCACGGCAAAGCGCGTCTGGCGCTGGCGCGCTGCGGACCCGCCTGCGGATGCCGACTACATGTTCTTCAACGCGCTCGAGGAAGAGCAGACGGCCGCCGCGGCCCTCGCGCCCGACGACGACGAAGCCTCGCGCATCCTGACGCTCGCGCAGATCGAGTTCGGTCGGCTCCGCGGTCTGCTTGCCGCGATCGACGACGATGTGCTCGACCGCGCTCCCGCCGAGGGCGAATGGAGCCTGCGCGAGACGCTCGTGCACGCGATCGGCGTCGAACGCTCGTACCGCGCGAACACCGAGCATGCGCTGGTGCGAGGCGATGACGAGCCGCTGAGGCTGCCCGACGACCGCCGCCCGAAGCCCGATCCGGCCGACACCAGCGGCGGCGTGCTCGACATCCTCGCCGCGTTCGCGGCTCGGCGCGCGGAGACGGATGCCGCGCTCGCGGGTCTTGACGCGCGACAGATGGAACGGCCGTCGCAGTGGGGGCAGTACGCCGCCGCGCATCGCATCGACGTCCGCTTCCGCCTCCACCGTTTCGCCTCACACATCGTCGAGCACACCGTGCAGTGCGAGAAGACGATCGCGTCGCTCGGCGTCACGCTGAACGACCCGCGCGCGGTCGTGAGAGCGATCGGCGCGGCGCGTGGCGCGCACGAACGCCGTTCGCCGCGCGATGCGCTCGACGCGCTGGACGCCGCGCTCGCCGCGAGAGCCGACGCGATCGAGGCCTAAGGAGCTCGTCGGCAGTGCCCGGGGTGGGACTCGAACCCACACGGGGTTTAACCCCCATCGGCTCCTAAGGCCGACGCGTATAGCCAGATTCCGCCACCCGGGCGCTAGGCGTAGATGGTAGTCGGCAAGCCTCGATCTCCTCCTCGCCCACAGTTGGCACGCCATGCGCTCGCCTCCGGGTTTCTACGTTGAGGCCGGCGCGCCATCATTTCGGGATCGCCGCATGTCCGTCGAGAGGGGAACATGATGTCCGAGCCGCTGGTCTTCATCGACAGCTCCGAGATCCGTCCCGGCAAGCTCGAAGAGTTGAGAGCCGCTATCCGGGAACTCGTCGACTTCGTCCAGACGAACGAGCCCCGGCCGCTGGCGTACAGCATGTATCTGAACAAGGAAGGCACCCGCATGACGGTCGTCCAGATCCATCCCGACTCCGCATCGATGGAGCTCCATATGAAGACGGCCGCTCCGATCTTCGCCGGGTTCGCGGATCTCATCAAGCTGTCGACCATGGACGTGTACGGCACGCCAAGTCCCGTACTGCTGCGGCAGATCGAGCGGAAAGTGCGCCTCCTCGGCGACGCGACGATCCGCTTGCATGATCTTCACGCTGGATTCACGCGGTTCGGAGCGCACTAGTCACTTGCCGGATCCCAGGCCGATAACAAGCCCGGGGCCGTCGTATCGCATCTCGGTCGTCGCCGGTTTTGCTTGGCTCTCTGCTCACTTCCTCCGGTTGGCGAGGGTCAACAAGGCGTAAACAGCGCCTGTGTGCTCGCTCTCTCCCTCGCCCCACAGCAGGACCAGCGGTCACCTGCCGGTACCGTTTTCTCATTGTTTGGGCAGTCGAGCGTCGCTATTCCTGAGCAAATGCGGAGCCGCGTACTGGTCGCGGACGACGACGCGTCGACGCGGGCCCTCATCGACATGGCCCTCCAGGAGGCGGGCTACGACTGCGTCCTGGCAGCGGATGGCAAGACAGCCCTCGATCTTGCGCGCGCCATCCGACCCGACCTGGTCGTCCTCGATATCGGCATGCCGCTCCTGAACGGCGACGAGGTCCACCGCGCGCTGCGCCGAGACCGGCGCACGCGCTACATCCCCGTCCTCTTCGTCACGGCCAAGCGGACCAGCGGAGAGATGGCCGCCCGGCTGCGGAACGGCGCGGACGACTACGTGTCGAAGCCCTTCGACGTCGACGAGCTCGTGGCGCGGATCGCGTCGGCGCTGCGGCGCGCGGCCGAGCTGCGCTCGCTCAATCCCCTCTCGGGTCTGCCGGGCAACCTCAGCATCGCGCACGAGATCGACGCGCGTCTCGCGGACGCGAGCAACGCGGCGTGCCTCTACGTCGACGTCGATCACTTCAAGGAGTTCAACGACCACCACGGTTTCGCGCGCGGCGACCGTCTCATCACGCACCTCGCGGAGCTCCTGGGCCAGACGGTCGGCGAAGCTGGTGACGACGCGTTCATCGGACACGTCGGTGGCGACGACTTCGTCGTGCTCGCGCCGAGCATGAACGCCGAGGATCTCGCGAAGGAGATCGTCGCGCGCTTCGACGCCTCGATCCCGGCGCTGTACGACGCCGAGGACCGCGCTCGTGGCTGGGTCGAGGCACCCGATCGGCGCGGACGGACGCGCCGCGTCCCCTTCGTGACCGTCTCGATCGGCATCGTTCCCCTGATCCCCGAGCGCCTCGCCGGCGCGACCGAGGTCGCGCGCGCCGCCGCGGAGATGAAGGAGGTCGCCAAGCGCCGGACCGGCTCGGGCTATGCGATCGACCGCCGCCGCGAGGGCGCTAGCGTCGCTTCGCCCACGCCGTGAAGATCGAGCGCAGCGACAGGAACATCACGATCGCGACCAGCTGACCGAGCAGGATCGCGCGGTTCACGTCGATCGCGGGCCGCCACACCGCATCGCCGTCCCTGATCACCCACGCTCCGACCGGGCGGCCCGAGAGGCCGAAGCCGCCACCGCCATTGCCCGCGGTGTCCGTGCCGCCTCCCCCGCCGCCCATGACATGCGCCGCCGGGATGATGGTGACGCCGTCCACCTGGTATGGCTCGCCGTACACACGCTTCACTGTGATGGCGTCACGTGCCTGGTTGATCGTCTCGAGCGCGTTCATCGCCTAACCTCCCCTGACGTCGTCCGTCCGACGATAGCGCTAGATCTCCAGCTCGAGACCCTCGCGCGCGACCACGACTTCGAGACCCGGACGTCGTTCGCTCGCCGTGCGCTGCGCGTCTCGACCGATGCGATCGAGCGCGTCGTCGTTCCGGTCCGGATCGTGGTGGTACAGCACGAGCCGAGCCACCCGCGCCCTCACGGCGATGTCGACGGCCGCGTCGACCGTCGAATGGCCCCAGGTCGCTTTGAAATCGCTCGGTAGGAACTGGCTGTCATGGATGAGCGTGTTCGCATCGGCCGCGAGTGCGATGACCGGGTTCGGCTTGCCCGAGAAGGCGTCCTCCGTATCCGTCGCGTACACGAGCGAGCGGCCGTCCGCTTCGATCCGGTATGCGAGGGCCGGCGCGGGATGGAAGATCGTTGCGGAGCGCACGCGGAAGGGCCCGACGCGCTCATCCGATCCGTCCGTCATCTCGTCGATCCTCAGCTGCACCGGCAGGTCGTCGATGTCGACCGGAAAGAACGGATCGTCCATGCCAAGGCCCAGCAGATCTTTCATCGACCGCGACTGCTTCGGTCCGATGATGCGCAACCGGCTCTTCGGGTCGAAGGCCGGTCGGAAGAACGGGATGCCCTGGATGTGATCCCAGTGGAGATGCGACAGGAGGAGGTCGACCGAGAACGGGCCCCTGGTGCCGCCGTTCATCATCGCGATGCCGAGCTCGCGAAGGCCCGTCCCCGCATCGAGGACCAGCAGCGCGCCAGCGGCGTCGCGTACCTCGACACAGGCCGTGTTGCCGCCGTAGCGCACCGTCCTCGGGCCCGGCGTCGGGATCGAGCCGCGCGTGCCCCAGAAGCGGATCCTCACGAGGGCGCCGCATTCTCGGCGGCCTGATCGCGCTCCGAGAGCCCTGCCGCCTCCTGGATGGTGCCCATGGTTTCGTCACCCGGCTTGGGCCAGGTGTGTTTCAGCGCCGCCAGCGCCGCCTCGAGGTGCGGCTTCGCGGCGTGGACCGCGGCCATGACCTTCGGATCGAGATGGTCGCCGGCCATGCCGTCCATGATCTCGAGCGTCCTGTCGAGCGCGTACGACGGCTTGTAGTAGCGCGGCGCGGTCAGCGCATCGAAGACGTCCGCCGCCGCGACGATCCGCGCTCCCAGCAGGATCGAATCCGCCGTCAGACCTTTCGGATAGCCCTTGCCGTCCATCCGCTCGTGGTGCTGCGACGCGATGACCGGCACGTCGCGCATGTCGCGGGGGAACTCGAGGTGGGCCAGGAACTCGCCGGTCTTCTCGGCGTGCGCCTTCATATACGCGAGCTCCGCGTCGTCCAGCTTGCCGGGCTTCTGCAAGAACTTGTCGCGCACCGCGATCTTGCCGTAGTCGTGCAGCAGCGCCGCGGCGCGGAGCTTCTCGAGGTCCTTGCCCTTCAGCCCCATCGCGCGCCCGATGACGTCAGCGTAGCGCGTGACCCGCTGGCTGTGCCCGGCGGTCTGCTGGTCACGCGCGTCGACCGTCATCGCGAGCGTCTCGATGAGGGTCTGCCAGAGCTGCTTCTGTTCGGCGACGAGCTGCGCGTTCTCGACAGCGACCGCCGCCGATGCCGCGAGCGATGCGAGTGCCTCCTCGTCGGCGCTGGTGAACGCGCGACCGCCGTGCTTGTTCACCGCCTCGAAGACTCCGATGACCCGTCCCCCCTGGCCGGTCATCGGATAGGTCACTAGGCTCTTCGTCTGGTAGCCGCTCTGCTGGTCGGGCTCGGGGTTGAAGCGGGGGTCGGCGTAGGCGTCGGGGATGTTGATGAACTCCCCCGTCTCCGCCACGGTGCCGGCGATCCCGCTGCCGAGCGGGATGCGGATCTCGCCGGTGCCGAGAGCGACGCGGGACCACAGCTCGCCCCGGTCACGGTCGACGATGAAGATCGTGGCGCGGTCCGAAGCGAGGAGCTCGCGCGTCGCCTCGGCCATGAGCTGGAGCAGGGCATCGAGATCCGTCACCGACATCAGGCGACGCGTCACATCGAGAATGACCTCGAGCTTATGGCCGGCCGTACGCCGCTCGCGGCTGCGGCGCTCAGCCGTCTGTCGGTCGGCGGGTCTGCCGCTCATTCCGCCGACGTGATCCGCTCGGCGACCGGTGCGATGGTCTCCGCGATCTGTTCGAGCAGCATCTGGTCACGGCGCTCGAAGGTGCCATTGCGCTTGTTGAGCACCTGGATGACCGCGACCGGTTTCCCCTGGCTTCCCCATACCGGGACGACGAGCACGTTCAGAGTGCGGAATCCGGTGCGCATGTCGAACTTCCGGTCGAAACGCGAGTCGGCGTACGCGTCCGGGACGTTGATCGTCTCCCCGGAGAGAGCCGAGTGGCCGGCGAGACCCTGCCCGAGCGGAAGGCGGATCTCGGTCGTCGTGCGTTGCGCCACACGCGCCCAGAGCTCCTTCTTCTGCTGGTCGACGATGTAGAACGTGCAGCGCTCCGCATCGACGGCCTGCGAACAGAGCTCGACGAGTCCGCGCAGATAGGCCTCGCGGTCACGCTGGACCGACAGGTGGCCGAGCTTCACCAGGATGAGGGCGACCTTGTCGTCGAGCATGTCGATCAATGGAAACCGGCCACGGCGGCGTTGGTCACCCTGATCTGCGGCGCGGGTGCGGCGTTCGGATTCGCGAGCGCGCCGATCCGATTGATCTGGTAGCAGGCGACCGGCTCCGCGCGGCCCTTCACCTGGATCGCACCGAGATCGATGTAGTCGACATCGCCGCCAAGCTCGCCCAGCGTCTCGGCGCTGCACGCGACCTGGTCGCGGCGCGCGATGTCCGCCGACGTCAGGCGCGACGCGACGTTGGCGGTGTCACCGATCACCGTGTACTCCATGCGGCCCATCGCACCGAGGAAGCCCGCGACGACGTGGCCGGTGTTGATGCCGAAGCCGAACGAGACGTCCGGCCCGCCCCCGCGTCCGCGTTCGTCCTGGATCCACTTCTGCATCTCCAGCGCGCACTCGACCGCCTTCCGCGCTTCGTCCGCCACTTCGATGGGCGCGCCCCAGATGACCATGATGTTGTCACCGTTGTACTTGTTCACGCTGCCCTCGTAGCGGTTGATGATGTTCACCATACCGTCGAAGTAGCGGTTGAGGTGCCCGAGCAGGATCGCCGGGGTCATGCCCTCCGAGATCGTCGTGAACCCGCGGATGTCGCCGAAGAGCACGGTCACGCGCCGGTCCTCGCCACCGAGGGCGAGCATTCCGGTCTCCTCGCGGTCCATGATCGTGCGTGCGACCGCCGGCGTGACGAAACGGCCGAAGGTGCTCTGCGTGCGCGATACCGCGCGCTGCTCCTCGAACAGCAGGTAACCCAGCCCGATGACCCACCAGAACGCGGACGGTATGACATAGCCGAGAGACGGCACCTCCACCGGTCCGTTCCCGACGACGCCCTGCGTCTGGAGCGCGAAGAGGACATAACCGGCCGCGACGTAGGCGACGAGCACGGCCAGAGCGCCGAGGAACCCCCAGAGGCGCCAGCGCACGACGAGGAGCATGCCGGCCAAGGTGACGACAAGGAGCTGCACCAGCGTGGTGATGAAACCCTGCTTCAGCACCGGATAGCGGTTGGTGAAGATCGACTGCGCGGTGTTCGCCCAGATCTCCACGCCGAACATCTTGCGCCCGACGCTATTCGGCACGGGATAGTCGTCTGGCACCGCGGACACGGAGTGGAAGCCGACGAACACCGCGCGTCCGACGATCAGCTCGCGCGGCACCGCGCCCGCGATGACGTCCTTCATCGACACGACGCAGAACTCGCCGGTGATCTTGCAGAAACCGAACTTCTGCTGTTCGGTCGTCGACGTCGCGGGCCGAGATGCGTAATACACGGCCATGCCGCCGCGCTGATTGAGCGGGAGCACGCGTTCGCCGAGGGGCGCGGGCACGGTGAGCCGCTCCCCGTCCAGTGTCGCCCTCGTGAGGTCGGCGCGTACCTGGCGGGCCGCGGCCAGGAGCGGTAGGGCGTAGTACGTCGTGCCATCCGGTCCCTCGATGCGCATCTGCGCGTCGCGCACATGTCCGTCGGGATCCGCAGTGACGTTCACCGAGCCCAGGCCGGCGGCCGCCGCACTGAGCGGGGCGATCGGAAGCTGCAGGACCGCGAACTTGGTCGCGTGATCGGTGAGGACGCCGTCGCCCGCTCCCTGCATCGCGAGGATGACATTGCCGGCGTCCTTGATCGCCGCCGCGAGCAGCGCGTCGTCCTCAGGGCTCGGCGAGCGGTCGTAGAAGCTGATGTCCAGCGCGATGACGCTCGGGCTCTGCGCCGTGAGCGCCAGGATGAGGTCGGCGTACGCACGGCGGGGCAGCGGATAGACGTCGTACTTGCTGATGGTGAGGTCGTCGACCGCGACGATCGTGATCTGGTTCTTCACCTGGGCCGGCGAGATGTCGATCGCCTTGTCGTAGATCGCCGTCTGCAGCGTCGTGTCGAAGAGCTGCGTGAGGAGCGCGAACGCGCCGAAGAGCACCGCAAGCGCCGCAAGACCGGCGACGACCGCGCGCTGACGCCTCTGGCGCTTCGAAAACAACCGTCCCTACCCTCTCCTGCCGGGCGCGGCAGGTCGGGGTCAGATTATGGGCTTGCGCGCCCGTGCGAGCACGCTTTCCAGGACGCGTATCGCGCGTGCGTACTCGGACAGAGACAGCCGTTCCGTCGGCGTGTGGTCGTAACGCGAGTCGCCGGGACCGTACGCGACCATCGGGCATCGCCATGCGGGCGCCAGGATGTTCATATCGCTCGTGCCGCTCTTCACCTTGAACGTCGCTTTGCCACCGGCATCGGCGATCGCGCCGACGAACGCGCGGGCGAGCGGTGTCGTGCGCGACGTGCGCGCGGGCTCCTCGGCCCCGATCCGCTCGATCGCGATGGCCGCATCGCCCTCATGCGTCGCGGCGATCGCGCGCAGCTCCGTTTCGAGCTCGGCTGTCGTCATGCCCGGGGGGATTCGGTAGCCGATGCGCAGCTCGGCCCGCTCGACCATTCCGTCGCTCGTTCCGCCGCTGATCGATTCGAGGCGGCAGTCGAGCTTCGCGAAGCCGTCCGTGTCGCTCGCGCGTCGCTCGGCCGCGGCACGTGCGCGCGACCACAGCGCGAGCGCCTCTTCGCTGCAGGTCCTTCCCGGCGCGGCACCGTGACGCGCGGGGCGCGAGAGCGCGAGGTGCACCGCGAGACGCCCCTTGTACCCGACGGTCATGGCATCCCAACCGGACGGCTCGCCGATCACGCACCAGTCGGGCGCGGCGAGCGTGGCGCGATGGCGCGCGCCGGCACTCGTCGGTGATTCCTCCTCGACGGCGCCGACGACCGTGACGCGCACGCCGGCCACGGGCTTCGTCGCGGCGGCGACGAACGCCGCGAGCGGTCCCTTCGCATCGACGGCGCCGCGTCCGATGAGCTCGCCGTCCTCGATGCGCACCGCGATCTCACCCGGCACCGTATCGATATGACCGAGCAGCACGACGTGCGTGGGACCGTCGCCGATGTCGCCGACCGCATTGCCCGCGTCGTCGACCGACGCGCGAAAGCCGCGCTCGGCCATCCGCGCCACGAGCCACTCCACGGCCTCGCCTTCCTGCCGGCTGGTGCTCGGGATCGCCACGAGCCCGCGGACCAGCTCGACGTCGGGCTCTATGCGAGCACCTTCGCCGTCGCGGCAAGGACGCGGTCGATCTGCGCGGCGCTGATGACCAGCGGCGGCAGGTAGCGCACGACGGTCGGACCGGCGCCGAGCGCGAGGACGCCCTCGTCCTGCAGCGCCTTGAGCGTCGGCCCCGCACCTTCCTTGAGCTCGATGCCCGCCAGCAGACCGAGCCCGCGGACCTCGCGCACCTTGTCGCTGCGGATCGCGTGCAGTCCGTCGAGCAGGTGCGCGCCGCGCTCGCGCGCCCGGGCGGCAAGGTCGAGACGCCGCATCTCACCGATCGCGGCGATGGCCGCCGCGCAAGCGAGCGGGTTGCCTCCGAACGTCGACGAATGCGAGCGCTTCGGCAGATCCCCGAGCGCGCGCGAGAACGCGATCGCGCCCATCGGCACACCGCCGGCGATCGATTTCGCGAGGCACAGGATGTCCGGGACGACCTCGTAGTGCTCGAGGGCGAACATCGTCCCGGTCCGGCAGAACCCGGTCTGCACCTCGTCGAACACGAGAAGAGCGCCGCGCTCGCGGCAGACTCGCGCGGCCTCCTGGATGAACTCGCGCGTCGCCGGTCGCACGCCGCCCTCGCCTTGCACCAGCTCCACGATGAACGCGGCGGTCTGCGTCGTGATGGCCGCGTCCAGCGCCTCAGGCTTGTTGAACGGGATATGCGAGAAACCCGGCACCAGGGGGCCGAACACCTCGCGGTACTCGGGGCCCCAGGTCGCGGAGAGCGCGCCCATGGTCTTGCCGTGGAAGCCGCGCATCGTCGCCACGACGCCCGGACGCTTCGTCGCGGCCCGCGCGAACTTCAGCGCGCCCTCGACCGCCTCGGTGCCGCTGTTGCAGAGAAACATCCGATCGAGCGACGCCGGCAGCAGGGCGCCGAGGACGTCGTACAGCTCGGCGCGGCGGTCGTTGTAGAAGAGCTCGGTGCAGGAGGCGAGGGTCCGCGCCTGCGCCGCGATCGCCTCGGCAACGACGGTGTTCCCATGGCCGAGATTGGCCGAGCCCTGCCCACCGACGCAGTCGATGTACTCGCGACCGTCCTCGTCGTAGAGGAGCGCGCCCTCGCCACGCACGATCGCGAGGCGTCGCTTGGTGTAGAGGCCCGACGTGTGCGCGTCCTCGCGACCGACCGACGAGTGGCGCTGCACGGTCATCCCTGGATCACGGTGCGGACCTGTGGATCGCCCGACGCGCTGCGGATCACGACCTCGCCCACACCGCCCTCGATCGCCTCGCGCGCCGCCAGGATCTTCTTCTTCATGCGCCCCCGCGCGAGCTTCTCGGCCTCATCGAGCGTGGTCTCGGCGACCAGTGACGTCGGATCGTTCGGATCGCGCAACAGGCCGGGCACGTTCGTGAGTATGAGGAGCGCGTCGGCGTCGATGGCGACAGCGACGCGCGCGGCGACACGGTCCCCGTCCACGTTGAGCGCCTCGTTCTCCGTCGAGAGCGCGAGGGGAGCGACAACCGGCACGCGACCTGGCCCGATGAACTGCGTGAGTAGCGGCAGGTTCACGGCTTCGACCGTCCCGGTGTAGTCGTCGCGGAGCAGAAGCGTCTTGCCGTCCTTCACCGCGCGGACGTCCTTGCGCTTCGCGATGAGCAGGCGGCCCGATATCCCGGAAAGCCCGACCGCGTCTATGCCACGCTGCTGGAGCTTCTCCACGTACAGGAAGTTCTCGACACCCAGCGCGGCCATCGCGAACACCTCGAGCGTGCGGCGGTCGGTGCGGCGGCTCGTGTGGCCCGACGGTGACGTGATCGTCTCCTGCGGCACGCCGAGCGCGGCGGCGATGCGATCGGTCTCGCCCGACGCCCCGTGCACGAGGACGATCTCGTCGAGGCGAGCGACCTCGGCGACCAGCGTCGCCACCGCGTCACGATCGACGCCCTTCGAGCCACCAGCCTTGATGACGGCGCGCAGCGTCATGGATGCAGGCCCACGAAGCCAAGTCCCGCGTCCTCGGGCATGCCGCACGCGACGTTCATCGCCTGCACGCCGTTGCCCGCGGCGCCTTTGACGAGATTGTCGATCGCGCAGAGCGCCACAACGCGCTCGCCACGCGGATCGACGGCGAAGCCGACGTCGGCGAAGTTCGTGCCGGCCAGGAGCTTCGGCTCCGGATTACGGAAGATGCCGGAGCGCTCCTTCACGATGCGCACGAAGGGCTCGCTCGCGTACCGCTGCCGGTAGATCTTCCAGAGGTCCTTGTCCTCGAGCGTGTTCTTCACATAGACGTGCGCCGTCGCGAGGACGCCGCGCACGAGCTCGACCGCGGTCACCGTGAGGTCCACGCGCGGCTGCGCTCCACCCAGCGTGAGCTCCTGCTCGATCTCCGCGGTGTGGCGGTGCCCGACGGGCCGGAACGAGCGCACGACGCCGACGCGCTCGGGGTGGTGTGAGTCCTCTGATGGCTCGCGGCCCCCCTCGCTCGAGCCGACCTTGCACTCGACGACGACCGGTCGTGAACGATCGACGACACCGGCGGCGAACAGCGGCAGTACGGCAAGGATCGCGGCCGTCGCGTTGCAACCGGCGCCGGTCACCCGCGGTGCGCCGGTGATGCGGTCGCGGTGCAGCTCGGGAATGCCGTACACCCAGCGTCCGAGCTCGCGTGGATGCGGATGCGGCTCCCCGTACCACCGCTGATAGTCGGCGGGGTCCCTGAGTCGATGGTCGCTCGACAGATCGATGATCAGCCCGGCGCGGCCTTCGAACTCGTCGGCGCGATGCGTGCCGTTCGGCAGGCCGAGGAAGAGCACGTCGCACTGGGGCACATCCTCGTACCTGACGAACTGCAGATCCGTTCGCTTGCGCAGATTGGGGTGGGCGGTCGTCACCGGCTTGCCCGCGAGCGATTCGCTACCGGCGACGATCTCGCGCACCTGGGGATGGCCAAGCAGCAGGCGGAGCAGCTCTCCACCGGCGTAGCCGCCGGCGCCGATGATCCCGACTTTCACCGCGGCGCCGCCACGGACAGCACGTAGTCGACGACCTTGGCGGGGATGTTCACGCCGGTCGTGTCGATGGAATTGCGGAACTCCATCGTGTAGTTCACCTCGTTCACGAGCAGGCCCTCGGCGCCCTCGAGCACGTCGATCGCGACCACGCCACCGCCGACCGCGCGGGCGGCGCGCACGCAGACGTCGTTGAGCTCGGGCGTGACGACGCACCGTGTCGCCTTGCCGCCGCGCGCGGTGTTGGTGATCCAGTGGTCGGAGTAGCGGTAGATCGCGGCGATGGTCTCGTCGCCCACCACGAACGCGCGGATGTCCCGCCCCGGCTTCGGCACGTACTCCTGAACGTAATAGATGGAGTGCATGTAGGTCCCCAGGACGTCCTTGTGCTCGACGATGGCCTCGGCAGCCTCGCGATCGTTCACCTTCGAGATGAGGCGGCCCCAGCTCCCGACCAGCGGCTTCATGACCACCGGGTACCCGAGGTCCTCGGCCGCGACGAGCGCGGACTCGGGCGTGAACGCCACGCGGGTGCGCGGCGACGGCACCCCGTCGCGGATGAGCCGCATCGTGGTGAGGAGCTTGTTCCCGCAGATGTCCGCCACCTCGAAGGTGTTGACCGTGGGAATGCCCCAGATGCCGAAGATCCACAGCGCATAGAGAGCGCGGCTGTGCTGGATGCAGCGCTCGAGCACGACGTCCACGCCGATGTCCGGCTTGCGTTCGAGCTCGAACACGATCTCGCGGTCGTCGAGGATCTTCGTCGGAACGTGCCGCGACTCGAGTTCCTCGAGGAGCAGCTTCTCCTCCACGCGTACGCGCGACAGAAGCATGCCGACCGTGGGGCTATTCACCCCAGTCTTCTTCGGCCTCCGGTGCCAGCGCGAGCGCGAGCGGCTTCGTCTCGGTCACCTCGAGCTCCGCGCCGCAGTCGGGGCACGACACGATCTCGCCCTTCACCGCAGCGTTCCCGACGGTCACTTCGGCGTCGCACTCGGGACACTTGGCCAACGGATCCCCTCCCGCCTGATCGGCAGGAGCAGCGTAAACGCTAATCGGCCCCGGACGCACCCTCGCGACGCGCGCGCGAGCGCGCCTTGTCCTCGTACATCCGCTCGTCCGCGACAGCGAGGAGCGCGTCGTCGGTGCGGCCGTCCTCGGGGAACCACGCGATCCCGAACGAGACGCTCGGCAGCGGGTGGTCGCGCCCGGCCCAGTGGTACGTCTCCTCGCGCAGGCGCGATTCGATCCGGCCGACGAGCGCCTGTGCGGGGAGCAGACCGGTCCGCGGCAGCAGCAGCACGAACTCGTCGCCGCCGAAACGCGCGACGACGTCTTCCGCGCGGACGGACTCACGCATGATGTGCGCGACCTTGGTCAGCACCTCGTTGCCCGCGAGGTGGCCGGCGGTGTCGTTGACGCTTTTGAGGCCGTCGACGTCGCAAAGCACGACCGCGAAGATGTCGCCGTGGCGCGCGGCGCCGGCCATCTCGCTGTCGAGGCGCTCCATCAGGCTGCGACGGTTCAGGACGTTCGTGAGATCGTCGTCGCGCGCGAGGCGGTGCGTCTCGGCCAGCAGCCGCGCGTTCGCGATCGCGAAGGCCGCCTGCGCGGCGTACAGGCGCACCAGCCGCTGTGTATCGCTGGAGAAGCGACGAGGCGTCGCCGAGTACATCGCGAGCGTCCCGACGAGCTCGCCGTGCGCGATGAGCGGAACGGCGATGGCGGACGCGATCGTCGCGTGCAGCGGCTTGGTGCTCCTCGGATGCTCCGCGTAGCGCGGCGCGACGACGAGATCGCGCGTGTCGACCGCTGCGAGCGAGATCCCCGCGAGCGGCTCCCCGACCGAATCGCGTAGGCCCAGCTGCGGGTTCGGACGCAGCGCGCGGATGATGAAGCCGTTCCCGGGCTCGGCGAGCGCGAGCATCGCGCCATCGGTGCGCGAGAGCTGCGTCGCCTGCTCGACGACCAGCTTCACGAGCTCGTCGAGCGAGCGTTCGCCGGCGGCCGCGAGACCGACCTCGTAGAGCGCCTCGAACTGCACCGCACGCCGGCGCTCCATTTCGCTGAGACGCCAGTTCGTGTACAGAGCCAGGCCGGCGCGCAGCGCCAGGATGACCATCGTCGCGGCGACGGCGGAATCGACGAAGAGCTCGACGCCGGAGTTGCTCACGTTGGCGATCACGACGAGGGCGGCGGCGAAGGCCGCGGTCATCGCGGGGATCGTGAGGCGCGAGAGCTCGACGACGTCCCGGGAGAAGAGCCGCCTCGGCGCGCTCGTGCGGTCCTCGATCCAGGTCCCGGCCGACACGCCGATCGCAACCATGCCCAGCATCCACAACAGATCGAGGAACGTTCCCGCCTGGAATCGACCGAAGAGGAAGACCGGCAGGCTGAGCGTGAACGCGAGTGCATTCAGCGCGACGCCGACGACGAGGATCGCGAACGCGCGCCGCGGTTGCTCGATCGGCGAACCCCAGAGCGCCGACAGCGCAGCGCCCGTCGCGCCCGACCACAGGACCGCGTAGAGAAGGATGACCGTCGTTACCAGAGGCTCTTGCCTCATCTCGCTCGCGAGCGCGCTGGAGAGGAGCAGCGCGATCGCGGCGAGAAGGAGCAACACCACCGCCCCCGCGTCGAGGAGCAAGGCATAGATCGCGAGACGCTGGCCGTGAAGCATCGCGATGAAGCCGAAGATAAGGAGCGCGGCCGCGCTCAGGTGCGCGACATCGTCGAGGCTTGGCGTGGGGATCGCGACGTCGGCGATGACGAACGCGCTGCGTACCAGCATGCCGACGGTCCACGCGGCGGCGGCGAGAGCGACGAAGACCCACGGCAGCCGTGCGCGTCCGATCGTCGTGTCCGCCGCGCGCTTCGCCGCGACCAGCGCGCCCAGACCGAGGGCGAGCAACGCGACCGACGCGACCGCGCCGCGCGGCCAGCCAGCCGGCGTGAGCAGCTCGAGTCCGTAGACCGCGAGGGCGCCGATGACGCCGACCAGGCCGCCGCGCCAGGAGCGGAGCGCGAGCGCGCGAGCGAGCGGGCTCTGGTCGTTCATGAGGGAAAGGCTAATGAGCCGGGGAGCGGTGGACAGGCCCGCAGGTCCCACCCTGTCCGCCGCCATCCGAGCCGCGCGTACTACCTCTGCTGGACCAAATGAGGCCGATCTAATACCGAGTTCACCCGTACGGGCGAGATCAGCGGTCGGCCTTCAGCACGGAAAGGATGTTCCCGGCCGGATCCTTGAACCACGCGATGTCCGGACCGTTTCCCCGCGAGATGCCCTTGATGTCCTGGCCCAGGTTCTCGTAGCGCTCCATGGCGATGCCGGCCTTCGTCAGCTCATCGACCGCCTTGTCGACGTCGTCGACGGGGAAGTTCAGGACCGTGAACTGCGCGGGCACGTGGTGGTCCCTTCGGTAGATGATCACCTTGCTGCCGCCCGAGAGGTTCAGCTCAAGGATGCCCATCGGACCGGTCTTCACGTTCAACCCGAGCTTGTCCGCGTAGAAGGCTTTGGCCTTGTCGAGGTTATCGACGGCGAAGCCGGAGAATGCCTTGCTGCTCTTGAACATCGGCTGACCCCCATGGTGCGCGACGAGAACGCGGCGTGTGAGCCAGGAGGGATTCGAACCCACGACCAAGGGATTAAGAGTCCCCTGCTCTACCGCTGAGCTACTGGCCCGTACAAATGGTAATCGCGCAGCTGCTCGCTGCGCTCATCTGCTTGGCGTGTGCGCTTCGCGCACGCCGCAGTAATGACCAGCCGCTCGTTGTGGATTCTGTGGATATGTGGAGAACTGCGGGTCGGATCAGCCGCGCGCGTGCGAACCTCGGCCGCTCTTCGGCTCGCTGATCTCCTTGATCGTCTCACCGACCTCGCGGACGTCCCCGCGGCGCGCCAAGTGCGCCGTCACGAGGATGCCGACGAGGTGACCGTCCTCGACCACCGGCAGCCGCCGCACCTGACGGTCGGCCATGACCTTCTCGGCCTCGTCGACGGATGAGGATGACGAGAGCGTGACCGGGTCGGCGCTCATCGCTGCGGACACCGGCGTGTTGCGAGGATCCTTTCCGGCGGCGACCACCCGCACCACGATGTCGCGGTCGGTCACGATGCCGACGAGCTTCCCGTCGCTCGTGACGACCGGAATGGCGCCACAGTCCTCCTGCTTCATGAGCGTCGCCACCTGGGCGACCGTGTCCTCGGGACGGGTCACCGTGGGGCTCAGGGTCATCAGATCTTTGACCTTCATTTCGCGCGCACCTCCTACTCCTGGGCCGGCAGCAGGAACTAGGCCGCGCCGATCTTGAAGATCTTGGTACCGCAGACCGGGCAGGAACCCTGCGTGGCGGGCCGCCCGTTCTTCATCGTGATCTGCTTCGCGTCCTTGATCTCGCGCGAGGCCTTGCACTTCACGCAATAGCCGTTGGCCACGCTTCACCTCCACGACGGTCTCGGACCCGGGCATCGTACCCTAGGCCTCCCGACCCTCCAGAACCACAAAACCCCGCCTTTCGGCGGGGTCTCGTGGTGAGGAAGGGAAGGGTTGGGATTTCTCTTGTTGTCGTCGATGCTCAGAGCAAGCGCCATGCCAGCAGCGAGCGAGGAGGTCAGCGAGTGCGAGCGGAGATCCTCTCCATCGGCACCGAGCTCCTCCTCGGCCAGATCGTCGACACCAACGCTCAGTACCTCGCGTCCCGGCTCGCCGACCTCGGCATCGACTGCCTGTACATCTCTACGGTCGGTGATAACCCGGTCCGCTGTCGAGAGACGTTAGACCGAGCGCTTGGTCGCTCGGACCTCGTCATATCGACCGGTGGTCTCGGCCCGACGGAGGACGACCTCACACGCGAGACGATCGCCGCCGTTCTTGGAGAGGTACCGGTCGTGGATGCCAGGCTCGAACGCGAGCTGCGCGAATGGTTCGCGGGCCGCGGCGTCGTGATGCCCGAGCGGAACCGCAAGCAGGCTTGGCTGATCCCGTCGGCGCGCGCGCTCCCGAACCCGAACGGCACCGCACCGGGCTGGGACGTCCGGAAGGCGGGCAAGCGGATCGTCGCGATGCCGGGCGTGCCGCGGGAGATGACCTATATGTGGGAGCACCACGTCGAGCCGACGCTCAGCGCCGGCGCCGTGCTCCGCTCGCGCACGCTCAAGATGCTCGGCATCGGCGAGTCGCTCGCCGAGGAGGCGCTGGGCGAGCTCGTGCGCTCCACCGCACCGACGGTGGTGACGAAGGCGAAGAACGACGGCGTCCACGTTCGCATCACCGACAAGGATGCGGACGCCACGACGATGGACGCGCGCATCGCACGCATGGAGGCACAGGTCCGCGAGCGGCTCGGTCGATACGTCTGGGGAACCGATGACGAAACTCTCGGCGTGGTCATCGGGCGCGGCTTCAGCGAACGCGGCTGGCGGCTCGCCACCGCGGAGTCGCTGTCGGGAGGAGATGTGGCTCGCATCCTCGCCGAATCACCCGGCTCCGCATCCTGGTACGCGCGCGGCTTCGTCCGGCCGATGGCGGGATCCGACGAGCTCGTGCGACTTCTCGACGACCTGCTGCCCGCACCAGAGGTGCGTCTCGTCGTCCCGTATGGCGAGGAGAGCGCGGAGCTGCGGATCTGGACGCCCGATCGTCCGCACACCGCCACGATCCGGTTCGGATCGGTGCTGGAGGGTCGCCGTCGCTCTGTGCTCGGCGCGCTCGACCTTCTCCGCCGCGCGGTCCAAGAGCGATAGAAGCATCGGCGACGACAGCGAGGACCAGGTAGGGGGCCAGGCGTCCTTGAGTGAGAGTGAGCTGCGGCTCCGCTTGGGCGCGGTCAGAAAGGAGGTCCTCCGCTACCGGTCAGCTCCGGTCAGTCGCGCTCGCCTCGGTCTTCATAGCCCCTGTACTGCGACTCCTTGTTCTTCGCGCTCTTCGCGCGGTCGGCGGCCGCTCGCGCTTGCTCGGCGTTGCGTCGGACGACCTCGACGGTGCGTGACGCCCGAGGCTGCGGGCTCGCGCGCGGGGTCGTCGGAAGCACCGTCTGCGACGCCAGGTCTTCAGCCACACCGGCGGCCGTCTCCGCGATGCGCTGGACGCCGACCAGGCCCGGCGCGAGCGTGGGCGCCGCGACGACGGCGATGATCCTCGACGCACGCATCGTGGTGGGGTCCGCCGACAGCTTTCTCGCCAGCACCTGCATCCGCGAGCGCTGCTCGTTGAAGCGGTCGTCGAGCTGCGCCACGAGCGCGACCACTTCCGGTTGCAGACTCTCGAGCTCGGCCAGCTCCGCGGCCGCCTCCGCGATCTGCTGCGAGTACGTGCTCGACGCGACGAGCGCTTCGTCGTCGCGACCACTCGTCGCGAGCCGCTCCGCCTCGGCGAGACGATGCTCGGCGATCGATAGCTGCACCGCGGCGCGGTCTTCCGAGCTCAGCGCGAGCGCGAGACGAAGATCTTCACCGGCGATCTTCAGTGAGTAGAGGGGATCATCGGGAACCGTGTCGGCGCCCGCGACGGTCGCACCGGCGATGATCGCGACGCAGATCGCGATGACCGCGATCGCACGCACCGCGTACGGAGCGGGCTTCGCGAGCATCGCGAATGCGAGCGCGGCGCGGTCGCTGAACGTGGGCTGGCGCGGTCGCACCGTACCGAGGACGCGGTCACGCATCCGCGCGCGTGCGAACGCATCGAGACCACTCGGGGCATTCCTATGCATTCGGAGCGCGACGCGCACTGCTTCACGAAGCTTCGCGTCGCGGATGGATGCGAAATCTCGTTCGCCGCGTGCGACGCTCTCGATGAGGCGATCCAGCTTCTCTGGACGGCTTGCTCTCACCACGGTCGTCTAACGGCTCGCCTGACTGCCCGTTATCTCGGTTGGTCCCCCGCACGGGGGACGTTTAGTCGCGGCCGCGTCGTATGAGTGCGGCTAAGAGTCGTTAGGGCGCGGCTATGGGCGCAGGTCCACCCCACACCGGCGCGTAGTGGCTGTAGTACGTGTCCTGATGTACGACGTTGCCACCCTCGTACACCGTGCGCGTGCGGACCACGTCACGTCCAGCGACCTTGGCACCAGGCAGGAACGCGGGATCCGCGGGCTGGTCCGCCGGTACGTCGACGAACCTGCTCTGCACCGGAGCGCTGAAGACGACGGTGCGCCCCGTGGGCACGCTCCACACATCGAAGGTGACGCTCGTCGCGTCGTTCCACGACCACAGGAAGACGGGCGCTGCAGTGTCATTCTTCCACTTGAAGTCGACACCTGGTTCGAACACCGCCGCGTCGAGCCCCAGCGGGTAACGATCGATGAGGTAGCCGTGCGCGTGGCGCTCGACGATCTCGTATCCGAGCTTCGAGACCGCGTTGAACATCGTCGTCGACACCTGGCACAGGCCACCGCCGATGACGTTCTCATCAGAGCGGTTGTTGATGATCGCACCGGCGTACGCGTACCCGCGCTCGACCGTGACCGGTCCGAGGAGCTCCCAGAACGAGAAGGTCTGACCCGGCAGGATCACGACTCCGTCGAATTGCGACGATCCCGTCGAGATGTTCGCGTGACGGGCCGCGCTCGGCGGGTAGTAGGTCGTGAACTCCGACGTGCGCGAGATCTTCGGCAGCCACGAGTTCGCCTGGTCGGTCGAAAACGCGGGCGTGTCGATAGCGGCAGGCGCAGCGACATTGCGTGTACCGACGGCGGGACGGAGAAGGTCCGCGCTCAGCTGCGCGACAAGCTGGTCCTGCGTGACGCGGATCCCCGTGGCACCCGGGATCACCGACGCGACGCCGTCCGCGTTGACCGTGAACTTGGCGCTGAATGCGGGACGATCGAGCTTCGCGGCGACGGCGGTCACCCATTCCTTTAGACGGTCCTGCTTGAGCGAGACCACATACCGGTAGCGCGCCGACGGAGCGATCGCGTCGACCGGGAGCGCGGGCAGGTCGCCGGGCCGCGCCGCGACGCGCTCGATCGACAGCAGCGTCGCGAGAGCCGCGGAGTCTTCGGCGATGCGCCGGTCCTCGACGGTGACCTCGAGCGGTGTGATGACGGCGTTGGCGCGCGCGACCGCGTCGCGGTAGCCCGAGTCGTCGACCGCCGGATAGATCGCGCGGACATGCAGCTCGATCTCGCGGTCGTCGAGCGTCGGCGCCGCGAGCACGGACGCGGTCGCCGCGATCTTGTCGAGCTCCCGCCCGACCACCGGCTCGGTGAGCGTCAGACCCGTGGCGGACCGGCCGATCTCGCCGGAGACCGCGCGGCGCTCGATGCCAGACGCAAGGCTCGCGACCCAACGGTCGAGAGCGTCGCCCTCGGCCCGGAGCGTGAGGGGGATCTGCGCCTGGCCACGCAGGGCATCGAGCCAGGCGGCGGCACGCTCGATCGGCGTGCCGTTCTTCCCGTATGCGAGCGCGGCAGCGATCGCCGTGTCGACGTCCGGTGAGACGGCTAGGTCCCCGTTGGTCGTCCGCCAGGTCTGGCCGTCGTGCACCGCGACCACAGCGCGCTCGGACCACGGCTGAGTGAGCTCACTGTCGAGACGCTCGTGGATCGCCGCGCTATCGAGGGAGCCGATATGCACGCCCGCGACTGTCACGCCCGGGAGCGCTCGCTCCGCATAGACGTACGGAGCCGCGAACGCGATCGCTGCGGCGGCGGCAACGACGACGAGTGGGAAAACGACGAACTTCAGCGAGACACCGCGGCCGCGTCGTGCGGCGCGCTCGCCTTCTCGGGTGGCTACTGCCATGCGGAGAGGCCTCCCCATCGGGTGCCCACCAGCACCCCGCGAATCATTCTGAGCACTGCATCTCTGACGAACGAAAAGGTCGCATCGTTCCTTTCGATCCGCGTCAGATTTGTAACCGACAACTCGTACGCAATCTGTGGGCCAGATGACAGTTGTGTCACAAAACGGCAAAAAGAAGGCCCGGCACCCCAGGGGAGCAGGGAGTGCCGGGCCATCGAGGCGGACTGGCCAGCGGGCGGGCCGGCCAGAGCCTGTCTTAGGGAGTTACGAGCACCCGGTCGTTTCCCCGCAGTTCTCGCACTTGTGGCAGGTGCCGTTTCGCACCGTGAGCCAGCCACAGCGAGGGCACGGCGGCGCGTCGGGTGTCGAGTTGAGCCGCATCCCCCGAGCGAGGGACGGACTCGCCGCGATGGTGAAGTTCTCGGTGATCGGTGGCGGCGCGACCCTGACGCTGTCTTCAAGACGCGCCTGTTGTGCCGGGACGTCAGAGATGAGTTCGGTCGTGCGCGTGAGGCCCAGGTAGGCCTTCTCCTCGGTCGTGAGGAAGCGGTGGCCGAGCCAGCGGAACACGTAGTCGACGATCGATTTCGCCATCCCGATCTCGGGATTTCCCGTCCAGCCGGACGGCTCGAAGCGCATGTGGCCGAACTTCTCCACCAGGTGTGAGAGCGGAACGCCGTACTGGAAGAGGAGGGAGATGCTCGTCGCGAACGCGTCCATCATCCCGGACAGCGTCGAGCCTTCCTTCGCCATCGTGACGAAGAGCTCCCCCGGCGTGCCGTCCTCGAACTTGCCCACGGTGATGTAGCCCTCGTGGCCTTCGATCGAGAATTTGTGCGTGACCGAGTCGCGGGTGTCGGCGAGCCGGCGCCGGTGTGGCCGGTTGACCTCGACGATCTTCTCGATCGTGACGACCGACTCCACGACGGTCTTCGTGTTGCTCGCGTCGGAGTTCACCGAGAGCGGCTGGACCTTCTTGCTGCCGTCGCGGTAGATCGCGATGGCTTTCACGCCGTGCTTCCAGGCCTCGATGTACGCCTCGGCGACGTCATCCACGGTCGCCGTCTCGGGCAGGTTCACGGTGTTGTGATTGACGATCCCGTTGCCGACAAATGCATGCGTGACTGGTACGGAAACGTCAAAGACATCTTGGACGCCAGCGCTCTTCACGCCGATGATCGGGCTGAAGTGGAGGTTGCGCTCAAGCACCACGCGGAGAGACGACGGCAGGTCGATTCCAGGCACCGCTGCCACCTGATCGAGAGACGCTCGGCTAACCATGGCCGTGCGCGCATCCTTCAAGTAGCTGAATCGACGCGCCACACCGCTACCCCGGCCGGAACGTCCACTGCTCCCCTTGGGCAACAGCGCGTAGAGGTCACGACCGCTGATACCCGGCACGACATCGGCCCAACTACCGGCGACGTCTGACTCGGTAATCTCAGCCGCTCGCGCGCGCTTGTGTGCCTCGGGGAAATCCAGCAGTCGGACGAGCGTCTGAGCTTGCCGACCGCTTGCGTAGACCTCTTGGAAGTACTTGTCGTAGTCCCGGTTGTATTTCGTGACGCGGCTGTGGACGACGCCGAGGTTCGTCAGCACCGCCTGCAAGTCGTCAAGCAGTCGAGACGAGTCCAGACAAATCGCCCACTTCGGGACCCCCGAAGGCAGGTAACTGTCGAGGCTCAGACCGTTGAGAAACGCAATCACTGCGGAACGAGGCGACTGCAGCACGGCGTCGGGAATCCGCTTGTTCGAGGCGCGATCGCCGCAGCCGAGGTAGTCGAAGAACTCAACCAGTGTCTTCGACGACAGCTCAACAGACGGGCACTTACCGGGATCGCGGCTGACGCGTGGCGACACACCGAACAGTCCTTCGCCAAGGGTCTGAAGGCGTGCGATCACATCCTCGTCCGCGTTGGCGATACGAATCGTCCAATTCGTCCGGCTGACATGACCTTCTGCCGCGTACGCACCGAGGAAGAAGGCAAGCTCGTTGGTCATGGTCAAGGGAACAACGACACGTTTCTGCGAACCATGGGACAGCGATGGCCGGAAGCCCGTGAACATGGCAGGCTCCTGAGCCCAGAGGTCTTCGCCATATTGCATAGCGACGTGGTCTCCCGGCTTCAGTTCATCGAGCCGGCGCCACACCAGACCCTCGTCCATATCCGCGATCAGAAGCCGATGGTTCGGCGTTCCCGTCACACGATGGCCGGACCTCAGCGTCACGTCGAGGACCTCGCGCGGACCTCCGTAGTAGAACGCGTCCGTTGGTCGGACGCCATCGAGCGATGCAAGGCCAAGATCCATTGAACGGAAGCTGTCGGGTCGCTCCCCGCTGTGGAGGTTGCCGATGCGCACCAGACCATTGGCTGTTGAGAGCAACGTTTCGGCCGTAACGCACTTGCTGATCGCGCCGGAGATGAACGGCTGGACCGCGCCCATCATCTTGATGTGACCCATGTGGCTGATCGAGCGCTGGCCGTTCTGCGGCTTGAACGCGCAATCGAAGACCGCGAGGTGCTCCTCTCGCAGACCCGGCGCGCCTTCGATCGTGCCCTGCTGCTCGATGTACGTCGTGATCGCCGATCCGGCGGTCTCGGTGTATCCGAGACGGCGGAGGGCGGCAGGGACGGTGGTGTTGACGAGCTTCAGCATCCCGCCACCGACGAGGCGCTTGTATTTCACGAGCGCGATGTCCGGCTCAACACCGGTGGTGTCGCAATCCATCATGAAGCTGATCGTCCCGGTCGGAGCGAGCACGGAGGCCTGCGCGTTGCGGTAGCCGTGGGTCTTGCCCAGGCTCACGGCGTCGTCCCAAGACTGACGAGCGGCCGACAGCAACGTCGGCGGAACAAGGTCCGTGATGATCCGGTACGCGGCCGCGCGGTGCTTCTCCATGACGCGGTCGTGGCCGCTCTTGTTCTTCGGGTACGCCTCATATGGTCCGACCGCGGCGGCGAGTCGCGCCGACTGCGCGTACGCCTCGCCGGTCATGAGCGCCGTGATCGACGCCGCGTAGGCCCGACCCTCGTTGGAGTCGTACGCGAGCCCGCGGTGCATGAGCAGCGCGCCGAGGTTCGCGTAGCCGATACCGAGCTGCCGGTGGCTCTTCGCGTTCGCCGTGATCGCCGGCGTCGGGTAGTCCGAGAAGCCGACGAGGATCTCCTGGGCCGTGAACACGACATCGACCGCACGCGCGAAGCGCGCCACGTCGAACTCGCCATCAGAGTGGAGGAAGCGCATGAGGTTCAGCGACGCGAGATTGCAGGCGGAGTCGTCGATGCTCATATATTCGGCACAGGGGTTCGAGCCGTTGATGCGACCCGACACGGGCGAGGTGTGCCAGTCATTGATCGTCGTGTCGAACTGCATCCCGGGATCGCCACACTGCCAGGTGGCTTCGGCGATCTCCCGCAGAAGGTCGCGGCCCGGGACGGTCTCGAGGACCTGGCCATCGGTCCGCGCGGTGAGGTTCCACGACTCGCCGGCCAGCGCGCTTCTCATGAAGTCGTCTGTCGCGCGCACCGAGTTGTTGGCGTTCTGGAACTGGATCGACTGCCACGCCTCGCCGTTGAGACTCATGTCGTAGCCCATCTCGCCAAGGGCCCAGGCCTTCTTCTCTTCCTTGGCCTTGCACCAGATGAAGTCGTGGATGTCGGGATGATCGCTGTCGAGCACGACCATCTTGGCCGCGCGGCGGGTCGTGCCACCCGACTTGATCGACCCGGCGACGGAATCGGCCCCGCGCATGAACGACACCGGCCCGGAGGCATACCCGCCTCCGGACAGCTGCTCCTTGCTCGAACGGATGCGCGAGACGTTGATGCCGGATCCCGAGCCGCCCTTGAAGATCACGCCCTCGTTCTTGAACCAATCGAGGATCGAGTGCATGTCGTCGTCGACGGAGAGGATGAAGCACGCACTCGCTTGCGCCGGCACGCCTTCGACGCCGATGTTGAACCACACCGGCGAGTTGAACGATGCGTGCTGATTGACCATGAGGTATTTGAGCTCTTGGTTGAAGACCTGCGCGTCGCTGTCGGTGGCGAAGTAGCCACCCTCGCTCCCCCACTTCGTGATCCGGTCGACGACGCGGTCCACCATCTGCTTGACGCTCCACTCGCGCTCCGGCGAGGTGAGCTTGCCGCGGAAGTACTTGGACGCGACCACGTTCGTCGCCGTCGCCGACCAGAATTTCGGGACCTCGACGCCTCGCTGCTCGAAGACGTTGCCGCCTTCGCCGGGGATGATGGCGTCGCGTAGCTCCCAGTCGATCTCGTCGTAGGGGTGGACGCCCTCGCGCGTGAAGTAGCGCTCCAACCGGAGGCCTTTCTTGGGCGTCTGAGCGGCGGCGGTCGCGCCAGGGACGATCTGCTGCGGTATCTCTGCGATTGCCATGTCTGGACTCCCCTATTGAGATGCGGCGGCTGGGCTGGCCCGCTTGGCGCCACGCTTGGCGCCCCGTAGAAGAAGGAGGAGGCTCCCGGTCGCCATGGGTGCTGTGAAGGTGCGCAGACGGAAGATCATCCTGACCCTCTCCTTCATCTCATTGCGCTCGTCCACTAGATGTCGCCCCCGCCGCCCCGGCAGATACAACATCTGGTAACCGAACGCAGGCTGCGAACAGTACTCGGACGAGCGAGGCTGTCAAGGACAAATGTCGGACGGGCGAGCAGCCACGAGCGGCCGACGACACGTCATCTGGAGAGACGAGCGAGCGATACCGAAAGTTGTCGCGCGGGGATCAGGCGGGCGTCGGGGCTCCCGCGGTCGCCGCGGCTTCCACCAGCGCGCGAACGCCGTTGCGCAGGTCGTCCTCGGCGATGTTGAGCGCCGGGATGAAACGCACAGCCTGATCGTGGGCGCCGCAGGTGATGAGCAGCACGTCGCGCTCGAGCGCGCCCGCGATCGCTGCTTTCGCCGTCGCCTTCGCGTCGAACTCCACCGCGACCATCGCGCCGAAGCGCCGGATCTCGCGTACCCGCGGATCCGCACGGAGCGGCGCGAGCTCCTTCACCATCAGCTCGCCGAGGCGCTCCGCGCGCGCGACGAGCCCCTCGTCGCGGATGACCTCGAACGAGGCGAGACCGGCGGCGCACGACACGGGGTTCCCGCCAAAGGTCGAGCCGTGCGTGCCGGAGATCCATCTCTCCTGCATCTCGCGCGACGTGACGATCGCGCCCAGCGGTAGACCTCCGCCGAGCGCCTTCGCGATGACGAGGATGTCCGGGTCGACGCCATGTTTTTGCGTCGCGAACCACGCGCCGGTCCGTCCGAAGCCGGTCTGGACTTCGTCCATGACGAGCAGCGCGCCGATGCGCGTCGCGAGCTCGCGGAGCGCGACGAGGAATGAGCTCGGCGGCGCGACGTAACCGCCCTCGCCGAGTACCGGCTCGATGAGGATCGCCGCGATGTGTTCCGGCGGCACCTCGTGCTCGAGCATCGTCTGGAGCTCCGCGAGGCAGTGCTCGGCACAGGTCGCCGCGTCATGCGTGGGCTTGATCGGACAAGCGAGCGCGTACGGATAGGGCGCGATGTAGACCTCGGGCAGCATCGCTCCATAGCCCAGGCGATACGACGATTTCGAGGTCGTCACGCTCAGCGCCCCGGCGGTGCGACCGTGGAAGCTGCCGCGGAAGGCGATGATCGCCTGACGCTTCGTGTACTGGCGCGACAGCTTGATCGCGGCCTCGACCGCCTCGGCGCCGGAGTTCCCGAAGAACACGGTGTCGAGCCCGCGCGGTGTCACGGTGCCGAGAGCCTCGGCCAGGGCGACGTTCGACTCGTACGTCGCGATGCCGGTGGAGATGTGCAGGAGCTTCGCGGCCTGCTCGCTGATCGCGCGGACGACGCGCGGATGAGCGTGCCCGATGTTCGTGACGGCGATGCCGCACGTGAGGTCCAGCACGCGACGCCCGTCCTTGGTGATCAGCCAACTTCCCTCGCCGCGGTCGAGCGGCAGCCACGTGTAGCGGCCAGGGAGCGGTGAGAGGACGCGCTTCGCGCGCCGTTCGAGATCAGAGGTCACTGAGCGAGTCTAGAGGCTATGCAGGTCATGCAGAGTCGGATCAGCCGGGTCGGCGCTCGTCCGATTCAGATGCGACGAGGATCTGCAGCGTCTTGCGGTCCTCACCGATCACGCGCACGCGGTATCCGGGCACGCCGGCGCGCAGCAAATGTGCGAGCCGGTCCGCACCGGTGTAGCTCACGCGCACCTTCAGCACCGAGTGCCGGTAGTACTCGGTCTTGAGCTGACCCACGCCCTTCACGCGACGCAGCGCCAGTTCGAAGTGATGCCAATCGTCCGGCGTCGGCAGCGGTGTCACTACGAGATCAGTCTCACCGGGTCCGGGCGGCGTTCGCGTCGATGGGATCGCGGGTTCGATGCGTTCGTCGAGCGGTGGGATCGGCGACGGCCACTCCATCGAGTTCGGATCCTGCTGCGCCTGTGGTGGCGGCGGCGGCGTCGCGCGCTGGCGTTCTTCGCGCGGCGGCCGTTCTTCCGTGCGGCGCGGCGGCAGGGGCGCGTCGATGCGCGCCGGCGGAGGAGGATTGGCCGACTTCGGGGGTGGACCCGGCGCCGGCGCTGGCGGAGGCTCGGGTCGCGCGCCGATACGCGCCGCGAGGTCGACCGGCGCCTCGCTGTCCTTGTTCTTCTTGTCCTTCTTCGCCACGTTGCCTGAATTGTGTACGCTTGGGCCGCACGCGGGGAGAGGCGAGGAAGAAAGGCGGTCCACGTTGGCCGAAGGCCGCGTGAATAGCTCGAACGACATCGTTGCCGCCCTGTCCTCCCGGGTGGCCGAGCTCTCTAAACGCGTCACGCAGCTTCAGGCTGACCTCGAGGTCGCCCAGCGCCGCGCGGGCATCTACGAGGAGTACGACGCCACCGCCCAGGAGGCCCTCGCCAGCGCTCTCCGCGCCGCGTACGACATCCGCGAGCGCGCCGAGACGACCGCGTCGCAGATCCTCGAGCAGGCACGCGAAGAGCGCCGGATGCTGCTCAAAGAGATCGAGCGCCTGCGCGAAGAGCACGATCAGCTTCAGGACGACATCGCCCAGCAGCGTCGTGGAGCGATCGCCCCACTCGGTCGACGTGTCTCCGCCGAGGCGAGCCCCACCGATCTGCGCGCCGCCGCGTCGGATGCCCTGCGCGGTCTGTTCGAGGAGCTCATCGACGAGTACCGCAGCGCGTCGACCTCTGCGGTCGAGCGCACCGAGGCGCCCGCCGCGCCGCGCATCGAGGAGCCGTGGCCCACCGTGCACGAGCCAACCGCCAACGTGCCCGAAGTCGAAGAGCGACCGGTCGCGCAGGAGCCGTTCGAGGACGAAGAGCCCGCGACCGAGGAAGTGCATCAAGTCGAGGATCACGAGGTCTTCGCGATCCTCGAAGACGAAGAGGTCTTCCCCGCCATCGACGAGGCCGCCGAGGCGCAGCGCGCTGAAGAGCAGCGCCTCGCCGCGGAGCGCGCGGCAGAAGAAGAACGCCTCGCCGCCGAAGCCCAGCGCGCGGAAGAGGAACGTGTCGCCGCCGAACGCGCGGCGGAAGAGGAGCGCGTCGCTGCCGAGGCGCAGCGCGCCGAAGAGGAACGCGTCGCGGCCGAGCGCGCCGAAGAGGAACGCGTCGCCGCCGAACGCGCCGCGGAAGAGCAGCGCGTCGCGGAAGAAGCGCGTCGCGCGGCGGAGGAGGCGCGCCGCGCCGAACAAGAGCGCGTCGCCGCCGAGATGCGCGCCGCGGAGGAGCGCGCCGCCGAGGATCGTCGCGTCGCCGAGCAGCGCCGCGCCGAAGAAGAGCGCCGTGCCGCGGAGGAGCATGCCGCGGCAGAGCGCGCCGCCGCCGATCGTCGCGCCGCGGAAGAGCGCGCGGCCGAAGAGCGCGCCGCAGCCGAACGCGCGGCGGCCGATCGCCGCGCGGCCGCGGAGGCGCGCGAGCTGGATGAGCGTCGCGCCGCCGAGGACCGCGCCGCGGCCGAGCGCGCCGCGGAAGAACGACGTCTCGCGCAGGAGCGCCGCGCGGAAGAGGAGCGGCGGGCCGCCGCCGAGAACGCAGCGCTCGAGCGTGCGATCCAGGACCGCCTCGCGGCGCAGGAGCGGCGCGCGCAGGAAGAGCAGCGCGCTGCGGAGGAGCGAGCCGCCGCCGAGCGCGCCGCGGCCGAACGTGCCGCGGCCGACCAGTCAGCCACAGAGCGCCGCGCCGAGGAAGAGCGCGCCGCAGCGGCGCGTCGTGCCGAAGAGGAACGCGTGGCGCTGGAGCGGCGCGCGGATGAGGAGCGCCGTGCGGCCCAGGAGCGCGCCGCGCTGGAGCGCGCGATCGAGGAGCGTCGGGCCGCCGAGGAGCGGCGCGCGCAAGAGGAGCTTCGCGCCGCGGCGGAGCAAGCGGCAGCGGAGCGCGCCGCGCAGGAACGCGCCGACGCGCAGCGTGAGGCCGCACTGCGACGAGCGGAGGCCGAGCGCGCACAGGCCGAGACGGCTGCGGCGCAGCGCGCCGCCGCGCGTGCTGCCGCCGAACGCGCCGCGGCCGAGCGGATGGCCGCCGCCGAGCGTGCCGAGGCCGAGCGGGTGGCCGAGGAGCGCGCCGCGTCGGAACGCGCCCGGGGGGAGCGTGCCGCAGCCGAGCGCGCGATGGCGGAAGAGGCGGCTGCCGAGAGGGTCGCGGCCGAGCTTCAGGCCGAACGCGAACGGCGTGCCGCCGCCGCCCGCGCCGCCGCGCAACAGCAAGCCGTGCCACCGCCGCTTCGAGCGCTGGAGGGCACGCCGCGGCCTCACCCGGTGGAGGGGGCTTCGGCGCCGGGCGGCGAAATCGCTCCCGGGAGGGTCGAGGCCGGCGCCCCGACGACGGACCTTCAGCTGGTGCTTTCGCCGGTCCGTTCGTTCGCCCGCCTGGTGGAGGTCGAGCGGCGTATCCAGTCCCTGCCGACCGTGCGGTCTCTGTACGTCCGCGACTTCCGCGGCGGCATAGCGACACTCACGGTGGCGCTGCGTTCTCCTATGACGACCGAGGAGTTCGCCAGCGGGCTGCGCGTGATCGACGAGCCGCAGCTGCGACTCGTGTCCGGCACCCGAAACGTACTGGAGTTCCGGATCGAGGGCGAAGCGTCCATCGCCTAGGCGCGGAAGGGGAAGGTTTGAGCAGCAGGGCCAGCGCTGACTTCTGGTCAGCGCGTCTTGCCCACCTCGCGGCGCTCGGCCGCCTCGACGGCATCGCCATCGTCCTGCCTGGGCAGTCGGGCCTGGCCACCTACGTGGCGCACAACATCCTGCAGACCGGATGGGATGGGCCCGCGGGCGACGCGCTGCAGCGCGTGGTCCAGACGGGCGCGACCGAGCGGGTGCAGAACGGCGCGCTGCATCTGGCCGACGGTCGTTCGGCCGTCACGCTCCTCGCCGCGCCGATCGTGTGGCGCGACCAGATCGCCGGCGCGCTTGCCGCGTTCGTCGCGCGCGAGGTCGGCGACGACGATCTGCCGACGCTCACGCGACTCGCCGAGTTCGCGGGCATCGAGCTCGCGGAGGCCAACGCGCTCTGGCGCAACAACAAGCAGACGCAGGAGATCGAAGGGCGCCTCCGTCAGGCCGAGGACGACCGCAAGCAGGCGATGGTGCTCTTCGAGCTCTCGCGCCTCGCGACGCTCGGCATCGATGCGCAGAACGATCTCGACAGCGCGGCGATGATGCTCGCGGGCGCGCTCGGACACGACGCGGTCGGCATCTGGGCACACTCCGAGCACAAGCTGCGTCTTCGCGCGGCGACGGGCTACGAGGAGTCGCCACGCGAGGTGCCGGTCGACGAGGCCGACACCGTTCTCGCGACGGTACTCCGCGAGAAGCGCGCCGCGCGCGGATCGCTGACGGAGCTCGACACGGTGCCGGCATGGGCGCCTCCCGGCTGCGCGAATTACCTCGTCACGCCGATCGGCGCGCTCGGCATCCTCGTGACCGGCCGCGCGTCCGCGCCGTACTCGGAGGACGACGCGGACTTCAGCGCCTACGTCGGCGAGTTCCTCGTGGGCCTGCTGCAGCGATCGACCTCCACCGACGTCGTCGATCAGGGCGTGTCGGCCGAGCGGCGAAAGATCGCGCAGGAGCTGCACGATGGGCTCGCGCAGGAGCTCACCGGCGTCGTGCTCGCACTCGAGGGCTGCCAGCGCGCGCTCGACAAGGATCCAGCCCTGCTCGGACCGCAGCTCGCGAAGGCCTCGCGCGATGCGCGTGCCACGCTGATGGACGTGCGTCAGTACATGACCGCACTGCGGCAGAGCGAGACGGGCGGCCTGAATCTGCCCGTCACGCTCGGTCGTCTCGTCGACGACCTGCGCCGGCAGACCGGTCTCCACGTTCAGATGGAGGAGAGCGGCTCGGCGCGGGAGCTCGACGCGGTCGTAGAGCGCGCCGTCATCCGGATCGTGGGCGAGGCGCTGCGGAATGTGGCGCAGCACGCCGGCGCATCGACGGCCAAGGTGGCCCTCCTCTACGACCAGGACGGCGTCGTCGTCACCGTCGAGGACGACGGCAGGGGTTTCGACGTGGAGGAGACCTTCCGCGGCGCGGAGGATCGTGGGCACTTCGGCGTCGTCGGCATGCGCGAGCGCGCCGAGGCCGCGGGCGGGCAGATCGTCGTGCGCAGCGAGCCGGGGAAGGGCAGCATCGTGCGCGCGAGCATCCCGTACGCGTCCGAGGCGACGAGCGTGGTCAATTACGGACGCCGGTCAACGGACGTCGTGGCTCACGCTGAAGCGGCCGACCCCGGTCCCGAGCGCGTCGGCTTCTTCTCGAGGCTGTTCGGCCGATGAACGAGAAGCGCCGCATCAAGATCCTCATCGTCGACGACCACGCCGTCGTGCGGAGCGGCCTGCGCACCATCCTCGAGGGCGAACCGGACATCGAGGTCGTGGGCGAGGCAGGCGACGGCCACGCCGCGCTCGAGCTCGCTCAGGAGCTGCTGCCCGACGTGGTGCTCATGGACATCAACATGGGCGACTGGGACGGCGTGACCGCGACGCGACGAGTGCGCAACTACGTCCCGTCCGCGCGCGTCATCGTGCTCACGAACTACGACGAGGACGACCTCGTGTTCTCGTCGATCCGCGCGGGTGCCTCCGGTTACTTGCTCAAGGAGGTCACCGCGCAGCAGCTCACGAACTCGATCCGCACCGTGGCCGACGGCTTCTCGCTCATCTATCCATCGGTCGCGCGCCGGGTGCTCGACGAGTTCGGCCAGCCACGCGCCAACGCACCGTCCGAGACGGACGTCTACTCCGATCTCACGCCGCGCGAGCGCGAGGTGCTACGCCTCGTCGCGAGCGGTCGCGCGAACAAGGAGATCGGCGCGCAGCTCGGCATCAGCGAGCGCACGGTGAAGACGCACATCTCGAACATCTTCAGCAAGCTCGAGCTCACCGACCGCACGCAGGCTGCGCTGTTCGTCCACAACCGCGGGCTGCTCGAAAAGGGCCCCGCCCGCTAACGCGACGCGGTGTCGATCGTCGCGGTAGCGCTCGTCGTCGCCGTATCCGCCGTCAGCGTGTAGGTGGCAGGCGTGGCCGTCGAACCGAAGGTGCCGCGGTACATGCCGATCCCGTCGGTGCGCACCGTGTACGAGAGGTGGTAGGCCTTCCCCGAGATCGTCACGCGAACGTCGCTGTCGGCCGCGAACCCCGAGAGCGTCCACCGGAGGTTCCCGCTTCCGTCGAAGGCGGTCCCGACCGCGACGCTCGGGCCGAGGGCAAGGCCGCCGGTGAAGGTGGCGAGGAACTGGTCGAGTGTCTCGCCGGACCGCACGTGGTAGGCGTCCTCGAACCGTGCGCCACGTCCGACCTCAGCGAGGAGGGCGAACATCGCGTCGCGACCGAGCTGGGCTTCCATGACCTGGACCGCGTCGGCGGAGACCGTGTAGAGCGCGATGCCGATCTCGGCGTATGCGCGGTGCCAGTCCGCGAGCGTGCTGATCGTGTCGAGCGTGCGCGGCGCGTTCGCGAGGAGCGAGCGGGCCGCGAGCTGCGCATCGGACGCGATGCCCGCGTCGCCGGCCTCGAGCTCCGCCGCGAGCCCTTCCTCGAACCACGCGGGGATGACGGCGCCTTGGCCGACCATCTCGCGTGTCGCGAGGTGCGTGAGCTCGTGCGCGAGGAGGTTCGACAGGTTCGCGCCCGCCGCGCCCTGCCAGCTCACCGCGATCGTGAGGGTCTGCGGGTCGAACACCCCGCCGTACGAGGTCGCGACGCTCGCGGCGGTCTCGGGCGAGTAGCCGAAGAGGTCCTGCGTGCCGCGCGCGAAGCTCGCGCGCGTGGCGAAGACCAGGATCCGCGGCTTCGTCGAGAACGGCCGGTCGAAGGCCCGCTCGACACGAGCGATCGCGCCGTCGATGCTCGAGGCGAGGCGCACGACCGCCGGAGCCGGAACGCCCGCTTCAACGTGGACATCCGCGCGTGCCGTGTGGACCGTCGACAGTGGGACGGTGGTCTCGCGGCGCACGCTCGTGCCCACCGGCACGTTCACGCAGAACTGAGGGATGAAGCCGGTCGTCGGGGCGCAGGAGGGGCCATCGTTCGCGCTCGCCTCGGCGCGGAAGACGAACACCAGGGCGAGGAGAGCCAGCGCGCCCACGCCCGCGATCTTCAGAAGATTCTTCACGCTCGTCCTCGTTTCGGTAACCCCGCTAACTCTGTGAGTCCGGAGGCTTTGCGTCCCCGCCTCGCGACGGGTTTGCCGTTTCGCTCGGGTCTGCCTCGACCTTTCGGTCTTGGCTTGCCATCAATCTAGGGCCGGATACCGACCGAGCGAGGGGCGAGCTAGTCCCGGCGGCGCCGCCGCTGGGACCACTGCGCCTGCAGGGATCGCCAGAGCCGCCTCACCCGCTCGGGGGACGCGGCCAGGCGGCGGCGGACCGAGGCGGCGACCGTGGCGGCGAGGACCACGGCGCCGAGGGCGAGAAGTGGCGCCTTGATCGGCGTGGAGCGGTACTCGGCGACGATGAAGTGCTCGCCGGGTGCGAGCGCGAAGCCGACGTAACTCGGCGAGGCCATGAACGTGGGCACGTCGGCGCCGTCAACGATCAC
>DASYUY010000060.1:0-13235 GCA_036000705.1 Candidatus Limnocylindria bacterium | reverse complement strand
ATCGGAACCTCGAACGAGACGCTTGCCATCCCGCGCTCATACGCCCGGCCTTCCACATGCAGCAGGATCGGGATCTGATCGGCTGGCTCTAATGCCGCGATCGGACCGTGACCGTCGTTATCTCGAGAGCCTTTGCGCCCGTGGTCGCTGCGTCAACCTCGATCACCTCCGCGTCGTCACTGGCTCGACGCGATTGACGGCCGGCGTGGCGCAATGCCAGCGAGGCCACGACCTCACGCCGGCGAACGTTGTCCGCCATCGCGACGGACGAATCGCGTACTGTCGCACCTGTCGCAACGAGCGGCGGCGGGAGCGCAACCGCAACCGACCCCACGTTCGCACGACGCGAAGTCGCACGGCAGCGCGCCGTCCGCAGGCGAGCGTCGGCGAGGTCTACACGAGACTAGCTTGGTCACCATCACGAAGACGATGGCCACGATCAGGACCACCATCGCGCTCAGCGTCGAGACGCTCGACGCCGAAGGGGAGGATGCCCAGCGACCCCGCGTGTCACGGATAGGAGACGGACGATGGCCACGTACACGTGCCCATGCATGCCGAGATGCGGCAGGACAAGGTCGGCAATTGCCCCAAGTGCGGTATGGCAGTCGACGGCAAGGAGTAGCCGACATCGAGGGAAAGCTAGGAGAGACGCGCCGCGGACCTACGGGACCAGCGGCTCGTAACCAGCGGCGCGGCCGTTCGCCGATCGGCGCCGCCAGAGCCAAATCCCGATGACCTGGCCGATGATGACTGCGGCGACGGCGACCGCGAGCAGAAGCGTGAACGGCGAGGTCATCCGAAGCAGCGCACCGTAGAAGAACGCATGCGCGAGGACGAGCGCGACCAGGACGTAGTTCAGACGCTGCAGCCACTTCCAGCGTGGCGCCTTCAGTAGCCGAAGGGCGAGGTCGCTGGAGATCAACAGCAAGCCAAGCACGATCACGGTGGCGGCGAGTCCGGTCCAGTTCCCCAGGCCGAAGCTGTTGAGCAGCACGCCGCCTTCGGGCGCGACGAAGTAGCCCAGGAGTCCGGCGAGCTGCCCGCCGCTGTGCAGCAGCGAACCCAAGACCACGTGGATCGCGCTGAAGGCAGCCGTCCACACGCCGGCGTCGCGGCGCAGGTAGCTGGAGATCGGAGTGCGCCTGCGTAGCAGGAGATTGGCCGGACCGATGAGCAGGGTGAGCGCGAGCAGCCCTGTCGCGATGTACCCGGTCGCCACCGTGAGTCGCTGAGTCAGGTAGTTCCGTCCTCGGTCCTCCGCCACCCCGGCGTCGACCGGTCCGGCCTGACTCCCGATATGCCCAGGCTCGGTCGTGGCGTGATTGGGTACGGGTGTCTGCGCCGCATGACCACTCGGCGAACCCGTTGCCCCAGATCCGCCGGCGCCATGACCACCCGGTCCAGCCGTGGGTCTAGCCGCGCCGTGGCCCGAGGGCTGCTCTCCGCTCGGACTCATCGTCCCGGCTGCTCGCGCCACGGGTAGGGCGCCGGCGCTTGCCATGTCGGACTGCGGGTATGCCTGCGGGTCGAACTGAGGGAGGCTCATGAACAGGAGGAGCGCGACGCCGCTCGTTACGGCGAGCGGCAGATGGAAACGGAGAATGCGTTGGCGCCACTCGCCGCGCGTCCCGCCCAGCGGCCCACGCGACTTCACCGCGCGGCCGGGGCCGCGGATCGGATCGTTCATCCCCTTTTCGTCGGGCGCAGCCCCGCGAGCGTCACGGCTACGAGCCGCCTGACGGCCGGACGCGAGGGCAGACGGCGCGCCGCGCCGAGCGCGTCGAGGCAAAACCGAGCGAGCTCATGCGGCGGCACGTCGCGCCGCACTTTCCCCGCCTTCGCCGCCACTTTGAGCACGTCGCTGACGAACTCGATGAGTCGCGCCTCGACTCGCGCGACGTGCTCGCTCCGGTGCACGAGCGCGGCGATCTCACCCGAGTGACGCTCGTGCGAGTGGCTCAGGGCGCCGTGGTGCTCACGCGCAGGCGCTGTGGTACCGGCGTGCGCCCCGTGTGTCTCGCCCGCGCGATGCGCCCGCGCGCGGTCATGGGTGATCGTGGCGTACGTCTCGAGGACCGCCTCGAGGCGCTCGCCCGGGTCCGCCGCTCGGTCGCGGGCGTCGGTGAGCGACCGCAGGTGATGCTGCACGTGCCGCTCGTGCCAGGCGACGAGGATCGCCTCTACGTCCGAGAAGTACTTGTACAACGTCGCGCGGCCGATGCCCGTCTCCTCCGCGATCCTCGCCATCGTGACCGCCGGGAGGCCGTGCTTCCCCACAAGTGCTGCCGTGGTCTCAACGATCGCGTCGTGGACCTCGCGGCGGTGAGTGTCGATCGTGTCCGTCCACAGCTTCGGCATTTTCTTGATCGAGGATACACTGGAGAACGAGACACAGTGTCTCGATAGAAGACGATCTGTCTCGATCGCTCGACGGAGGAACAGATGGCGGACGCACCGCGCTCACCCGGGCCAGGGGGCGAGGTCCCGACACCCCGCTGGGTCTACGCCGCCGGAATCCTCCTCATCCTGCTCGCCCTCGGGTTCGTGGCGATGCACTTCGCGAGCGGCGGAATCCCGCAGCATTGATGGCCGCTCTGGCTTGGCGCCGCCTCGTGTTCCTCGCGATCGTGCTACTCACACTGGGGCTCGCCGGCGTGTTCGGCGGGATGGTTGTGCTGATGAACGTGCGTCCCGGCTTCATGGGCATGGCGCACTTCACCGAGGAGCATCACCGCATCCACGACCTCACTTTCGCCCTGCTGAACGGCACGGTCGTCGTGGGCATGCTGGCCCAGCTCCGCGCGCCTGTGCGGAACATCGCGGGGCAGCTCGTGGCCCTGATCCCGTTCGTCGCGCTCCTCCTCGCGGTCGCGGTCACGAATCCGTGGGTTCTGTCGCCGCCCTGGCTGATCCTCGGCGCATCGACGGTGCTGGCGACGATGTTCCACCCCGCCGGTGACCCGGTCCGCTCGTTCGCTCTCTCGCGCGTCAACCGCGGCATGCTCGTGCTGGTCGTGGTCGCGACCGGCCCGCTGCTCGCATTCGCCTGGACCAACATCCTGCTGCAGCGCGCGGGCCCGAGCGATCACGCGCTCCTCGGGCACTACGGCTACATGGCCGCGCTGAGCTTCACCGTGATCGGTGCGGGTCTCCTCGCCGCCGCGCGGCCCGATGGGTGGAGACTCGCGGGCTGGGTCGCCGGGATCCTGCCGAGCGCGCTCGCCGTCGCCTCGCTCGCCTACCCCGATGTCGACGGCAGCATCGGTGCGCTCTGGGCCGCCGCCGCCATCGCGTGGGGCCTCCTCTACATCGGCGTCGTCGAGCGAGGGCGTCGGAAGGAGATCCGCATCACTTCCCGTTGAACAGCCTGATCTCAGTCATCGTGTCGTGGCGGCACTTAGCGGACTACCATCGCTGCGACTTAGCGTGGTAGAGCACACATGCGTCGTCTAGCCGTCGCGTCGCTCTCGCGATCGACCACGAAGCGCGTCGCGTTCCTTGTCCGGAAGGCCGGCTGGCGCACCACCGTTTGGGTTGCCTCTCGTTGGTTTGGGGATACGCCGACGTTGTGTTCAGGGTCGGGCGCCGCAGTGACCTAACCTACGGGCGCGCTGAGGATGGCGAAGGGATCATGCTCATTGCACCGCGCGCGCGGACGTGGCCCTCGCCGGCCTTCGCGATATGCAGCCGGATGAAGTCGGTCACACCCGCCGGACGCCCGAACAGATAGCCCTGACCGATCTCGGCTCCGTACGACTGGAGCAATGCGCGCTGTGTCTCGGTCTCGATCCCTTCAGGGACAGTGTCGAAACCCAGCTCCTGGCTGAGTCGGATGATCGATCGGGCGAGTGCGGTCTTCTTCGGGTCGAGTCCGAGGTCGCGTACGAAGGTCCGGTCGATCTTCAGCACGTCGATCGGGAAGTCGTGGAGATAGGCAAGCGACGTGTACCCGGTGCCAAAGTCGTCGAGTGCGAGGCGGACGCCCAGCTTCCTCAGTTCCATAAGGCGCTTCCGGATCTCCGGCGCGTCCTGCATGAGGACGGTCTCCGTGACCTCGATCATCAACGAGCCTGGCGCGACGTCGTGGTGCGCGATCGCGCCCGACAGGAAGGTTGTCAGGCCGTCGTCGAGCAGCTGCCGAGCCGACAGATTCACGCCCATGCTGAACTCCGCTGGCGTCGTGGCGGCCCGTCGGAACTCCGCCAAGGTGCGCACCGCGCGCTCGATGACGAGTCTGCTGAGTGGAACGGCGAGCCCGGCGCTTTCGGCGAGCTCGATGAAGTCGAGCGGGGGGACCACTCCCCGGACCGGATGTCGCCAGCGGACCAGTGCCTCGGCGGCGACGAGCCCGCGATCCGCCAGCCGGACGATCGGTTGGAACTCCAGGAAGAGCTCTTCCTCCGCGATGCCGCGCCTGAGGTCCGCTTCGATCGCGAGACGCCGTTCGACGGCGTCGCCCATCGCCGACTCGAAGACCTCGACGCGGCCCTTTCCGTGACCCTTCGCGGCGTACATCGCCGTGTCTGCGCGACGGATCAGCTCCTCGGCGGCAGCACCGTCGCTGCCATCGGTCGTCGCGATCCCGATGCTTGCTCTGACGTAGACCTCTTGGCCGGCGACCATGAACGGGGGCTGGATCGCGGCGAGCACGCGTTGGGCGACGGTCGCGGCGTCGTGGGGAGTTCGAAGCCTGCCCACCAGGACGGCGAACTCATCGCCGCCCAGTCGCGCGACAAGATCGTCAGCGTGGACCGCGGTACGGATCCGGCGCGCCACCGCGACGAGCAGCTGGTCGCCGGCGCTGTGACCGAGGGTGTCGTTCACCGCTTTGAAGTCATCCAGATCGATGAACAGCACCCCAAGGGGATTCCCGACCGTGGAGGCGATCGCGATGGCCTCGCTGAGCCCGCGCTGCATCTCGGCGCGGTTCGGCAGCTGTGTCAGCGAATCGTGGACCGCTTCGTAACGCAGGCGGTGCTCGAGCGCCTTGCGCTGGGTGACGTCGCGCAGTGTCAGGACCGTCCCCGCGATCTCACCCTCGATCGAGCCACCCAGCAGCGCCTCGACGTGGACCCACATCGCGCCGTCGCCGTGTAGCAGTCGGAGTTCGAGCGATCCGCCCGGCGCCACGAGCGCGTTCTGCAGCACGGCGTCGACGCTGGCCGCGTCGTCGGGATGAACGAGGTCCGCGAGTCGGCGCCCGACGAGGCCGTGCTCTCCGGCTCCCAGCAGCGATGAGGCGGATGAGGTGTGAAAACCAACTACCCCGTCCGGACCGACGACGAGGATCACATCCGCCGAGTTCTGGACGAGCGCTCGGAAGCGTGCCTCGCTGTGGCGAAGGCTTCGCTCGAGCGAGGCCTTGCCGCGGAGCGTGGTCTTGAGGAAATTGGCGAATCCGCCGTTCAGCAGGACGGTTGGGACCAGGGTGAAGGCGCTTGCGAAGGGATTCGAATCTCCGGGGACGATGGCCGCCGCCACGACCACGCTTGCGGCGTACAGCATCGTCACCGCCACCGTGCTTCGCGTCGATCCATAGAACGCTCGAAAGTTGAGGCCCAGGAAGAGTATCGGGAGCGGCCGGGTGGAGTCGCCGATCGCCCAAGCGAGAACGACTGTCGCCACGACCTCGAGCGGATCGCCGAGGACCGGAAAACCGCCCCGGCGGTAACCGGCGATCCGATACGTCATCAGCGCGGCGAGCGTCAGCAGGCCAACGGCCTGGGACGTCATCGGCTGGCCGGAGAGCAGCAGTCCGACGGCGTAGGGCGCGGCCACCCCGAAGGTCAGCCCGAGGTAAACGGTACGCACCCGCTCGAGCGTGTCGTCGGGAAGGATCAGGCGCTTCGCAAGACTCATGGCCCGAACCGTAGCGAGCGCGACCGGCCCGAGACCATCGTTCGAACGTCCCGGCCGGGTTAGGTTGCCGCTCCTACTACGGGTGCAGGGTGCGGGCCGCCCGAGCGTCGACTCAAGGCCGTCGCCAGTCTCCGACCCCGCTGGTCGAGCCGATGATCGGCTGCCCATCCAACCTGTGCCTGGGTGCGGACCCCAATAACTCGACTGTGCTGAGGCTTCGCACGACTTCGAAACCAGCCAGCCGGTCGTTCAAGGGCTACCGATACCAGCGGTCTTGACGATGGCCAGCGTCGGGTCATGCTGCTTCGAGGAGGCGAGGAATGCTGAACGTCATTGGCCCGAGCTTCCAGATGACCTGGGATCCCGCGACGCGCCTTGCGACGCTGCGCTTCAGCGCCGACACGCACGCGATGGGGTCCGACGCTGCGACGCTCATTGACGCGCTCACGACCTGGATCGGTGCGGATCCCCGGCCCTTTGCGCTGCTCGGGGATGGCGGGAGGCTGAAGGGCGTCGACGCCGAGTACCGATCGCGGTGGAGTCGATTCCTTCGGCAGCACAAGGATCGCTGCTTCATCGCGTTCTTCAACATGGGCGCGCTGATCCGCATCGCCGCGGAGATGTTCCGCATCGGGAGTGGTCTTCAGCTCAAGGCGTTCGCCGACGAAGAGTCGGCCCGCGCGTGGCTGCGCGGTGTCGGCGTCGCGGCGTGACGCAGCGCCCGAGCTGGGACGAGATCTTCGCGGTCATGTCGGCGGCATCGGTGGGCGAGGCTACTGCGCGCGTGAACGTCCCTGACGAGCCTGATGTCGAGGATCTCGCGACGCGGTTCGCCGTCGCGCTCAACCTCCTGCTCGACGACCTCGCCCTGCGTGCCGCCGAGCTGCAGCAGGAAGCCGAGACGCGCCGCACCTCAGACGCGCGGGTCCGCGCGATGGTCGACTCCGCGCTCGACGCCGTCATCGGCATGGATCGGGACGGCAGAGTCGTCGAATGGAACGACCGTGCGGCGGCGATCTTCGGCTGGACGCGCGCCGAAACGCTCGGCAAGCCCCTCGCGTCGCTCATCATCCCCGAGCGCTACCGCGACCGGCATTGGGCCGGCCTCGACCGCTACAACCGGACGGGCGAGGGTCCCGTGCTCGGGAAGCTCATCGAGCTCGAGGCGGTCGAACGCACCGGCCGCGAGTTCCCGGTCGAGCTCTCGATCGCGCCCGTCCAGGTCTCCGGCGGCACGATCTTCAGCGCTTTCGTTCGTGATATCAGCGAGCGCGTCCGCCTTATCGACGAGCTGCGCGAGGAGCGCGAACGCTTCGAGCGCGCCTTCGAGCGGAACCCGAGCGGCCTCACCATAGCGCGGCAGAGCGACCGCAGGATCATCGAGGCCAACCCTGCGTTCCTCGCGATGATCGGCTACGAGCGGGACGAGGTGGTGGGGCGCCGAGCGAGCGAGGTCGGATTCGGTGAAGACACGGTATTGCGCGAGATGCGCACCGAGCTCGATCGGGTCGGCGTCTTGCGCGGCAAGGAGCTGAGTCTGCGGACGAAGTCGGGGGACACGCGCGAGGCGATCGGCTCCTTCGAGCTCGCCGAAGTCCGTGGTGAGGCCGTCGTTCTCGGCTCGTTCCTCGACGTCACCGAGCGGCGCGCGGCGGAGCGGCGCCGCGAGGAGATCGAGACACGCCTGCGCCAGTCCGAGCGCCTGGAGGCGCTCGGACAGCTGGCGGGTGGCGTTGCGCACGACCTGAACAACATCCTTGCCATCACCTGGAACTACGCGGACTTCCTGGCCGACCGCTTTCCTGCGGGCGATCCCGGACACGATGACCTGACGCAGATCCGGCGCGCGGCCGAGCGCGGCCAGGCGTTCACCCGGCAGCTGCTCACGTTCGCCCGGCGCGGCGCGGTGGTGCCGACCGAGCTCCGGCTCGACGAGCTTCTGGGCGAACTGCGGTCGATGCTGGGCCGGGCGCTGCCCGAGAGCATCGTGTTCGACCTCACGGTCTCGCCCGAGGTGTGGTCGATCGTCGCAGATCGCGGTCATATCGAACAGATCGTCCTCAATCTCGTGGTCAACGCCGGCGACGCCATGCCGGAGGGCGGTCGCCTCGTCGTGAAGGCGACCAACGTCGAGTACGACGAGGACACGGCGCTGCAGCACCCGGAGCTCTCGCCGGGGCGCTACGTATTGCTCAGCGTGAGCGATACGGGACACGGCATGACGCCCGAGGTCATCGAGCGCGCATTCGAGCCGTTCTTCACGACGAAGCCCGCCGGCAAGGGTACCGGGCTGGGGCTGGCGACGGTGTATGGGATCGCGAAGCAAGCCGGCGGGCGCGTCTCGATCTACTCCGAGGTCGGACGCGGGACCACCGTGCGGGTGCTCCTCCCCGCGATCGTCCCGTTAGCCGAGCCGGCCCCGCGCGCTCACGCGCCGGTGGTCATCCACCACGGACGTGTGGTCCTGCTCGTCGAGGACGAAGCCGCGGTCCGTGAAGCGGCCCGTCGGATCCTGCACAGTGCCGGGTACGAGGTGCTGACGGCGGCCTCGGGCGAGGAAGCGCTCGCGCTCGTGGTGGAGCGCGAAAAGGCGATCGACCTGCTGCTCACTGACATGGTCATGCCCGGCATGTCCGGGCGCGAGCTCGCGCGTCGCATCAGCGCCACGCGGCCTGCGATCCGCATCGTGTACATGAGCGGTTACAGCGATGAGGCGATCGTGCGCGCCGCGAACGGCGATGAGACGATCCTCGTCCAGAAGCCATTCACCCGCGAGCCGCTCCTCATGGCTGTGGCGTCCGCGCTCGCCGAGGACGCGCGATAGCCACAACGCCGGTGCGCATCCTCGCCATCGAGGATGAGGCCCTCTGGACGGAGCTGCTCGGCCGGGCACTCACGCGGGCCGGATTCGATGCTCAGATCGAGCGCGTGATGAGCGAGGAGGAGCTCCGCTCCGCGCTCGACCACGGGCGCTGGGACATTGTTGTCTCCGACAACCGGATGCCGCGGTTCAGTGCGAAGGAGGCTCTCGCGATGGTCCGGGCCCGCGACCGCGCGGTCCCTTTCATCGTGGTGTCCGGGTACCTGACGGAGGCCCAGCGTGCCGAGCTCGAGGCTGGGGGCGCCAGCCAGTTCGTCGAGAAGGGCGACCTGCCACGCCTTGTCGTGGCCGTTCGCATCGCCCTCGCGGCCGATCACCCGGAGTGACAGGAGCTTGACGAGACCTGAGCGCCAAGACGCATCGGGGAACGCCGAGTGTGAGCTGACCGCAAGCACTCGGAAACGCCGGCCACCAGTTCGACGGCCGCCGGCTCAGAGGTCTTGCTCGTCGCGGCTCCTAACAACGGCGCTTGGCTTGGGCGTGGCGTGCAACAGCGGGCAGACGCAGAACGCATGCGGAACTCGCGATGACGATACGAGACAGACACCACAGATCGCCGCGCTGGTTCGACTGTCGGGCCAACTATGAATAGGGTGGGCTCCAGGCGATGTCCAAGATCGAGATGACCGATCGGGAGACGTCGTCGCTAGGCGATGAGTCGCCAGTGAGGGTCTTGATCGTCGAAGATGTGCTCGACGACGCGCAGCTCATCGTCAGAGTGCTAACACGCAGCGGCCTCGCCGTTGAGGTCGAGCGTGTCGACAACGAGAAGGATTTGCGACGGGCCCTGCGCGAAGGCTCCTGGGACCTCGTTCTCACGGACTTTCGCCTCCCGTCGCTGGACGGCCTAGAGGTACTTAGCGTTCTGCGTGACGAAGGCGTCGACGCGCCCGCGATCTTGGTCTCTGGGACCGTCGGCGAGGAGATCGCCGCCAGCGCGATTCGCGAAGGCGCGCGAGACTTCGTCCTCAAGGACAACCTAGCCCGCTTGCCGCAGGCAGCCCGGCGCGAGATCGCACACGCCAAACAGCGTGCGCAAGGTCGTCGTCTCGAGCGGATCCTCTCCGCCCTCCGTGATGTGGCCTTTGAGACGGGCAAGTTCCTCGATCCGGCCGGCCAGGCGCACCACGCGATCGTACGAGCCAGGGAACTGCTAGATGTCGACATCGCGTCCCTCTACTGGTGGAACGACAAGCGCCAGCTGCTCGAGCTCCTTGCCGAGAGCGAACAGGGTGGCGGGATTCTCGTCGAGACGATCGCGCCCGGACAGGGCGCCTCGGGAGTCGCGTTCGAGCGGCGTGCGCCGGTCTTCATCGATGACTACTCGGTGTGGCCGCAGCGTCTCGGAGATCTGCGCGGCAGCGCTCTGGCGGTCCCAGCTCTTGTCGGTGACCGCATCCTGGGCACGCTGTATGTGCGCTCGCTCGCTCTGCGCAGATTCAGCGAGGCCGACGCCCAGTCCCTGCAGCTGCTGGCCTCTCAGGTGGCGCCGGCGATCGAAGTCGGTCGATTGCTCGTTGAGCTGCGCGCATCAGAGCAGCGCTTCACGATCGCCTTCCGCCGAAACCCAGTGGGAATCATCGCGACGCGCGTGCGTGACAACACGATCGTTGACGTCAACGACAGCTTGCTCCAGCTTGTCGGCTACAGTCGGGACGAGTTCGTCGGACGGCCCGCGAGCGATTTCGGCCTTGCGACCCCACGCGCGGAGGAAGCGAGCACATCAGACGTCGGCAGCGGTCGGTCGCGGGTCGGAATCGAGGTCGAGATTCGCGGCCGTCATGGAGAGCCGCACAACGCGATCGTGTATGCCGAGCCGATCGAGCTTGATGGGGAGCCCGCGGTGCTTTCCACGGTCGTTGACGTCACCGCGCGGCGCTCGGCGGAACGAATGCTGCAGCACAACTCACTTCACGACGAGCTCACTGGTCTGCCCAATCGCGTGCATCTCTACGAGCGGCTTCACTCGCTCATCGGCAGGCCGCAACCGGCGGACCGCCGCTTCGCCCTGCTCCTCGCCGACCTAGACGGGTTCGCCGCCTTAAACGAGGAATTCGGCCATCACGGTGCGGACCTCGTGCTCACCCAGACGGCCCGACGACTACGCACGCGACTTTCCTCCGAACAGTTCTTGGCGCGCACCGGGGGGAACGAGTTCGCTCTGATCCTCTCGGGCACCGATGATCCAGAGCGCGTCGCCCGCGAGTTGCTGCTGACCCTCGATACGCCCTTTGCGGTGGGTGACCAACAGGTGCTCATCGGTGCGAGCATCGGCATCGCGCAATTCCCCGAGCACGCGACGGCGGCGGACGACCTGCTCCGATGCGCGGCGAGCGCGCTGCAGGCAGTGAAGCCGATGGGCTGGAGCTACGGCCACTATCAGGCCACGCCCCGCACCGGCGGACGCACCAGCCTCGGATTGTTGGCTGAATTCCGAGACGCGATCACGCGCGACGAACTCGTCCTCTTCTACCAGCCGCAGTTCGAACTCCCCAGCCGCCGCCTGGTCGGCGCCGAGGCACTGCTGCGTTGGCAACACCCCAATCGCGGGTTGTTGGCGCCAGCGATCTTCTTACCCTCGGCCGAACGGACCGGCCTGATGAGACCGCTGCTCGAATGGGTGCTCCGCACCGCACTCGAGGAGACTCGAGCCAGCGGACTTCACGTCGCCGTCAACTTGGCGGTGCGCAACATTCTCGAACCGGGCCTGCGCGAATTGGTCGCCAACACCTTGGACAAGACCGGCCGCTCGCCGACCGATCTGACCTTGGAGATCACCGAAAGCGGTGTCATGTCGAATCCGGAAGCCGCTGCCGTGGTGTTGGACGATCTCCGGGCGCTCGGCTGCAGACTCTCGATCGATGACTTTGGAACGGGTTACTCGTCGATGGCGTACCTTCAGCGTCTGCCCGCACACGAGCTCAAGATCGACCGTTCATTCGTCGCTGGCATCCCACGTCAGTCGCACAACACATCGATCGTGCAGGCCAGCATCGCGCTAGCACATGGTCTTGGCCTGGTCGTCGTTGCCGAGGGCGTCGAGGACGAGGCGAATCTCGCGGCGCTCATGACACTGCACTGTGATCGCGCGCAGGGCTACCTGCTGGGAAAGCCCGCACCGGCAAAGATGCTGGCGACCGCGACGTAACGGTTCCCCGAGCGATGCACCGTCGAACGGCGGGCCATCCGTCCCTAGCGCGATGGGTCGGCAACCGGGTCTCCGCGGGCCCTTGATCCAGTCACCGCGCCGTCTGGCAGCGGTGGCAGGTGCAGATCTTGACTGACATCGATGCGTAAGAGGTGTTGGTGTGCGCCCCGGCACCTGAAAAACCGAGGCGCGATCGAGATTCCTCTCCTGCGCCACGCCGTCGAGTCGGAGTCGTGGCGTCTAGCTTGTGCTGCCTCAAGACCCGATCAGCGAGCAGGTTCGAGCGCTCTTCCGGCCTAAGTACGCAAGCGCGCTATCCACGCGCGGGCGCGAGTCGAGCCTCCGCAAGAGCGCGCAGTCCAAGCCATACAAGGACGGCTGCTGGCGCGATGAGGAAGAGCACGCGGTCATCCTCGGCATTGAAGAAGAAGAGGAGCACCGCGGCCGCGATCAGCGAGATCGCTGTCGAAGCAGGCAGTAGTGCTAGGCGCCGGCTCCTATGCCGAGCGCAGCGATCCCGAGGGTTCAGCCAGAGAACCCCACGAGCAGCGGCGGCCAGGGCGCAGCGATCAGCGGCCCGAGCGCAAGAAAAGCCACGGCGCCCTTACCCCAGCCACCCTCGGCCCGGAGAGGCCGCGCGAAAAGATAGGTCGGCGCACGTGAGCGGCGGTTTGGGGTTACGGTTGCGGTGCCTGCCGCCCGCCTCACACGGCGAGCTGACTTCCTACGCTGCGCCGAGGTAACTCGATGTGGCGCTGGTCTATTTGGCGATCGCGGCCGAGAACACGATGACTCTGATCAGTTCTGGACGAGAGCCGCACATCGCTGAATGACACGGATGGCTTCCTCTGCCACGTCTCGCACGATGTCACCGGCAGGTCCGCTCTCGGTGACAAGTCCCGCGCTCTGCCCCGCATAGAGGCTCATCGCTTCGACATTTCCCGTCGTCTCGACGGTCGGAGTGAGACTTCGGTATCTGACGACCGGTTCGCCTTGCGGCGAACGCCCGAGGACTTCCGCCTCTCCTGGGCGTTGACCGCTGGGCGGGCGGCCAGCAGCTTCCCACTCGCGAATCGTGCTGTTGCGCAGCGCGCGATGCGGCGCTCCCGGCCAGCCGAGATCGAAGACGCCGGTGTAAACGGTGTCCGTCTCCTCCGCGCGGCGGATGAGCTCCCGATGCACCGGGTGGGTCGATGCTTCGTTGCTCAAAAGAAAACGGGTGCCCATCCACACTCCCGCGGCGCCGAGTGCCATCGCTGCCGCCATTCCACGCCCATCGGCGATTCCTCCCGCGGCCACGACCGGAGTCGGCCTCACCGCGTCGACGACCCTCGGGATGAGCGG
>DASYUY010000059.1:0-35184 GCA_036000705.1 Candidatus Limnocylindria bacterium | reverse complement strand
CGCGACGACGGTGAGGTCGGCGTCAGCCGGACCGTGGAGCGCGTACTGCTGGTCCTGTGGGATGGCCCTCTGCGCCAGCGCGAGCTTGCCCATGCGCTTGTGCATCATCGCCATGCGCATCTCGACGCCCTCGGTGATGTGGCCATCGGGGTCGTGCTCGTCGGACGTCACCCAGAAGCGGCCACCCGGGATGCCCGGCCGGCTGCGCGGCGAGATGCCGTCCTTCGTCAGCGCGTAGCGCAGGTACTCCTTCACGTTCGCGGTCGTGCCCTGGCCGTTGTGACCGTTGGCGCTGTCGTTGGGACCCTTGGCGTCGACGGCGGTCCACTCGGTGCCGGTGAAGCGCTCACCGCGGTCGATGGCGTCGTACTTCAGCTCGAGCTTGTCGATCGTCGTGTACACGGACGCGAGCTTCTTGTCGGAGAGGACGATGACCGGCATCTGGTAACGCTCGGCCCAGTTGAAGGCCGAGAAGATGTCCTGGTACGACTCGCGCAGGTCGCCCGGCGCGGTGACGATGTGCGGGAAGTCGCCCTGTGCCGGATGGAGCGCGAACTGCAGGTCGCCCTGCTCCTGCCGCGTCGGCATGCCCGTCGACGGACCGCCCCGCTGGTACAGCACGAGGACCGGCCCGGGGGCTTCGGTGATCGAGGCGAAGCCGATTCCCTCGACCATGAGCGCGAAGCCCGGTCCGCTCGTCGCCGTCGCGACGCGCACGCCCATGTGGGCCGCGCCGACCGCCATGTTGATCGAGCTGATCTCGTCCTCGCACTGGACGACGAGGAGGTTGTAGTCGCGCTGGTGGCGCTCGAGGAACACGCTCTCGTCGGTCGCTGGCGAGATCGGGTAATAGGTCTGGAACGCGCAGCCCGCCTTCAGCTTCGCGATCGCCGCGATCTCGTAGCCCTTCGCGAGGATGCGTGCCTTCGAGTCCGGGCCCGGCCGCAGGGTGTAGGGGAACGCCTTCGCGTCCTCGTTCTGCTTCACGTGCTCGAAGGCGAGGCGCGCGGCGCGCACGTTGAGCTCGCCGACCTCGGATCGCTTGCCCTTGAACTGGCTGCGGATGACCTCGGCGACCAGATCGAAGGGATAGTCACAGAGCGCGAGCGACGCGCCGAGGCCGACGGTGTTCTTCATCACCTCATAGCGGCGGGCCTGCTCGCCCTTGCCGACCTCCTCGAGGGCCTTCTTGATGATCTCCATGAACGGGACCGCATAGAAGCGCAGGTCGGCCCGACCACTCTCTTTGGGCTGGAACTCGATCTCGCTGTCGTAGACCACCCCGCCGCCCTCGTTGATCTCGTGCAGATGACCGAAGTGCGTCGGCCATCGGCGGTGATGTCCGTCGCCGGTGAGCGTCTCCTCGTCGAGGGCGACGAGGATATCGGCCGTGTCGCGGTAGGAGCGGATGTCCTCATCGTCGACACGCACGCGATAGAACGAGTGCTTGCCCATGATGTTCGAGTGGTACTCGATGTTCGCGTAAACGCGTAGCCCGGCCCGTGAACAGGCTTTCGCGAACACCTCGGCGGAGGCGTTGATGCCGCTCCCCTGGGGTCCGCCGATCATCCAGGTGAGCCGATTCTTCTGCACTCGGAACAACTATTCTACTTCGTGATGGCGGCGCGTCGGGAGAAGGACACGCTCGGAGAGACCCTTGTCCCGGCCGACGCGTTGTGGGGCGCCCAGACCCAGCGGGCCATCGAAAACTACCCGATCTCCGGTTACAAACCATTCCCCGCCTTCGTGCGCGCGATGGTCCGCGTGAAGCGCGCCGGCGCCCTCGCGAACGCCGAGGCCGGTCGGTTGGAGCCCAAGCGGCGGGACGCCATCGTCGCCGCCTGCGACGAGATCCTTGCCGGAAAGCACGCCGATCAATTCGTTGTCGATGTTTTCCACTCCGGCGCGGGCGTGTCCTTCCACATGAACGTGAACGAGGTCATCGCCAACCGGGCGAATCAGATCTGTGGCGGTGGGCTGGGGACGTACGAGCACGTCAACCCGAACGATCACGTGAACATGGGTCAATCGACGAACGACGTGACCCCGACCGCGATGCGTCTCGCCCATCTCGAGCTAACGAAGGCGGTGGTCGAAGAGCTCGGGCTGCTCGCCGCGGCGCTCTCCGCGAAGGCCGCCCAGTACGCCAACGTCGTCAAGCCGGGACGCACGCATCTGCAGGACGCGGTGCCGATCACCTTCGGTCAGGAGATCGGCGGGTGGGCGAGTCGCATGAGCGGCGCGGCGCGCCGACTGAACGCCGGCCGAAGCGAGTTGTGTGAGCTGGGGATCGGAGGCACGGCCGCCGGCACCGGGCTCAACGCCGATCCGATGTTCCGCGAACGCGTGTGCCGCTACCTGGCCGAGTGGTACGGCGAGCCCATCGTGCCCGCGAAGGATCTGGTCGCCTCGATGCAGTCGATGGCGCCGTTCGTCCGGATCTCGAGCGGCATGCGCACCGCCGCGATCGAGATCTCGCAGATCTGCAACGACATCCGCATCCTGGTGTCGGGTCCGCGGACCGGCTTCGGCGAGCTCGTCATCCCCGCGGTGCAGCCGGGGTCATCGATCATGCCGGGCAAGGTGAATCCCGCGATCGCCGAGATGGTGAATCAGGTCTGCTTCCAGGTCATCGGCAACGACACGACCGTCGCGTGGGGCGCGCAGGCGGGGCAGCTCGAGCTCAACGTGATGATGCCCGGGATCAACTACGCGGTGTGCTTCTCGGCGACGATCCTCGCGAGTGCCGTACGTCAGCTTCGGGTCAGGACGATCGAGGGTATGCGCGTCGACGAGGAGCGGGTGAAGGAGCTGATGGACTCGAGCCCCTCCCTTATCGTCACCGCGCTCACGCCGCACGTCGGATACGCGAAGTCGGCGGCGCTCGTGAAACGTGCCCTGGCGGAGCGGCGTTCGCTCATCGAGGTGGCGCTCGAGGAGAAGGTGCTACCCGAGGAGCAGCTGCGGAGGGTCCTCGACTCCTTGCAGATGACACGCGGCGGCGTGCAATGACCGACGGTCCGAAGATCGACGGCCACAGCGGTTCGGTGCGCGTGCGCAGCACCGTGGCGTTCGAAGCGAAGCAGAAGCTCCCGTACTTCCTCGGCGTGTCGGGCACGACCACTGGCGCGAAGGACCTCTCCCTCAACCTCGTCGTCGTTCCGCCCAAAGGAAAGGCGGAGCCGCATAGCCACAGCGAGTTCGAGAGCGCGATCTACGTGATCAGCGGCCGGGCGATCCACCACTGGGGCGACCGGTTACAGCACTCGATGGAGACGAAGGCGGGCGACTTCCTCTTCGTCGCCCCCGGAGTGCCGCACTACCCCGAGAATCCCTATGACGAGCCGGTCATAGCCGTCGTGGCGCGAAACGATCCCGAAGAGCAGGAGCACGTGATCCCGTATCCGGATCTCTGACGACGTCCTGCTGTAGGAGCTCGGCAGCATGGCCAGCGTCGAAGCCCAGCGCCTCCGTAAGCGCCGCCCAGAAGGACGCGCTCGTCGCGCGCCGACCCATTCCGGGAAAGACAGCCTCGTAGCAGCCGCCGATCTCGACGATCGCGACCAGTGTCGGGCGGGTCGTGCCACCGGCGACGGATCGATCGGAGACAGGGAGGGCGTGCATCCCCGAGGATCGGAGCACGCGGACCGGCGCCGTGGGCGGCACGGAGCAATCCCTCAGCGCCTCATCTCGTCGGGCAGCACGAAATAGATGTCGGCTTTCTTCGCACCGACGGAGTCCGCCAGCAGCTCCCAGAACGCGTCGTCCGTCGCGCGGCGGTCGCTTTGCGAGAACATGACCTCGGCGCAGCCATCGCCCTCGATGACGACCGAGAGGCTGACGCGCGCCGCCTCGTTGAACGAGAGTCTGTAGCGGAGACCGAAGCTGGCGGGACAGAAGCGGTCTTTGGCCGGCGGCAGGGCGTTGACCGCGTCGTAGACGCGGCGCGCCGCCGCGACGTCCGCGAGCGAGCGATCGAACGGTGCGTAGTGATTCTCGGACATCGTCGCGAAGCGCGTCAGGCGCATCGCGGGGATGGACCCGCCACAGGACACGACAAGCAGGACCGCGAGCGCGACCGCGGCGTACCTCACACCGCCTCCGCGAGCTCCGGCGCGACCGCGCGCCGTGATCGGATGCGGCCGACGATGCGCCGCGTCAGTGCGTCCATCGCCGCGTAGCCGGCGCCGATGCCGGTCGGTGGATTGGCCGCGGGGAGCATCAGCCCCGGCAACACCGGCGCCCAGCGCCAGATGCCGAGACCGGTGCCGTACAGCTCGAGCGCCGTGGTCATCACGAAGCTGACCGCATACAGCAATGGGTAGCGGCCGCGGACGATGAAGCGGATGAAGACCGCCCAGGTGACAAAGCCGAGCAGATCCGGGAGCGGCGGGCGCGCGAGGCCGTAGAGCATCCACACTGTTGCGCCCACGGTGACGGCGATGACGACGCGACGAGCGCGCCTTTCGAGGAACGGCAGGGACGCGACGCGAAGCGCCGCGAGATAGAAGAGGCCGTGGCCCGCGGGAACGTAGAGCGGGAGGTTCTCGAGGCGGTAGCGGTACGCGCCCCACACGATCGACCCGACGATCTCGAGCAGCGTCGCGAGGACGACCAGCGTCGCGACCTGCACCCGTATCGCGGGGGCCTGCAGGCGCAGCGCGACGATGAGAAAGAGCCACGCGGTGAGACCGAGCGCCGTCTGCTCCAGAACGGATGTCGCTCGATCGAGTGGCAGAGCGATCACGACGAACGCGGCGAACGCGATCGCGTACGCGAGCGAGCCGCGCACGCTCATCGCTCGCACCGCTAGCCGATGCGGATCGACTTGATCTTGTCCCCGATCTTGATGCCGCTGACGACGTCCATGCCGCTGGTGACCTGTCCGAAGTTCGTGTACTGCTTGTCGAGGAAAGTGGAGTCACGCTTGACCACGAACCACTGACTGTCGTTGTTGAACGCCGGGTCTTGACCGCGCGCGATCCCCACCGCGCCGAGCTTGAACGAGAGGTCGTTGTACTCGCTCGGCACGCGCTCGCCGCCGGTGCCGGTGCCTTTGGGATCGCCACCCTGGACGACCCAGTCCTCGACGCGATGGAAGATGAGGTTGTCGTAGAAGCCGCTGCGCGCCTTGCCCGCGAAGCGCTCGACGGTCTGCGGGGCCTTGTCGGGCCGCAGGGTGAACGTGAACGAGCCGCCCTTCGCCAGCTCGACGGTCGCCTGGTTCGCCTTGGCGGGTGTTGGAGTGGCCGTGGCAGTCCCTCCTGTTCTCGTGCCGCCGCTCTGCGCGGTGGAGCCGCAGGCGGCCAGCACAATGCCCGCGGCGAACGAACGCAGCACCGAGCGACGCTTCATCGCACTCGACGATATAGGTTCGGGGCGGGCTACCGCCGCGTGCGCGAAGCGCACACGCCAAGCAGATGAGCCCGGCGAAGGCCGGGCGATTATCGTCATGGTCCCGATGCCGACCTTTCAGGCGCCCCGCGGGACGCGGGACCTGCTCCCCGAAGAAGCGGCCGCCATGGATACGCTCCAGGCCGTCGTCCAAGCCCGCGCGCTCCGTTATGGCTATCCGCGGATCAGCACGCCGGTCATCGAGAACCGCGACGTCTTCGTCAAAGGCGTCGGCGAAGGCACCGACATCGTCGGGTACGAGATGTACGAGGTCGCACAGCGTGGCGAAGGCGGGCTCGCCCTGCGGCCCGAGGGAACCGCCGCGGTCACGCGCGCGCTGCTCGAGAACGGCCTCCACAAGTCGCCGCAGCCGATCCGCTTTTTCTATTACGAGCCGATGTTCCGCGGGCAACGCCCGCAGCTCCTCCGCTTCCGCCAATTCTGGCAGTGGGGGCTCGAGTGCTACGGCGCGCCGGAGCCCGCGGCGGACGTGGAGATCATCGACTTCGCGAACGGTCTGTTCGCCGAGGTCGGCCTCACGGCCTTCGAGCTCGAGATCAACACCATTGGGGACGAGGCCTGCCAGGAGAAGCTCAAGAACGAGCTGACGGAATACTTCTCGAAGCACCGCGAAGTGCTCAGTCCCGCATCGCAGCGCCGCCTCGACACGAACGTGCTGCGCATCCTCGACTCGAAGGAGCCGCAGGACCGAGAGCTCATCGCCGGCGCTCCGAAGATGAAGGACGTCCTGTGCGACGAGGACCGCCGGCATTTCGCCGCCGTCGAGGAAGGCCTCACGCGACTCGGCATCGCGTACAAGGTCGTGGACACGCTTGTCCGTGGTCTCGACTACTACACGCGGACCGTGTCGGAGTTCATCCTCACCGATCCCGAGTACCGGCAGTCTGGCGACATCGCCGTCGCCGCCGGCGGCCGCTACGACGGTCTCGTCCGGCGCATGGGTGGACCGGATCTGACCGGGACCGGCATCGCCGGTGGCGCCGACGTCCTCTATTACGCGCTGAAGAAGCAGGGCGTGAAGGTGACCGAAGAGCCGAAGGCGGACGTGTACGTCGTCTCGGCCCAGCCCGACGACGTCGCGGACCGTACGCAGGTCGCGAACCCGCTGCGCGAAGCGGAGTTCACCGTCGCGATCGACTACTCATCCCGTCCGCTCGACCGTCAGCTCGAGAGCGCGATCAAGCACGGCGCGCGGGTAGCGGTCATCCGCGGCACCGACGAGGCGCGGGGTGGCAACCTCATCGTGCGCGACCTCGTGAAGAAGGAGCAGCGCGTCACGAAGCTCGCGGCCGTCGCGACCGAGGTGGGACGGCACGTCGAGAAGCACCCGCGACCGCGCCTGTGGAAGCCGCCGACGAATCCCGACGAGCACGAGCCCGGCGCGGCCGGCGAGGCGCCCTTCCTGGCGGATCCGCGCGACTGATGCTGCGCACGCACACCGCGGGCGAGCTCCGCGCCGCCGACACCGGGAAGAGCGTCACGCTCGCAGGCTGGGTCGACCGGCGCCGCGATCACGGCGAGGTCACCTTCATCGACCTGCGCGACCGCTACGGCAAGACGCAGATCGTCGCGAACGCGAAGGAGCAGCCCGGGTCGCATGCGGCGCTGAAGGACGTCCGCAGTGAGTGGGTGTTGCAGGTGCGCGGCACGGTGCGCCCGCGGCCAGAGGGGACGCGCAACGCCAAGCTTGCGACCGGCGACATCGAGGTCACCGCGGACGAGATCGTCGTCCTGAACGAGGCGAAGACTCCGCCCTTCTACGTGAACGAGGAGACGCCGGTCGACGAGAACCTGCGCTGGAAGTACCGCTACGTCGACCTGCGACGCGAACGCTCGAAGGACCTCATGCGGCTGCGGCACGAGGTCACGAACTTCATCCGCAATTTCTTCGTGGAGCGCGGCTTCTGGGAGATCGAGACGACGCTCATGATCCGATCCGATCCGACGGGGGCGCGCGACTTCGTCGTCCCCTCGCGTTACTACCCGGGGAAGTTCTGGGCGCTCCCGCAGTCGCCGCAGCAGCTGAAGCAGATCCTGATGGTCGGCGGGATCGACAAGTACGTACAGATCGCGCGCTGCTTCCGCGACGAGGATCCGCGGGCCGACCGCATCTACGAGCTCACGCAGCTGGACGTAGAGATGAGCTTCGCGGAGCCGAACGACGTGATGACGATCGTGGAGGAGTGCTACACGGCAGTCTTCGAGCGGTTCGCGGCGAAGCCGTTGCACCAGAAGCCGTGGCCGCGGCTCACGTATGACGAAGCGATGCGCCGCTACGGTAGCGATCGCCCCGACACGCGCTTCGGCATGGAGCTCGTCGATCTCACCGACGTCTTTCGCGGCACGTCGTTCGCCGTTTTCAAGGACGTGATCGCCGCGGGCGCCGCGGTGCGCGGCATCGTTGTCCCGGGAAGGGCCGATGCGTCGCGCAAGGACGTGGACGGGTGGGCGGCCGTGGCGAAGACGAAGGGCGCGAAAGGGCTCGTATCGTTCGCGTTCGCGGGAAGCGAGGTCCGCTCGCCGGTAGCGAAGTTCTTCAGCGCTGACGAGCTCGCGCGCGTTCGCAGCGCGGCGGCGAAAGACGGCGATCTGCTGCTGGCCGTGGCGGCCGACTATCACACTGCGAGCGCGTCGATCGGCACACTGCGCGCGCATCTTGGCGACCAGCTCGGGCTCGCCGACGCTTCGACGCACCACGCGCTGTGGATCCACCCGTTCCCGATGTTCGAGCGCACGCCGGAGGGAGGCTGGACCTTCTCTCACAACCCCTTCTCCGGTCCGCTCAGCGACGACGACATCCGTCTCATGGGGACCGATCCAGGTAGGGCGACGAGCACGCAGTACGACATGGTCGTCGACGGCAACGAGCTCGGTGGCGGGAGCATCCGTATTCACAATCGAGCCGTGCAGGAGCGGGCGTTCGAGATCATGGGCATCTCCCGATCCGAGGCCGCGACCCGTTTCGGCGCGCTGCTCGACGCGCTCGAATACGGCGCGCCGCCCGAGGGCGGCATCGCTACGGGAATCGACCGCACCGTGATGATCCTCGCGGGCCTGTCGAACGTGCGCGAGACGATCGCGTTTCCGAAGACGCAGACCGGCTATGACCCGATGCTCGATGCGCCGGCTGCGCTCAACGAAGAGCTGCTGGAGGAGCTGGGTCTGCGCGTGATCACGAGACCGCCGGCGTAACGCGCGACCTTCGCTCTACCGACTTATCGGAGTCCGGGCAAGCCCGCGCCCGTGGGAATGCGCACGCTCGAGACGCCGGTGAACTGCGCGAGGTCGTCGAGCGCTCGCGCGACCATGCGCCCGGTGTCCCGTTCGCGCTTGACATCGGGCTCGACGTGGACGGCATTCACGACGAAGGTGCCCTTCTCGCGATCGACGCGCGGATCGATCCGGGCGATGAGCTCGTCGTTGTGCAGGATCGGCATTGCGAAGTAGCCGTACTGGCGTTTCGCTGCCGGGACGTAGATCTCGATGCGGTAGCGCATGCCGAACAGCGCCTCGGTCCGAGCACGATCGCGGATGAGCGTGTCGAACGGCGAGAGCAGCGTTGTTCGTCCACTCCAGCTTCGCTCGAGGGCGGGGATCTTCTCGGCATCCGAGGCATGGATGTACCAGCGTCCCTTGAGCGCGCCAGCGGTCGTCGTGACGCGCGCCGGCACGAGCTCGTCTGACCGCTCGAGCGACTCGATCACTTTGCCGACCGAGTCGCGCACGGCGTAGGGGAGCATGTTCTGGATCTGCGTCGGCGTTGCGGTGCCTAGCGAGCGCAGCGCGCGTACCGTCGCGTCGCGGATGAGCTTCACCGGCGCGGCGGACGAGACGAGCGCCTTGGCGGGGACGCAGCGCTCGGTGAGATCCCAGAGGCGCTCCTGGCCGCTGCGGCCAGCCACGAGCACGCGACCCTCGGCCGAAAGGAACTCGAGCATCTGACTCGCGTTGCGCGCGTTGGTCCAGCCGGTGGAGCGCCACGACACGGCCTCGCGCCCGTCGAACGCGCTGGTGGGCAACGCTCCGTCTCGGCGCAGGCGTGACAGCACCTCGCGGCGCAGGGGCTGATTGGCGCGCATCCACTTCGTCATGCGCGGCCAGAATTTCGGATTGCGTCGCATCGCGATACGGTAAAAAGGCAGATGACGCGTCGGGTAGACGAAGGCGCGCCATTCGAACAGTCGCTGGTCGCGGTAGATGAGCCTTGCGACGTCGTCGCGCTCGTACTGCCCGAGGCGGCTCCACAGCACGAGGTAGTGGCTGCGCGCGACGACGCTGGTGGGATCGAGCTGCAGCCACATCAGCCGATCGACCGTCGCGAGGATCCCGCGGCGGTCGGGGCCATGCCGCTCCGCGCCGAGCAGCTGCGCATCGATGACGAGCCGCCGTGCGGCGCGCTGGCTGATCTCGAGCTCGGTCATTCGCGTGGCGGTCCCGGTGGAAGGCGGCGACGCGAGCGAGACCGCGGCTCGACGCGGTCGGCGAGACGCTCGCCGAGCCAGAGGAGAACGAGTGTCAGGAACAGCGCGATCCCGGCGAACAAGGGCCACATCACGCCTAGACTTACACACGTGAAGCGCGTCTATCTCGATCACGCCGCGACCACCCGCGTCGACCCCGAGGTCGCCGAGGCGATGGCGCGCGTGCTGCGCGAGACGCATGGGAACCCGTCGAGCATCTACGCCGAGGGCCGCGCCGCGCGCGAGCTCGTGGACCGGGCCCGTGAGGAGGTCGCGGCCGTGCTAGGGGCCCAGCCGACGGAGATCGTCTTCACCAGCGGCGGCACCGAAGCCGACAACCTGGCGCTGCGCGGCGTGATGCAGGCGCGGCGGGGACTGGGCGATCACCTCGTCACGACCGCGATCGAGCATCACGCCGTCCTGGACACCGCACGTGATCTCGAGTCGCACGGCCGCGCGCGCCTGACGGTGGTCGGCGTCGACGCCAGCGGTCGCGTCGATCCCGCGGCGATCGCGGCCGCGCTCGAGCCGAAGACGACGCTCGTGTCCGTGATGCACGCGAACAACGAGATCGGCACCGTCCAACCCATCGCCGAGATCGGCGCGCTCTGCCACGAGCGGGGCGTCAAGCTGCACACGGACGCGGTGCAGACGGTCGGCGCGCTCGACTTCGATGTGAGTCGCATCCCGGTCGACCTCGTCTCGGTCAACGCGCACAAGTTCTACGGCCCCAAGGGCGTGGGCGCGCTGTTCGTGCGGCGGGGGACGCGCATGGCGACGATCCAGACCGGTGGCGGTCAGGAGAAGGGCCGTCGCACCGGGACAGAGAACGTCGCGGGGATCGTCGGTCTGGGCGTCGCGCTGCGTATCGCGGCCGAGCGCCGCACGACGGAGTCCGCGCGTCAGGCGCGTCTCCGCGACAGGATCATCGACGGCATCCTCGCCCTTGTTCCCGACGCGATCCTCACCGGCCATCGCACCGAGCGGCTGCCGAACAACGCGTCGTTCTGTTTCCCGGGTACCCAGGGCGAGTCGCTCATCGTCGCGCTCGACATGGCGGGGTTCGCCGCGTCGAGCGGCTCCGCCTGCACCTCGGGCGACACCGAGCCGTCGCACGTGCTGCTTGCGCTCGGTCTCGAGCGCCACGTCGCGCAGGGCTCGCTGCGGCTGACCGTCGGCCGCGCCACGACGGACGCAGACGTCGACGCGCTGCTGGAGGCGCTGCCACCGATCGTCGCTCGCCTGCGCGAGGCGTCGGCGGTGTCGGTGTGAGCAGACCGGTCTTCGTCGCCCTGAGCGGGGGCGTCGACTCGTCCGTCGCCGCGGCGCTGCTCGTCGAGCGGGGCGAGGACGTCGTCGGCGTGTGGATGCGCCTGGTCCCGGGCGGCGTGGACAGCAATGCGCCGCGCTGCTGCGGAACGGATGAGGCAGGTGAGGACGCGCGGCGCGCCGCCGCGACGCTCGGTATCCCTTTCTACGCGCTCGACTACGCCGACGTGTTCGGTCGCCAGGTCGTGGATCGGTTCGTCACGTCCTACGCGTCGGGCGAGACGCCGAATCCGTGCGTCTCGTGCAACCACCACGTGAAGTTCGACGCGCTCCTGCGCGATGTCGTGGCGAAGTTCGGTGGGACGCGTCTCGCGACCGGCCACTACGCGCGCGTCGCCGACGCGCCCGACGGCACGCGGCGACTGCTGCGCGCGCGGGACGCCGCGAAGGATCAGTCGTATGCGCTGTACATGCTCGGCCAGAACGAGCTGCGCCGTGTCGAGTTCCCGATCGGCGAGCTCGCAACCAAGACCGAAACACGGGCGGTCGCGGCGCGCTTCGGTCTCGCGACGGCGACGAAGGCGGAGAGCATGGACATCTGCTTCGTCGGCGGCGACTACCGCGAACTGGTCCGCAGCCGCGCTCCGCGCGCCTTCGTGGCTGGTCCGGTCGAGCGCGCCGACGGCAGCGTGGTCGGTCAACATGCGGGCATCGGCGGACTGACCGTGGGCCAGCGTTCGGGGACCGGCGTGGCCACCGGCGAGCGACTCTACGTCCTGCGTCTCGAGCCCGAGCGATCGACGGCGGTCGTCGGGACGCGCGACGAGATCACGCGCACGACGTACGAGCTACGCGACGTGCGCTTCACACGCGACGCGCCGCGAGGGACGTTCGAGACGACAGCGGTGCTGCGATATCGCGGCACGCCCCTTGCCGCGTCCGTCGACGTGACTCCAGACGGCGCGCTTCTTCGACTCGCGACGCCCGCCCTCGTCGCACCCGGCCAGGCCGTGGTCTGGTACGACGGCGACGAGGTCGTGGGAGGCGGCATCGTTCGCGCCGGCAGTCCAGGCTAGGCCCAGCCGTGCGCGCGCTTTTCCGGATGGCCGCGATTGCGGTCGCGGGCGCGGCGCTCTACTACGCCGGCCTTCTGAACAGCATCGTCATCCAGCGACCCGAGCGGCCGGGCGCGGTCGCGGTCGTTGTCGCGATCGGCGCGGCGCTGATCGTGCTCATCGCGGCCGTCCGCGGTACCGGTCGCGGCGACGCGGACACGCCACCGGCGCACACGGGACTTCATCGCGCGGTGTGGCTCTTCGCGAGCGTCATGGCGCTCGTGTCGCTCGCATGGATCTCGGATGTGCCGCGCCAGCGGGCGTGGGACTGGACGCCGTATCACAACGACGCCATCGCGCTCAACGAGTGCGCAGCGCGTCTGGTCCTCGAGGGACGTGATCCCTACACCGCGCTCGACATCTTCGACTGCTACGCGCAGCTGGGTATCGGGGCCGATCGCACGACGCCGCTCCGGCGCGGGCATTTCGCCGCCGTGGCGGTCTATCCCACCGACGACGAGCTCGATGCGGCCTGGGCGCTGCGGACTCGAGAAGGCGGCAACGTCGAGTTCGTGTCGCAGCCCTCGTATCCGGCGCTGTCGTTCCTGCTGATCGTGCCGTTCGTCGCGCTCGGCTGGGACACCAACCGTCTCTACGTCCTGTGCCTCATCGCCGCGATGGCGCTCGTCGTTCTCCGCACGCCGGTGGGCCTGCGGCCGTTCATGCTCACCGCCGTGCTCGGTGCCGCATCGCTCGCCGCCTTCACCGTCAGCGGAAGCGCCGACCTGCTGTACGTGTTGCCGCTCGCGGCGGCGTGGCTGTGGCGCGAGCGGCGATGGAGCTCGGTCGCGTTCGGCATCGCGGCGGCGACGAAGCAGCTCGCTTGGTTCTTCGCGCCCTTCTATCTGATCGCCGTCGTGACCTCCCACGGCTGGCGCGAGGGCCTGCGCCGAGCGGCGATCGTGGCGACGGTGTTCGTGGGGACGAACCTGCCCTTCATCATCTCGAGTCCCGCATCCTGGCTGGACGGCGTGCTGACGCCGATCTCGGAACCGATGTTCGCCCGGGGCGCCGGCGTCGTCTTCCTTGGGACGAGCGGCGGCCTTCCGTTGTACCCGTCGACCGCGTATCTGGCGCTCGAGGGACTCTGCGCGCTCGCGTGCCTTGGTGCCGCATGGCGCTCGCGGCGCACCAGTCCCGAGCTTGGCGCGGTGCTCGCGCTCGTGCCGCTGTTCTTCGCCTGGCGCAGCCTCTTCTCCTACTTCTTCCTCGTCCCGCTGTTCGCGGCCGCCGCGGTGGCGCGCATGCCGCTCGGGGATGTCACGCCGGAACGCGCACGGCAAGCCGGCGCGCTGACCCTGTTCGCGCTGCCCGCACGCCGCCTCGCGGTCGTCGCGCGGCGTGGACGCGCCGCCTAGTGCCGCCGGCCCTGATCCCCCTGGCCATCGTCGCGCTCGGCGTGCCCGCCGCCATGCGCGCGGCGCTGGGCCGTCCGCGCTCGCTCGGTGCGGCTTGGGTGCTCGCACTGGCCGCCGTCGCGCTCGCGCAGGCCGCCGGCGAGATCTTCGGCTCGCGCCTCGGCGTGCTGGGAGACGCTCAATTGCTTCTCGCGGCCGGCGCGGCGGCCATCGCGGCCTTCGCCGTGAGCATCGCGGAGCCACGCGGCACGCGCTAACGTCATCGGTGACGACGACGTAGACGACATCAGTAGGGGAGACATGCCATGGGATTCCTCATCGGTCTGCTCACGGGCGCGGTCCTCGCGCTGCTCTACGCACCGAAGACGGGTGACATGACTCGGGAAGAGCTCCGCGTTCGCAGTGAAGAGCTGAAGCGCCGTGCCGACGAGCTGCAGAAGATCGCGAACGATCTGTCGCAGCAGGCGCAGGTCAAGGGGCGGGAGCTCGTGGACGAAGCCAAGCGGCAGTGGGAGCGTTCCGGGGTCGGCCAGCGGTCGGGTGAGGGCGCCGGTCGCAGCGGTAAAGGCGGGTCCGCCGCCGAGTCCTGACGCTAGACTCCATCTCAGGACAGGGGAACGCGGGGAGCTGACCGTGTGGTCGCCCCGCGTTTTGTTTTTGGCGAGCGGGCCAGGAGTGTGACGAGATCGACAGCGCTGAGATCCGGGAGCGGTTCATCAAGTTCTTCGAGGAGAAGGGCCACACCCGCATGCCCAGCTGGCCGCTGATCCTGAAGGACGACCCGAGCGTGCTGTTCACCAGCGCCGGGATGCAACCGCTCGTGCCGTACTTCCTGGGCAAGAAGCAGCCGCCGGCCAAGCGCATCGTCGCGGTGCAGAAGGTCTTCCGTGCGACGGACATCGAGGAGGTGGGAAAGGACGCCTACCACCAGACCTTCTGGGAGATGCTCGGGAACTTCGGTATCGGCGACTACTGGAAGAAGGAAGCGATCGAGTGGGGCTGGGAGCTCCTCACGAACGTATTCGGCATCGACGGCGGCAAGCTAGTCGCGACCGTCCATCACACCGACGACGAGGCGTACCAGATCTGGACGAAGACGCTGGCGCTACTCCCGCCGGAGAAGGTCTTCCGACTCGGTGACGAGGCGAATTTCTGGGCGCCCGGACCGACGGGACTCTGTGGGCCCGACAGCGAGGTCTTCATCGACAAAGGTCCGCAGCCGGGGGTAGCCGCCCACGACTGCAACCCCGGTGAAAACTGTGGCCGCTATGTCGAGATCTGGAACTTCGTGTTCCAGCAGTACGACCGCAAGGCCGACGGGACGCTGGTGCCGCTCGCCAAGAAGAACATCGACACCGGTGCCGGGCTCGAGCGGATCACGCAGGTGCTGCAGGGCGTTCCGGGCGACACGTACCGGACCGACCTCTTCCAGCCGCTCGTGAAGAAGATCGAATCGCTCTCAGCCAAGAAGTACGGCGACGATCGCGAGAGCGATGTGTCGATCCGCATCGTCGCCGAGCACTCGCGGGCCGCGACGTTCCTCATCGCCGACGGGGTCGTGCCTTCCAACGAGTTCCGCGGGTACGTGCTCCGCCGGCTCATCCGCCGCGCCGCGCTGCACGGGCGACGGCTCGGTCTCAAGACAGGCGTCCTCGCGACCCTGGGCGGCGAGGTCGTGAAGACCATGCAGAAGCACTACCACGAGCTGACCAAGGCGCGCGATCGGATCACGCAGGTGATCGCCGACGAAGAGGAGAAGTTCGAGCGCACCCTGGCGAACGGGCTCGCCTTGTTGAACGAGGCGATCGGCCGCGCGAAGGCCGAGGGACAGACGTTCATCGACGGCGACACCGCGTTCCGCCTCTCCGACACCTACGGCTTCCCGCTGGAGATGACCAATGAGATCGCGGCCAGCGCGGGCCTGACAGTGGACGAGCGCGGCTTCGCCGAGCTCCTCGAGGGGCAGCGGAGTCGCAGCCGCGCCACCGCGAAGTTCACGCAGGACGCGATGCGCTTCGGCCAGTTCTACTCGGGGCTCCGCGAGACCCAGGGTCTCCGGAGCCAGTTCACCGGTTACGAGGAGCTCGCGAGCGACGCGACGATCGTGTCGCTCGTCGTCGGCGGCTCGCGGGTCGAGGCCGCGCACGAGGGGCAGGACGTCGAGATCGTCCTCGACCGCACGCCGTTCTATCCGGAAGGCGGCGGTCAGGTCGGCGACCGCGGCACGATCACGACGGACGAGGGCCGCGCGATGGTCGCCGATACGCAGACAGCCGCTCCGGGCGTGATCGTGATGAGCGCGAAGGTCGTCGACGGCGTCCTCCGCGTCTCCGCGCGGGCGCACGCCGCGGTCGACGAAGAGCTCCGCCGTGACACGATGCGCAACCACACCGCGACACATCTGCTGCACGCGACACTGCGCAATCTCTTCGGTGAGGACGTGCACCAGGCGGGGTCGCTCGTGCACGCGCCGAATCTGCGCTTCGACTTCACCTTCGGACGTGCGCTCACACCGCAGGAGCTGCAGCGCGTCGAGGACGAGGTCAACCGCGCGATCCTCGACAACGCGAGTGTGCACGCGCGCGTCATGCCGCTCAGCGAAGCGCTCGCGTCCGGCGCGATGGCGCTCTTCGGTGAAAAGTACGACGACGAGGTCCGCGTCATCGAGGCAGGACCGAGCCGCGAGCTCTGCGGCGGCACGCACTGCCACTGCACCGGCGACATCGGTCCCTTCCTCATCACCAAGGAGGAGAGCATCGGCGCCGGCGTGCGCCGCATCGAGGCCGTGACCGGCGTCGGCGCGCTTCGTGAGATGCGTGACATCCGTGATCGGCTGGGCCGCACGGCCGCGGCGCTTCGTGTGCCGCCTGCCCGCGTGCCCGAGGCGGTCGCCCAGCTCAGCGAATCGCGCGAGCGGCTTGAGAAGGAGCTCGCCGCGATGCAGCGGAGCGGCTTGGACGCCGTCGCGTCAAAGCTGCTGAGCGAGGCGGAGACGGTGGGCGCGGCCAAGCTCGTCGCGGCCGACGTCGGCGACGGCGACGTCAACCATCTGCGCGCGCTGTCGGACCGGATACGCGCGACCATGGGCTCGGGCGCCGTGGTCCTCGCCGCCCGGCGGAACGGACAGCCGGCGTTCGTCGTCTCGATCACCAAGGACCTCGCTTCCTCGCTCGACGCGCACAGGCTCGTGAACGAGGTCGCCCCGATCTTCGGCGGTAAGGGCGGCGGCCGTCGCGACAGCGCCACCGCCGGAGGTGGCGCCCCCGAAAAGCTGGCCGAAGCCATCGAAAGGGCACGGGATGCCGTGCGCGAGCGTTTGAATGGGGGCCGTGACCGCCGCTAACACGCGCGACACCCGCAGCGTCGGGACGAAGGGCCCGCTGGTCGCCGGCGTGGAGCTGTCCGCCGGGATCGCGCGGGTCATCGTCGCGACGCGTGAGAACGCTCGCCTGCGGGTCACCGGCCGCGGCGAGGCGGGTCTGGCCGAGGGTGCCGTGACCGGCGGGCTCGTCGTCGACCGCGAGTCGGTCGGCGCCGCGCTGTCCACCGCGTTCGGCGCCGCTGAACGCGGTCAGCGTGTCGATCGGTCGATCGTCGCGATCGACGGCGACGACGTCCGCACCTATCACCTCTCCACGTCGTTCGAGCGGGAGTCCTCGGAGGCGCCGGTCGCCGCGGGCGAGATCTCGCGCGCGGCGCGCGAGGCGGCGACGATCGCGTCGAAGACCGCCGGCGCAAACGCCGAGGACGACCCCGCCTTGCGCGGCGTTCCGACGACGCGGCTCCATGAGGACGTCGCGTCGCTCTCGCTCGACGGTCGCCACCTCGCGACACTCGTCGGCCAGCGCGGCGGGCTGGTGGAAGTGTGGAGCGACGTGAGCGTGGCGCCGCTGGTGCTCTCGGGAGCCGCGCTCGGCGCGCTGGAGACGGCCCGGCATCGTGGCGCGGTGATCCCGGGCGCGTACGCGCTCGGGCGGCTGCTCGTGGAGTCGGGCGTTCTCGACGCAGGCGTGCTTCGTCTGGGCGCCGACGTGACCGCGCTCGCGATCCTGCGCGAGGGACGCGTTGTCGCGACGCGCGCCTTCGGTCTCGGTCGCATCGCGATCGCGTCGCGGGCCGACCGGCTCGAGACCGATGCGCGCGTCTGGGCCGACTGCGTCGTCGCGTCGCTGCATGCGCTCGATGGGCTGCCGCCCGCGCGCTGGCTCTTCGTCGGCGTGCCCGACTCGCTGCTGGCGCTGCCGCGCGCCCTTGGAGAGGCGGTCGGTGGTGTCCGCGGTGGCACGGTCGACGTCACGCCGCTGTCGGTGGGGATCGCGAGCCGTGCCTACAGCGATGTTCAGCTGCGGTCGGACGATCTCGTCGCCGTCGGCGCTGCCGGGATCGCGTCGGGGATCTTCGCGTCATGACCGTGCCCGTGGCGGGACGGACCGTGGTCGAGCTCGGGGCGCGCGCGACGGTGCTCGACGCCGTCGATAGCATCGCCGCCGCGCCCGCGGCCGACGACCTCGTGCTGTCGATCTCGACCGGCGCGCCAGTTGCGCGGAGCGCCGTGTTCTTCGAGGTCGCGCGCCGCGCCGCGGGCACCAGACGTCTCGCGATCGTCTCTCCGGACGCGCGCGCTCGCTCTCTCGCGTCGTCCGTCCACCTGCCGGCGTTCGCGAGCACCGCGGCGCTGGAGCGTCAGGAGCTCGACGCGACAGAGCCGCTCACGACCGCGCGCCGCGCGGCGCTGGCGCGACCGGTGCGGGTCAAGTCCGCCGCGGCTGGCTCCCCGGCGCGGGCGCTCGGGATCCTAGGAAGCCTCCTGGCGGCCGCGCTCGTGCTGATGGTCATCGTCGGGCCAACCGCGACGGTCGTCGTCGCTCCGGTCTCGAAGCCGCTCGGCCCCATCGAATTCAACCTGCGCGCGGGGCCACAGGGTGAGATCCCCGGAGCATTGACGCTCGTCGCCAATGACCTGAGCCAGAAGTACACGCATAACGCCACCGGCGAGCGCACCGATCCCATCAAGGCGAGGGGCGTGGCTCGCTTCTCCAATCAGAGCACGCAGGACGTCCGCGTCCTCAAGGGCACCGTCGTGCGCACGCGCGACAACGTCCGGTTCCAGACGACCGAGGAGAAGGTGATCCCGCGCAGCACGATCGACATCCTTCCGCCGTTCGTGAAATTCGGGACCGCGGACATCGCGATCGAGGCGGTCGACGCTGGCCCGGCGGGCAACGTCCCGGCGAACACCATCACCATCAGCGACCGCAGCGACTTCGCGGTGAACAACCCGCAGCCGACGACCGGGGGCGAGATCAAGAAGTACGCGGTCGTCACGGCGTCCGACTACGGGCTCGCCGCCGGGCGCGCCGACGAGGAGCTCCGCAAGGCCGGCGTGAAGAAGGTCGACGAGTGGAAGAAGGACCCCACGGCCAAGGGCAAGATCGTGTACGGCCCGGTCGTCAAGGTCACGTCGGTCACGGGCTCGGGGGGACTCGTCGGTACGGAGCCGCCGAACGGAATGTTCGAGATGACGGTGGCGGGTACTGCGACCGGGTACAGCGTGCCCGAGAGTGAGCCGCGGGCGACGACGATCGCCGAGCTGAAGAAGCGGGCCGACCCGGAGAACGACATCGACGAGACCGCCGCGGTCGTCGACGTGATCATCGGACCGACCGTGGAGGACAACGGGGTGCGCTGGCGCGTTCGCGGTCGGACGTCGCAGTTCCCGAACCCGCACGACGCGCCGCTGCGCGCCTCGCTCGCCGGTCGTGACTTCGCCGAGGCGGAGGACATCGTGAAGGGCCAGGGCCTCGAGCTCAGGCAGATCGTGGTCTGGCCGTGGTGGTGGCCGCGCTTCCCGTTCTTCGACTCACGGCTGCAGATCAAGGTGGACACGGAGACCCCGGCGACGTCCGCCTTGCCCTGAGCGTGCGCTATCTTGCGCTTGACGTCGGCGACCGCCGCATCGGACTCGCCGTCGGTGATGACGCGTTCGGCCTCGCGCGACCGCTCCGGACGCTGGCGCGCCGCAACCTCGAGGCCGACCTCGCGAGCCTCCGTGAAGTGATCGCGAAAGAGGAGGTGGGTGCTCTGGTCATCGGTCTGCCGCTCACGCTGCGTGGCGACGACGGGCCGCAGGCGGAACGGGTGCGCCGTTTCGCGGACGCCTGCGCGGCCTTGGGGCTGCCGATCGATCTGTACGACGAGCGATTCACCACGGCCGAAGCCGCGCACCGCGGCGCCGCCGACCTGGACGCCGGGGCTGCGACGATCCTCCTGGAAGACTTCCTCTCGCGTCGTCGGCGCGCCTGATGACGCAGTCGCGCGGCCAGTCCTCGCGCACGCTTCCTCCACGGCAGCGGTCCTCGCTCGGTCCGTTCGCGTTCCTGATCTTCGTCGGGCTCCTCATCGTCGGGCTCTACGTCGTGGCGCTGCCGCTCGCCGAAGAGGCCGCCGTCGGGTACGTGACCGAGCACGACACCCTCCTGCGCCAGGACGTCGTGCGGGGCCTCATCGCCGATCGCGTGCGCAACGAGGTCGACCTCGCGAAGGACACGCGCGCGGACACGCGGCCGTTCGTGATCGCGCGCGGCGAGACGGCCGGCCAGATCGCAAAGCGTCTCGAGCAGGAGGGCATCGTCCGATCCGCTCTCGCCTTCGACTATGTTCTGTATGAGACGGAGCGCGAGAACGCGCTCCAGTCAGGCACGTACACGGTGTCCGCTGCGCTCACCCCCCGCGAGCTCGCGAAGCTGTTCGAAAAGGCGCCCGGCGAGCAGATCGTCCTGCGCATCATCGAGGGCTGGCGCCTCACCGAGGTCGCCGCGGCCGTGAACAAGGCGTTCCCTTCGATCAGCAAGGAGGCCTTCACCGCCGCGGCGGTGGTCGGCGATCGCAAGAACACCGTGCTTGCGGGGATGGACGGCAAGGCGCCGCTGGAGGGGTTCCTCTTCCCGGATACCTATTTCATGCGCCCGGACATGACCGCGCCGCAGATCGTCGACGTTCTCCTGGATACCTTTGAACGCAAGGTGGGCGCGGCGCTGCGGGCGGCGTCCGCGGAGCGCAAGGTCGGGATCTACGACATCGTGAAGCTCGCTTCGATCGTGGAACGCGAAGCACGGGACCGCAGCGAGAGCGCGACGATCGCGGGCGTGTACACCAACCGCCTGAAGATCGGCATGAAGCTCGACGCCGACCCGACGATCCAGTACGCGCTCGGTGACTGGCGCGAGCTCTCGCTCGACGACCTGAAGACGGACTCGCCCTACAACACGTATCTCAACGCGGGGCTCCCACCGACGCCCATCGCGAACGCCGGCGTCGCCGCGCTCGAGGGCGCCGCGAAGCCGGCCGACGTCCCCTACTTCTACTTCGTCGCCAAGAACGACGGCACCGGTCAGCACGCGTTCGCGACGACGGTCGAGGAGCACGAGGCGAACCGGGTCAAGTACGGGAATAAGTGAATGAGCGAGGAGCGGCTCTGCCGCGACGAGCGAATCGACCAGCCGTGAGCGTGTCTCCGGCACGCTCGCTTCGCTCGCTGAACAGGGGCCCCTCCCCCCGAGGCCGAGATTGAGCGAATGAGCTCGGTCTATCTTCTTGGCCATCCCGTGGCGCACTCGCTCTCGCCGGCGATGCACAACGCCGCGTTCGCCGCTCTCGGCCTACCGCACCGCTACGAGATGCGCGATGTCGAGCCGAATAGGCTCGCTGATGTCGTCGAGGCACTTCGTCGCGACGACGTCCTCGGTGCGAACGTCACCATCCCGCACAAGGAGGCCGTCCTCGGCCTCGTCGACGAGCTCGCCGACGAGGCGCGAAGGATCGGCGCCGTCAACACCATCGTGCGCCGCGCGTCGCGGCTCCTGGGAGACAACACCGACGGCTACGGCTTCGCGCGCGCGCTCGCGGCGGCCGGCGTCGAGGTGGCTGGCAAAGACGTGATGGTCCTCGGCGCCGGGGGAGCGGCCCGAGCCTGCGTGGCCGCTCTCGGCGGCGCACGGATCGTCGTCGTCGCCGCACGCGGGCTCGACCGAGCCAGCGCTCTCGCGGCCGCGGCGGGCAAGCCCGTCCGAGCGATCCCCTGGGCGGACGCGCGACGGACCGCGAAGATCGACGTGCTCGTCAACGCGACACCAGTCGGACTGCACGGCGAGGATCTCCTCAGCAGCTTCTCGTTCACGGAGCTTCCGCGGGCGGTCGTGGATCTGGTGCCTACGCGGACGGAGACGCCGCTGGTCCGCCGCGCGCGTCAGGCTCAAGATGTGCTCGTGGTCGACGGGCTTTCGATGCTGCTTCATCAGGCCGCGCGTTCGTTCACCCTGTGGACGGGCCGCGAGGCGCCGCTGGCCGTGATGCGCGCCGCCCTGCCACGCGCCGCATGAGGCTCATCACCTCCGGCGAGTCGCACGGCCCCGGCCTCGTCGCGATCCTCGACGGCGTCCCCGCCGGCGTGCCGATCGTGGTCGCGGACATCGACAGCGACCTGCGCCGTCGGCAGCTTGGCTACGGTCGTGGCGCGCGCCAGCGCATCGAACGCGACGCGGTGAGCATCACCGGCGGGGTACGGCACGGACGCTCCACCGGCGCGCCGATCGCGCTGCAGATCGCGAACCGCGATGCCGTGAACTGGGAGCGCGTCATGAGCGTCGAGCCGGTGGTGGACCCGCCCGCCGCCGTGACACGACTCCGTCCGGGGCACGCGGACCTCGCGGGCGCGCTCAAGTTCGGACACGACGACGTACGCGACGTCATCGAGCGCTCGAGCGCGCGAGAGACCGCTGCGCGCGTCGCCGCCGGCGCGGTGGCGAAGGCCGTGCTCAAGCTGATCGGCATCGAAGTGCGGAGCGAGACGAAGGCGATCGGCGACGTCGAGAGCGAGCCGCGCTTCGAGGTCGAAGCGGTCGAAGCCAGCGAGGTACGGTGCGCGGACCGCACGCGGTCAGCGGCGATGGTCGCAGCGATCTCGGCGGCGCGCGACGCGGGGGACACCCTGGGCGGCATCGTCGCCCTTCGTGCGAGCGGCGTCGTCCCCGGACTCGGGACGTCGGCCCAGTGGGATCGCCGGCTGGACGGGCGTATCGCGCAGGCGCTGATGTCGATCCAGAGCGCCAAGGGCGTGCAGTTCGCCGACGCGTTCGCCGCGGCCCGCGAGCGCGGCAGCGCGGTGCACGACCCGATCACCGTGATGGACGGCCACTTCGCGCGTACGCGCAACCGCGCGGGCGGCCTCGAGGGCGGCATGACCAACGGCGAGGACGTCACGGTCGAGGTCGCGTTCAAACCGATCTCCACGCTGATGAAGCCACTGCCGTCCGCCGACCTGCGCACCGGAGCGCCAGCTCCGGCGCTCGTCGAGCGCAGCGACGTGTGCGTGGTCCCTGCGGCCGGTGTCGTGGCCGAGGCCATGCTGGCCTTCGTTCTCGCCGACGCGCTCGTCGAGAAGTTCGGCTGCGACACGGCGCAGGATCTCGTCGCCGCGGTCGAGCGCTATCGCGCGCGCCTTCGTCCGATCGACCAGAGGGCCTGATGCATCTCTTCCTCGTGGGGCCGCCGGGGATCGGCAAGAGCACCGTCGCGCCGCTCGTCGCCCAACGGCTTGGCGCGAGCGTCGTCGAGCTCGATCGCGCGATCGAGCGCCGCGCCGCGAAGTCGTGCAAGCGCATCATCGAGGAGGATGGCTGGGATCGCTTCCGCGACCTGGAGTCGCTCGTCCTGACGCGGCTGCGCTCGACGCCGGCCTGGATCGTCGTCGACACGGGCGGTGGTGCGGTCATCCGCGAGGACAACCGAAGGCGCATGCGGGAGCTGGGTCTGGTCATCGGCCTGAGCGGATCGCTCGAGCGCGTCACGACCGGCATCGCGAAGACCATGGACAAGCGGCCGCACTCGAACGTCGCGCCGCGCGACCGCGCGCGCGCGGCTCTCCGCGAGCGGCGCGCGGCGTACGCGGACGCGGACGTCACCTTCGACGTGGATCGCGACGCGACCGCGGAGAACTCCGCGCATGCGATCGCGGCGTGGATCCTCGCGGCGCGCGGCATCCGTATCGACGTCGGCGGTGACCACCCCTATCCGGTGCTGGTGCGGTCCGGCCTCATCGACCAGGTCGGCACACACCTCGCCGATCTCGGCTGGTCGGGGCGTGTCGCGGTCGTGAGCGAGCCCGCCGCGGCCGGTCAGTACGAGTGGCGCCTGTTGCGATCGCTGCAGCGCGCCGGGCTGGATCCGGTCGCACTGCGGGTACCCAGCGGCGAGGGCGCGAAGTCCGTGCGCGCGGTCGGCAAGCTGTGGGCCGCACTCGCGCAGGCGGGGCTGGGACGCGACGGCGGGATCGTGGCGCTCGGGGGCGGCGCGGTCGGCGATGCGGCGGGATTCGCCGCGGCGACCTATCTTCGCGGCGTGCGCGTCGCGCACGTGCCCACGACGCTCCTCGGCATGGTCGACGCGGCGATCGGTGGCAAGACCGCGATCGACATCCCCGAAGGTAAGAACCTCGTCGGCGCCTTCCACCCACCGGACGCCGTGTTCGCGGATGCCGGCGTCCTCGCGACGCTTCCGCAGCGCCAGCTCTCGTCCGGTCTCGCGGAGGTCGTGAAGAGCGCGTTCCTGGCCGACCGCGACGCGGTCGCCCACGTCGAGCGCTCGCTGGACGCGGTGCTGCGCGGCGAGATCGGCCCCCAGCTAACGACCATCGCGCTCGCGGCCGAGGTGAAGGCCGGCATCGTCACGCTCGATCCCCGCGAGACCGGGGTGCGCGAGCTGCTGAACTTCGGTCACACGCTCGGCCACGCTTACGAGGCGGCGTCGCGGTACCGCGTCACACACGGCGAGGCGGTGGCGATCGGTCTGGTGTTCGCGGCGGCGCTCTCCGAGACGCTCGGCCTCGCGCCGCGGTCGCTGCGGATCGACGTGGAGCGGCTCCTCGCGCGGGCGCGGCTGCCGATCCGCGCCCACCTTACGCGCGAGGTTTGGAGCTATCTCCCGCGCGACAAGAAGGCACGCGCCGGGAAGATACGTTGGATCCTGCCGCGCCGCGTGGGCCTCTTCAGCGAGGTCACCGACGTGGACGAACGGTCGCTGCGCGCGGCTGCCCGGCTCGTCCAACGGCGCGCGGCGTGACGCGGTTCCTGCTCGTGAACGGGCCGAACCTGAACACGCTCGGAACGCGCCAGCCTCAGATCTACGGCACGACGACGCTGGATGAGGTCGTGGCGCGCTGCACCGCTGTCGCGCGCGATGCGGGCGCGACGCTGACCGCGTTCCAATCGAACCACGAGGGCGCGCTCATCGACTTCCTGCAGCAGCAAGCGGCTGCCGATGGTGCCATCATCAATCCTGGAGGACTCGCTCATACGTCGGTCGTGCTACGTGATGCCGTCGCGGCCTGCACGTTCCCGGTCGTCGAGGTGCACATCAGCGATGTGACGAAGCGCGAGCCATTCCGCCACCATAGCTATCTAACGGACGTGACCGCGAATCAGGTCGTCGGCTTGGGGGTCGTCGGCTACGAGGTCGCGCTCCGCTGGCTCATCGAGGAGACGAAGAAGACAAGATGAAACGAGCGAGGAGCAGCTTTGCTGCGACGAAGCGAGTCCGGAAGAGTGGAGCGGCTCGCCTCGGCGAAGCCGAGCGATTGAGCAAGTGATCAGCACTGGCGAGATCAAGCGTGGCATCACCGTCGAGATCGACGGCCAGCTATATCAGATCGTCGAGTTCCAACACATCAAGATGGGACGCGGCAGCGCGCAGGTGCGCATGAAGCTGCGAAACGTGCGCAAGGGCGACCTCATCGAGAAGACGGTCCAGGCGGGTGAACGCTTCCAGCGCGCCCGGCTCGACCACCGCACCGTCCAGTTCATGTACAAGGACGGCACGCACTACCACTTCATGGATACGAAGACGTACGACCAGGTCGCCCTCGACGCCGACCAGCTCGGCGACGCCGTGAACTACCTCACCGACGGCATGGAGGTCACGCTCAACGAGTACGAAGGCGACCCGATCGGAGTCGACATGCCAGCGTCGATCATCATGACCGTCGCGTCGACCGACTTCGGCCTGAAGGGCGACACCGCCACGGGCGCGACGAAGCCGGCGACGCTCGAGTCCGGCCTCAAGGTCAACGTGCCGCTCTTCGTGAAGGCGGGGGACAAGATCAAGGTCGACACGCGGACCGGTGAGTATCTCGAGCGCGCCTAGGGACGTCCTACGCGTCGGCCAGCTCGCCATACGGCTGGCCGAGCACATCCAATCCGGCGACGAGTTCAAGGACCTGTGGGTCGAGGGCGAGGTCTTCCAAGCGCGCGTGTCGCCCGCCGGTCACGTGTACTTCACGCTGCGCGACAACGTCGGCCAGATGGCCTGTGTGCTTTTCGCGTCGCAGGCGGCGCAGATCGCGCTCACCCCACGCGACGGGACCAAGGTCCTTGCGCATGGCTGGGTCGAGTTCTATCACCGCGACGGCCGCTGCCAGCTGCGAATCGACGATGTACGGCCCGCCGGCGCGGGCGAGGCGTACCTGCGGCTCGAAGCACTCAAGCGACGCCTCGTCGCCGAGGGTCTCTTCGCGCAGGAGCGCAAGCGCCCGCTCCCGCCCGCGCCGCGTCGCGTCGGTGTGGTCACGAGTCCGATCGGCGCGGCGTGGCGCGACGTGCAGACCGTCGTCGCGCGTCGTGATCCACGCATCGAGCTGATACTCGCTCCCGCGCAGGTACAGGGCGCCGGCGCGGTCGAATCGCTCATCGGGGCGCTCGACGGACTCGCCCAGCTGCGCGAGCTCGACGTCGTCATCGTCGCGCGCGGCGGCGGCCCAAGCGAGGATCTCGCGGCGTTCAATGACGAGGCTCTGGTGCGCGCCATCGCCCGCTTCCCGCGGCCGGTCGTCTGCGGTGTCGGTCACGAGACGGACGTGACGCTCGCGGATCACGCCGCGGATCTCCGCGCGCCGACGCCGTCGGTCGCGGCGGAGCTGGTCGTCCCGGACTCGACCCGACATCAGGTCGCGGCGGATCGGCTCTGGCGGCGGATCGCGACGCGGATGCGCGAGGCTCTCGAAGGGCGGCGGCGCAGGCTCGTCGACGCGCGGCGGCTCGTGGAACGCCGCGCTCCGCCGGCGAAGGTCGCGGCGCTCCGGCAGCGTCTCGACGAAGACCGCCGGCAGATCGACCGCGCGGTCTCGCGTCTGATTCCCAGCCGCCGCCAGCGTCTGCGTGGATCGCAGCGCCGGCTTGAGGCGCTGTCGCCGCTGAGCGTGCTCGGACGCGGCTACGCCATCGTCGAAGGACCGGATGGCCGCGTTCGCGCGTCGGTAAGTACGCTGCGGTCGGGCGAACGCGCGAGACTGCGCATGCGCGACGGTCGCGCCGACGTCACCGTGGAAGGGATCGAGAAGAGTGGCTGAGGCCGAGCCGAGCATCGAAGACGCACTCGCGCGGCTGGAGACGATCGCCGACCGGCTCGAGGATCCGTCGCTCGATCTCGATGAGGCGGTGCGCCTCTATGAGGAAGGGTTGCGCCTGTACGAGCGCTGCGCGAAACGGCTCGACGCCGCGGAGCTGCGCATCACGCAGCTCGCGGACGCGCTGCAGAAGCAGGCGAAAGAGCGGACGTCCTGACTGCGGCGAGGGCCCGTCGTGGAGTCGCGGTACAGCACCAGCGCCAGTGGATATCGCGGATAAACACGGCCCGTTTGGAGAACTAAATGCGCGGTCCTCAGCGCACCGGATACGTGTAGGACACCACCCGAATGGGGGAGAGTGTTATGCCGCTCGTCTCACATGGGGAGGTGAGACATGCGACGACTCACTGTTGCGCTCACCGCCGCTCTGTTGCTGACGGTCGGCAGCGGGACGGCGCTCGCCGGGACCAAATGGTGCGTGGTGGATCCTGTCATCACGGTCGACGGTCGGACCTCCGACGTCACGGTGAGCTTCGAGCTGTCGAATCTCAACGCCGTGCTGCCACCGGTGATCTTCCGCTTCCATGTGCCGAGCAACTCGACCGCGAATGTGAGCCTGCCTCCGTCGCCGGTCGCGTACACCGTGGAGCTCCTGTATGACCTTCCGGCACGCGCCAGGCGGGATCCGGCCACCGTCACCGTGGACACTCTCGTGCCGGCGACGACGGCCTTCGTGACCTACACAGTCGTGCTGCTTCCGCGGGCAAACACCATCAGCGTCACCGGATCTTCCGGCGAGACCACGACGATCTCATACACCCTGAGGTAAGACCGTGAAGAGCATCCGGCTCGCGCTACGGCTTTACGTGGTGGCCGTGATGGCCTCGGCATGTCTCGCGTTGGTCGTATTCGCGCCCGAACGGGCTCCAGACCGCCTCGGCCTGGCCCTCGGGTTGGTCGTCTTTGCGACCTGCGCGCAGCTCCGCCCGATCCACCTCACGCAGAAGATGAAGATGACGGTCGAGGACACCGCGACCTTCGCGGCCGCCCTCCTGCTCGTGCCGTGGCTCGCCTGCGTGGTGGCCATCGTCAGCACGCTCACAGCCGGTTGGCGTCGCCGCGGAGCACCCTGGTTCGAGGCGGCGTTCAACGGCGCGGCGTCCGGCCTCGGCGCGCTCGCCGCCGCGTTCACCTTCGATGCGCTCGCGGGGCCGGGTGCATCGGTGACCGATTCCGCCTGGGCGGTTGCCACGGCGGCCCTCGCGATGTACGCGCTGCAGACCGGGCTGGTGGATGTTGCCGTCGGGCTCCAGCTGCGCCGCGACCTTGTCAGCACGTGGTGGCTCGTGCACCGGCGCGATCTTCCCCAGTCGATCGCGCTGTATGGGCTCGGTGCTTTGACGGCGATCGTCGCCGACCTCAACCCGTTGGCCATCATTCTGTTCGCGCTGCCTGTCGTCGCGGTATTCCTCTCGATGCGGGAGACCGCACAGCTTCGGGTGCGCACGCGCGAGGCGATCTTGGAATTCGTCAAGATGATCGACCTTCGTGATCGATACACGCACGGCCACTCGCAGCGCGTCGCCGCGCTCGCCGAGCGTATCGCGCTCGAGATCCGTCTGGACCCGTCGCAGGTCACGCTCGTGCGTGACGCCGCGCTGCTCCACGATCTCGGCAAGCTGCACACGTCGGACGGCGTGCTGCAGAAGCCAGGTCCGCTCGACGAGAGCGAGCGGGCGGAGATGCACCAGCATGCAGAAGCCGGCGCCGAGCTTCTGAAGAGGCTTCCGGATTTCTGGGAAGGCGCCTCGCTCGTGCGCGCGCATCACGAGCGGTACGACGGCCAGGGCTATCCCCGCGGTCTCGCGGGCGCTGATGTGCCGCTCGAGGCGGCCGTGATCGCTGTCGCGGACGCGTGGGATGCGATGACGAGCGACCGCCCGTACCGTCACGCCCTTGATCGACGTGAGGCGCTCGCAGAGCTTGTCGCGGGCCGAGGATCGCAGTGGGCGCCGATCGTGGTCGACGCTCTGATCAAGATCCTCGGCGCGCAGGATCAAGCACAAGTCCGGATCGGCACCGGGGAGACCGCGATCGCCGCCCGCTGATCGGGCGCGCTTCGGCGCCCAGAGCGAGCGAGCTTTGAAACTCATTCCCGAGCCGGCGACCGCCGGTCACGAGATCATCAGGCGCGACTGACGTCGATCGCGAGGAGCGCGAGATCACCGCCAGCGCTGCGACGATAGGACGCGCGACAAGCAGCGAGGTGCGGGCATTGGTCGATGAGCCGCCTCGTCGCTCAGGTCGTGCGGATGCGGCGCAGGAACGGCTCGAGCGTTTCCAGGAACGCTTCGGGGCGGAAGCCGTGCACGACGTGACCGTGCCCGGGGAATCGCTTGACGGTGAAGTCCTTGATCTGCCGCTTCAGCGTGAACTCGGCTGAGTCATCGAACGCCGCGCCGAGGCGCGGCTCGCCCGTCACGACGAGCACCGGTGCGGTCACCTTCGGCACCGAGGCCGCGATGAGGAGAGCGGTCGGATCCGCGCTCGACATGCGCCGATCGAGGAATGCGGGATCGATGTCCTTGAAATAGGTGGCGACGCGCTCCGCGTCGTAAAAGCCCCGCATCTCGCCGTAGGTTCGCTCGCCGCGCGGTCCGGGCGACGGAAGGGGCCGCTTCTCGACGGCCCTCAGGAACGCCTTCGGGTCTTCGCGTACGTCGAGCGCGTCACGCAGGCCCTCGTAGCGCTCGCGCGCCCACGGCGCCCCGTACTTGAGAGGCGGATCCTCGAGCACGAGGGCTCGCACGAGCTCGGGCGCCTCCGCCGCCGCGATGAGCGCGCTGATCGCGCCGAGCGAATGACCGATGACGACGGCGGGCGCTTTCATGACCTCGCGCAGCACGCGGAGCGCGTCGTCCGCGAACGCGCGAAGCTCGTAGTCGGCCGCGCGCTCGCTGCGGCCGTGGCCGCGCTGGTCGTACGACACGACGCGATAGCGCGTCGCGAGACGCGGAAAGATGTTCTCCCAGTCCTCGGAGCGGTACAGGCTCGCGTGGATCAGGAGGATCGGCGGCTCGCCCTCGAGTCCGCCGCCGGAGTCGTAGTAGGAGAGCTTCGGTTCTCCCTTCAGGGTCCGCGCACGCGGCAGACGCTTCGGCATGGGTCGCAGTATGCGAAATACGCGAGAATCGCCGCGTGACGCGGCGGGTACGTCTCGATCAGCTGCTCGTTCAACGTGAGCTTGCGCCGAGCCGCGAGCGCGCCCAGGCGCTGATCCTCGCCGGTGCGGTGCGGGTCTCGGGCGACCGTGCCGACCGCGCGGCGGCGCCCGTCGCGGAGGATGCCGTCGTCACGGTCGAGGCCGGACCGCGCTTCGTGTCGCGGGGCGGCGAGAAGCTCGACGGTGCGCTCGGCGACTTCGGCCTCGACGTCGGTGGCACCGTCGCGCTGGACGTCGGCTCGTCCACGGGTGGTTTCACCGATTGTCTGCTGCAGCGAGGTGCGTCGCGCGTCTACGCCGTCGATGTGGGCAAGGGACAACTGGACTGGAAGCTGCGGGGCGACCAGCGGGTGCGCGTCATGGAGGGCATCAACGCCCGGGAGGGATTCACCCTGCCCGAAGCGGTTGATCTCGTTGTCGCCGATCTGTCGTTCATCTCCCTCCGGCTGGCGCTCCCGCCCTCCTTCCGGCACCTCCGTGACGGAGGCGACGTGGTCGCCCTGGTGAAGCCCCAGTTCGAAGCGGGACGCGAGGCGGTCGAAAAGGGCGGCATCGTTCGCGACACCGGCGCGCGCGCCGATGCCGTTGTCGCCGTCGCCGAGCACTTTGCCCGCCACGGTGTGGGCGTGACCGCGATCGCGGCGTCGCGCGTTGCCGGGCGCGAGGGCAACCGCGAGATCTTCGTCCACGGCGTCAAGGGCAGGCGGGGGCTCGAAGCCGCGGCGCTGCGGACCGCCGCGGACCGGGCCGCGGCGTGAAGGTCGCGCTCTGCGTCCGGCCCGATCGACCCGACGCGGTACTGGCCGCGCGCGACGCCGCGCAGCGCATGCGTGCCGCCGGTCACGAGGTCGTCGACGTGCATCTCGATACCGCCACCGCGGAGGCGGGGGCCAGGGGCGCGACGATCGCCTGCATCCTCGGTGGCGACGGCACGATGCTTCGCGCGGCGCGCGCGATGTCGCCGCTCGGCATCCCGCTTCTCGGCGTGAATCTCGGCCGCCTCGGCTTCCTCACGACGATCACGATCGATGACCTCGACTCGGCGATCGCCGACGTGGCTGCCGGTCGGCACACGCTCGAGGAGCGAACGCTGCTCGACGCCCGGCTTTCGCGCGAGGGGCGGGAGATGCGCTTCCTCGCTCTGAACGACGTTGTCGTCGCCCGCGGCGCGGCGGTGCGCTCGATCCATGTCGCCGTGCGCGTCGATGGTGAGCCGCTCATCGTGTATTGGGCGGACGGGGTCATCGTCGCGACGGCCACGGGCAGCACCGCGTACGGCTTCTCCGTCGGCGGACCGCTCATCCTGCCGAGCTCGCGCGCGATCATGCTCGTGCCCATCGCGCCGCATCTCTCGTTCGGGAACGCCGTGGTGTTCGATCCCGAGCAGCGCCTCGAGCTCGAGGTCCGGGACGCGGCCCGCATCTCCATCGACGGGCAAGAGGAGCACGACCTGGGCGCCGGAGATCGGATCGCGGTCCGCCGCTCGGACACCGTGGCGAAGCTGGTGCGGACCTCGCACGCGCGTCCGTTCCTTTCGCTGCTCCGCGAGAAGATCCTGAAGGAGCCGGGCACATGAGCGACGCGACGGCGGCCGTCGCCGCGATCCGCGCGAAGACCAAGGTCCAGCCCATCGTCGCGATCGTGCTGGGCAGCGGCCTCGGCGCGCTCGCCGACGACGTGCGCGACGCGGACCGCATCCCGTACGACACGATCCCCGGCTGGCATCGCAGCACCGCTCCCGGCCATGCTGGGGAGCTCGTCGTCGGCACGCTCCAGGGAAGGCCCGTTGCCGTGATGAAAGGACGGCTTCACTACTACGAGGGCTACGACATCCAAGACGTCGCGTTCCCCGTGCGCGTGTTCAAGGCGTGGGGCATCGACACGATCATCCTGACGAACGCATGCGGCGGCCTGAACCCCTCCTACCGGAACGGCGACCTCATGGTCATGAGCGACCACATCAACTTCATGGGGACGAACCCGCTGCGCGGTCCGAACGACGTCACGCTCGGCCCACGCTTCCCGGACATGGTCGGCACCTACACCGAGGAGCTGCGCAAGCTCGCGCACGCCGTCGACCCGAACCTGAAGGACGGCGTGTATGTCGCCGTCGCCGGCCCGAACTTCGAGACGCCCGCCGAGCTCCGCATGCTGCGCGGTTTCGGCGCCGATGCCGTCGGCATGAGCACCGTGCCGGAGGTGCTCGTCGCGCGCCACATGGGGATGCGCATCCTCGCCATCTCGACGGTCACCGATATGGCGACCGGGATCCCGGGGCTCATCCAGCACGTGACGCACGAGGAGGTCCTCGCGGTCGCCAACCAGGCCGGAGCGCGCCTCGCGACTCTCGTGAAGGGCGTCGTCGCCAGGCTTTGACGAGCCGAGCCCTCCCTGGCGTGACCGTGCGTACCGTCGAGCTCATCGAGCGCAAGCGCGACGGCGGGAAGCTGAGCGCCGAGGAGATCGACCACCTCGTGCAAGGCTACACCAAAGGCGCGATCCCGGATTACCAGATGGCCGCGTTTCTCATGGCGGTGCTGTGGCGCGGGATGGACGCGAAGGAGACCGCCGCGCTGACGGCGAGCATGGTCGCGTCCGGCGAACGCCTCGACCTCTCGCGTTTCGGTCGCGTCGTCGACAAGCACTCCACCGGCGGAGTGGGGGACAAGACGACGCTCGTCGTGGCGCCTCTCGTCGCGGCGTGCGGCCTCGCCGTCGCGAAGATGAGCGGACGAGGCCTCGGCTTTTCGGGCGGCACGTTGGACAAGCTCGAGTCGTTCGCCGGATACCGCGTGGACCTGACGACGGCCGAGTTCCTCGCGCAGCTGGGTCGGATCGGCATCGTCGTCACTGGTCAGACGAAGGAGCTCGCACCTGCGGACGGACTCCTCTACGCGCTCCGCGACGCGACGGGCACCGTGCCGGCGATCCCACTGATCGCGTCGAGCATCATGTCGAAGAAGATCGCCGCAGGCGCGCACGCCGTCGTTCTCGACGTGAAGGTCGGCAGCGGCGCGTTCATGAAAGATCTGGCCTCGGCGCGGGAGCTCGCGCGCGCGATGGTCTCGATCGGTGTCGCGCACCGACTTGCCGTGACCTGTGAGCTCACCGACATGGACCAGCCGCTGGGGCGTGCGGTGGGCAACGCGCTCGAGGTCGCCGAGGCGATCGAGACACTGCGCGGCCGCGGCCCTGCCGATCTGCTGCGACTCGCACGTCTCGCCGGCGCCGAGATGCTGATACGCGGACGAAAGGCGCGTGACGCGAAGCACGCGCTCGCGGCCATCGATCGTGCGCTCGCCGACGGAAGTGGGTTGGCGAAGCTCCGGGAGCTCGTCGCCGCGCAAGGTGGTGACGCGCGTGCCGTCGACGATCCGGGCCGGCTTCCGCGCGCTCCACGTGTCGAGCGTCTAGTCGCCCCGCGCACCGCGTCCGTCGCGGCGATCGCCGCGGACCGCGTCGGCCAGGCCTCGGTGCGCCTGGGCGCGGGCCGCGAGAAGAAGGGCGACCCGATCGACCTCCGCACCGGCGTGGTCCTGCACGCGAAGGTCGGCGATCGAGTCGAGCGGGGGCAGCCCTATGCGGAGGTGCACGTCGCGGGCCGACCTGCGGACGACGGCGCGATCGAGGAGATCCGTTCGTCGTTCCGCTGGACCGCGCGGCCGGTGAAGCCACGTCGGCTCATCCTCGGTCGCATCGCCAGCCGCTGACCTCCATAGACTGACCTGGAGTGATCGGCGCACGTCGTGGCATCGGCGGTCCCGGCGGAATGAATCCGCTGCTCATCCTGGGTCTCATCCTTCTCGCGTACGCGTGGCTGCGCGGCGGACTCGTGTCGCCGGTGCAGAACGCGTCACGCGACCCCGTCGGGTTCGTCGCGTTCGTCATCGCGATCGTGCTGGGCATCACGGTGCACGAGTTCATGCACGCCTACGCCGCGCACCGGCTCGGCGACGACACCGCGCGCCTTCTCGGTCGCCTGAGCCTCAATCCCATGGCGCATCTGGATCCCTTCGGAACGTTGCTGCTGGTCCTCGCCGGCTTCGGCTACGGGAAACCCGTGCCGTTCAACGAGTCGCGTTTGCGCTCGTCGCTGGGAGTCACGGTCGTCGCGCTGGCGGGCCCGCTCGCGAACCTCGTGCTCGCGGCGCTCTGCGCCATACCGCTCCGTTTCAGCGCCGCCTCGCTGCTCGGCGGCGCGTACGAAGAGGTGCTGTCCGCGATCGTCGTGTGGAATTGCGTGCTCGCGATCTTCAACCTCGTCCCGATCCCGCCGCTCGACGGCGCGAACGTTCTCTACGGTCTCTTGCCGCCCCGGCAGCAGTACTCCTGGCGCACGTACCAGCAGTACGGCCCGTTCCTTCTCCTATTCATCCTGCTGCTCGCGCCACAGATCCTCAGCGCCCTCGTCTTCGCTCCGGCGCTGTCGCTCGCCAGGTTCCTTCTCGGCTGACGTGCGGGAGCGCGTCCAGCAGACGGTCCGCTTCGTCGTGGCGCAGGAAGGCGACGCGCGGCATGCGGAGCGCACCGCCGCTGTTCTTCGCGAGCTCGGCGCGGACGAGGAGCTGATCCTCGCGGGCCTCCTGCACGACCGCGGGAAGCCGGCGGGGACCCGCCTCTGGCACCGCGTCGCGGGCGTGGTCCTCGCGCGCTTCGCGCCGCGCGTGCGCGGCCGCCTCGCGCGCGGCGACTCGACGTTCGCGCGTTATCTCGACCACGCGCACCGCGGTGCCGCAGAGGCCGACATCGAGGGCCGCTCTGCTCGCATCGTACGTCTCATCGCGCGCCACCACGAGCCGCCGCGCGATGGCGACGAGCGGCTGCTCGCACGGGCGGACCGCGAGGCGCTGCCCTGATGCTCGGGCCCGAGGGGCCGCACGTCACCGTCGAGGGCTTCGACGGTCCGCTCGACCTCCTCCTCGAGCTGGTCGAGGAGAAGAAGCTCGACATC
>DASYUY010000058.1:0-16180 GCA_036000705.1 Candidatus Limnocylindria bacterium | reverse complement strand
GACAGACCAGGCGCTTGGTCAGCGACGGCGCAAGAAGCTCGGCACCTCGAGATCGTTCGGATCGAATTTCTTCTCGTCATGCGCCTTCGTCGCGGCCGGCGCCGGTGGGGCGACGGCCGGCGTAGGGCGCTCGGCCGGACGCTGCTCGACCTGCCGTTTGTACATCGGCTGATCGATGCGCTTCAGCGGCCGCGCCTGATCGAAGCCGGTCGCGATGACGCTGATCTTCACGTCCTGGCCCATGCGGTCGTCGATGACCGCGCCGAAGATGATGTTGGCCTCGGGGTCCGCGGCGGCGTGGATGATCTCGGCCGCCTCGTTCACTTCGAACAGCGCGAGATCGGGGCCGCCGGTGATCGTGAAGAGCACGCCGCGCGCGCCGTCGATCGATTGCTCGAGCAGCGGCGACTGGATGGCCTGGCGCGCGGCGTCGGCAGCGCGCGTTTCACCTGTCCCGTGTCCGATGCCCATGAGGGCGGAGCCCGCGTTGGTCATGATCGTCTTCACGTCGGCGAAGTCGAGGTTGATCAGGCCGGGCACGGTGATGAGATCGCTGATGCCCTGGACACCCTGTCGCAGCACATCGTCGACGATGCGGAACGCGTCGACCATGCTCGTGCGCTTCTCGACGACCTGCAGCAGGCGATCGTTCGGGATCGTGATGAGCGTGTCGACCTTGTCGACGAGATCGCTGATCCCCTGCTCCGCGAGGAGCTTGCGCTTCGCGCCCTCGAAGCCGAACGGCTTGGTGACGACGGCGACCGTGAGCGCGCCGATGTCCTTGGCGATCTCGGCGATGACTGGAGCGCCGCCGGTCCCCGTGCCGCCACCCATGCCGGCGGTGACGAAGATCATGTCGGCTTCTTTCAGCGCCTCGTAGAGCTTTTCGCTGTCGTCCTCGGCGGCCTTGCGCCCAATACTGGGATCGGCGCCGGCGCCGAGGCCCTTGGTGACCTTATCGCCGATGCGGATCTTGTGCGGTGCATCCGAGAGGAGCAGCGCCTGAGCGTCGGTGTTCACCGCGATGAACTCGACGCCCATGAGCTCCGCGCGGATCATGCGGTTGACGGCGTTCGATCCGCCGCCGCCGACACCAACGACCTTTATGAGAGCGAAGTTCTCGATATCGCTCCGGAGGGGCATGGGCAGTCTCCAAACCACTTCCATGCCGCTGCCCCTCCCCTGACGGCCGCTGCACGAAGTTCTTAAGTTGTTGCCGTGAACTCTATACCCGAACGCGGCGATCGGTCGAGTGTTTTGCACGCACGATGACACGCGCGCGCATCGCTCACGGGATGAGCGAGCGGAAGAGTCGCGAGAGGCGGCCGCCGACCCCGTCGAGGGAGCGGGCAGCCACACGGTCCACGTCGGCGGACCAGTTCTTGGCGCCCCAGACCAGCAGCCCTGATGACGCGGAGTAGGGCGGCGAGGAGATGGAGTCGGTCAGACCGCCCACGCCCGTGGGCGCCATGACGCGCGCGGCCATGCCGAGCTGGTCACGGGCGGCCCGCGCGATACCGGTCAGGAGGGCACCGCCACCGGTGAGGACCACCCCGGCCTGAAGCCGGTTGGTCGCCCCCGCGGCCTCGATCTCCCGGGCCACGTGGTCGAACAGCTCCGCCGTCCGCGCCTCGATGATCTGCGCCATATGCCGCCGCGTGATGGGCCGCGGCACCTCTTCGCCGATCGAGGTGATCTGCATGACCTCGTCCGGGTCGACCTCGAGCGGCAGCGCGGTCCCCTGCTTGACCTTGAGGCTTTCGGCCACATCCGGCGTGACCCGCAGCAGGAGGCCGAGGTCGCTGGTGACGCTCCGTGCGCCCATCTGGATGGTCGCGCAGTGGCAGATCGAGCCGTCCTGGAACACCGCGACGTCGGTCGTGTCGCCTCCGATGTCGCACAGGACCACGCCGAGCTCGCGCTCCTCGTCGCTGAGGACGACCTCCGCGGTGGCCAGCGGCGTCAGCACCAGCTCGTCGATCTCCACGCCGGCCTTCTGCACGCACTTGGTGAGGTTCATGACGCTGGACGACGAGGCGGTGACGATGTGCGCCTCGACCTCCAGGCGGACCGCGCTCATGCCGATGGGATCGCGTACGCCCTCCTGCCCGTCGACGACGTAGCCCCTGGGGATCACGTGAAGGATCTCCCGCGTATTCGGGATGGACACGGCCCGCGCGGCCTCGATGGCCCGGACGGTGTCCTCCCGCGTGACATCGTGCTGGCGGCCCGACACCGCGATCATGCCCCGCGAGTTCTGCGAGCCGACGTGCATGCCGGAGATGCCGACGAACGCCGAGCGCACCTTGAGTCCAGAGAGACGCTCGGCCGCGTCCACGGCGGCGGCCACCGACTGGACGGTGCGGTCGATGTCGATGACGACACCCTTCCGCAGGCCGTCGGAGGGGGCCTGCCCGATGCCGATGACGTCGACGCCACCGCCGCGCCCGCCCACCTCACCGATGAGCACGCAGACCTTGGTGGTCCCGATGTCGATCGCGACGAGCACGGTCTGGTCAGTCACGGGCGTCCGCCTTCCTTGACTCTCCTTCTGCTCCCCACCTGCGTCCGCGTGACCGCCCGCCCGAGACTAAAGGAAATGTCGCCTGATGACAGCGACGTTCTGAAAGATCCGCCAGCCGAACGCAAAAAGGGCGACGAGGTACAGGTCGATCCCGAGGCGGTCGCCCAGGAACGTGAGCGCGGCCGCGAGCAGCGCGTTGGTGTAGAAGCCCGAGAGGAAGATCCGCGTATCGAAGTGCCCCTCGAGCTCCGCACGGAAGGCACCGAGGAGCGAGTCGAGCGCGGCGAGGATGCCGACCGCGGTGTAGCGCGCCCATTCGATCGGAAGGTTGAAGCGCAGCGCTAGTCCGAGCAGCACCCCGGCGACCAGACCGAGGAGCGGAAGCCACACGCGTTACTAGTTCGGACTGAAGACGATGCGGTCGAGGCTGCGCACGTCGACGTAGTCTAAGCGCCGCGTCGGATTGTCCCTGAGGAAGCGCCGCGCGAGCGAGAGCTTCTCATCGAAGCGATCCGGTGTGCCGAAGCGGATCTCCCACTTCGCTCCGGTGCGCAAGACGAGGCCGTTCGGGCCGGCGGTCATCACGACGCGCAGATCGGTGGCGTCGGCGCGCAGCTCGCCCGGCGCGAGCGCGGCCAGGCGCAGAGCGGCCTCGACGAGGGCGGGAGGATCGATGCGTTCGCCCGCGCTGTGGCGCCCCCGCTCGTCGAAGATCCGAAGGTCGGGAGCGCCGCTCCGATCGATCGAAGGAAAGAGGACGCCGCTCGCGTCGACGAACCACTCCACGTTGTCGCTGGCGACCCACCGGCCCACCGCCTCGCGCTCGACGAGCGTGATCCGCGCGGTGGACGGGAGCACGATCTCGACCCTCGCGTCGCGGACGGCGGGGAGCGTCCGCAGCTGTGCGCGCGCGTCGGCCGCGCTCGCGAGAAAGGTCGGCACGCCGTCCAGCCCGCTCTGCGACCGCGCCGCGTCGCGCGACACGTGCTTCGCGCCGACGACCACGACGTCGTCGACCCGAGCGAGATCGGCGCTCCCGACGACGAGCAGCGCGGCCGCGCACGCGAGCGCGATCAGCGCCGCTCCCGCACGGACGGGATCCTTGATGCGCAAGGTTGACCGCCGGCGGCGCGCCGTGGTCCGGGTGGAGCGGCGAGAGCGAGCGCTCAGTGCGCGCGCCGGCGCGCGTCCTCGAGAGCCCAGTCGACGAAGCGTGCGATGAGGTCGCCGAACTGGATGCCCGCGGCGCGCGCCGCCTTCGGCAGCAGGCTGTTCGCGGTCATGCCGGGGATCGTGTTGACCTCGAGCGTGACCATGCGGTCGCCGGACCACATGACGTCGGTCCGCGACATCCCCCGACAGCCCAGCGCTTTGTGCGCGCGGATGGCGAGGTCCTGCGCCCGGCGCGCGACCTCCTCGGGGATGTGCGCCGGCACGATCTCCTCGCTCTCGCCGGCGCTGTACTTCGCGGTGTAGTCGAAGAACTCACGCTTCGTGACGATCTCGATCACCGGCAGGGCCGTCAGATCATCGTTCCCGATCACAGCGACGGTGAGCTCCCGGCCGCCAACAAGCTCCTCCACCAGCGCACGTTCGTCGTATCTCAGGGCGTCCGCGATCGCCGGCGCGAGCCGCTCGACGGACGTGACGATCGCCGCGCCCACGCTGGAGCCGCTCGCGACCGGCTTCACGAACACGGGGAACCCGACCGCACGCGCTTGCTCCAGATCGTCACCGCTCGCTGTCGTCACGACGACGCCGCGCGGGACATCGAGGCCGTCCGCCGCAAGGATTCGCTTGGCCATCACCTTGTCCATCGCGAGGGCCGACGCGAGGACACCGGAGCCGGTGTACGGGATGCCCACAGTGTCGAGCAGGCCCTGGATCCGACCGTCCTCGCCCCAGGTCCCGTGGAGCGCGAGTACCACGACGTCCACCGGTCCGGCGGTGTTCGACATCGCGGCCGATGCCGGGACGATCGCCTTCTCGGCGTTCGTGATGTGGTCCTCGAGCCCCTTCGGGAGCGCACGCGGTTGGTGGACGAGGCCACCCGACTCGAGCAGTGAACGCGCTTGTACGCGCTGAGCGTCGCTGATGGCGGGATTGCGGGCCATGAGCGCGAGCGGGTCGAGAAGCACGGTCTCGAACCGGTCGGCGGGAAGACTCGCGGCGATCTGCGCGCCCGTCGCGAGCGAGATGTCGCGCTCGGCCGATGCGCCGCCGGTGAGAATGCCGACGCGAATCCGCCTTGAACGCGGAGCCGAGCTGGTCACGACACCACGCGCGCCGCGGGTGACACGGCGAGTCGAGAACCCCGAGCCGGGGCGGGACCCGCGGCGCGCGCGCGGAAGATCACCACTCCCCGACGAGCTCGACTTCAGGCACGAGATCGATGCCGAACTTCTCGCGCACCTCTCGCTGACAGCGCTCCATCAGATTCTTCACGTCGATCGCGCTCGCATCGCCGACGTTCACGATGAAGTTCGCGTGCTTGGTGCTCACCATCGCGCCGCCTTCGCTCGCGCCTTTGAGGCCCGCCGCCTCGATGAGCCGGCCGGCGTGGTCGCCGGGCGGATTGCGAAAGATCGATCCGGTGTTCGGCTGCGCCAGAGGTTGCTTCGCGATGCGCTCGTTGGCGATCTCCTTGATGCGCTTGACCGCGCTCGCGCGATCGCCAGGCTTGCCGCGGAAGCGTGCGCTCACGACCACGATCGGCGTCCTCTGCAGGCTCGACGTGCGATACGCGAAGCCGAGGTCTGCGTTCGACACCGTCCAGGTGTCGCCGTTGAGGTCCATGAGCGTGGCGCCCACCAGCACGTCTTTCGTCTCACTGCCGAACGCTCCCGCGTTCCCGTGGACGGCGCCGCCCACCGTGCCGGGGACCGTCGCCATCCACTCCAGGCCGATGATCCCGCTCCGCGCGGCGACCGCGGCCACGGACGCGAGTGGCGTACCTGATGAGGCGGTGATCGTCACCCCGTCCACGGACGTCTCGCTCCAGTCGTTCTGCAGCACGACCCCGCGGATGCCGCCGTCCGAAACGAGCATGTTGGTGCCGCCGCCGAGCATCAGCACGAGCAGCTCGTGCTCGCGCGCCACGGCGATCGCACCCACGAGATCCCGCTCCGTCGTCACGCGGACGAAGTAGTCGGCGGGTCCGCCGATGTGCAGCGAGGTGTGCCTCGCCATCGGCTCGTTGCGGACACCGAACGGAAGGACTCTCACACCGGCGTCCGCAGCAGCTCCAGCAGGCGCTCCCCGACCGGCCGCACGTCACCGGCGCCCATCACGAGCACGACGTCGCCCCGTCCAACCAGATCCGCGGCGATGCGGGCGGCCTCCTCGCCGTCGCGCGCGTACTGGCCGCCGACGGCGTCGGCGAGCGCGCGGGCGCGTGATGTCGTGTCCGCGCTCTCACGGGCAGACGAGAACGTCTCGACGATCACGACGGCCCGCGCCCGGCGCAGCACGGCAACGAACTCGGCGAAGAACTTGACCAGACGGCTCGTCGTATGCGGCTGGAAGACGACGACCGCGTTCGGAAAGGCATCGAGACCCACCGCGATCTCTGCCGGGTGGTGCGCGTAGTCGTCGTAGACGCGGACACCGGCGGCGTCGCCGAGCGGCTCGAGCCGGCGCTCGACGCCCATGAACTCGGACACTCCGAGCGCGGCCTCGTCCTTCCTGATGCCGAAGGTGTGCGCGGCCAGGACGGCACCGGCGGCGTTGAGCGCGTTGTGGCGTCCCGGGATCTGCAGCGCGATGTGGAGGTCGTTCCCGAGCGAGTAGACCTTGTCCGTATCCGCCGTGAGGCAGAGGTCCGCGTCCGCACGCGTTCCGTAGGTGAGCACGTCGCGCTCGAGCTCGGCTCTCGCCCATGCGGCGAGGTCGCGGGCGCCGTCATCGTCGATGCAGGCCACGAGGGTGCCGCGAGCGACGATGCCCCGGGCGAAGACGCGGAACGCGTCGCGGTACGACTCCCGCGTCGGGAACACGTCCACGTGATCGTGATCGACCGTGGTCACCACGGCGATGAGCGGCTGCAGCGCGTGGAACGTGTTGTCGTATTCGTCGGCTTCGATGACGAGCACGTCGCTGCTGCCGGCGTGCGCGTTCGAGCCCAGGCCGCGCACGACCGCGCCACAGATGAGCGAGGCATCAACGTTCCCGGCGCGCAGCGCGGACCAGACCAGCGCGGTCGTCGTCGACTTGCCGTGCGTGCCGGCGATGGCGATCACGCGCTTGCCCGTGGCCAGGTACCGCAGGCCGTCCTCGCGCTTCCAGACAGGTATGCCGCGCCGGAGCGCCTCCGCGACCTCGACGTTGTCCTCCCGATAGGCGCTCGAGCGCAGGACGACGTCGGTGCCCGGCACGTTCTCGGGCGCGAAGCGCTCGTGCACCGCGGCGCCCTGCCGCGCGAGAGCGTCGGCCAGCGGCCAGCGCCCGTTGTCCGAGCCGGTGACGTCGTGTCCGGCGGCGAGCAGGAGCCGCGCGATCGCGGACATCCCCGCGCCGCCGATGCCGACGACGTGGATCCTCAAGAGCAGCGACCGAGTGACAGCAGCTCGCGCGCGATCTCCCGCGCGGCCTGCGGACGGCCCGCGGCGCGAGCCGCGTTCGCCATCCGGCGTAGCCGATCCGGGTTCTGGAGTAGCCCCGTCACCTGCGCCGTGAATCGATCGCCGTCGAGCTCGCCTTCGCGCATGCTCATCGCGGCACCGGTCTCGACCATCGCGCGCGCGTTCGCCTCCTGGTGCCCCTCCATCGCGGCCCCGAACGGGATCAACAGGAGCGGCACGCCAAAGGCCAGCGGCTCGGCGATCGACGACGCGCCCGCGCGGCCGATGGCGAGGTCCGCTGCGGCGAGCGCGCCGCCCATGTCGTCGCCGAGGTACGGACGGACGATGTAATGGTCGCGCAGCTCGTCCGGGAGATTCGCGCGGCGCGATTCGGCGCGTGCGGCGTGCTTCTCGCCGGTGATGTGCAGGACATAGGACCGTCGGATGATCCGGCCGAGGGCGGACCAGAGGGCGTCGTTCACCCGCTCGGAGCCCTGGCTCCCGCCGCTCACGAGGACGAGAGTCGCGTCGGGCGGGACGGCGAACGCCTCACGACCGCTCTCGCGTGTCCACGTCAGCAGAGAGGCACGGATCGGCGTCCCCGCGAGCACAGTGCGCCCGCGCGGCAGGGAGCGCCGCGCCTGCTCGTAGGTGACGCCGATCCGCGAGCTCACCGACGCGAGCAGGCGCGTCGCGCGGCCGGGGAGCGCGTTGCCGTCCCAGAGATACACCGGGACGCGTAGGAGCCGCGCCGCGAGCGTCACCGGTATCGCGACGACGCCGCCGGTCGTGCAGCACACGTCGGGACGGAACCGAGCGAGCTGGGCGAGCGCGTCGAAGAACGCGAGCGGAGCGCTCCCCATCGTGCGCAGCAGCGCGAGACGCGAATCGGGGTCCCGGAGGGACGGCATCGGTGTCGCATGGAACGGGATGCCGGCCGCGGGCACGAGCTCAGCCTCGCGCCCGCGACGACCACCGAGGAAAAGGAATCCCACCTCTGGATCGATCTCGTGCAGCGCCTCCGCGATCGCGAGCAGCGGGCTTACGTGCCCGCCCGTCCCGCCTCCGACGAGGAGCACGCGGCACGGTCGCTGGCGCCGGCGCGGCCTGTCGTCCAACGTTGAGGAGGATACCGACCGCGATGAGCCCGACGCACAGCGACGAGCCCCCGTACGAGATGAACGGCAGGGTGATGCCGGTCATCGGGACGAGGCTCGCGACGACGGCCATATTCACCCACGCCTGGAACACCAGCCAGGTCGTGATGCCTGTAGCGATGAGGGCGCCCATCGCATCGGGGGCGCGCAGCGCGATACGCACGCCGCGATAGCCGAGGACGAGAAAGAGCGCGATGACCGCGAGCGTGCCCGCGAGACCGAGCTCGTCGCCGAGGATCGCGAAGATCGAATCGGTGTATGGGAACGGGAGGTACCCGAACTTCTCACGGCCCGCGCCCAGTCCCTCGCCGAACAGACCGCCGAGCGCGAGCCCATACAAGGACTGGATGGCCTGGTAACCCTTGTTCTGCGGATCGCTCCAGGGATCGAGGAAGGTGACGATCCGCTGGAGCCGGTAGTCGCTCGTCAGCGCGCCCGCGAGCGCGACGACGACGGCGAGCGATCCGAGCGCCGCGAACACGCGGATGCGCGCTCCGGCTGCGAAGTACATGACCAGCGCGACGACGCCGATGACGATCGCCGTTCCGAGGTCGGGCTCGAGGAACACCAGCGCCGTGAGGATCCCGGTGATGACCGTCACGCCGACCATCACGCCCGGCGACGCGATCCGTTCGCGCCGCGCACCGAGCCACGCGGCGAGATACAGGATCAGAGCGAGCTTCGCGAGCTCGGCGGGCTGGACGCCGACCGGACCCGCGCGCAGCCAACGCGCCGCGCCGTTGACGCTCGTCCCGACACCGGGAAAGAGAACCGCCGCCAGCAGCGCGACGGCGACCACGAGAAGCGGAAGCGCGAAGAGCCGGTAACGGTGATAGTCGACACGCGTCGCGGCGAGCATGCCGACCAGGCCGAGCGCCGCCCACAGCGACTGCCATCCGAGGAAGTAGCGTGGGTCGTCGAGGGCGTCGAGCGCCTTGATCCCGCTGGCGCTGTACACCATCGCGATCCCCAGCAGCGTGAGCGCGAGCACGACGACGACGAGAACGAGATCGTAGGACGTCGTTCGCGGCAGGCGCGGGAGCAGCCTCATGAGCGAGCCGGCTCGAGCGAGCGCACGAGCGCGGCGAAGCGGTCGCCGCGGTCGTCCGCGGATTGGAAGAAGTCGGATGAGCGCTGACTGGCGTCGAGGAGGTCCTCCCGCGCCGCGCCCGCGGGCGAAAGCAGCACGACGTCGCCGGGTCGCGCCATCACGCGCGCGGCCGTGACCGCTTCCTCGAGCGTCTTCGCGCGTTCGACGGGAACGGGACGTCCGCCCGCCCGCATGGCGGCGTCGAGCGCGCCCGCGATCTCCTCGGCCGCGGCACCGATCAAAACAGCGCCGCGTGCGCGCTGCACGACTTCCCGGGCGAGAGCCGTGTAGTCGGCGCCTTTCGCGATCCCGCCGAGGATCACGACGGGCTTGCGCTCGTATGCGGCAAGCGCGCTGAGCGTCGCGGCCGGCGTCGTCGAGGCCGAGTCGTTCACCCACAGCACGCCGTCGAGCTCGCGCACCGTCTCGAGACGGCGCGGCACGCCCTCGAACTCGCGCAGGACCGTGGCGATGGCCTCCGGCGCCACGTCGAAGACGTTCCCCACGATCGCCGCGGCGAGAGCGTCCGCCACATTGTGCCGTCCCGGGACGCGCATCTCACTCGCCGCAAGCAGCGGCGTCCGGTGCTCGCCGTCGGTGAGGACCAGACGGCCCTCGTTGTCGAGGAATCCGCCGTGGCGCGGCCGCTGCGTCAGCGAGAAGCCGCGCACCTCGGACGCCGCCCCGGTGTGCATCGCGATGACCGCGGCGTCGTCAAGGTTGAGAACGGCGACGTCATGCGTGCCTTGCCACGCGACGATGTTCCGCTTGGCGGCGATGTAGTTCTCGCGCGTGCCGTGATGATCGAGGTGGTCCTCGCTGATGTTCGTCACGACCGCGACGTGCGGGCTGAGCGCCAGCGTCTCGAGCTGGAAGCTCGAGAGCTCGAGGACGACGATGTCGTCCTTCTTCAGCGTGTCGAGCTGCTGCACGACGGAGAGCCCGATGTTCCCACCGACCACGACGCGTCGCGTCTGGCGCGCCAGGATGCGCTGGATCATCGTGGTCGTCGTGGTCTTTCCCTTCGTCCCCGTGATGCCGACGATCTGCGCGGGGCAGAGGCGGAAGAACAGGCCGATCTCCGTGAGCACCGGGACGCGGCGCTGCAGCGCGCGCAGGATCGTCGCGGATCGCGGACGGACACCAGGGATCACGAACACGAAATCGGGATCGGCGAGCGCGGCGTCGTCGCTCGATGGACCGAGGTTGAGCTCCACGTCGGTGTCGCCCAGGCGCGCGAGCCCTTCTGCCAGCTCCGCACGTGGCTTCGCGTCGGTGATCGTGACGCGCGCGCCGCACGACACGAGGAACTTCGCCAGCCCCGCGGTCGTTCGGCCTTTGCCGAGCCCGACGATGGTGACGCGCCGCCCGCGGAAGTCCTCGCGGCCGACCTCAGTGTCGAACAGGAGGCTCACGCCGGCCTCCCGAGGAAGCCGAGCTGCGTGCCGTACACGCCGTCGGGACCGCGGCCGCGATACGACCATAGGTCGGCGCCGCCCGAGAGCGTGCACACGCCGGACATCTCGATCCGCGCCACGCCGGCGGAGCGCAGCTGGGCGGTGTTCGCCGCCCAGAGGTCCATCACGATCCGGTCGTCCACCCTTCGCAAGCAAGCCTCGCCGATCCGGTCGTTGACGATCGTCGCTCGCTCCATGTCGATGACATAGCAGCATGGGCCGATCGCCGGGCCGAGCGACGCGACGAGCCGCTCGCGCGCCGCGCCCCCCGCGACCATGGCCTCGACCAGCGCCTCGGCGACACGGAGCGTCGTTCCCTGCCATCCCGCGTGCGCGACGCCGATCGCTCCCTGCGGGTCGGCGACGAGCACCGGAACGCAGTCGGCCGCCGCGACGGCGAGCAGCACCTGTCTGCGATCCGTCCATAGGGCATCTGCGTTCGGCCACGGGTCCACCGGTGCGTCGAGCCGCACGACCTCCTTGCCGTGCACCTGCTTCACACGCGTAACGCCGTCGAAACCCAGGGACCGCGCCAGCGCCGCGCGATTGCGCGCCTGCCGTTCCAGCGGATGACGTGACCCGGCCATGCTGCCTTGCGCTCGGGTGGTGAAGCCGGCGACCAGACCGAGAGATCCGAGAAGCGGCGACCACAGCATCCCGTCGCGCTCCACCCACGTGCCGCGCCAGACCTTCTTGGACGGCCGCGCCGCGCCGCCGGTCCGTGTCATTTCGGCGTCGCGTACGCGAGGATCGCCGCGACGATCCCCGCCAGCGCGGCGATCAGCCAGAAGCGGATGGTGACCTTCTCCTCGGCCCAGCCGATGAGCTCGAAGTGGTTGTGCAGCGGCGACATGCGGAAGATGCGCTTCCCACGGAGCTTGAAGCTGCCGACCTGGACGACCACGGAGACCGTTTCCGCGACGAAGATGACTCCCAGCACGGGCAACAGCAGCACGAAGCCCGTGGTGAGCGCGATCGTCGCGAGCGTCGCGCCGAGCGCGAGAGCACCGGTGTCGCCCATGATCACTTCGGCCGGGTGCACGTTGAACCACAGGAACGCCAGGATCGCGCCGACGATCGCGGCGCAGAACACCACCAGCCACGGGAACCCGCGCGCGGCGGCGATGAAGGCGACGGAGAGGAACGCGAAGACCGCCGTCCCGCCGGCCAGCCCGTCCATCCCGTCGGTGAGGTTCACCCCGTTCGACATCGCGACGATGGTGAAGAGGGCGAGCGCCACGAAGAGCGCCCCGCCGATCTCGAGCTCCCCCACCAGCGGAACGTAGATCCCGGTGATGCCGAAGTGACGCTGGATGTAGATGGCGGCGACGAGGCCGACGATCACCTGCCACACCAGCTTGTGACGCCCGCGGATCCCGAAGCCGTAGCGGACGTTCACCAGGTCGTCGATGGCGCCGAGGACGCCGACCGCGATGAGCGTGCCGATCGGGACGATCGTCTGCGGTATGAAGAGATCGCGCTCGTCCGCGGGCAGGAGGAGCAGGACGAACAGCCACAGCGCGAAGGTGACGCCGATGAAGAGCACGCCGCCCATCGTCGGGATGCCCTGCTTGACGTAGTGGGTCTGCGGGCCCTCGGGGCGGATGTTCTGTCCGATGCGGAACCGTCGGAGTGCGCGGATGTACGGAGCGCCGAGGACAAGACCGAGAAGGAACGCTGACAGGAGGACACCGAGTGCGAGGATCTCCACCTAGACCGCGACCGGGCGCACGAGCGCGTCCGCGAGCCGGTCGAGCGCGAGCGAATGCGAGCCCTTCACCAGGATCGTGTCGCCCGGCCGTTGCAGGCGTCGCAGCACGACCAGCGCTTCGCCCGGCTCGCCGGCCCAGTACGCCTCGGCGAGTCCGGCGCCGCGCGCGGCGTCGACGGCCGTCCGCGCCAGCTCGCCGATGCCGATGAGGACGTCCGTGCTGCGCGCGGCGTCGCGACCGACCGCCTCGTGGGCGTCCGCGGAGAGCCCGCCAAGCTCGAGCATGTCGCCGAGGACGGCGATGCGCCTACCGCGCACGTCGCGAAGGACCGCGAGCGCGGCATGCACGGCGGCGGGACTGGCGTTGTAGCTGTCGTCGATGACGGTGACACCGGTGCCGCGACGGACCTCCATGCGGCGCGCCGGCTGCTCCAGCGTGCCGAGCGCGACGGCGGCCTCGGCCAGCGGGACGCCCAGGGCGTGGGCGGCCCCGAGCGCCGCGAGGGCCGCGGGCACGAGCTGGCGGCCGGGGATCGGGAGCGCGACCGCGGCGCGCTCGCCCTCGTAGACCGCGGTGAAGCGGAGCCCGTTCAGTCCTTCGGCGCGGACATCGGTGGCGCGCAGCTCCGCGTCCTCGCGCTCACCGAACAGGACGACGCGTGCGTGCGTGCGCGGCGCGAGCGCGCGGACGCGAGGGCTGTCCGCGTTGAGGAGCGCGAGCCCATCCTCCGGCAGCGATTCGATGAGCTCGGCCTTACCCGCGGAGATCGCTTCGATGCTCGGTGTCCGCGCGTAGTGCACCGGGACCGCCGGGATCTCGGTGATGATGCCGATCTTCGGTCGCACCAACCGGCACAGGTCGGCGATCTCGCCGGGCACGTAGAAGCCGAGCTCGATCACGGCGACCTCGTGCGTGGGCTCGAGACGCAGGAACGTGAGAGGGACGCCGATCTCGTTGTTGAACGATGCGGCCGTGCGCAGGACGCGGTAGCGCGCGCCGAGCGCGGCGGCGGCGGCCTCCTTCGTTGTGGTCTTGCCGACGTTCCCGGTGATGCCCACGGCGGGGATCGGATGGGCGTCGCGCAGCGCCTCGGCCAGGCGGCGCAGGGCATGGAGCGGGTGCGAGACCTCGACGAGCAGCGCGTCCTCGGGCGCCGGCACCGCGCGCTCCACGACGGCCGCGTGCGCGCCGCGAGCGAACGCGTCGGCGACGAAGTCATGACCGTCGCGCTGATCGCGGAGCGCGAAGAAGACCTCACCGGGCTGCACGATGCGCGAATCGAAGGCGCCGCCGATGAATCGCTCGTTCGCGCGTGGGCTTCCTTGGATCACGCGCCCGCCGGTCGCGGCGAGCAATTGTTCGAGCGTGAACACCAGCGAATGGTACCGACCGATCAGGGCCGGTCCGGTTGCACGCGCGCGTTCCGCAGCACGTCGAGCGCGAGATCGTGGAACGTGTCCATCGCCGTGACGGTCCCGAGGAGCTTCGTCTGCGGCCGCTCGAGCACGATGACCACGACGAAACGTGGATCGTTGGCCGGCGCGAAGCCCGCGAATGACGAGATGTACGCGTCGTCGACGTACCGACCGTCGTCACTCGGGATCTGCGCGGTGCCCGTCTTCCCAGCGACGCTGTAGCCGGGCAGGCTCGCGCCGTGGGCGATGCCGCGATCGACGGTGGAGACGAGCATCGTGCGGAGCGTGTCGGCGGTGTCGGGCGTGATCGGGCTGCGGACGGCGACGGGCGCGGTGCGGTGCTCCCCGTCCGTATCGCGCGTCGCCGCCACTACACGGGGCCGGTAGAGCGTCCCGCCGTTCGCGATCGCCGCGTACGCCATCGCGACCTGGAGCGGCGTGACGGCGATGCCCTGACCGAACGCGATCGTCCCCACGTCGACGGGGTACCACTGCGCGAGCGGGCGCACCGCACCGGACGCCTCAGCCGCGAGATCGATGCCCGTCGCATCACCGAATCCGAAGGCGCGCAGGTATTGATACAGCGGATCCTGGCCGAGCTTCGACGCGACGAACACCGCGCCCGCGTTCGCGGACCGCTCGAGGATCTGCGTGACGGTGGTCGAGCCATAGACCTTGCCCTGCGCGTTGTTGAGCCGTCGGCCGCCGATGATCGCGTAGCCCTTGTCCTCGTACGTCGTCGTCGGCGTGACCACGTGTGTGTCGATGCCCGCCGCGATCGTGACCGCCTTCATCGTTGAGCCTGGCTCGAACGCCCACGACACGGCGCGATCGCGCAGCGCCTCGGGATCGGCGACGGCGACGCGGGCAGGATCGAACGTCGGCCACGACGCGAGACCGAGGACCGCGCCGTCGCGCGGGTCGACGACGACGATCGATCCGCTGGTCAGCTTCTCGCGCTCCACGGCGCGACGCAGCTCGCGCTCGATCGTGGTCTGCACGACGAGATCGATCGTGAGCACGAGGTCCGCGCCGTTCGTCGGGGGAACCGCGGTGCGCAGCCCGAGCGCGAGCTCGCGATCCTTCGGGTCGCGCTCGACGACGAGCCGCCCGGGAACGCCCCGCAGGATCTTGTCGTAGGCGCCCTCGACGCCGTACTGGCCGACCCCATCGTCGTTGACGAAGCCCAGCAGGTGTGCCGCGAGCGCGTCGTTCGGGTACAGGCGCTTGGGCTCCGGCTCGAACCCCAGGCCGGGGATCGCCAGGGCCTCCACCGCCTTCGCGACCGGCTCCGGCAGGCGGCGCTTCAAGTACAGCCACTCCGCACCGGAGTCGAGCGCGGCGCGGATCGTGGCGGCGGGCGTGGCGAGCACCGGGGCGAGCTTCGCGGCGGCGGCGGCGTGGTCGGGGATCCGTTTCGGGATCGCGTAGAGCGAACGCAGGTCGACCGTCGTCGCGAGGATCGCGCCGTTCCGGTCGCGGATCACGCCGCGCTGGGCCAGGATCACGATCTCGCTGCGCAGCTGGTCGGTCGCTCCCTCGAGCAGCGCGCTCCGTCCGATCGTCTGCCAGTAGCCGACGCGCAGCGAGAGCAGCACGGTCGCCACGGCGAAGAGCGCGAACAGGACGCGCAGACGGGTCGTCGAGATCGCTTCCGTCACTCTTCCTCCTGATCGAGGCGCTCGCTCCCCAGCAGCGCCTCCCGCGAGGTCAGCGCTTGGCGGCGATCGGTTCCAGCTGGACGACGGGGACGACCGCAGCGCGCACCAGACCGAGGCGTCTCGCCTCGACCTCGATGCGCGCGGGGGAATCGAGGCGCGCGCTCTCCACTTCGAGCAGCGCGTTCTGACGGCGCAGCTCGTCGCGCGTGCTCTCGAGGCGCTGCGCCTCATACCCACGCGTCGCGACCGTGGTCGCCTGGACGAGATAGAGGACGACCAGGAGGAACACCGCGCAGATCGCGGCCGACACGAGCACGAAGGTGCGCACTTCCCACGTGGTGCCGGCACTGCGCTGCCGCACCGTCGCGTGAGCGTGGCGCGAGCGCGCCGGAAAGGGGCGGCGCATCGGCGCCGCCCGGACGGCTTGCGCCGCGATCAAGAGATCTTCTCCGCGATCCGAAGAGCTGCGCTGCGGGCGCGCGGGTTGCGTGCGACCTCCGCCGAGTCCGCACGAAGCGGACGCCGGGTAACGACACGCAAGCCCGCGCGATGCCCGCAGACGCAGGTGGGGAGGTGGGGAGGACAGATGCAGTCGCGCGATTCCC
>DASYUY010000057.1:0-55470 GCA_036000705.1 Candidatus Limnocylindria bacterium | reverse complement strand
CCCGGTCCTCCTTGAGAACGTGCACTTCCTCGACCTTGCGGTCGATCTCGATCCCTACCTCTTCTGGGGCAGGGCCCACGGCAACCTCTGCCGGCTCTCCTCGAGCGCGCTCCTGAACGTCACGGCGGGCGCCGGCAGCGTCGTGCCTACATACGTCGTCGAGGGAAGAGCGTGAGGCTCGCCAGGATCGACCCGGCGGACGTCCCGAAGCTCACGATCGGGATCGAGGAGGAGTTCCAGATCGTCGACGCCGACGGCCAGCTGAAGAGCCACATCGACACGCTGCTGAAGGACGCCGCCGGGCGGATGGGCGAGCAGATCAAGCCCGAGATGATGCAGTCGGTCGTCGAGGTCGGAACGAAGATCTGCCGCGACATCGGGGAGGCGCGCGACGAGATCGTGCGCCTGCGCGGGACGCTCTCCGGCCTCTTGCGCCCGGCCGGGCTGCGGCTCGCGTCGGCGGGCACGCACCCGTTCTCGCATTGGCAGGAGCAGGAGATCACCGAGCGCGAGCGCTACAAGCTGCTCGAGGAGGAGCTGCAGGACGTCATCCGCGAGCTCCTCATCTTCGGCCTGCACGTGCACGTCGGCATCCCCGATCCCGAGCTGCGCATCGAGGTCATGAACGAGGCCCGCTATTTCCTACCGCATCTGCTCGCGATCTCGACCTCGAGCCCGTTCTGGCTCACCCGCATCACCGGCCTCAAGTCGTACCGCCAGATCATCTGGCAGCGCTTCCCGCGCACCGGGATACCGCCGGAGTTCACGTCATACGACGAGTACGAGAACTTCGTGGAGCTTCTGGTCAAGACGAAATGCATCGACGACGGGAAGAAGATCTGGTGGGACCTGCGCCCGCACGCCGTGTTCCCGACGATCGAGTTCCGCGTCTGCGATGCGGCGACACGCGTGGAAGAGACCCTGTGCATCGCGGCCCTTACGCAGGCCATCTGCGCGAAGCTGCTGGTGCTGCGCGCGCGGAACCAGGGCTTCCGCCGCTACGCGCCGAGCCTCATCCAGGAGAACAAATGGCGCGCCGTGCGCGGAGGGATGGACGCGAGGCTCATCGACTTCGGCAAACAGATCGAGGTCCCGATGCGCGATCTCGCGGTGGAGCTGCTCGAGTTCGTCGACGACGTGGTCGACGCGCTCGGCTCGCGCCGCGAGGTCGAGTACCTCCTGACGATCGTCCGTGAGGGGACGAGCGCGGACCGGCAGCTGCGGGCGTTCGCGGCCACCGGCCACCTGCACCAGGTCGTCGATCATCTCGCCGAAGAGACGGTCGCGGGCGTGCCCGTCCTGTCGCTGTGACGATGACCGTCACGCAGGCCGTCGAGGAGCTCGTCCGGGCTACCGTGCGGCTTGCGGACGAGGACATGGGCCGCGAGTGGAAGTGGCACGAGTACGACGACGAGGGCCTGCGCTTCGCGCTGCTCATGACGCACCACGAGCTCCGCGACCTTGCCGTGCGGCTCGCCGCGCGCAGCCAGCGCTCGCCGACGCAGGCGGAACGGGTCCTCGCCCAATACCACCAGACGTATCGCGACCTCACGGGCGTGCTCGCGGGCGTGCGCAGCGAGGACCTCGACCGCGCGCCGGCCGAGGGGGAATGGCCGCTGCGCGAGACGCTCGACCACGTGATCGGAGCGGAATACGGCTTCCTCGGTGTGAGTCGTGGCGCACTCGAGCGACACCGTGCCGGGAACGCGACCGAGCCCTCACAGGAGGAGTTCATGGCGTACCGCAAGCCCTATGCGACACCGAAGGACGCCGTCGCGGGATCGATCGAATCCATTCGCAACGCGTTCTTCGAGATCCACCGGCGCGTCCTGCGCGAGCTCGCGGACATCACGGATGACGAGCTCGAGAAGCCAGCGTGGTTCTGGGATGGTCCGATGCCGATCCGCTTCCGGCTGCATCGCTTCGAGGAGCACCTGCGCCAGCACCTCATCCAGCTCGACAAGACGCTCGCGGTCATCCGGCCGCCCACGGAAGCGCACCGCCTGGTGCGCAACATCTACGACGCGCTGGCCGACGTGGAGACCGCGACCGAGCCAGCTGACGACCTGCGTGTGGCCGCGGCGAGCGTCATCTCCGAGCGCGCCGCCGCGATCGCGGTCTGACGCGTCCGCGCGTCGCGAGCTCTAGTCAAGCTGGAGCGCGAACCTCAACGCTTCGCCCAGTTCCATCAATTTGACCTCGGACAGTCGGCCAACTCGGCGGATCAGCCGCGCCTTCGCGATCGTCGTGAGGTCGTCACAGTTCGCGACGCACGGTACCGGCAGGCCATCGCGCTCATCGAGTTCGACCTCGGATGACAGCCCTCGCGCTATTCGGGTGATCGCTGCGACGGTTGCCAGGGTCCGCGCGCCTCGCGAGTCGTCGCGCGAGACGACCAGGACCGGACGCCTCTTGTCAGCGGCGGCCCACCAGACCTCGCCGTGCTCAGTTCCCCTGGGCATCGCGGGGCGCCTCCGGCCATTCTTCATCGGAGGCCGCATCCTCGATCCCGATCTTCTCCATCGCGATGAAGTCCGGGTCGTCTCCGTCCGGGATCAGCCGGTAGCCGTCGAAGTAGGCGTCGATCTTCTCTTGCATCGTCTTCCGCTTCAGGTAATCGGCCGCGGCTTCCTGGAGCCAGCTGCTCCGGTCCTGCTTCGACCGCTTGCGCGCGCGTTCGATCTCTCGAAAGAGGCCGTCGGGAAGGCTTATTGCCGTCTTCTTGGTCACCCTTCGTGAGTATGACCGGTGGTGGTACCGCGTCAAGATGGCCCGACGTAACAGCTGGGGAATGTCCGCGTACCATCCGGAGCGCGCACAGGGAGGGGTCCACGGAATGAGCGGAAGACGTGTTCTCACGCTGCTCGCAACAGCAGCGATCTTGACTGCTGGATGTGGGGCCGCAGCGCCGGCCGGGGCGAGCCCGACGACCGCCGCGAGTACCGCGAAGGCCGAAGGCGCGAAGACCGACGTTCTCGGGGACGGCAAGATCACCGCGCTGCCGGCTGGCACGCTGTACGTGCAATACCTCGACGTCCCTCAAGCCGCCGGAGCCCCCATCACGCACGCGCACATCGCAGGATTCGTCTACACGTATCTCGGTGCGCACCGGTTGGCGATCGAAGGCGGCGAGACGAAGGACCTGAAGGCCGGCGAGGCCGCCTTCGTCCCGGCCAATGTCGGTCACACGCACAGCAACCCGGGAACATCGACGAGCGGCTGGTACTTCGTGAGCATCCGTCCGAACACGGCGCGGACGGCCACGCCCACGTTCCCCGGACAGAAGGAGGCGTTCGCAACGCCGGATCTGGCGCCGCTTCCCGCGGGCGCCTACTCGTTGGGTCTGCGCTACGTCACGGTCCAGCCGAACGGCCGGACCGCCGCGCACAAGCACGGTGGGATGGAGACCATCCTTGTGCTCGAGGGCGCGGTCGAGGTTCGCGTTCAGGGCGCGGCGATGAAGACGCTCCAGAAGGGCGACGGCGCGTCCATCGAGGCGGACACACCGCTGCAAGTCTGGAACAAGGGCGCAGCGCCGGCGAAGTTCCTCGCGTTCTTCGTCACCGCGGATGGGAAGGCCTTCTCGACGGACGTGGACGCGAGCCCGTAGCCGACAGCTGACGCGCACGTCCACGCGGGCGGCGGGCTAGGGTCCCTCGCCCCGCCCGAGCTCGAGCGCGACCAACGTCACGACGTCGCCCGCTTTCTGAAGGCGTGGAGTCTCGATGAGGGCGATCGTGTCGCGCGGCGTGTGCAGGATGATGTCGCTCCAGAGGATCAGCGATGAGGGCACACCACGCTTGGCGAACGTGGTCTGATCGCTGCCCCCGCCCCGGATGGACTGGAATGGGACGCCGAGGCGCCCGGCCGCGGCCCGGATCCGGTCGACGAGCGAGCTGCTCTCGTCGGACGCCTCGAGCGTGTTGCCGCAGCAGCCGATGACGTCGAGGTTGAGGTAGGCGACGAGGCTCTCGACCCGCCCCGGCGACACCGCGATGCGGCCCGCGTACGCCTCCGAGCCGAGAAACCCCTCCTCCTCGCCGGCGAACGCGACGAAGACGATCGAGCGCCTGAGTTCGACGCGCCTCGCCGCCAGCGCGCGGGCGACCTCGATCGTGACGGCGGGACCGGACGCGTTGTCGTTGGCGGCGGCGAACACTGTCCCGTCCGGGTCGGTGCCGACGCCGTCGAGGTGACCGCCGATCAGCACGGCGCGCTTCGACAGATCCGGATCGCTACCGCGCAGTACGCCGATGACATTCACGCCCTCGACCTCGTGCACCGGCGTCAACGGGAGCGTCATGCGCACGGTGACGTTCGTCTCGAACGCCGGCGTCGGCGCCGCGGGGTTCGACCGCCGCGCACGCACGGCGCTCTGCACCTGCGTCACCGTCTTCGACGTGGGGGCGAGCAGCTCGTTGGCGACGCCTTCGGTGATGACGAGCACCGGGATCGTGTCGGCGAAGAAGCGCGGGATGAAGGAATAGCGGATCGAGGCGTCGCCGATCACCAGCACGCCGACCGCGCCTTCGGCGAACGACGACTCGACCGCGCTGCCGGCGGTCGGCCCCGTGACCAGCGCGATGCGACCCCGCGTCGACACGCCGGCGAAGTCGTCCTGGCCGTTGCCCTTCGCCGCGCCGCCGACGACGACCACCTCCGCCTCGGCGGACCCGTTTCCCGAGCGGCCCCCGACGCTCTCGGTGAAATCGACGCGATGCTTCCACGACTTGGACTCCGCGTTCGTGCGCGTGAGCGTCGGCGTCGCGCTGAGGTCGACGATCGGCATTGGGAAGCGCTGGAAGTACGTGCCACCGTCGCCGAGCGGTTCGAGCCCGATCGCCTTGAACTGCTCCGCGACATACTGCGCGGCGTCCAGATAGCCGGGCGAGCCGCTGTAGCGGCCGCCGCGCGCGGGATCGGCGAGGTACGCGATGTGGTCCCGCGCTCGTGCGCCGTCGAAGAGGGTGACACTGGATGCGGCCGGCGAGGATGGCGAGGCACGCGACGGCGCGCTCGGCGTCGGCGACGCCGTGACGGCCGCGGGCCCGCACGACGCGAGAAGGAGCGCGGCGAGGACGAGCCGTCTCATCCCGACGCCGCCATCTCCAGGACCGACTGCAGCACGACCTCGCCGGAGGCCCGCAGGCGTGCCGGATCGACCGTGGACGGCGCGTCGCCGGCGGTGTGGAACGATCCGACATCCGTGCCGGTGATCACCACCGCCGGCACGCGACGGCGGAGGAATGTCAGGTGATCGCTCCCACCGCTGCCCGACGGGTATTCGAGGTCGTATCCGAGGCGGTCGGCCGCGGATTTGAGACGCTGATGCAGCGCGAAGTTCTCATCCGATGCGGCCAGGCCACCGCAACAGCCTTCCATGTCCAGGTTGATGTAGGCGACGATGTTGTCCGCTCGGTACGGCGTCGTGACCGCGTTCTGAATGAAGGCCTCCGAGCCGATGAGGCCTTCCTCCTCACCCGCGAACGCCACGAAGATCACCGAGTTCTTCAACAGCGCTTTCTTCGCGGCAAGGACGCGCGCGATCTCGATCGTGACGGCGGGCCCGGAGGCATTGTCGTTCGCCGCGGGATAGACGGTCCCGTCGGGATCGGTGCCGACGCCGTCGAGATGACCTCCGACGATCACGAATTTCTTCGCGCGGTCCGGATCGCTCCCGCGCAGCATGCCCACGACGTTCATGGTGCGCACCGGCTCGGGCGGCGCGAGCGAGACCTCGATGCGGATGCGGGTCGGGGTATCGAAGGAGAGCGGCTCCGGCACGCTGCGGACCAGGCTGGGACGCTGCTCGGAGCGGCGGCGCCGTTCCTCGAGCGTGTTGCGTAGATCGGCGATGTGCTTGCCCGACGGCGCGATGAGCTCGTCGGCGACCGCCTCGCTCACGGTGATGACCGGAAGGGTGTCCTTCTCGAAGAACGCGATGTAGGAGGGACGGATCAGCCCGCGCTCGGGCGCGGCGACGAAGATCACGGCCTTCGCGCCGGAGCGGATCGCCGCGTCGATCGGGTCGCCCTGCGTCGGTCCCGCGATCATCACGATGTTCCCCTCAGGGTGCGTGCCCTGGTAGTCGCTGTACTCGGGCGTCCGGATGCCACCACCGACATACACGACGTTGCCCTCGGCGGTGCCGCCGCCGGCGCGGCCCCCGACGCGCTCGCTGAAGTCCGCGCGCGGCTGGTAACGCTTCTCGTCGTCGCCGACGCGCTCGAGCACGGGCATCGCGGTCAGCTTCACGATGTTCGTACCCCAGTTCTGGAAGTAGGTCCCGTCGTTGCCGAGGGCCTCGAGCCCGATCGACTTGAACTGGTCGGCCACGTACCGCGCCGACTCGTCGTACCCGGCCGATCCGGTGTATCGACCAGCTCGCGCCGTGTCGGCCAGCCAGTCGACGTGCGCCCGTGCCCGGCCGGCGTCGAACTCGCGCGCCACCGCGACGTAGCTGCCGGCGGGACCGACGTACGGGCTCGCCAGGCGGAACGCGACGAAGATCGCCACCACCGCGAACGCGGTGCGCAGGGACAGGAGCTTGCCGAGCGCGACGGGGGCGCGCTCGAAGAAGCTCCGCAGTCCGTGGCCGAAGAGGTTGAAGCCGAGGATCGCGCTCGCGAACGCCGTCGCCGGGACCAGCGCGATCCATTGAGCGCGATAGATCTCGAAGCGGCCTTGCGCGAGGATCGCGCCCCATTCGGTCGTGGCGAAGATGAACTCGGTGCCGCCGCCGCGACCGGTGACGTCGCCGGAGACGTTCTGCCCGCCGCCGACGACGATGCCGAGGAATCCGAGCTCGCCGAGAACGAGCAGGATCGCGCTCGCCTCGAGCGCGGCCGCGACCGCGAGCATCGGCAGGAGATTGGGCAGAACGTGGCGCGCGAACACCGCGAACTCCGACAGGCCCAGCGAGCGCGCCGCCTCGAGGAAGGGGCGTCCGCGCAGCGCGACGACCGCGGAGCGCGTCGCGCGCCCGAAGCCCCACCAGCCGGTGATCGCGAGCGCCGCCGCGAACGCGGTGATGCCGGAGCGGATGTCGAAGGCGAAGATCCACAGCATGGCGAAGAGGACCGTCGGAAACGCGCCGAAGGCATCGATGAGCGCGGATACCGCGCGGTCGAGCGAGGAGCCCGCGAACCAGCCCGCGAGCGCGCCGAGCGTGGTCCCGACCAGCAAGCGAACCGCGAGGACGACGAACGCGATCGTCAGCGTCGCGCGTGCCCCGTACATGACGCCGGTCCACAGATCGCGGCCGCTCCGGTCGGAGCCGAGCGGGTAGCCGTAGGTGCCGGGGTCGTACGGCGCCAGGACCGAGCGTGGCCCGTCGATGATCAGCGTCGTGCTCTTGAGCGGATCGACGTCCGTGAGGAGCGGCGCGGCGAGACCGAGGACGATCCAACCGCCGATGATCGCCGCGCCGAGGATCAGCTGCCAGGTGAGGGCGCGCCGCATCAGGACGCGGCTCCGGTGGCGGCGTGCACCAGGCGCGCCGCGGCCGCGTCGAGCGCGAACCGGACGATCGCGATCGTCACGACGAGGGCACCGAGAAGAGTGCCCGCGGTCGCCGCGTCGAAGCGCTGGATCGCCTGCAGCAGCGAGAAGCCGAGCCCGGGCCACGAAAAGAACACCTCGACGACCGGGAGCGTCGAGAGTCCGATCGAGAGCGCGGCCGCGATGGCGCCGAGGATCGGCACGAGAGCGTTGCGCAGCGCATGCCGACCGATGACGACGCGCTCCAGCAGGCCCTTTGACCGCGCGGTACGCACGTAGTCGGCGCCGAGCTCTTCGTCGACGGCGACGTAGGCGAAGTTCGCGATCTGCGCGAACGGGCGCGCCGCCAGGACGAGCGTGGGCAGGATGAGGTGGTCGTCGATGCCGAAGCCGAAGCTCGGCCAGAGACGGACGTTGTAACGACGCACCATCTCGGCCGACAGGAGGATCAGCAGGATCGCGAGGAGGAATGAGGGGACGGAGATGACCGCCATGGTGCTGCCGACCAGCAGCGCTCGCAGCCGTGAGCTGCGCGTCGCCGCCGCGACCACACCTGCGGTCACACCGAGGACGGTGGCGATGGTCACCGCAAGACCGACGAGCAGCATGCTCTTCGGGTAGGCGTCGAGCAGGACCTCGCCCATCGACCGGCGCCGCCCGCCGAGGATCGACGTGGATGTGGCCTCGCCGAGGGAACCCTGGAACAGGCTCGCGAAGTAGTCCTGCGTGCCCTCCCAGGCCTGTTGGAGGATGGTCGCGAGCGGCGCGTGGTCGAAGCGCGTCCGCGCCGCGACGAGCGCGATCTGCGCCAGGACAACGATGAGAACGAAGGTGAAGATGACCAGGAGGACACGCGTGAGGATCGCGACGGCAGCGCGATTCATCCGCGGTCGACGAGGGGCATGTCGACCTAGAATACCGAGCAAATTCCGATGAAGTTCTATGTCACGACCGCCATCGCGTATGTCAACGATCGGCCCGGACTGCACCACGGGTACGAGTTCGCCGGTGCCGATGCGCTGGCCCGTTTCCAGCGCCAGCGCGGCGCCGACGTGTTCTTCCTCACCGGCACCGATGAGAACGCGACGCGCAACGAGCAGGCCGCGAAGGAGCAGGGAATCCCGACGCGCCAGCTCGTCGACAGGTATGCCGCCGAGTTCAAGCAGATGGCCGACCTCTGGAACATCTCGTACGACAGATTCATACGCACGACCGACCCCGATCACGTCGTGGGCGTGCAGGAATTCGTGCGACGCTGGATCGCGAACGATGACGTCTATCTCTCGAAGTACGACGGCCTGTACTGCACGAGGTGCGAAGCGTTCTACGAGGAGAGCGACCTCGTGGGCGGCCGTTGCCCGATACACAACACGACCGACACCATCGAGCGCCTCAGTGAGGAGAACTACTTCTTCCGTCTGAGCAAGTACGAGAAGCGTCTCAAAGACCTGTACCGCGAGCGTCCCGACTTTTGCGTTCCGGAGATCCGCCGCAACGAGGTCCTCGGCTGGCTCGATCGCGGCCTTCGCGACATCAGCGTGTCACGGCGCAATCTCACCTGGGGCATCCCGTTCCCCGACAAGCCGGGCCACACCGTCTACGTCTGGTTCGACGCTCTGATCAATTACGCGACCGGGGTGGGGTTCGGTACGGACGAGACGAAGTTCAAGAAGTGGTGGCCGGCCGACCTGCATGTCATCGGGCTGGACATCACGCGGTTCCACTGCATCTACTGGCCGGCGATGCTGATGTCCGCGGGGGTCGAGCTCCCGCGACAGGTCTACGCCCATGGCTTCCTGCACTACGCGGGCGAGGGCAGGCTCTCACGCTCGAGCGGCAACATGATCGATCCCATCGCCGCAGCCAACGAGTGGGGAAGCGATGCGCTCCGCTATCTTCTTCTGCGCGAAGCGCCCTTCGCAAAGGACTCGCCGATCTCGCCCGAGCTCCTCGATCTGCGCTTCAACGCGGATCTCGCCAACGGTCTCGGCAACCTCGTCTCACGCGCGACGAAGATGGTCGAGCTCTACTGCGACGGGCGCGTCCCAGCTCCGGGGAAGGGCGGTCGGTCGGAGAACGCTCTGCGCGAAACCGCGGAGCGCGCGCTCGCGACGCACGACGAGGCTGCCGCGCGACTGGATTTCTCCGAAGCGCTCGCCGCGATCTTCGCCGTTGTCGAGGAGGCCAACCGCCATTTCCAGCGCACGCAGCCGTGGCAGGCGGCGAAGGAGTCGGCGCGAAAAGCCGAGGTCGCTTCATCGCTGTACGCGGGTCTCGAGGCCGTCCGGCTCGTCGCCTACCTCCTGTTCCCGTACATGCCGACGATCACGCCGCGCATCGCAGAAGTGCTCGGTGTCGAGTCGCCCGCGTCGGCGAAGTGGGAGGCCGTCGCGCGCTGGGGCTTGTTGCAGCCTGGGACGCAGATCCGCTCCGCGCCGTCGCTGTTCCCGCGCCTCGAGCGAGCCAAGACCGCCTGACGCGACGCGCGTGATCGACGCACACGCGCACCTCGACGACCGCCGTTTCGCCGACGACCTGGACGCCGTTCTAGCACGCGCGTCGGCCGCGGGCATCGAGCGCGTCCTGTCGTGCGGCGAGGATCTCGCGTCGAGTGAGCGGAGCGTCCTGATCGCGCGCCGCCATCCCATCGTGCGCGTCGCGGTCGGCGTGCATCCTCACCGCGCCGAGTCGTGGAGCGATGACGTGTCGGCGATGGTCAACCGTCTCGCGCGTGACGAGCGCGTCGTCGCGATCGGCGAGATCGGTATCGACCTCTCCGGACGGAGCGCGCCACGCGATGCGCAGGAGCGCGCCTTTCTCGGACAGCTCGCGTTGGCGCGGGCTCTTGACATGCCCGTCGTCGTTCACGTGCGCGACGCCGGTCCGCTCGCGCGCGAGCTCGTCGATCGCGCCGGCGGCGGGCGCGGCATGGTGCACTGCTTCAGCGAGGGACCGGATGAGGTGGACCAGTGGACGCGACGCGGATTCGCGGTCTCGTTCGCCGGAACGCTCACCTATCCGAAGAGCGACGCGCTGCGCCGCGCCGCGGTTGGCGTTCCCGCCGACCGCATCCTGGTCGAGACGGACGCTCCGTACCTGACCCCGCAGGCGCGCCGCGGCCGGCGGAATGAGCCAGCGTTCGTCCTCGAGACGCTCGCCGCCGTGGCGGCTGCTCGCAAGGAGGAAGCCACCGCGCTTGGCCGGCAGATGGCCGAAAACGCTCGGAAACTCTTCGGTAGGCGCTTCTAGGGAACACAACCGAGCCAGCCGTCGTATGTATCAGCAGCAACTGAAAGGGCTGGTGAGGGACATGCGTCGATCACGGCGGGTCCTCGCGCTCCTCGCGTTCATCCTGGTTCTCGCGGCGGCGTGCTCGTCCGCTCCCGCGGGCCAGTCGTTCAGCAGCATCGGCAACAACCTGACCGACAGCGCGGCGAAGGGTGCGCCCGCGGCCATCCCCGCGCCGGACGCGCGGACGACACTCGAGAACGGGATCCCGACCCTGGTCACCAACCCGAGCCGCAACCTGATCCTGACCGCGAACATCGCCATGAAGTCGCAGGACCCGTGGGCCACGGCCGACAAGGCGCGCGCCATCGCGAACGGGCTTGGCGGCGACATCCTCGCGATGAGCCAGACCGGCCAGGGCGAGAACCGCAGCGCGCTGATCACCGTCCGGGTTCCCTCGGACCGCTTCGATGAGGCGCTCCGTCAGCTGAAGCTGCTCGACGGGGAGGTCGTCACCTCGAACGTCGACGCGAAGGACGTCACCGATCAGTTCACCGACCTGCAGGCGCGCCTCGTCGCCAAGCAGGCCGAGGAGCAGCGTTACCTCCAGCTCTTCCCGCAGGCGAAGACGGTCGACGAGACCCTGAAGATCGACGCGGCGCTCGGCAACGTTCGCACGCAGATCGAGCAGCTGCAGGGACAGCTCAATCTCATCAAGAACCGCACCGACTTCTCGACGATCACGATGTCGATCGCGCCGATCGTCACGGTGCCGGCCGCGACAGCGGGCACCTGGGACCCGGCCGTGACCTTCGCGAAGGCGATCGCCGCGCTCTCCGTGTTCTTCAAGTTCGCGGCCGACCTGGCGATCTGGCTTCTCGTGTTCGGCTGGATCCCGCTCATCGGTCTCGCTCTCGTGCTGGCGGCGACGCGCATGCGCCGCCCGGGCATCACCGCCCCGACTTCCTAGCTCCTTCCTCGACGCGGCGGCGGTCCCACACCCCATCGGCCGATCAGCCGGGGCCGGTGGGGCCGCCGCCATCTCCCTACACTCGCCGGCGATGGGCGATGTGCGCATCCGTCCCGTGAACGAGCTCGACATCGAGGCGATCTGTCGCATCGACGAGCGCATCACCGGCAAGTACCGCCCCGATGTGTGGGAGGACCGCGTCGTTTACTTCATCCGCCGCGACCCCGATTCCTCGCAGGTCGCCGAGGTCGACGGCAAGGTGGTCGGCTTCATGCTAGGCGAGGTCCGCGGCGGCGAGTTCGGCATGGAGGAGCCGACCGGCTGGCTCGAGTTCTTCGGCGTCGATCCCTCGGCGCGCGAGCGCGGGATCGGCCGCGGGCTCACCGACGCGCTCCTCGCGGGTTTCAAGAAGCGGGGTGCGCACGTCGCGCGCACGATGGTGCGCACGCAGGACGCCGAGATCGCGAGGTTCGTCGCCGCGATGGGATTCACACCGGCTCCGGTCGCGGCGCTCGAGAAAAGGCTGGCCTAGAGCTGTTCGCTCCGGCGAACGGTATGACCATTGAGGCCCGCGAACCGGTAACCTAGACCTCGTGAGCGACGAGATCCGCATGCTGCCGGACCGCTATCACGAGGCCATCGAGCACTGGCGGCAGCACAACTTCCCGGACTATCCCAAGCTCGCCGAGGTCTGGCCGAAGTTCTTTCCGAAGGACGAGCCGTTCTGCCTCTGCGCGAAGGTCGCGGAGGACATCCCGGCCCAGATCGAGATCGGCGACGACGTCGGAAAGCCGAAGGCGCTGCAGCCGCAGGAGCTCGCGCCCGAAGCGGCGCAGCACCTCCTCTCGCAGATCCGCGCGCAGGCTTCGACCGAGTTCGGCTCGATCCAGCAGCATCAGATGACCCTGTTCCGCGCGCAGGAGCCGCAGGACCAGGCCTGGGCGCTGCGCGTCATGGCGGAAGAGCTGCGCCACGGCTATCAGATGGTCCATCTCCTCACGAGCTCGGACTGGTCGCCGGTCACGGAGACGAGAGCCGAGGACATGGTCGAAGAGGTCCTGTCCATGCAGACCGGCAGCCACGTCCTTGCGGCGTTCAACCTCGAGTTCGATTCGTTCCTCGACAACGTCGTGTTCGCGGCGTTCATCGACCGCGTGGGCAAGTACCAGCTCACGATGCAGAAGATCTCGGCGTACAAGCCGTACGCGTCCTCGATGCCGCCGATGCTGCGCGAGGAGGCGTTCCATCTCGCCGCCGGCGTCATCCCGCTGCGGCGGTGGGTCGAGCACGCCGCGCGCGGCGACGGCTATATCGACATGCCCGCGATCCAGAAGAGCGTGGCGAAGTGGTTCGGGCGGGGCCTGGAGATGTTCGGTGACGAACGAGGCGGCCAGACGAACGTGAAGTTCGGCCTCAAGGACATGAACAACCGCGACGCGCAGAACCAGTACATCCAGGAATGCACCAAGATGCTCGACGACCTCAATGTGCGCTACGTCCGCGCGCGTTTCCCCGATCGCACGCGCGACGAAGCGGACGCGATCTTCGCGCGAGTCGCGTCAGGTGAGACCGTCGAGCGCCTCGCGCGCGACGACCTGCTGCGCCTTCCGGACCGTCGCTTCTTCCGCCGCCGCGGCGAGTTCGCGTTCCAGATGGTCGGCACGCGCGGCGAGACGTTCACCGACGTCGAGAAGTACATCGCGCACGTTCTCGCCAGCCTGCCCGAGGCCTATCGCGCCTCGATCGACGTCAAGCACTGGGCGGAGATGCAGCGCGCGGTCGTCGCGGGCACCAAGACGTTGAAAGATGCCATGGCCGCGATGCCGAGGCTCGCGCGACAGGCCGGCGGCTGCCCCTGCGGCAAGTCCGTGCGCTGGGTGGTGGACGCACCGGGAGCACGGGCGGAGGCGAGCGCCTGAACCCCTAGTGGAGGTCGGTCTCGGCCTCGACTCGCGCCTCGGCCTGTCCACGGCGCAGCTGCGCGATCTCGCGCCCGAGGCGAGCGCGCTCGGCTATCAGAGCCTGTGGACCAACGCCGGGGTCGACTACGACCCGATCGCGATGTGCATCGCGTGGCACGAGCGCGCCGGTCTTCCGACGGGCGTGTCGGTCGTCCCGATCGCACGCAACCCCGCATCCGTGCTCGCGCTCGCGGCGCGCACGGCGCACGAGCTCGGTGGCGGAAAGTTCGTCCTCGGCGTCGGATCAGGGAGCGTGACGGACCGCCCCATCGCCGCGGTCCGCTCGTACATCGACGAGCTGCGCAAGGCCGCGAAGGACGTCCCGATCTACGTCGGCGCGCTGGGCCCGCAGATGCTCGCCCTCGCCGGCCGACACGCCGACGGTGCCGCGCTCAACTGGTGCACGCCGGCGCAGGTCGCGTGGAGCCGCGCGCGTGTCGGACCGCGCGCCAAGCTGATCGAATACATCCGCATGTGCGTCGACGAGGACGTCGCGGCCGCGCGCCTCGCGCTCGCCAAACAGATCCTCGCCTACGCCCTTCTCGTCCGTCCGTCGGGCGCGCGCGGCTATCGCACGCACTTCGAGCGGATGGGGTTCGCGCCGCAGCTGGACCGGCTCGAAGCCAAGCGTGCCGCCGGCGCCTCGGAGGACGATCTCGCCCGCGCGATACCGGACGAGATGCTCGCGGCCTTCGGCTACGCGGGCCCGGCCGCGGGCGCCGCGGCCGCGTTCAGGTCACTCGGTGCCGGCCTCGACGTTGCGATCGTGCGCGTGCTCGTCGCGCGTCCGGGCAATGTGGAGGGTGTGCGGGCGACGATGCGCGCCGCGATCGGATAGGCGACACGCCGGCTCGGAGCGAGGGACATCCGCGCGTCCTATATTCGGCCTCTGAGCACGCATCGTCTCCGCTTCACCCTCAATGGTTCGCCGCGGTCTCTCGAGGTGCGCGCGGACCGACGGCTCATCGACGTGCTCCGCGACGATCTCGGGCTCACGGGCACCAAAGAGGGGTGCTCGATCGGCGTCTGCGGCGCGTGCAGCGTGCTCGTGGGCGGCGAGCTCGTCTCGGCCTGCCTGATGCCCGCGGTGTTCGCCGATGGCCGCGACGTCACCACCGTGGAGGGCCTGGCGGATGGCGACGCGCTATCGCCCCTCCAGGACGCGTTCATCCGTGAGGGCGGCTTTCAGTGCGGCATCTGCACGCCGGGCCAGCTCATCGCCGCGACGGCGCTCCTCGCGGAGCACCGACGTCCGAGCGACGACGAGATCCGCGTCTGGATGACGGGGAATCTCTGCCGCTGCACGGGCTACCACGGGATCCTGCGCGCGATCAGGACGGCCGTCGCGTGACCTACGACTACCACGAGCCCGAGTCCGTTCCGGAGGCGCTCGACCTGCTCGCACGCTGGGGCGAGGACGCCCATCTCGTCGCGGGAGCGACGGCGTTCACGCTGCTGTGGCGTCAGGGATTGCTGCGGCCCAGACACGTCATCGGCCTGCGGCGCATCGCGTCACTTGGCGGGGTCAGCCGGACGGACGGAGGCCTGGCGATCGGCGCGACCGCGACGCATCGCGAGATCGAGCGGTCGCTCGAGGTCGCGCGCTACTGTCCCGCGCTCACGCGCACGTTCGCGTCGGTCGCGACCGTACGTATCCGCAATCAGGCCACGGTGGGCGGCAACCTCGCACACGCCGATCCGGCGCAGGATCCGCCGCCGATGCTGCTGGCGCTGGGCGCCGAGGTCGTCGCCACGTCGACCGAAGGCGATCGCGTGATCGCGCTGGCCGATCTCTTCGTGGACGTCTTCACGACCTCGCTCCGCCCCGACGAGATCCTGACCTCGGTACGTCTGCCGGCCCTCGCGCCCGGTACGCGTGCCACGTACCTGAAGTTCCTGCCCCAGACCGCCGACGACTACGCGACGGTCTCGGTCGCGGCGACCCTGCGCCTTGCCGCCGACGGCAAGGTCGCCGTGGTGCGGGTCGCGCTCGGTGCCTGTGGCCCGACGCCGGTGCGTGCTCGCGCGGTCGAGGCGGCGCTGATCGGCGCCCGGCCGGACGCGAAACGCATCGCGGACGCCGCCGCCCGCGTCGATGCCGACATCGCGCCGTTCGATGACGCCCGTGGCTCATCCGCGTACAAGCGCGAGATGGCGCGCGTGTGGACGGAGCGAGCGCTCACGTCGCTCGTCGAGGCACGCGCATGAAGCTCGCGCACACCGCGCTGGTGCGTGCGCCGCGCTCGCGCGTCTGGAAGCTCGTCACCGACGTGCCGGCGGCGGCGCGGTGCGTGCCGGGCGTCGCGGCCGTCACGCCGTCCGGCGCGGGCAAGTACAAGGGCTCCCTGCTCGTGCAGCTCGGGCCGGTACGTCTCGTCCTCGATGGTGATGTCGCGCTCACGGCGACCGATGAGGCCGCGGGAAAAGCATCCGTGCGTGCCGATGCGAAGGACTCGCGCCTCGGTGGCACGGTCCGCGCGACGATGGACCTCGCGCTCGTCGACAAAGGTGAGGACACCGAGCTGCGGATCACCAGCGACGTGCAGATCGCCGGCCGCATCGGCGAGTTCGGGCAGCCCGTCATCCAGCGCAAGGCGGACCAGTTGATGGCGCAGTTCGCCGAGTGTCTCGCGCGCACGCTGGCGTGACCGTGACGAAGGCCACCGCCTCGGACCTCCTCGACACGCCAGAGTGGCGGGTCGAGGGTCGCGACAAGGTGACCGGTGCCGCGCGCTACGCCGCGGACATCACGCGGCCGGGGATGCTCCACGCCGCGTTCGCGGGCAGCCCGTTCCCGCACGCGCGCGTCGTGTCCGTCGATGTGACCGCGGCGCGCGCGCTCCCAGGTGTGCACGCGGTGATCACCGGCGCGGACGTGCGGCCGGCGCGGTTCGGCCGACGGTTGCAGGACTGGCCGGTCCTCGCGTGGGACCGCGTGCGCTTCGTCGGGGATCGCGTGTCGGCCGTGGCGGCCGACACGCTCGAGGCCGCGGAGCAGGCAGCGGCGGCCATCGCGGTCGAGTACGAAGAGCTGCCCGCCGTCTTCGATCCGGAGGCGGCGTTCGCGGCTGACGCGCCGGTCCTGCACCCGGACGCCGGTGACTACACGTACTTCGGCGGCGCGCGGCCCGCGCGGCCGCACGCGAACGCGCAGGGACATGTCGTGCATGAGCACGGCGACGTCGCAGCGGGCTTCGAGAGTGCCGCGGCGGTCTTCGAGCACGAGTTCACGGTCCCGCGCGTCCATCCGGCGTACATCGAGCCGCACGCGAGCCTGGTGTGGATCGACGGCGAGATCGTGCACGTCGTCACCACGAACAAGGCTCCGTTCGCGCTGCGCGATCAGATGGCGGTGACGATCGGCCTGCCCGCGGCACGCATCGTCGTCGACACGCCGCACGTGGGCGGCGACTTCGGCGGCAAGGGTCTTTCGCTGGACGAGTTCGCGCTGTACTTCCTCGCGCGCGCCACGGGCCGGCCGGTACGCTCGGTGCTGCGCTACACCGACGAGCTGCAGCTCTCGAACACACGGCACGCCGCGCGCATCCGGTTGCGCACCGGCGTCGACCGCGACGGCCGCATCACGGCGCATCAGGCCCGCGTCGTGTTCGACGGGGGCGCGTACGCGGCCGGCAAGCCCGTCGCGGGTGTGCTGCCCGGCGGTCCGACGCTGACGCTCGCCGGATATCGCGTTCCCGCGGCGCGCGTCGAGGCGGTCGTCGCGTATACGAACACGCCGCCGGCGGGCCACGCCCGGGCGCCCAGTCAGCCGCAGCACACCTTCGCCGCCGAGTCGCACCTCGACCTGATCGCGCGCGCGATGCAGATCGATCCCGTCGAGCTCCGCGTGCGCAACGCGATCCGCGCGGGCGACACCGACGTGGAGGGCGCGACCTGGCACGACTCGCAGGCGCCGCGCGTCCTCGCGACACTGCGCGCCGCGTCGCAGTGGGGTGGCACGGTCGGGAAGGATCACGGCCGAGGCGTGGCGTTCTCGGCGCGCCACGTCGGGCGCGGCAAGACGTCGCTCACGCTCACGCTGGGTGCCGACGGAGCGGTCGATGTGCTCACCGGCGTCGCGGACCAGGGCGGTGGCGCGCACACGATGATCCAGCGCGTCGTCGCGCGGGAGCTCGGCGTCGGCGTCGGGCGCGTGCGCGTCCGACGCGGCGACACCGGTCACGCGAACGTCGATCCCGGCGTCGGTGGGAGCCGCGTCACGCCCGTCGCGGGCAACGCCGCGCTCGACGGCGCTCGCAAGCTGAAGGCACGTCTCGCCGAGCTCGGTCTCTCCCTCGATGCGGCGGCACGAACCGCCGCGCCGCTCGTCGTCACCGGGGAGGGCGAGCAGAACGAGCACCTCTACGGCACGTACGCGTACTCCATCGAAGTGTCCGTCGACCGCGACACGGGTTGCTTCCGCGTCGTCGACGCGGTCCTCGTCGCCGACGTCGGGACCGTGATCAACCCGGTCGCGGTGCGCGGGCAGCTCGAGGGCGGATTCGTGTTCGGTCTCGGGCAGGCCGTCATGGAGGAGCTGCGGCTCGAGGACGGGCGCGTCACGACGACCAATCTCGGCGACTACAAGATCCCCACCATCGCCGATGCACCGGCGCTGCGGCTCGTGCTCATCACCGACGCGCCCGGTCCCGGACCGTTCGGCGCGAAGTCGGCGGGCGAGCTCGCCAACCCCGCGGTGGGAGCGGCGATCGCGAACGCGATCGATGCCGCTGTCGGTGCCCGCGTCATGTCGCTGCCCATCACGGCGGAGAAGGTCCGTTCGCTCCTGCGAACGGACCGTGGAGGCTCCGCGGCCGCGGGCTAGTATTCGATCGCAGCGGAGGCGCCATGTCGCAGTTCAACGACAAGGTCATGCCCAAAGACTTCCCGAAGATGCCGCCCGAGTACAAGGACCTCCTCATCCGGCTGCTCACGATCCAGGCGGACTGCGAGATCGGCGGGCCGCACATCTACGTGGACCACTGGACGCTGCGCGCGCCGACCGTCGACGATCAGTGGCGCGTCGCGCGCATCGCGTCCGAAGAGATCGACCACTGCCGCAAGATGCTGCGGCTGCTCAACCTGATCGACGTCGACCGCTCCGACATCCTCGAGCGACCGCGCAGCAAGCGCGAGGTCGACGCCTTCAAGGAGGACATGCCGACCTGGGCCGACTTCGCCGCGTTCGGCTTCCTGATCGACAAGGTGGGTGAGTACCAGCTCGAGGAGATGGTCGGCTCGACCTTCGCGCCGATCGACGACACGCTTCCGGTGATCCTGCGCGAGGAGAAGGGTCACGTCGCGTACGGAGAGCAGCAGCTTCAGAAGCTGATCGCCAGCGGCGCGGAGGGCATGGAGCAGGCCCAAGCCGCGATCACGAAGTGGTACGGCATCGGCTTGGATATGTTCGGAAAATCTGGATCGTCGCGCACCGAGCGCTACCTCGAGTGGGGCCTCAAGCGCCGCACCAACGAGGAGGCGCGACGGCAGTACATCGCCGAGATGGAGCCGCAGATCGCGGCGCTCGGCCTGGTGGTCCCCGATCGTCTGCAGGGCAGGAAGTACCTCTAGCAGACTCGAGGGCGTGACCGAGCCGTTCAACCTTTCCGCCGTCCTGCTCGACGAGCATCTCGCCGCCGGTCGCGGCGACCGGCCGGCGCTCCGATACGAAGGCGCGACGCTCAGCTACCGCGACGTGTCGCGGCTGGTCGCGCGCACCGGGAGCGCGCTCCGTTCGCTCGGCGTCGACATGGAGGATCGGGTCGCGCTACTGCTCCCCGACTCGCCGGAGTTCGTCGCGACGTTCCTCGGCGCGATCCGCATCGGCGCCGTGCCGGTGACCCTGTCCACGTATCTCACGAGCGACGAGTACGCCGAGCTGCTCGCCGACTGCCGTGCGCGCGTGCTCGTCGCGCACGCGAGCGTCATGCCGCGCATCACGCCGATCCGCCGGGGGCTGGCTCAGCTGCGGCACGTCGTGATCTCGGGTGGCGATCACGGCGAGGACGTGACCTACGAGGAGATCACGCGGACGCAGCCCGACACGCTGGCGCCCGAGGCGACCACCGCGGACGACATGGCGTTCTGGCAGTACTCGAGCGGTACGACCGGCCGGCCCAAGGCCGTCGTGCACCTGCACGGTCCCGCGGTCGCGCCAGCGGACCTGCACGGCCGGCACGTGGTTGAGATGCGCGCGGACGACCGCGTGCTCAGCGTGGCGAAGCTGTTCTTCTCGTACGGGCTCGGCGCGTCGCTGCTCATCCCGTTCCGCCACGGCGCTTCGTCGATCCTCCTGCCCGGCCGGCCCGAGCCGCGCCCGGTGTTCGAGACGATCGCGCGCGACCGCCCCACGCTGCTCTATTCCGTACCGACGTCGTACGCGGCGCTCCTTGCGGTTCCGGAGAGCGAGCGCCTCGACGCGTCATCGCTGCGGCGCTGCATCTCCGCAGGAGAGTCCCTTCCCGCGCCGATCTTCGAGCGCTGGCGCGCGCGTTTCGGCCTCGAGATCCTCGACGGCATCGGTTCGACCGAGATCGGTTACATCGCCATCTCGAACTTCCCCGGTCGCGTTCGGGCCGGCACGTCGGGTCAGGTCATCCCCGGCTACGACGTGCGCGTGCAGCGTGCCGATGGAGAGCCTGCCGCCGTCGACGAGGTCGGCGATCTTCTGGTACGCGGTCCATCGACCGCCGCGTTCTATTGGCGACGACGCGCCGCGACGAAGCACACGTTTCGCGGCGAATGGGTGTTCACCGGTGACCGCTACTCCGTCGATGCCGACGGCTACTACACCAACCACGGACGCTCCGATGACCTGCTGCGCGTGAGCGGCCACTGGGTGTCGCCGCTCGAGGTCGAATCGGTTCTCCTCCGTCACGCCGCGGTCCGCGAGTGCGCCGTCGTCGCGCGCGCGGACCGCGACGGGCTCACCAAACCGTGCGCGTACGTCGTCTGCGCCGACGGCATCGTCGCGGCACCCGCGCTCGCCGACGAGCTCAAGATCTTCGTGAAGGACGCGCTCGCCCCCTACAAGTACCCGCGCTGGGTGGAGTTCATCCCCGAGCTGCCGAAGACCTCGACCGGAAAGATCCAGCGGTTCAAGCTCCGGCAGACCTCGCAGCCTTAGCGCCGCGCAAAGCGGTACCAGGCCGATGGCCTGCCGGTGCCCTCCTCGGATCGCTCGAGCTCGAACGACTCCGCGAACAGCCGCTCGACGTCCGCACGCGCGATGCCCGGACCGCGGTCCGTCGCTGTGAACGCGTAGAGGAGGTACGGCGCGCCCGATCGTAGCGACGCGGCCAGCCACGCCGCGTACCGCGTGCGGCGACGGGCGGGCACGGCGTGCAGGCATCCGATGTCGTACGCGAGATCGAATGTGCCAAGGTCGGGAAGCTCGGTGACGTCCGCGCGAAGGAAGCGGACGCGTGAGGTGCCGGCATCCCGAGCGCGACGCCGCGCCCGATCCACCGCGAGCGACGAGAAGTCGATCCCGGTGACCTCCCAGCCCCGCTCGGCGAGGTAGACCGCGTTCGTGCCGGTGCCGCAGCCAAGGTCGACCGCGCGTCCGGCCGGCGTTCGGGCGACGAGGTCGACCAGCTCCGGCGGCGTGATGCCGGTGTCCCAGCGAGGCCGGCCGAACCGGTAGAGCAGCTCGAAGAACAGCCTCTGCCACACGCGAGCGCCTAACGGTGCCGGTGGCAAACCCTCACGGGCACTCGCCGGCGTAGCGGCTGTCGCCGAAGTCGCTGAAACTGATCGCCTGCTTCACCAGCTGATAGGTGACAGCGATGTTCATCTCGACCTCAAAACCCGACTTCGACAGGCAGCCCGTTCCGTAGCCGGTCTTGATGCGCTCGATGAGCTTGACCACGATCGGTCGGTCGAGTCCGGCGAACTGCTCGGCCGTCTTCGCGTTCTTCAGGATCGTGTCGGCCAGGGCGTCGGCGGTGCTCGACTTGATGAACGCCAGGGCTTTCTGGTGCGCCGCCACCATGCGTTTCACCAGGTCGGGCTTGGCAGCGATCACGTCCTCGCGCGTCATGAGCGCGAAGCCGAGCGCGTGGTCGGAGCCCACCCACTCCTGGTGTGCCTTGGGATCCCAGATGGACACGAGCGCGAAGCCGACGCCGGTCTCAAGCACGCGGCTGGTGATCGGCTCCCAGGAGCTGATCGCGTCGACCTTGCCGCTCTGCAGCGCGGTGTAGATCACGCTCGGGTCGCCTCCGAGATTCACGAGGCTGACGTCCTTGTCCGGCGTGAGGCCGGCCTTCTTCAGGTACACGTTGGCCATCGCCCACGAGCCCGAGCCGGCGCCGGTGACGCCGACGTTCATCCCCTTCAGGTCCCCGACACTCTTGACCTTGTCCTTGAGCGGCGTCCGTACGAGAAGGCTGAAGATCTCGCGGTCGTAGGTCGCGACGACGGCCTTCCACGGCGATCCCGCGAGACGCGCAATCGGATCGTGCACGAACGCGAAGAGGCCGAAGTCGTACTCCTTCGCGATGACGGCGGCGCGTAGCGTGCTGCTCGAGCCGAGGACGAAGTCGGTGAGCTCGATGTTCTCCTCACCGAAGTAATCCCTGGCGTACGCGACCAGGCTCGCGAGGTTGAGCTCGGTCGAGACGACGCTCGGGAGCTTCACCTGATCCTTCGGCGGCTTCGGAGTGGCCGACGCTACGGCGGTCCCGCCGACCGTTGGTATGGGCGTGGCGGCGGGAGCCGCTCCGCACGCGGCCAGGACCACGGCGGCTGCGAGCGAGAACGAGAGTGGTGCGCGAACGGGACCGAACATCTCCGACCTCCTTCTGAGCTATGACATAACGGCGGCCGTGGGGCGCCAGCGGAGCACGCGATCTTCGACGCACTTGGCGAGCTCCACGAGCGTGACGGCGATGGCCATGAGCAGGAGCAGGATCGCGTAGGTGCGATTCGTGTCGAGCAGGCCGGCTGAGATCACCATGCGATAGCCGAGCCCTGCGGTCGATCCGACGAACTCGCCGACGACAGCGCCGGACAGCGCGAAGCTCACGCTCGTGCGCAGCGCGGCGAAGATCCAGCTGAAGACGGACGGCAGGATGACGTACCGCGCGAGATCGGCCCGCGTGCCGCCCATCACGCGAACGGCCTTGACTAGCTCGGGATCCACCGAGCGGATCCCGAGGTAGGTGTTGAAGAAGATGACGAAGAACACGGTGAAGAACGCCAGGAAGATCTTCGACGCGATCCCGAGCCCGAAAGCGATGATGAGCACCGGGGCGAGAGCGATGCGGGGAAGCGAGTTGAACGCGACGAGTACGGGCTCGACCGTATCCGCGACCGCTTTCGCGTAACCGAGCAGCAGACCGAAGGACACGCCGCCGATGATCCCGAGAGCGAGGCCGATGGACGAGGCCTGAAGAGTCGCGGTGAGATCCTTGGCGAGGAGTCCCGATGCCGCGTACGCGCCGATCTCGGCGAACGCGCGCGATGGCCGCGCGACGATGATCGGGTCGAGCACCGGCGGCAGCCCGAACCCGCCCGTGGCCGCCTCCCACAGCAGGAGCAGGGTGCCGACGAACGCCAGACGCTGGGCGGCGATACGCAGGCGGCTCACGACGGTGCCGCCACGCGGAATTCGTCGCGCAGGTCGGCCCAGATCGATGCCTCGAGTCGCGTGAACTCGGGGCTGGCGCGGAGCTCGAACGGATCGCGCGGGCTGGGCAGTCCGATCTCACGGATCGCCTTCACCCGACCGGGGCGTCGCGACATCACGACGACGCGCTGGCCGAGGACGATCGCCTCCGCGAGATCGTGTGTGACGAAGACGACCGTCACCCGCCGCCGCTCCCATATCCGCAGCAGCTCGGCTTGCAGCAGCATGCGGTTCTGCGCGTCGAGCGCGCCGAACGGCTCGTCCATGAGGATGACGTCCGGGTCGTACGCGAGCGTCCGTATGAGCTGGGTGCGCTGGCGCATCCCGCCCGAGACCTGATGCGGGTAGTAATGCTCGAAACCCTCGAGACCCACCATGGTGATCAGCTCCCTCGCCCGCGCCTGTTGCGCGGTCGGCGCGCCCTGGATCTGCAGGCCGAGCCGCACGTTGTCAACGATCGTCCGCCAGGGTAGAAGCGCGTCGCGCTGGAAGACGTACCCGAGCTTGACGCGACGTGAGCCAGCTGCCTCGCCGTCGATCGCGATCCGTCCATCGAGCGCGCAATCCGCCTTCTCGAGGAGCCCGGCGATGGCGTTCAGGAGCGTCGACTTCCCGCAGCCCGAGGGCCCGACGATCGTCACGAAGTCGCCGCTCGGGATGTCGAGCGTGACGTCCCGCGTGGCCTCGACGCCCTTACGGAAGCGGATGCTGACGTTTTCGACCGTGATGCGCACGTGGCGTCAACGGAAACGCGACGGTGTGCGGCGCCGCACGATGGTGTCCACCAGCGCTGGCATGCGTGTCTCCTTCACGTGCTTCCTCGCCCGCGCGATGGCCGGGCCGGCCGCGTCGGGATCGGTGATCGGCCCTTCGGCGTACCAGCCGAAGCTCTTCGCGAGCGCGGCGAAGTCCGGCGCCGGATCGTCGATCTCCTGTCCGACGCGCGCGTTCTCGACCGGCGTGCCCCGGTGCTGCGCGACGCGGATCTGATGCTCGAAGTCGTTGTAGTACGCGCGGTTGTTGTACATGACGACGAGCAGGGGGATGTGACTGTTCGCGGCTGTCCACAGGGCTCCGGGGTCGTACAGCAGATCGCCGTCGGGCTGCACGTCGACGATGAGCGTCTCGCTCCCTCGGTAGGCGAGACCGACGCCGAGCGAGACGCCGATCTGCGTGCCGGTGCCGAAGCTGCGACCAGGATGTCGCTTCGGTGAATCGACGTCCCAGAGGCGCAGCGCCCACTCCTCGAGCGTGTTCGAGGTGAGGACCCAGTCGTCGTCCTTGATGACCGCCCAGAGCTCGCTGGCGAGCCGTGCCGCGGTCATCGGCGATGCCGCCCAGTCCTCGCGCGCCTCGCGTTGCCAGCGCTCCTGGATCGCGACATGGGCGGCCGCGACCTCCTTGCGCCTCCGGCCGCGGTCGCGCGATCCGGCTCGCTCGCGCACGAGCAGGCGCAGCACCGGAAGAGCCAGACGCGTGTCCGCGACGATCGAGAGCGCGACCGGCTGGAAGTCGCCGAGATCCTCGGCCCACTTGCTCTGGCGAAGCTCCGCGAGGCCGATGTCGACCACCGGCGTGCCGGCCGGGATGCGCGAGCGCTTCGCGCGATCCGGGCTGTCGCGGTCGAGCTCGTTGAGCGCGCGGTGTAGGTCGCCGACGTCGACCGCGAGCACGACGTCCGCGTCTTTGAGCGCCTCGCCGCCGGTGAGGTTCAAGGGATGGCGGTTCGGGATGTTGACGCGCCCGTTGAGATCGATGACGGCGGCCGCGAGCTCTTCAGCGAGCGCCACGAGCTCGGTGAACGCCTCCGGATGGCGGCCGGTGAACTCGCTGACGATGACCGGCCGCTCGGCGCGCGCGAGCAGGTCCGCCGCACGTTCGAGGGCGGCCGGGTCCGCCTGGACCGGGGACGGCCGCGCGGCGGCCACGACGTCGTCGATGCTGACCGGACGCGCGAGCGCGTCCTCCTGCAGGCCGGCGTCGTAGCAGAGGTACACCGGGCCCGCGGGCTCGGTGGTCGCGATGCGGTACGCGCGCGCGAACGACGCGGGGAAGTCGGCGACCGTCGCCGGCTGGTCGTCCCACTTCGTGAAGTTGCGCACGGCCTCGCCTTGGACCTGCGCGGTATGGATCCAGTCGATCGCGGGACGCCTCCGTCGGCGGTCCATCGGACCGGTCGCGCCGAGCAGCATCACCGGCACGCGATCGAGGTGCGCGTAGTAGACGCCCATCGTCGAGTGCAGGAGGCCGACGACGTCGTGCACGATCGCGCCCATCGGCCGGCCGGTCACCTTCGCGTACCCGTGCGCGACGTTCACGGCGACCTTCTCGTGGGTGCACAGGATGATCTCGGGCTTGCCGCCGCCGTAGTTCACGAGCGAGTCGTGCAGACCGCGATAGGTCGCGCCGGGATTCAACGCGACGTACTCGATGCCGAAAGCCTGCAGGAGATCGACGATGACGTCGGAACCGAAGCGGGGCGAACGCGTCATCGCGCCCGCCCCGCCCTGATTGCGGGTGTTATTTGCCCACGCCGCGCTTCTCGGCGTCGGCGACGTACTTGTCCTCGATCACCTTGCTGACGTCGAGGTCCTTCACCTTCGCGTTGGTGGCGACCAGCGCGTCGCGCGTCGCGCTGAACGTCGCGACCGTCGGGTGCGGATACGACGGGAAGATCGTCGTGACGTAGAAGTCGTACGTCTGCGAGAGCGCCGCCGCGTCATCGGCTTTGGATAGGTCGAGCTTGAGGAGCTTCGCGAGGATCGGGAGGGTCTTCGCCTTGTCCTTCTTCGCGATCGCGATCGCCTCGACCTCCGCGTCGATATAGCTCTGGACGGCTTGCGGGTTCTTGTCCGCCCATGACTTCAGCACGATCGTGCAGTTGTCCGTGGCGGGGATCTTCTCCGCGCCGAGGTCGTAGATGACCTTGAAGCCTCCGGCGAGGAGCTTGACCGTGTCCGGCGGGTGGCCCGGGCCCGCGTACGCGGCACCGCCGAGCATGCCGGTCGTCAGATTCGCGGTAGATCCGAACGCCGTGATCGTGACGTCCTTGGCCGGATCGAGGCCGAGCCGCTTCAGCGACTCGACCGCGGCGACGTAGGCCGAGCCGCCGACGCTGGCAACGCCGACGGTCTTGCCCTTCAGATCCGCCGGCGCTTTGTAATCGCCCTTCGCGAGGAACTGCCACGGCGTCACCGGGACGAAGAGCGCGACGACCTGCGTGTCCGCTCCGGCGACGAAGCCGCTCATCGCCTCGGTGCCACCGAAGTTCCCGATCTGTGTCTGGCCCGACACAAGAGCCGCCGACGACGGCGCGCCGCCATCGATGAGGGTCAGCTCGACGTCGAGGCCACGCTTCTCGAAGAGGCCGAGCTCCTTGGCCATGAATGGCGCCAGGTTCGCCGGTGTCACGTTGCCGTACGAGGACTTGATCTTGATCGGCGTCGGTGTCGCTGTCGGCGCGGCGGAGGCCGCCACGGTCGGCGCCGAGCTCGCGGCCGGGGTGCCGCCTCCGCACGCGCCGACGACGAAGAGCGCTGTGATCCCAAGAGCCAGGACACGACTCATGCGCATCCCACACCTCCGAGATTGCCGGTCCGCGCGGGCGGCCGGAATGGTCAATTGTTATACCATTCGTCCGCTCCGGCTGATTGTCGGCGCCTCTAAGCGGCCCGCCCTTCGAACATCGTGCGCAGCTCGGTCAGCCGCGCGCGTGTCGCGCGAAGGAGGGCTCCATCGAGGTACGACGGCGGCAGGCTCGCGGCCCAGTGCCGCGCCGCCCGCTGATCCGGCTGTTCCGACTCGCGCCGCGTCCGCAGCGTGACGTCGCGCCCGAGACCGCGGAACTCGATCCACGTCTCCCAGACGCCGTCGATCCGCTCGAGCGCGTGGACTGACGCGGCGTAGCCGCGGCCCTCAGGATCGCGCACGACATCGGAGTGTGTGTGAACGAGATCGTTCATGGCCGCCGTCATGCACGCGCAGTGCCGCCACAGTCACCGCCGTCCGCTGCGCCCCTCGGACGCGGCCTGCAGCGCGCGCTCGAGCGCGCCCTCGAGGTACGTCGCCTGGAGACCTGACGCCCAGTAGCGCAGAGCGTCGCGGCTGGGCTGCGTCGTTTCCCTTCGCGTGCGTCGCACGATGCCGCCCGAGCCGCGTGGGCTGAACTCGAGCCAGCCGATCCACGTCTTGTCGCTGCGCTGCCGGCCGAAGACACGAGCCCTGTAGACATGGCCATCGGCATCACGGACGTGACGCGCGTACTCGTGGATCAATGAATCCATGCGGATCAGTCGGCAAGAGCGTCGCCAAGAACCCGCTCGGGCGCCAGAGGGCGTTACGAAGTTGTCACACGTGGTGTTAGCAGCGACGCCTTGCTTGCACGGCGTGCTCGACCATTCGCCTGGCCAGCGTGCGACTTGGCCGGAGGTGCGTCATGCGCGGCGTCGTCTTCGTCCTCGCGGCGATCGTCGCGACTGCGGGTGCGATCGTCGCCTACGACAAGCTCCGGCCATCTGATCAGCACGCCGCGAGTCAGGGCGCGTCCTCATCGTCGCAGAGTGGCGATCCCACCACCGAGCTCGCGAGCCGCCTGCTGACGCCGTCGTATCTGCCCGACGGCGGCACCTATGAGGTCCGTCTCTATCCGACGCAGCTGCCACCTGATCCGAAGGTCGATCTGCCGCTTCCCGCCGGCGCGCGTCTCGTGGGGAGCGCGCTACGACTCCGCAATGGAACGGCCGCGAGCCTGGATGCGGTCCTCGACGTTCCCGCGACGACCAGAGACGTGGCCGGCTTCTACGACCGCGAGCTCGGCAAGCTCGGCTGGGCGCCCGCGCCGAATCGCGGGCCGACGAACCAGGGCGGTTTCGTGCAGACGTTCGCCGGCCTCAGCCGCATGTACTGCAAGGGCGAGCAGCCGCCGTGGTACAGCGTCAGCGTCTACACGCCGACCGCGGCGCCCATCGACGTGCGCGCGCACGTCGAGTTCACCAATCCGAACGTGCCGGCCGGTGGGAGCTACGTGGGTCCCTGCTCGGCGCAGCCGCAGGGCGTGCAGATGGGCGGCGGGCTCAACAAGCTGCCGGCGCTCAAGGCGCCGGACGGCGTGATCCTCCGCGGCGGCATGGGCGGCATGAGCGGGAACGACCGTCAGTCATCGGAGGCCGGCGCAACGACCAAGCTCAGCGCGAGCGACCTCGAGGCGCAGTTTGCGCAGCAGCTCGCGGCCGCGGGTTGGACCAAGGTCGCACGCGGCGCGGACGGACCGATCGCCTGGAGCACATGGAAGATCCCGGGCGACGGCGACTGGCGCGGGCTACTGCTCGTGAACGAGACGAGCGGTGACCGCCGATCGCTGTTGGTCCGCGCGGAGGCGAACTAGCCCCGGCTCTTCGGGCGCTCGCCCTTTCCGACCAACCAGCCCCAGCGGTCGAGCGCTTTCTGTTTCGTCGCGGGCGTGGGGAGCTGTGACATCGGGAACCGGTCGCGCCACTCCCATGGACGCGTCGCGTCGATGATCGCGCGCGACGAGAAGCCCTTTTTGTCGGGGTGGATGCGCGGGTCGAGCGGGCCGCTCCACGCGCGGGGCATGATGTCGATCGACTCCGCGGGCTCGGAGCGCGTGCACATCGCCCAGAGCACCTGCTCGAGGTCCATCACGTCGATGTCGTCGTCGACGACGATGACGTAGCGTCCGAGATACGCGCCGGTGTGGACGCTCGCGGCGGCGTGGCCGACCTGTCGCGCGTGCCCGGCGTAGCGTTGGCTGATCGAGATCGCGTTGAAAAGACGCGAGCCGCCGACCTCGTGGCACCACACGCCGACGATGCCCGGGATGCTCGCCGCCTCGAGGTCGCCGCGCAGTCGCGCTGAGCGCATGAAGGCGCGGTAGAACGACTGCTCGTCCGGCGGGACGTTCGGCGGCGACGCGAGGATGATCGGGTCGTTGCGGTGGTAGATGGCCTCGACGCGTAGCACGGGCTCCTCGCGCTCGCCTGACGCGTAATAGCCGGTCCACTCGCCGAAGGGACCCTCGATGGCCTTGTCCTTCGGGTCGGCGAAGCCCTCGATGACGATCTCAGCGTCGGCCGGGATCGGAAGTCCCGTGACCGGGCCCTTCACCACGCGGTACGGCGTGCCGCGGACGCCGCCGGCCCAGTCGTACTCGGTGATGCCGTAAGGGATCTCCGTGCACGCCGCGAGGAACAGCAGCGGGTCGCCGCCCGGTACGAACGCGACGGGCATCTTCTCGCCCCGCGCGAACCACTTGTCGCGGTGCTGCCGGCCGTGCTTGCCGGGCGAGATGTAGAAACCGAGACGCGTCTTGTCGTGGACCATGACGCGGTACGTGCCGAGGTTGACCCATTTCTCGTCGGGATCGATCGTCACGTCGAAGCTGCCGGTGCCAAGATAGCGGCCACCGTCGAACTCGTGCCACTTCGGTGCCGGAAAGATCGTGCAGTCGATGTCATCGCCGCGCAGGACGTTCTCGAAGACCGGGCCGTCTTTCACGACCTCGGCCGCGATCGTCGGCATTCCCTTGCGCACGCGCTCCTGCCACAGCTTCACCATCTCATGTGGCGACGCGTCGATCGGCAGGCCCAGCGTCACGGCGATGCGCGCGAACGAGCCGAGGCCGTTCGACAGCACGCGGAAGCCCTTTTTGTAACCGGGGATCTCGTCGAAGATCGTGGCCTTCGACGGTCGCGTGCGGCCGAGGAGCTCGGTCGCCATGCCGATGTCCTCTTCCGCCGTCGCTCCGGTGACGACCTGGAGCTCGCCGATCTGGTCGACCTTCTTCAGCCACTCCCGTAGGTCGGTCGGCGTCTTGGTCTCGGTGCGGATCGTGGTGGCCATGGCGTGCCTCCTCGACTCGAAAACAGCGTCCCGCGCCGAAATGTTAATACCATTGGACCAAAGTCGACGCGATTGGCACACTGGGACCGGTGAAGCTGCAGGCGCGCGATGTGGTGATCCACCATCGGCGTCAGCGCCTTGGCGACATGCTCCTGGCCGTGGACGGCGCGACGTTCGACGTCGATGAGGGTGAGTTCGTCGCGATCGTCGGCCCGTCGGGCTGCGGGAAGACGACGTTCCTCAATGCCGTCGACGGGCTGCTGCCGGTGACGTCGGGCAGCCTCTCACTCGATGGTCGCCCGATCGACCGACCTGGCCACGACCGCGCGCTGGTCTTCCAGCAGCCCAGCCTGTTGCCGTGGCGGACCGTCCTCGGGAATGTTCTGTACGGCCTCGAGCTTCTCGGAACGCCGAAGTCGGACGCGCGGCCGCGCGCTCAGCGGTTCATCGATCTCGTCGGGCTGCCGGGATTCGAGGAGTCGTACCCGCTCGAGCTTTCCGGGGGGATGCAGCAGCGCTGCAACCTGGCTCGCGCGCTCGCGGTCGATCCCGAGGTCCTCCTCTTGGACGAGCCCTTCGCCGCGCTCGACGCGCAGACGCGCGAGACGATGCAGCACGAGCTCTTGCGCATCTGGAACGAGACCCGCAAGACCGCCCTGTTCATCACCCACGACATCGTCGAGGCGGTCTACCTCGCCGACCGCGTGATCGTGTTCACGGCGCGGCCGGGTCGCGTGAAGGAGATCCTCAGCGTGGACATTCCGCGACCGCGTGACCTGCGGGTGAAGTGGGAGCCGCGGTTCGTCGAGATCCAGTCGCGTATCTGGGAAAGCATCCGGGAGGAGGCGGCGCGGGATCCACTCGCCGCGATCGCCTGATGGCCGAGCGTGCCGAGCGTCCCGCTGTCGCGCGCGTGGCCGGCGAGGCGCCCACGGCCGCGTCGCGCGCGCCGCACGCTGCCGCGGTGGTCACCACGCCGCTCCCGCGGCGGTCGCTCTTCCAACAGCACGAGCAGCTTTTCATCGGCGTCCTCACCGTCGTCGCGTTCGTCGTCGTGTGGCAGCTCGTGGCCAACGCGCGGATCTGGTCCAAGCTCTTCCTTCCAGGCCCGTCCGACATCGTCGTCGCGTTCGGAGAGCTCGTCGCCGAGGGCGAGCTCGCGCAGGACCTCGCGGTCTCCGGTCAGGAGTTCGTCATCGGTTACGCGATCGCCGCGGTGATCGGCATCGTTCTGGGTCTGGTACTCGGCTGGTACCGCAGAGCGCGGTACGCGCTCGATCCCTTCATCACGTTCTTCTACGCGACGCCCAGGATCGTGCTCCTCCCCCTGATCATCATCTGGGTCGGCATCGGGATCGAGTCGAAGATCTGGATCGTCTTTCTTGGCGCCTTTTTCGCCGTGCTCATCAACACCATGGCCGGAGTGCGGAGCCTCGACGAGAACCTGCTGCGCGTCGCACGGTCCTTCGGCGCCACGCAGCTCGACGTGTTCCGGACGATCGCCCTCCCGGGATCGGTGCCGTTCATCCTCACCGGCCTGCGTCTCGCGACGGGCCACGCGCTCATCGGCATCGTGGTGGGTGAGATCGTCGGCGCGCCGCATGGGATCGGCCGCATGATGTGGATCGCGGGGCAGACGTTCCAGAGCGCGCGGATGTTCGTTGGCCTCTTCTTCCTCGCGGGGACCGGCGTGGTCCTGACCTACGCGCTCCAGAAGCTTGAGCGGCACTTCGACGCCTGGCGGCCCCAGCGGTGAGCGACGTCACCGCCGCGCCCCAGCGCGACACCTACGCCCTCGCGCGGCTCCTCCTGTCGCGCATCGCGCATCCGGTCGCGATCATCGGCGCGGCGTGCGGCGGCGAGCGATCGTGCGCCACGGGGACGACGATGTACGTCTCGCTGTCGCCGGCGATGCTCGCCATCGCGGAGCATCACGGCTCGCGGACCACGCGACTCATCCGCGACAGCGGTGAGTTCAGCGTCTCGCTGCTGCACGACTCGCAGCAAGAGCTGGCGGTCGCTGCCGGACGGTCCGCGGCGGGTCCCGACAAGTTCGCCACGCTGAAGATCCCGGTGGTGGAGCCACCGGAAGGCTTGCACGCGCCGGCCGTCGCGGGGAGCGTCGCGATCATGTGGTGCCGCGTCGCGCGCTCCATCGACACCGGAGACCACCTGCTCTTCGTCGGCGAGGTCGTCGCGCACCAGATCGACGACCGCCGGTGGGATCCGCTGCTCCGTTACCGCCGCCGCTACACGCGCATCGGTCACTGGACGAGCGGGGAGTCGCCGGAGGGATATCCGACCTGAGCGGCGCGCGCTCGTTCGTGCAGACCTTTGGTCATACCATTGCGGCGGATGTTCACTCCGGTCCGGCAGTCGCGCGCCTCAGGCGAGATCGTCTCCCAGATCGAGCGCGCGATCTTCGCGACCGAGCTCTCACCGGGCGACCGGCTGCAGTCCGAACGCGAGCTCGCGGAGCAGTTCGGTGTGTCGCGCATCACCGTGCGCGACGCCCTCCGCGTGCTCGAGGCGCGCGGCCTCATCCGCGTCAAGGTGGGCGCGATGGGCGGCGCGTTCGTCGAAGAGGCCAATACCGACCGCGTCGCCGAGTCGATCTCGACCCTCATCAAGCTGCGCCGGATGTCGCTCTCCGAGCTGGCCGAGGCGCGGAAGATCGTCGAGGCCGCGACCGCGGAGCTCGCTGCGCAGCGCGCCGACGCCGCCGCGGTGAGCCGGCTCCAGCAGAACGTCGTGCGCGCGCGGCCGCTCCTGCGCGAGCCGATCACGCACGCCGACGCGAGCATGGACTTCCACGTCGAGCTCGCGCGCGCGGCCGGCAACGAGGTGCTGTACGCGACGGTCGAGGCGTATCGCGAGCTGCTCGTGCCCAGCATTCGCGACCTGCGCGACGAGAAGTCGGGGCGCGCCACCCAGAAGGCGCACGAGGAGCTGGTGGAGGCGGTGCGCCGCCACGATTCCGAGGGCGCGCGTGAGGTGATGCTCCTGCACCTCTCCGATTTCGAGAAGCGGCTCCGACGCCGTCTGGCCGAGCGCCCCGACGCACAGCGGTCGGCGCCGACGCAGGTCCCAAGGCTCATGCGGGAGCGCCGCCAGTCCGGATGAGCGCGCCGCGCCGGATCGTCGTCGGGCTATCGGGCGCGTCGGGCGCGATCTACGGCATCCGTGCGCTCGAGGTCATCCGTCAGGACCGATCGGTCGAGCTGCACGTCATCGTGTCCTCGGGCGCGAAGGCGACGATCGCGTACGAGACCGACCGCAGCTACGACGACGTCATCGGCCTTGCCGACGTCGTGCACGACGAGAAGGACCTGGCCGCGTCGCTGGCGAGTGGCACCTTCCTCACGGCGGGAATGCTCGTCGCGCCCTGCAGCATGCGGACGATGGCCGCGATCGCGAACGCCCTCGACGACAACCTCATCGTGCGCGCCGCGGACGTCCATCTGAAGGAGCGGCGCAAGCTCGTGCTCATGGTCCGCGAGACGCCGCTCAACGCGAACCATTTGCGCCTCATGCACGAGCTCGCGCTCGCGGGCGCGGTCATCCTGCCGCCGGTTCCGGGGTTCTACCAGAGGCCCACGACCCTCATGGACCTCGTCGACCACAGCGTGGGCAAGGCGCTCGACCAGCTCGAGATCCCGCACACCTTGTTCCGCCGCTGGACCGGGCCGGAGGCGCGCGGCTGAGCGACGAGGCGCGCGCGGCACAACTCGCGCGTGATGAGTTCGTCAGCTGGCTGAAGGGACCGTCCTCCTATCTCGCGGCCGTGGAGCGGCACGAGCTGCCCGTCGGAGAGACGCTTCGCCTCCACGGGCACGTGATCGAGGCGCTGCCCGACCGCTTCCGCGTCGACGGGGCATTCAGCGAGCCGCGCATCATCGAGGCCGGGCGTTTCCGGTTGCGCCTCTCGCACCAGAACATGCCCGCCGCCGTCGTCCTCGACATGGATGCCCCGCGCGCGGACGTCATGCCGGACTGGTTCCCGTACGACCCCGCGCTACGGTTCGTCGTCCCGCTCGAGCGCGACGCCGCCGACCTTCGGATCGGCTCGACGCGCGAGCGGCTGCGCCACGCGACACGGGCGGGCTGGTTCAGGTTCGACGTGGGCGGCGCGACCTGCCGGCTGATGGCCCTTCGGCTCAATGAGCCGGGCGTCCCGCCCGACGCGCTCGAGGTCTACTTCAGCGATGCGACGAGTGGCTACGAGACCTACCGCATGCGATACGTCAGCGTGACTCGTGACGAGGACGACGGGTATGTGCTCGATTTCAACCACGCGTACAACCCGGCCTGCGCGTACTCGCCTCACTACAACTGCCCGATCCCGCCGCCGGAGAACCACCTCGCCGTCGCGATCCGGGCCGGCGAGCGCACGCCGCGGGGCGGAGCGCACGCCGCTACGCCTACGCGCTGACCGCCGCGCGCTCGGTCGCGCGCACCGCCTGCCGGCCGAAGCCTTCGCGCACGGCGATCTTTCCCTCATCCAGGATCGCCTCACCGCGGAGGAACGTGTATCGCGCCGCCCCGCGGATTTCGCGGCCGGCGTACGGCGTCCAGCCGCACTTGCTGAGCACGTCCTCGTCGCGGATCGTCCGGCGCTCCGTGAGATCGACGAGAACGATGTCGGCATCCGCGCCGACGCGGATCGCGCCCTTGCGCGGATAGAGGCCGAAGAGCTTCGCCGGCCGCGTCGCGGTCGCGTCCGCGACGCGCTCGAGCGTGAGCTTCCCGCCATTTACGTCTGTGAGCAGCAGCGAAAGGTAGAACTGCTCCGACGGTGTCCCGGTGTGCGCCTTCCAGCCGTCCTTCCAGCCCGGCTCCTTCTCCTCACGCAGATGCGGCGCGTGATCGGTCGCCATGATGTCCACGGTCCCGTCGCGAAAACCCTCGTACACCGCGTCGGAGTGGTGCGGCGCGACGTAGTACGACAGCGCATACGACCCGAGGCGCTCGATGTTGGACCAGTCGTTGCCGAGCCAGAAGCACCATGGGTTCACCTCGGCGGAGACGGTGCGGCCCGCGGCCTTCGCGGCACGCAGCATCTCGACGACGCGTCGCGTCTGTGTGTGCAGCAGGTGAAGCCGCACGCCGGTCGCTTCCTGCAGCCGCAGCAGCACCGCGACGGCGGTGTCCCAGATCACGCCGTCGTCGTGCGCATACGCCTTCGCGTACGCGCGGAAGTCGCGCTCGCCGCGATCCCAGTACTCGTGCTCGATCGCGTCCATCAGCGCTTGGTCGTGGGGATGGACCATCAGCGGAAGGCCCGTCGCCTTGATCGCCTTCATGCGCTCGTACATCTCGCCGTGCTTGTGAAGCCCGATGCCTGGCATGTGCGGGTACGACCGGCCGGTGTCGACGACCATGAAGATCTTGAACGCGAGAACGCCGCGCTCCGCGAGTTTCGGGATCTCCCCGAGCTGCACGCCGGAGGCGTTGACGTTGTAGTCGACCATCGCGCGCTCGCGATACAGCGCGAGCATCGCGTCGAGGTTGGCCGCCGTCGTGGGCGGCGGGCTCACGTTCGGCATCGCGACGGAAGTCGTCACGCCGCCATACGCGCACTGCCGGCCGATCGCGGCGAGGTCCTCTTTGTGGCTGAAGCCCGGCTCGCGGTGGTGCGAGTGCATGTCGATGAGACCCGGCAGCGCGACGAGGCCATCGGCCTTGATCTCGCGTTTGCCTTTCGGTGCCGCGCCGGCATCGGTCACCGCCGCGATGCGTTCGCCGTCGATGGCGATGTCGGCCCGGCGTGGCCTATCTTCGAGGACCACGTTCGCTCCGCGGATGACGACGTCGTGCGTCACGCCGGCGCTCCTTCTGGCGATCTGGTGCCGACGACGACCTGTTCGGCGTCGCGCGCGGGCCCGGTCCTCTCGAGCGCGAGCGAGCGCAACCACTCGACCATCATGGGGATCACCTCGCCCGCGTACTGCTTGTACGCCGCGTAGTGCGTCGTCCCGCGCTGCATCACAAGCTTCTTCGGCGTGCCGCCCTTCGCGAACAATGCGCTCGCGTGATCGGTCGGCGTGACCAGGTCGCCTTCGACGGCGACGATCAAGAGGCCGCGCACCCGGCCCGCGATGTCGATGGGCCGATAGTCGAGGACCCCTTGCGCGCAGCTCAGCGGCACGGCCGTCGGGATGCGCGAGTCGACGTCCGCCTTCACGGTGCTGGCGCGGCGCTCGGCGGTCTGGATCATGATCTGGTCGCGGGGATTCACTACGACGCCGGTGCCTGTGGCCGCGCGCTGGCGCCGATCGGCCTCGACACGCGCCAGGAAATCGTTCCACTCCGCCTCGGTGTTGCGCATGCGGCGCAGCCAGTCGCGGCCGTCGGCCACCGGGACCTGGCTGATCGTCGCGCGCATGCCGGGCTCGGCCGCCGCGACGAGGACGGCGTTGCCGCCGCCCGTGCCGCCGCTGCCGAAGATCGCGCCGCGCTCGCCGTCGACGTCGGAGCGCGACCGCATGTAGGCGATCGCATGTCGCCAGTCCTCGAGCTGCCACGTCGGGGAGATGAAGCCGCGGTCACCTTCGCTCTCGCCGAAGCCGCGGTAATCGAAGATGAGCACCGCGAAGCCCGCGTCGGTGAAGGCCTCGTGGTAGGGCGCGTAGAGCTTCGCGTCCGCGAGGCCGAGCCACCCCGGACCCTGCACGATGAACGGAAGGCGACCGTCCGCCGCGTCGGGTCGATGCAGGAAGCCACGAAGACGCGCGCCCTCGCTGTAGAACTGGACGGTCTCGGTCTTCACGCAGACATAATGCGCGAGCGTGCCCACCATCGCTCGGCCGTTCATCGCCGTGCTCGCCATCGCGGCCGCGATCACGACGACGAAGGGGACCGTCGAGATCGTGTACCCGCCGTATCTCGCCGGCTACGGCTACACCCTTTCGCTGATCGGCTTCCTCACCGCGCTCATCGCCGGGCTCCAGCTCGTCTCGCGTCTGCCCGTCGGCGCGGCCTACCGCGCGGACACGGTCCGGCGGCAGTTCGCCGTCGCCCTCGTCGTCTTCGCGATCTCCACGAGCGGATTCGCCTTCGCCGCGGGACAGCCCCCGCTCGTCGCTGGCCTGAGCGTGGTGCACGGCTTCGCGTTCGGCAGCCTCGGGACGCTCGGCCTCGCGCTCGCGATCGACGTCAGCGGCGGACGCCGCGCGGGCGTGTCGATGGCCTGGTACACGGCGGCGAACTCGACGGGTTACGCGACGGGCTCGCTGGTCGGCGGCACGCTGGCCGATACGATCGGCATCCCGGCGACGCTGGGTCTCATCGGCGTGCTGCCTGTGCTCGCGGCTGTCGCCGTGATGGCTCTGCCGCCCATCGAGGCGGCGCCGTTCCCATCCGACCGCGGACGCGGCATCCGTGGACTCCTCGCAGCCGGTCTGCGACTGGACAGCCGCGTGTGGCTCGCGTTCGGCGTCGTTCTCTATCTCAACGTCCTCATGGACAGCGTGGACACGTTCTTTCCGGTGTTCGCTCCGACCATCGGCATCTCGCTCGCGACCGTCGGCGTGCTCCGCGCCATCAAGAGCGGCTCGGCGATCTTCATCCGCTCGACCGGTATGGTCTTGCTGCGCGCCGTCGACTACCACCGCGTCACGCTAATCGCCGTCGTCGCCGCGGCCGTTGCGGCGGCCGCGTTGCCTCTGACGAGCTCGGTCGCGGTCCTCGTGCCGATCTTCGTCGTCTCCGGTCTCGCGCGCGGCGTCCTGCGCGCGACGAGCGCCGCGACCATCGCCGAGCTGCGCAACGAGGGACGCGACGTGGGGCTCGCGTCCGGCATCTACAACTCAGGGCTCGACATCGGCACGATCGTCGGGCCGGCCCTCGGCGGAGTCATCTCCAGCGCGTTCGGCATCGGGCCGATGTTCCAGATCATCGCCGCGCTGAGCCTGCTCGCCTGGCTCGCGGTCGCGATCTCGAGCCCGACGACGCGTGCGGCGGCCGGCCTCGCGAAACGTCATACCATTGGACCTCCGGCCTAGCGCATCACCTTCGGGAGGATCGACGTGGGCGAGGACCAGCGCACGTTCCTGCGCGGCATGGGTTCCGAGACGTACGGACTCGGCCAGTTCCGAGAACAGCAGCGCAGCGTGCCGCGCGTCCGCCGCGCCGGCACCGTCACCGACGATGCGCGGGTCGGCCACTCGGGCGACTCCGACGAGGGGCAGTCACGAACGTGGTGGATGCTCGGCCCAGGCGACGAGCCCTTCCTCACGCAGACGCTCCAGGTGCACTTTGTCGAGCTGAAGCCGGGCGGGACGAATCACGGACACGGCCATCAGAACGAGGCGCACTTCTACATCCTCGAGGGCCAGGGCTACGAGATCCACGACGGCAAGCGCTACGACTGGGAGAAGGACGACCTGGTCATCGTCCACACCGACAGCAAACACAAGCACCACAACCGCTCGACCACCGAGCGCGCGCTCGCGCTGGTGATGAAGGCGAAGGCGACGTGGATGGTCCTCGGTCTGCTGCAGCAGGGACGCTCAGGCGCGCTCGCCGACGAGGCGAAGTTCGGTCCGCGTCAGGAGTGGTCGCAGCTGTGGACCCCGGGCTGGGAGAGCAAGAAGAAGGTCATCAAGCCATCGGACACGCGTTGGGAGACGACGCGCGACGGCCGCGTTCGGCGGATCCTCGACCAGGACCGGACCGACGCGCGCACGCACAGCCTCGACCTCTATCAGCAGGAGATCCCCGCCGGCGGCCGGTCCGCGAAGCACTGGCACATGGCCGACGAAGCGATGTACGTGATCTCGGGCAGCGGCCACAGCCTGCAGTGGGACGTCGAGGCCGAGATCGATGACCGCTACTACGCGCGTGTCGCGATGGAGCCGTCGCGCTGGGAGTTCTCGACCGGCGACCTGCTGTACATCCCGCAGAACACGATCCACCAGCAGTTCAACACGGGACGCGAGCCGCTCGTCGTGCTGTCCGCGCAGAACCGGGTGTTCAAGCTCATCGGTTACGACAGCGTCGTGTACCTCGAGGACGCCCCGGATTGGGCGGGGACAGACCGAACGGCCGTGACGGCGGGCAGGTGACGTAGGCGCGGCCGTCGCCGCGCGCGACTAGATCACGACGCGCCATACCATCGGCCCGGTGGGGAACTTCTACGACGCCTGGCTTCGCGCGAGCGCGCGGACCCGGGCCGCGGTCGAGAGCGCACCGGTGGTCGCACATGGCCGAGATCTCGAGTGGATCGAGACGCCACAAGACGCGCGTACCGCGATGCTCATCGGCGAGGCGACGGGTTTCCCGACGCAGGGCACGGCGCTCCTCATCGCCGAGATCCCCGCCGGCTGGCGCACCGGTGCGCACGTGCACGGCGAGGAGGCGATCCACGTCCTTTCCGGGACGGGGTACAGCGTCATCGACGGCGCGCGCTACGAATGGAAGACGGGGACGACGCTGCACGTGCCCTATCGAGCGCCGCACCAACACGTGAACACCGGCGCCGACGCCGCCGTCTATCTGTCCGCGCACACGATCGATCTCGATCTCGCGACGCGCATCGGCCGTCTCGAGCAGCTCGAGGGGAAGGGGCCCGATCGTGGCGCGCTCGCCGCGCGCTATCCGACGGAGGCATCGCAGTTCGCGGCGGACGGACGACGGATCGCGCTGCACATCGAGGATGCGATCGACGAGCGCGCGCGGCGCCTCGCGGGTCACGGACACCAGCGACCCGGCAAGGGCGCCCACCGTCACGCGGGCATCTGGATCCTCATGGGCGGGAGCGAGAGCCCGTCCGACGAGACGAACGGCTTCCGCGCGAAGGCGGTGGCGATCACGAACATCTTCGAGGAGGCGCCGCACACCGGCAGCCACCGGCACACGCACACCGAGGCGATGCTCTACGTCCTCGAGGGCCGCGGCCACTCGATGATCGACGGCCGCCGCTACGACTGGGAGGCCGGCGACGCGGTGCACGTCCCGCCGCGCATGACGTCGCACGAGCATTTCAACGACTCGGATGCGCGCACGCGCACGCTGCGCATCGAATTCGGCATCCGCTTCTTCTACGAGGGCCTCTGGAAGGGCTATGAGAAGGTGCAGGAGACGTTCGAGGCACGCACGCGATGAGCGACGCGATCGCCTTCCGCGTCATCCGCCCGCGCGTGCGGCGGCGCCGTCATCCGATCGTGCGCTGGTACCGCCGCAACGAGCGCGGCGTGCTCAGCGCCCTCGGGGTCATCACCTTCTTCGCGCTGTGGCAGGTCGGCTCGGATCTCGGTGTCATCCGCAGGTTCTTCTTCAGCTCACCGACCGCGATCATCGCGGCGGGTATCGAGGAGGTGCAGCTTCCGCGCTTCTGGAACGACGTGCGGATCAGCGCGCTGGAGCTCGGGCTCGGCACGCTCCTTTCGGTCGTGGCCGCGGTGCCGCTGGGGATCGCGATCGGCTGGTACCGTCGCCTGTCGCTGGCCGCCGATCCCTGGCTCAATTTCACCAACGCGCTGCCGCGCGCCGCGCTCGTCCCCCTCGTCGTGCTGTGGGCCGGCCTCGGGTTCGAGATGAAGACGATCATCGTGTTCCTCGGCGGCTTCTTCTCGATCATCCTGCCGACGGTCGAGGGCGTTCGGACCGTCGAGCGCCAGCTCGTCGACGTCGCGCGCAGCTTCCGGGCAAGGCAGCGGCTCATCTTCACGTCCATCGTCCTGCCCGGGACGCTTCCGTTCATCGTGAGCGGACTGCGTATCGCGGTCGGGCGCGTCCTCGCGGGCGTGATCATCGCGGAGTTCTACGCGCAGACCCAGGGACTCGGCGTGATGATCTTCAAGGCCGAGGCCTCGCTGCAGAGCGATCGGATGCTGTTCGGAGTCCTCCTCTTCACGCTCGTTGGCATCCTCCTATACGAGGGGGTCGGTGTGCTCGAGCGCTATTTCCAGCGCTGGCGGCCAAGCCTCGATCTCGAGGAGACGACCTGATGGGCACGGGGCAGCTTGCGCTGAGCGCGCGCGGCGTGCAGATGGAGTACCGGGACCGCCAGACGGGGAAGTCGCTCCTCGCGATCGAGAAGATGGACCTCGACATCGAGGACGGCTCGTTCGTCAGCATCCTCGGTCCGAGCGGGTGCGGGAAATCCACCTTCCTGAAGATCGTGAACGGGCTCCTGCTGGCGACCGCCGGCGAGATCAAGCTGCGGAGCGCGGGCAAGGCCCGCGAGGACGCGATGGTGTTCCAGGACGCGGCGCTGTTCCCGTGGTACTCCGTCGTCGACAACGTCGCCTACGGCCTCGTGTGCGCCGGCGTCTCGCGGCGCGAGGCGCGCCTACGCGCGGAGCCCTTCATCGAGCTCGTGGGTCTGCGCGGCTTCGGCGACAAGTACCCGTATCAGCTGTCCGGCGGCATGCAGCAGCGTACGAACCTCGCGCGCGCGCTCGCCGTCGACTCCGCCATCCTCCTGATGGACGAGCCATTCGCAGCGCTCGACGCGCAGACGCGGGAGGTCATGCAGGCGGAGCTGCTCCGGATCTGGAACGCGGCGCAGAAGACGGTCGTGTTCGTCACGCATCAGATCGACGAAGCCGTATACCTCTCGGACCGCGTGATCGTCATGACCGCGCGGCCCGGGCGCGTCATCGCCGACATCAAGATCGACCTACCGCGTCCACGCGTGCTCAGCGTGAAGCGGACGCCGGAGTTCGCGCGTTACGAGGAACAGATCTGGTCGCTCATCGGCACGCACGTGCAGAAGGCGGCGGAAGAGTGATCGTGACGCTGCTGCGGCCGCGCAGCGCGAGCGAGCGCGTGATCCTCGGCGTGGTCGGCTTCGTCGCGGTGATCGTCGCGTGGGAGTCGGCGGTGGGCGCGGGCATCCTCGGGCGCTCGCTGCTCAGCACGCCGACGCGCATCTGGACGGCGGCCGTCAACGACTTCGGCTCGGGGGCGATGTGGCCGCACATCGGGACCAGCCTCGCGGAGTTCGCCCTCGGCTTCGCGGTGGCTCTGGCGATCGGGATCCCTCTCGGGCTCGCGATCGGCTGGTTCCGGCGCGTCGACTACTTCTTCAGCGCGCTGCTCGCCGGCCTGAACGCCACGCCGAATGTTGCGCTCATCCCGCTCATCATCCTCATCGCCGGCATCGGTCTCGAGGCCAAGGCCATCGTCGTCTTCCTCTCCGCGTTCTTCGCGATCGTCGTGACAACGTTCACCGGCGTGCAGTCGATCGCGCGCCGGCACCTGGAGATCACGCGGAGCTTCGGCGGCTCGCGGTGGCTCGCGTTCCGGACCGTCGCGCTGCCGAGCACCTTCCCGTTCATCCTCAGCGGGATCCGCGTCGGCGCTGGCCGCGCGCTCGTCGGCGTGGTAAGCGCCGAGATCATCTCGGCGCGTGAGGGCCTCGGCTTCTACATCAGCCTGTACGGAACGTTCCTCGACACCGCGCGCGTGATGCTCGGGATCGTCCTCTTCGGCGTCGTCGGCCTCGTTGTCGGCGAGGGCATCCGGATCGCCGAGAAGCGTTTCGAGGTGTGGCGGCCCGAGATCCACTAGCGCCTCTCAAGCGCCGCTGGCTCCGCCGGGCACCCTCTCCTCGCTGCTGGCAACGCCGGCCCGCAGCTGTCGCGCGCGCGTGGTCACGGGCCGGCTGGGCGCAGACGCTCGTCGAGGGATGCCCGCCGGATCCAGCGGCGCTCGCAGTCGCGCGTCAGTTGAACGCACTCCCGCCGTCGACGAGCAGCGTCTGCCCGGTGATGAATGCGCTGTCGTCGGACATGAGGAACGCGATAGTCCCCACGAGATCGTCTGGCTTCTCAACCCGTTGTAAGCAGCGCACTTTCACCGGCGCTTCGCGCATCGCGACGGTCTCTTCGCTCGGCTGCTCCTCGCTGAGCGTGCTGCCGGGGCAGACGACGTTCACGCGGATCCAGGACGCACCCAGCTCGCGCGCAAGCGTCCGGCTGAAGCCGATGAGCGCGCTCTTCGACGCGACGTAGTGCGCGCGCGTCGGCACGCCGCGGAAGACCGTGCTCGACGCGATGTTCACGATGCTGCCGCCGCCGGCCTTGCGCAGGTAGGGGAGCACGGACTTGCAGCCATACCAGGCGGCTTTGGTGTTCAGCGTGAACGCCTGGTCCCACTCGGCGTCCGGGATGTCCTCGAAGTTGCACCGGGTGATCGGGACGACGTTGAGCATGCCCGCGTTGTTCACGAGGCCGTTGATGCCGCCGAACTCCTTCGCCGTCCGCGCCGCGGCGCGCTCGAACGCCGCGAGATCGCGGACGTCGGTGTCGATCGCGATCGCTTTGCCCTTCCTCGCGCGGATGCCCGCGGCGACCTCCTCGTTGCGCGCGCCGTCGATGTCCAGGAGCGCGACGTTCGCGCCGTCCGCGGCGAGCCGCTCGCTGTACGCGCGTCCGATACCATGCGCCGCGCCGCTCACGATCACCGTCTTGCCTTCGAGTCGCATCTGTCCTCTCCTCGTCGCGTCAGATCGTTGGTTAGATTGACACAGTGACCCTCGATCGCCTCGCCGCTGCGACGCGCCGGCGTCTCGGCCTCTTCGGCGAGGGCCCGTTCGCGGTGTACTGGACCGGCGGCTTCCTCTCGAACGTCGGAACGTGGCTACAGGCCGTCGCCGGATCGGTGTACGTCTACGACCGGACCGGGTCCGCGTTCGCGGTCGGCGTGCTCAACTTCGCCACGTTCCTGCCGATCGTCCTCTTCTCGATCGCCGGCGGCGTCATTTCGGATCGCCGCGACCGCCGCGCGATCGTCATCGTCACGCAGGCGGTGTCGGGCCTCCTCGGTGTCGGCCTCGCCGCGCTCACCTTCGCGGGAGCGGCGACCGAGGTGCACGTGATCGCGACCGCGTTCGCGCTGCAGACGTCGTGGGCGATCGCGAAGCCGGCGCTGACCGCGATGCTGCCCGCGCTCGTGAGGCGCGAGGACCTCACGCAGGCGGTGGGGCTCAACACGCTCCAGTTCATGGCCGGGCAGCTGGTCGGCCCGGTGCTCGCTACGGTCGTGCTGGCGACGGCGGGTTATGCCTGGGCCTTCGCGATCAACGCCGCGACGTATCTCGCACCGATCGCCTCGATGCTCTACCTGTACCGCAACGGACTCGCCGCATCCGCTCACCAGTCAGTGGACGCCGCCGGCTCGCGCGGTCAGAGCATCGCCGCCTACGTCCGCTCGCAGCCCTGGATCGCGTTCGCACTGCTTGCGGTCGTGATGACCAGCGCGGTCACCGAGGTCATCCGCACGACGGCGCCCGTGCTCGTCACCGAACGGCTGCATGGCCCGAGCAGCGACGCCGGCCTCGTCATCGCGGCGCAGAGCGTCGGGTATGTCAGCGGGATCATCATGCTGACCGCGCTCCGGCGACGCGATGTGGCGCGGCAGATCGCGTCGTTCGGGCTCGTGCTCGAGGGATGCGGACTGCTCGTCGCCGCGGCCGCGACCGACATGGCCGTCGCCGCCGTGGGGATCGTCGCGATCGGGATGGGCTTCGCGCTCTGCCTGCCCGTCGTCACCGCCGCGCTGCAGGCCGAGGTCCCAGACCGCATCCGCGGGCGGCTCATGTCGTTCCACCAGATCGCGCTTCTCGGTAATCGGCCCTTCACCGCTCTCGCGGCCGGAGCGCTCGCCGCGTCGTTCGGTGTCCCGATCGCGTGCCTCGCCGCGACGGTCCTGGTGCCGATCGGCCTGCTCGCGGTGCGTGCCGCGTGGCGCAACCTCGGTGCAGAATCGACCCCGGTGAGCGCGCAGGTGACGTCGTGACCGGGGCGCGGGTCACGGTCGATCCCGACCTCTGCATCGGCTCGGCCGAGTGCGTGCGGATCCTTCCCGACGCGTTCCGGATCGACGAGTCGCGTGGCGTCTCGGTGCCGCAGCCCGCCGCGCGCTCGGCCGGCCTCGGCCTTCTCGCGGAGGCGGTGCGCTCGTGCCCGAGCGGTGCGCTCCGCGTCGTCGACGGGAATGGGAACGCGCTGTGACCGAGATCGGTCTGCTCACGCAGTACACCGCGACGATCGCGTTCGACCGGTACGACGATATCCGCGCCGCTCTCTTCGATCCGAACCTCTCCCGCAGCTTCGACAAGCGCTCCTACGAGGAGGGGAATATCCGCAGCGGCATCGTGAGCATCGCGCACGGCGCGGTGCACCGCGCTCGGCGACGGGTGGAGAACACGCAGTTCCGCGCCGACGTCCTGCGCCTCTACGAGCGCGAGCTCTTCCCGCGCGTGATGAACGACCTTCTCGACATCCTCATCGACCGCGAGCACGTGGACCTCTTCCCGATCGGCGAGATGCTGAGCGTCGTCCTCGCCGCGCGGCGCGCGGGGATCGAGTACGACGGGAAGGATCTGGAGGACCTGCGCACGCTGGTCCGGCACGTCGACGCGTTCTCGCAGGGGAGCGCGATCCTCGACGCGAAGGATCCGGACGCGGTGCGCGCGCTGGTGCGTGACACGTACGCGGAGTTCGAGCGCGACTTCGTCCGGCCCGCGTGGAGGCAGCGCGCGGAGCTCGTCGCGCGCGTCCGGCGCGGCGAGCTCTCGGAGGACGAGCTGCCGCACGACATCCTCACCATCCTGCTGCTCCACCGGGAGGATCCGCAGATCGAGCTCGCTGACGACGCGCGCATCGTGCGCGAGGTCGCGACGTATCTCCAGGGTGGGACGCACACCAGCGCGCAGACCCTGGTCAATGCGCTCGACCTCGTCTTCGCGACCGATGGCAACGAGCGGACCATCGAGCACATCGCCGAGGACGCGCTCTTCGCGCAGCGCGTCGTGCAGGAGACGCTGCGCCTGCGGCCGACGACACCGCAGATGAAGCGGCGCGCCGAAGCGGACACGGAGATCGCCGGTCGCCGCATCCCCAAGGACGCGCTCGTCGTGCTCGACGTCGTGACCGCCAACCGCGACCCGCGCTTTTTCGGCGCGGATCCTGAGCGATTCGATCCGGACCGCACGATCGATCCGACCGTCGCGCGCTGGGGACTGTCGTTCGGCGGCGGTCCGCACCAATGCCCGGGCCGCGCGGTCGGCGGCGGCTTCCCGATCCCCGCCGACTTCCACGTCGACGATGACCACGTCTTCGGTCTCGTCGCGCTGGAGCTGCAGGCGGTCGCGAAGCGCGGCGTGCGACCCGACGAGAGCGCGACGCCGGAGCGGGATCTGCGGACCGCGCGCTTCACGCGCTGGCTGCACTACCCCGTGCGCTTCGCATCGCTAGCGGGTGCGCGTCCAGTCGAGAAGGATCTCCGCAGAGCGCTCGGGTAGCTGCCAGAACATCCCGTGCGCCGCGCCTTCGACGACGCGGCACGTTGCGTTCGGCAGGTGCGCCATGAGGAACTCGGACTGCTCGACGTGCGAACCGGTGCCCATGATCTGCGTGTCGCGGTCGCCGATCATCACCAGCGTCGGCACGCGGATCTCACCCAGGCGCTCCGCGGTCTGATGCTCCTGCCGCGCAAGCACGTGGCGGAGGTAGTTCTCGAGATCGGGCCGATGGGCCCAGAACGTGTCGTGCAGCCACGCGACCGTCTCCGGGTGAGCGCTCGCGAACTCGGGCGTGAAGAACGTCTCGCGGATGTGATCGCGCATGTAACGCTCGTAGCCGAGCTCGATCATCTCTTTCGCAGCGTGAACAGGGATCCCGCGGGTGACCGGCCTGTCGTCGCGGAACTGTCCTGGACCGCTCGCGGCGAGGATGAGCGTGCGTATGCGCTCCGGGCTAAGCAGGGCCATCCATTGCGCGACACGGCCGCCCATCGAATGGCCGAGCACGTGAGCCGCGGGGAGTTCCAGCGCGTCCATGAGGCCGATCGCGTCTTGCGCAAAGAGCCGCGTCGAATATCGGCCCGGCGACGCCGGCGTGGCGCCCGTGGCGCGATGATCGAACGTCAGGACGGCGTGATGGGTAAGGAGTGGTCGGACGAACTCGGACGGCCAGGTCGCCCCCGGGTAGCCCGTGCCCGCGACAAGGACGACGGGTACGCCGTCGCCGCGAAGCTCATACGCGATGGGATGCCGGTTGACCTCGATCGTGCCGCGAGCGTAGACGATGGCGCAGGCCCGGAGTACATTCGCCGCGGGTCAACGACGCGGGGAAAGTCGTTCATGAAGGTGAGGGAATCATGAGATCCACCATGTTCAGGTTGTTCGCGACCGTCATGGCCGCGGGCATCGCGGTCGCCGCATGCGGCGGCACCACACCCGCAGCGAGCAGCGCGCCCACCACGAGCGCGGCCCCGACGCAGGCGCAGGGCGAGCTCCCGAAGCCGGAGCTCACGAAGATCCGGATCGGCATCAGCACGCCGAACGAGCCGGTGCAGTTCGCGGAGAAGCTCGCGGACTCGCTCGGCATCTATCAGAAGTACGGCATCACGACCGTCGAGGTGATCGGGTTCGAAGGCGATGGGAAGGCGCTCCAGGCGCTCGTCGCCGGACAGCTCGACATGTTCGTCGGCGGTGCGTCGACGACCGTCACGTCGGTCGTCAGCGACACGCCGCTCAAGGTCGTCGCGATGAACAGCACGACGCTCACCGATGGCCTGTGGTGCGGACCGAACATCAAGACCGCGGCGGACGTGAAGGGCAAATCCGTCGCGATCAGCACCTTCGGCGGAACATCACACGGCTCGGCGCTGCTCCTGCTGAAGGGCATCAACCTCACGGATAAGGACGCGACCATCACGCAGGTCGGCAACCAAGGCTCGCGGATCGCCGCGCTCACCGGAGGCTCGGTCGGCTGCGCGGTCGTCGACATGTCCCAGGAGTCGGCGATGAAGACGGCGGGCATGAACCTGCTCTTCAATCTCTCCACCGCCAAGCTCCAGTGGGGCCGCAGCGGACTGCAAGCGAAGGTCGACTTCCTCCAGAAGAACCCGAACACCGTCCTCGTCGTCGTTGCGGCGACGCTCGAGGCGCAGCAGAAGATGTGGACCGACGCGCAGACCGCGGCGACGAAGTTCGCCGAGTTCGCGCAGATCAAGCCGGATGTCGCGCTCGCGGCCGTCACGGACTTCCAGAAGTACGGGTCACGCTCGATGCTGTTCACGGCGGAGGCGTTCCAGGCTCCGCGTGACGTCCTCGCGGCCGTCAATCCGGCGGTGAAGGACGTCGACGTCACCAAGGCGATGGACCTGAGCTTCCTCCAGAAGCTTCAGCAGATCGGCTTCTACGCGAAGATCGGCGCGCCGACCAACTAGCGACCTGCGTTTCGTGCGAGGATGCCCCCGTGACGTGGTCGCGGGGGCATCCTCTTGTCGGTCACGAAGAAGGAGTTGACGGATGACCCGGTTCGGTCTGCTCGTGCCGCACTTCGGCCTGGAGGCGGATCAAGACCTGCTCGTCGAGGGCGCGCGGCTGGCCGAGAGCCTCGGCTTCGACTCGCTGTGGGTACGCGATCACCTCGTGTTCCACCCGCACGGCATGGAGGGCACCGACCGCACCTTCATCGAGCCGCTCGTCACGCTCAGTTATCTCGCCGGCGTCACCGAGTGGATCGGCCTCGGCGCGGCGACGATCATCCCGTTCCGTCACCCGATCCTCATGGCGTACAGTGTCGCGTCGCTGTCCTGGATCACGCGCCGCAAGTTCGACCTCGGCATCGGCGCCGGGACCTTCGATCACGAGTTCGAGGTCATCGGACAAGGCGCCGAGGACCGCGTGCAGCTGATGAAGGAGCAGGTCCTCATCGCCCGGCGCCTCTGGTCGGGCGAGACGATCGAATGGGACAGCGAGCGATACAAGTTCAAGGATGTCGACCTGAAGCCGCAGCCTGTGCATCCCGTGCCGGTCTGGTGGGGCGGCGCGACGCCGGCCGCGGCGCGTCTGGCCGTCGACTTCTGCGAGGGCTGGCTCCCCGGGCGCATCACGTTCCCGACCTACGCGGCGCGGATCAAGAAGATCCGCCAGATGTGCGAGGAGCAGGGCAAGCCGATGGTCATGACCGGCGCCGTGCCGGTCACGAGCATCGATACGACGACGAAGTCGGCGGTCGAGCGGCTGAACGTGCCGGGCCTCATCAAGAACGCGAACGCGCAGAAGTTCTGGCTCAAGCCGCCGTCCGGCGAGTTCACCCAGATCGAGGAGCTCGGCGGCTCGATCCTCGCCGGCACGCCGGACGACATCGTCCGTGGCGTGCAGCGCTACCAGGCGCTCGGCTGCGACCTTCTCATCTTCGACTTCCGCATGCGCTTCCCCGACTACCTCGACCAGATCAAGACGCTCGCAAGCGACGTGCTGCCGCGCGTCAGCGACGCGCGCGCCGGGGCCGCTGCGCGATGAAGACCAAGACCACGACGCAGACCACGCATTACGAGATCCAGAAGAAGCGTCGCGAGTCGCTCCTCGACGAGTGGACGGGCTACCACAAGACCGTCCTGAAGCGGAAGGACGTCGTGATGCAGGACGTCCCGAGCCACCGCATTCGCAGCGGCGTGTACGCCGGCTGGGACGGCGACCGGCCGACGAAGAACCTCGACGCGACCGTGCACGAGCTCGCGCCGCGCACGACGACGACGATCCACCGCCATTCCTGGGACGCGATCGAGTTCATCGAGTCAGGGCGCGGCTGGACCGAGATCGACGGGCAGCGTATCGACTGGCGGCCGTGGGACACGCTTCATCTGCCGAGCTGGGCCTGGCACCGCCACGGGAACGACGGCGACACGGCGGCGGTGTTCCACACCTGGAGCGTCGAGCCGATGCTCGAGCAGTTCGGCGTCGCGCTCTTCGAGGACGGCGGCGACACGCCGGTCGCGCAGCTACCACGACGTCCACGCCAGAGCGACGCGATCGACGGTGCCGACCCGCACGCGCGGCGCCGTCAGCGCCTCGCCCAGCAGTGGGCGGGCTCCGAGTCGGCGCGGCTCATCACGCGCTTCGACGACGTGCGGGGGCTCATCACCAAGCGCGGCGCGCGGAGCCTCTTCCTCGTCGACAAGTCCATCGGCTACCACACCGCGGGCCTCTCCGCGGTGATGCACGAGCTCGCGCCCGGTCTCTACCAGTCACGACACCGCCACGGCGGCGAGGCGTGGCTCTACGTCGTGTCGGGCCGCGGACACAGCGAGGTCGACGGCGTCGACCATCAGTGGGAGGCGGGCGACCTCATCGTCGTGGACCACTGGTGCTGGCACCAGCACTTCAACGACGACAAAGAGAAGACGGCGCGCCTGATCCGCGTGCACAACTTCGACGCGCTGTACGACATGATGCGGATCCTCCTCGACCCGCTGGACCTGTTCGAGGAGCTGCCCGAGCTCGACGCGCCCGACCTCACCGGGATCGTGTGGCCCGATCATTTCGAGGGGCGGCCCGAGTAGTGCGCGCCCTCGGCGGACGCGACTAGGCGATGCCCGCGCTGACGGCCCCGCCCGGCGCCCTGGGGATCGTCGCGCTGCACGAGCTGCCCGATCCCGCGTGGGAGAGCCGCTGGACGCGGATCATCGTGCCCGATGAGGTCAAGGAGCGGCTGCTCAACTTCACTCTGTTCTCGCTGCGCCACCGCGCGGGCGTCGATGCGGTCCGTCTGCCGGTGCACGGGCTCCTCGTGCTCGCCGGTCCGCCCGGGACCGGGAAGACGACGCTCGCCGGCGGCCTCGCGGATCAGGCGGCGCGGACCCTTGGCGAGACCGTGCTGTTCGTCGAGGTCGATCCGCACGCGTTCCCGAGCCAGATGCTCGGCGAGAGCCAGCGGAGCGTCGCGCGCCTCTTCGACCGCACGCTGCCCGACCTCGCGCGGCGCGGTGGCCCGACGATCGTCCTGCTCGACGAGGTCGAGTCGCTCGCGGTGAGCCGCGCGGGCGCGTCGCTCGAGACGAACCCCGTCGACGTCCACCGCGCGACCGACGCGGTCCTCGCGGGCGTCGACCAGGTCGCGCGCGCGTGCCCGAACCTCACGTTCGTGGCGACGACGAACCATGCCGTCGGCGTCGACTCCGCGTTCCTGTCGCGCGCCGACATCGTCGAGGACATCGGCCTGCCCGGCCTCGCCGCGGTCGAGCAGATCCTCCGCGACACGCTCGAGCAGATCGTGGGCGCATCGCGCCTCGACGGTTCCGCGCTCGGTCCGCTCGCGAAGGCGTGTGTCGACGCGCGGCTCGATGCGCGCCGCGTGCGCAAGCTCGTGCTGCGCGCGCTGACCTCGCGACGCGAGCTAGCCGACGATCCATCGCGGCTCCGTCTCGAGGACGTGGCTGCGGCGCTCCGCGCGGAGACGCGCTGATGCCCGACATCACGTCGGCATCGCGCGCGGCCGAACAGCGGGGCATTCCGGTCGATGCCTACCTGGTCGGCGTATCGGTGTTCCTCGTGATCGCGGCGACGAACATCATGACGCCGCTCCTGCCGAACATCCGCGACGACTTCGCGGTGAGCGTCGCGACGGCTGGGGTCATCGTCGGGTCGTACGGTCTCGCGCGCCTGCTCACCGACCTGCCCGCCGGCTTCGTCATCGACAGGCTCGGACATCGCAACGTCACCCTCGCCGGCGTGGTCCTACTGGTCGCGTCCTCCCTGGTCGGGCTGAATGCATCGAGCGTCCCGATGCTCATCGCTGCGCGGGTGGGCTCAGGCGTCGCGGTCGCGCTCATCACGACGGTCGCGCTCGCGACGCTCGGCGGGATCGCCACGAACGCCGAGCGCGGCAAGGTCATGAGCTTCTTCCACGTCGCGAACAACAGCGGGATCGCGCTCTATCCGCTGGTCGGCGGTTTCGTCGGTGCGGCGTTCGGCTGGCGCTCGACGTTCGCGGTGACGGTCGCGCTCGCCATCGTCGCCGGCGTCCTTCTCGTGCCGATCCTTCTTCGCGTCCATCCGCGTACGAAGGCTCAGGCCGGCGGACAGACCGACGCACGTGTGCTCCAAGGTCGAGACCGGGCATCCGCCATCGCGGCGACGAACTACGGCGTCGTCGCGAACATGATCAATCGCCACGGCTTCCGCAACACCGTGCTGCCGCTCTACGCGGCGACATCGCTGGGCCTCGGCGGCGTTTCGATCGCGACGGCGATCGCCCTCATGTCGATCACCGGCCTCTTCGTCGCCACGCCGGGCGGGATGCTCGGCGACCGCTTCGGTCGGCGGCGCGTGATCATGTCGGGCCTCGCCGCTGTCGCGGTCGGCGACATCGCCTTTCTTCTGACGCACGACCTCGTGACATTCCTGGCGTTCGCAGCGCTGATCGGCTTCGGCGATTTCTTCTCGAGCTCGCAGACCGCGCTACTCTCCGAGGTCGTGCCGAGCGAGCACCGCACGAAGGTCCTCGCCGGGTACCGCTTCTCGGCGGATCTCGGCGCGGCGGTGGGGCCGGTGCTCCTTGCCGCGGTCATGGACGTGGCGAACGCGCAGGCGGCGATCGTCCTCGCTGCGGCGATCCTGCTCACCGCCTCGGTCGCCGCGCGCATCGGTGTTCCGGCGCGCGTCGACGATCGGCCCGCGCGCACGCCGTCGGCCGTCGCGGCGATCGAAGGTGCGACCGATGCGGAGTGATGACGTCCTCGCGAAGATCGACCCGCAGGAAGTCATCGATCTCGCGCTCGCGCTCGGGAACGTCGACAGCCCGACGGGCAGCGAGGGGGCGGCGGGGCAGTTCGTGTTCGAGTGGCTGACGAAGAACGGCTTCGCGCCGAAGAAGTACGCGATGATCCCCGAGCGCTTCAACGTCGCGGCGACGGTGCCTGGGACCGGCGGCGGCTACAGCCTCATTTTCAACGCCCACCTCGACACGACGCTCCGTCCCGACGCCGACTGGTCCGCGCGCGATCCGAAGGATCCGCTCTATCACTCTGCGTGGGTCGAGGGCGACAGCATCTATGGCGACGGCGTCGTGAACGACAAAGGGCCGATGGCGGCATTCCTCGTCGCCGCGAGAGCGATCCGCGACGCCGGCTATCCGCTGAAGGGCGACCTCATCGTGAGCGCCGTCGCGGGCGAGATCTCGCGGGAGCCGATCGAGCAATGGCAGGGACCGATGTACCTGTCAAAGGATCTCGGCGTGCGTTTCATGGTCACGCACGGCGTCGTCGCGGACTACGCGCTCGTCGCCGAAGGCACCGGCTTCGGCATCGTCGGCATCGAGCCGGGCAAGGCGCACTTCAAGGTCACCGTCTACACGGACGGCCCGCGCTACTACACGCCGTACCTGCCTCGGCCGACCGAGATGGCCGACTCGCCCAACGCGATCGTTCGCGCCGCTGCGGTGCTTGCCGAGTTCGAGAAGTGGGCGCTCGATTACCAGACGCGCAACACCTACCGCGGCGCGATGGGGACGATCGTACCGAAGGCGAGCGTGAACGCGATCCGCAGCGGCTACCCATTCAACGTCACGAGCGCGCCGCAGATCGCCGCGTTCTATGTCGACACGCGCATCCTGCCGGGCGCGAATCCGATGGATGTCCGCGAGGAGCTGCGCGGCGTGCTCCGGCGCGTCGGAGTGCCCGGCGAGGTCGAGCTCTATGTCTATCGGCCTGGCTTCGAGGCGAAGGGCGCCGAGCGGCTGATCGAGACGATCAAGCGCTGCCACGCGGCGACGTTCCCGACCCCGCCGGCGATCGTCGCCGATGCGGTCACGAGCATGTGGCGCGACACCAACGCCTTCAACGAGGTCGGAATCCCCGCGATCAGCTATGCGCCGCGCGCGCAGTCGCACGCCGCCACGAAGTCGTTCAAGCTGAAGGACCTTACCGACGCGGCGCTCGTCTACGCGCGCATCGCGATGGATCTTTGCGACCAGGACCGTCCGGCCAGCGTCCCGCTCGGCGCGCACATCAACCGCGAGATCGCGGCGAGCGTCACGAGGACGCCGGCCCGCGGCTGACTCGGGGCGCGTCGTGGGGTGGAGAACGGTCGCCATCGGAGCGGCTGTGATCGCCGCAGCGGCGGCGACGACCGCGCTAGCGATCACCCGTGCGAGTCCGAGTATCGGATTCTTCATGCTCGACATGGCCATCAACTACACGGTCATCCTCATCGTCGCGTTCGGCTACATCGCGCTCATGTATCTCGTCGCGTTCCTTACCCGTGGGAGGGAGCGTTCTGCCGCATTTCTCGGCGGCACCCGCGCCGGCGTGCTGTTCCTCGCGCTTGCGCTGCCGACCTACATCTTCATCGGGACGGCGTTCCGCCACGTGCCGCCTTTCAGCGGAAGCGAGCGCGGCATGGATTCGTACTTCGTCTACGTCGCCGCGACGCGCGTCGCGCTCGTCGCGGTCTACGCCTTGGGGGTCTTGCTCGCGATCGTTCGCAGCCGCGTCCTTGGAGCGCAGTGGCCGGTCGCCCTCGCGCCGGCTCTGCCCGCCGTCGGATTCATCGTTCTGACGCTGCCGCTCGCCGAATTCGCCAACGCGTGTTACATCGGTGTGTCTTTCTTGCTCCCCGGGAACTGCTAAGGGCCGGAGAACACAAGGCTCTTCACGACGACAGGGACCACCGAGCGCTCCGGCAGCACTGCGCCGATGTCGACGAAGTCGAGATCCGACAGCTGGATCTGGTCCACGCACACGAGTGGGGAGCTCACGGACAGTTCGTCCTGAAGTAGCTGACCGATGATCCCGGCGACGTCGGCGTCGAGAACGACGACGAGCGGACGACCTGGCGCGATGATGTCGCGCACTCCGTCGCGTATCCCGGCACAGAGCTCGCGCAGTGCCGTGTACGCGGGTCCGTGATCCCAGCGGACCGCGACGGCGAAAGCGCCGTCTTCGCGATCGAGCCGTTCGATGCCCGCGCGTACCGCGCGAGCGATCGCGCTCGCGTCGGCGCGGTCGGGATGGATCGCGACCGCGGCGAGGTCACGCAGGGGGAGCATCTCCGGATGCGTGAGGAAGAGCGTGTCGCCGCTCACCTGGATCGTGTACTGCGAGGCACCGATGCACGTGGCTCGGATGGACTCCACGGCGCGAAGTACGGTGTGACCGGCGAGGCGGCGCGAGACGGCAGCTCCGAGCATCTTCCCGAGGTCGCCGAACTCGCGTGTTTCGTTGCCGTTCACGTACTCGCCGACGCCACCGGAAAACACCAGCGACGTGAAGCGGTGGCGCTCGTGGATCGGCTCGGTGAGCCAGAAGCCGTCATCCAGTCGCTCGCCTGAGGCCACGCGCAGCGCGAGCTTCGCGATGGTGTCCGCGACCTTCTCCAGCGTCGGGCGATCCGGCCGGTCACCGATGGACAGGCTCACCTCAGCCGCACGGAGAATGCGCTCGCCCGCGCGGGTGATCGTGAGGATTGACCCGTCGGCATCCCATGAGATGACGCGCGCCCCGATGTCGAGCGCCGCTGTCTCTCGGACCTTGCCGCCGCGACAGACGGCGAGCTTCGTCGTGCCACCGCCGATGTCGATGTT
>DASYUY010000056.1:0-20648 GCA_036000705.1 Candidatus Limnocylindria bacterium | reverse complement strand
AATCGCATGGCGCCCCTGGCGCCCTATTTAGTTATCGCGGCGAAGTCCAACCATCCCATCGGGTTCCAGGCGAAGCCCTTCACGTTCGAGCGAAGGCCGAAGAGCTCCGTCGGCTGATAGAGGACCGCGTAGGGTCCGTTGTGGAGGACGTACTCGGTGATCTCCTTGTACGCGGCGACGCGCTTGGTCGGGTCGGTGATGAGCGCAGCCTCGCGTCCCTTCGCAGCGATCGTCTTGTCGTCCCAGCCGTTGCGGAACGCGATCGACTTCGCGGCGTAGTCGGTGAAGGGACCGACGTTCGCGTCAGGGTCCGGGAAGTCCGGGCCCCACAGGATCATCACGAGCTGCCCCCTCTGCGCGCGATAGGTCGTGAGGAGATCGGCCTGCGCGGTCTGCTTGATGTTCACGGTCACGCCGATCTTCGCCCAGTCGGCCTGGAGCTTCGACGCGAGGTCGGACCATGCGACGCCGCCCGGCGCGGGTCCGGTCGGGACCAGCAGCTCGAGCGTGATGGCGGTCTGGCCGGCCTGCGTCAGCAGCGCCTTCGCCTTCGCGACATCGGCCTGGAACGGCGCGGTCTCGTTGGCGCCGGATAGGCCGACGGGCACGATGCCCTGGACCTTCTTGGCGTTGCCCTTGAGAAGGTCCTTGATGATGCCGTCGTAGTCGATCGCCGTGCGCAGCGCTTCGCGCACGTTGGCGTTGTCGAGCGGCTTCGCCGTCGCGTTCATGCCGACATACACGAGCAGCAGGCTGTTACCCGACGTGGTGGTGATACCCGTCTTTCCCTGGAGCGCCGCCACCTGCTGCGGACTGAGGTTCCGCGCGACATCCGCATCGCCCTTCTCGAGCGCGAACTGCTGGTTCGTGGATTCGGGAACGTGCTTCACCAGCACGCCACTGAGGGCCGGCTTCGTGCCGCCGTAGTTCGGGTTGGCTTTCAGCAGCACTTCGGCGTTCTTCGTCCAGTGGTCGACGATGTAGGGGCCACTCCCGGCGGAGTGGTCGAGGAGCCAGCCGGAACCCGAGTCGCCACCGGTCTCGTGCGTCTTCACTTCCTTCGAGTCGACGATGCCGCCGACGGTGAACGTCAGGATCGAGAGGAAGCTCTGCGGGCTCGCGGTCTTGGGAATGCTCACGACGACCGTGATCGCGTCGGTCGCCTTGATGTTCTCGGCCTTGAGCCCGGCGATGTCGGTGAACAGGAAGGCCGGCGATTTGTTCAGCTTGATGACTCGCTGCAGCGAGTAGACGACGTCGTCCGCGGTCAGCTGGTTGCCGCTGGCGAACTTCACGCCGTTCTTGAGCTTGAACGTGATGTCCCAGGTGGCGCCGGCATCCTTCGGCTCCCAGCTCATCGCGAGACTGGGCTTGATGGTCGCCAGATCAGCTCCCTCGAACTTCACCAGTGTCTCGTACGCGTTGTGGACGAGGAGCACGCCGCTGAACTCGTACGCGACGGCGGGATCGAGCGAGATGAGATCGCTGACGTCCGCGTAGTAGACGAGGGTGCTCGCGGCGCCGCCGGTGGCCGTTGGCGCTCCGCTGGCGCTCGGGGTCGGCGGGGTGCATGCGGCGGCGATCAGTAGAGCGATGACGAAGAGGATGGGCGCCCGACGGTACGACATGAACGTTCCTCCCCCTGACCGGCAAGTCGTCGGTCGAGCCTAGCACCGGAGGGACCGCTCACGGCCACACAGCACATGACTTCGTCGCGTCATATGTGCGTGGCGATCAGGCGGCGTTCGGCTTTTGCGCGTGGCGCGTCGCGGGGTCGACGCCCGCGAAAGTGAGGAAGTCGACCATGCGAAATCCCGGTCCGGGGTTCTGGAGGACAGGCGTCCAGTCCGGCTGTTTCGCGACCCAGGACGTCGCATCGCTTTGCAAGAGCCCGATGACGACCTCGCCCACGATGCGCCCGCCGACCGGCCCGAGGTGGAAGCCACCGGTGTTCTTCCCGACATCGGTGTCCGGCACGAGCGCCGCCTCCTTGAGCATGTAGTAGAAGAGCGGCGTGTTCTCCTCGAGGCCGATGTCGTAGACGCGCAGCTCTTTCAGATCCTCCGCGCTCAGTCGATCGACGCCGATCGCGCGCGCGATCGATTGCCCGGACGGCATCGACCACGTGATGTGACGCAGCAGATTGCGCTGCATGAGTGAGATCGGCGCTTTGTGGCTCGCGATCGCGCCGAGCGGCAGGGTGAACAGTGGCGTCGAGATCTTGTGGTCGATCTGCTTGTTGGGCTTAACGTCACCGTCCTTGAAATCGAAGAACGTCTGCCAACCGATGAATCGCCGCGGCGCGCGGAATCCGCTACGCAGGTCCGCGGGATCGAGACCCGGCGCGGGCGTGATGTCGCCGAGCGCGGGATCGAAGATGAATCCAAAGAACGGCTTGCCGTTATCGCCCTTCAGATTCGCCCGGTACGACGGCCGGATCATCGTGTGGCCGACGCGGAAGCAGGCACCCTGAAACTCGATCGGCATCGTGGCCTGTCCCATGTCCGGCAGGTAGAAGCGGCGACCGTTCGTGAGGATGTCGTTCACCAGCGCCGGTCCGATGAAGAGCGGCAGGAACTCGTTCAGGATGAGCCAGTGGTAATGCCATAGCGTCAGGCGTCTCGCCTCCGCGTAGATCGCGGCGGGGTCGATGAGCCCCTGCTGCAGCCGCACGTAGTCGACCGCCTTGTTGTGGAACAGGATGAAGGCGCAGTGCAGACCCGAGACCATCATGTTCTGATCACTGCGCGGGTCGGGGATGATGGCGGTCCCCTCGGCGTTGCGTGGCAGATCCTCGAAGATCCCGCCGTTCTCGATCCTCAGCTTCGCCGGGTCGGTCACGTCGTAGTACTGCGGGGTCACGAAGGGGCCCAGTCCGTAGATCGTGTCGAGGTCGAAGTACGCCAGCTTCATGTTCAGAGTCGCGAGCGGGTCCGTCGGCGTGCCCAGCGTCGAGCGACTGTCAAAGGTGACGTCGAGATCCATGAACTGGCCGAAGAAGGTCACGCCCGCGGTGTGCGTCGGGTTGTCCGGATTCGTTGGTGGGTCGTTGCCGTTCACAGCTGGGTTCGCGATGAGCGCCACAGGACCCGCGCCGATGGCGTCCTTCGCGTCGAGCAGCCCGCCAAGCTTGCCGATGTCGCGCATGACGTCGCGCAGTTGATCGTTCGCGCCCGGAGGGCTTGGAAAGGGCGCTGGGGACGCGCTCGACGGCACGCGGAGGCCGTCGAAGAAGGGCGGCAGATCCGGGAACATGCGGGAAAAGTTGCCCTGCACCGGTGTGTGTAAGCGCGCGTCAACGCGGCCCAGGCTGACGCCGGCCGCGACGCCCGCCGCACCCGCCGCGCCGAGACCCAACCCGAGGCCGGTCAGGAACGTCCGCCGGCTGTAGGCATGCTCCCCCTTTCTACCGGCCGCCATGCTCGGCTCCTCCTCCGAATCCGATCGCGCCTTCTCCCGCGCGCGCGTCGGCCAGCACCCGCTCGTCCTCCGCGTCGGCCGGGGCGATGCCGCCCTCGGTCACCGGGGCCGGCACCACCGGCGCGATCGCCACGTAGCTGAGCAGCAGCCCGGTTATCGCCGCAAGGAGAGTGGTGCCCAGCCAGAGATCGAACGGCCACACGATCCCGTAGATCCACGAGAGCACCACGATGTAGGCGGACCAGAGGGCGATCGGCGTGACGCCCGCCATGACGCGGTAGCCAAGCGGGTGATCGGCGTCGGGCTGGAAAGTGTCGATGACGCCGTCGGCCACCAGGCCGGCCACCAGCGCCGCAAACACTGTCGCGCCAAGATCGAAGCTCGTCAGCGCGCTCATGGCAAAGCTCACTCCGACGAACACGAACGTCGCGCTGCCGAAAGGCAGCCGCCAGCGGCGCAGCGCGAGGAAGAGCGGCGACAGCAGCACGAGATTCGTGATCAGGATCCGTGCCGCGCCGGCGGTCTCCGTGGTCGCACGGATGCGTCCGTCGCCGGCGAGCTCGAGCGGCACTCGACCGATCGCGATCGACGGGGCCCAGACAAGGAACGCGTTCAGCCACTGGAACATGAACGCAACAACGCAGGTGACGAGCGTTAGCGACAGCAGCGGAGGCAGAAGCGTACGCAGCGACGCCGTGCTCGGGTAATAGCGCGGTGCGTACCACCCGGACCGCAGTGGCGCGGACACCAGGCCTGCCGCGCCGGCGAACAGCAGAAGATGGAACGGCGCGATCACGCGCGCGACGCCCGCCTCTCGTCCGAAAGCGGCGTGCCACGCGATGTCGCCCAAGAGGCCGAAGGTGGCGAGTGCCAGCCCGCCGATGGCAAGCGGATAGCGCATCGGGATGCCAAGGAGAGGATGGAAGTACGGCAATGGCTTCGCACTGCGCCTGTACAGGTGCGGTTTGCGCGTCACTACCCAGATCGCGGTGGCGTTGAACCCCAGATACAGGAGCGCATGCCACACGGTGAAGAACTCACCGAGCAGGCCGTTCTGCAGATTGATATGACTCCAGCCGTCCAGGAAGAGTCCGATCACCAAAAGCGTCGCGAGCAGGCTGGTGAGGAGGTCCTCGCGCCAGATCGCCTTCGCTCCCACGGCCGATCCCTCCTCTTGGCGCGGAGGCTATCCCACGCCGCAACTGTTCGACGTGCACCAGCGAACACCGTTGGCGCACTCGGCGCTGCGCTCGGCGACCGCGGCGACGCGCTAGCGGTCGGTCGGGTGCGGGAAGAGCGGTCGGTACCCCGCCCGCGCCTTCGCGATCGTGCCGCGGGCCGAGGACATCTGCAGCAGCATCGCGACGAGAAAACCGAGGGCACCGACCGCGAGGATCCCAGCCGCGCCAGCTCCGGAGCGCAGCGCAGCGATCGAGAGGATCGCGCCGGCGAGGACGCCGTTGAGGATCATGACGACCGTCGGCGTCCCGGCGAGCATCTGACCGACCCAGAAGACCGCGCCGCCGGGCTGCACTCCCATCGTGATGCCGATGCCCCGTTGGTCGTCGTGGGCGCTGATCACGAAATACCGCTCCACGTCAGGCGCCAGCTCGAGATAGGCGGCGCGGATGCGGTTCATGCCCACGACGCACATCGCGTCGTGATAGTTCGCGGTACCGAGGCGTAGGAACGTCGCGACGCCGATCAGCAGGACGATCGGCAGGATGACGAGCGCGAAGAGCGTGAACCCTTCCCCGAACTGCGCGGCCTGCGCGACCAGCGCGAGCGCCACGATGGCTCCGGTCAACGTCGACAGGTACATACCCGCGCGGGTGAACGATTCGTTCCACGCGAGCGAGCGCGACGCGAGGAGGCTCCAGTGCTCGGTCGAGAGGATCTGGAGCCGCATCGCAGGCGAGACGCCGTCGGCCATGGCCCCGACATGAGGAACGGGCGCGGGCTCCGCGCCGATCGCAGCTGGGCGCTCGAAGGACATCATGTGGACCTCGCTCTCCGATCGGGTCAGCGACCGTACCCGACCGGCAAGAGGATGTCACCCTTCGTCGTCAGGTAGTAGACCTGCCATCCGTAGTAGCCGCGGTATGCGTCGGGCTCGGCACGCATGACCTCGGCATATGCGGTCACCGCACGAACGTAGCGCTGCGAGTTGTTGTAGCGGAACAGCGCGTTCGGCATGTTCGCCGGCGCGCCGTTGGCGCGCAGATACCGCGCCGCCGCGCGGATCGCGTCGCGGTCGGAGTTCACATCGCCTTCGCCGTACGCGGCCCATGTGCCGGGCATGAATTGCATCGGGCCCTGCGCACCGGCGACCGACGTGCCGCGGATGCGGCCGATGCGCGTCTCGACGAGGTGGATCGCGGCCAGGTACGACCAGGGCACGCCGAACTCCGTCTCCGCGTCGCGGTAGTAGCGGGCGAGGTCGTCCAAGGGGGCGGGATCGACGATGCGCCACGCGGTCGGCAGATCGGGGCCGGGCACGACCGTCGCGCGCAGATCCGCTGTGGCGTCGAGGTTCGCAGTCGCGACGCCGCGCAGCTCGGCCGGCACGGCGGCGAGGAACGCGTCGCGCCAGTCCGGATGCGCGGCGAGCGTGCGGTAGATGCGCTGTTGCAGGTGAGCCATCCACGCGAGATCGCTGCCGGTCACGCTGCGATCGCGCACGGCGCGCTCGGCGGTGGCGATCTGCGCGGCGATCGCGGCCGGGTCCGCGCCGACGGGGGGCGGCTCCTCTCGCGGGGTCGGCGTCGACGGTGTGGTCGGTCCCTGCGTCGGCGCAGCGGCGACCGTTGCCACGGCCGCGGTCGGGCTCGGTGGAGCGCTCGGCAAGCGAGAAGGCGCGCTGGTCGATGACACGCACGCGCTGATGAGCGCCGCGCCCAGCGCCGCGAGGATGCGGCGTGGCGGCGACACTCGCGGAGTGCTCATGCCCGATGAACGCGCGTGTGTCGTGTCCGTTCCTCTCAGCGCCACCCGACCGACCCGACCTCGACCGGATCGGAGATGTCCTTCAGCGTCACGCTGCGCCGCTCGACGGGATACGCAGTCTTCGCGGCCGCGAGCGTGGCCGCGCTCGCGAGGATCTCTCCTCCTTCGGCGACACCGCCGATCCGCGCGGCTTCGTGCACTCCGATCCCGGCGTAGTCGAGACCGCGACGGTGGGCCACGGCCGTGTGCATCCCGATCCGTATCTCAAGCGCGAAGCCCTGAAGTCGTCGCTGCTCGGTCATCCGCCGCTGGATCGCGACCGCGCACTCGACGGCTTCCGCCGCGGTCGCGAAGGAGACGAAGAATCCATCGCCCTGATGGCGGATCTCTTCGCCGCGATGCTCGGCGATGAGCGCGCGGAGCGTCTGATCGTGCCACCGGATGAGCTCTTTCCACGCCTGGTCACCGATGGCATCGACGAGCTTGGTCGACCGCACGATGTCGGTGAACAGGAATGTCCGCTCGACCGTGTCGCTCGAGCCCTCGCCGAATGGAACGGACATGTCGGCGCCGAGCAGCTCGCCAGCGTGCCGCGCGTCGCGTCGCGCACCGAGACGCTCGAAGGTCGAGAGCGCCGCTTGAAGCTCCAACGTCGCGGCGGCCGCGTCCTGCTGCGCGCGGTATGCCTCGGCGAGCAGGATGCGCGCTCGCGCCACTTCGTAGGGAACGTCGAGCTCGATCCAGGTGCGGATCGTCGACCGCAGCGTCGTCTCCGCCGCGATGGGGTCGGCGTCCGCCAGCTGCACCCGGGCGCGGGCCGCGCCCGCGATCGCCTCCATCGCTGGTGTCCCGAACAGTTTCGCGATGGAGTCGAGCTCCGTCGAGGCGATGCGCGCCCGCTCGCGATCACTCAGGATCAACGCGACCTCCACTTCCGCGGGGAGCAGCCGCGCGCGCGCAAAGCGTTCGTTCTCGTTCGCGAGGGCGCGGTGCAGTGACGCACCGGCGGACTGCGCGTCGCCTTCCGCGAGACGGGCGAGGGACATGCCCGGCTCGGGGACCATTCCCAGCTCGTGTGCGCGGCGGAACGCGTCGGTCGCGGCCGGAAGATCTCCGACGCGCATACGGATCTCTCCGATCTCGTAGAAACCCAACGCGGCGGCCTCACTCAGCTGGAAGCGCTGGAGCTCTTCGCACGCTCGCCGCGCCTCCTGCTCCGCCTGCGCCCAGGCTCCGCGCAGTGCGACGATCTCGGCACGGTAGACACGACAGATGCCGGGAAACCCCGTGATCGATTGCCTCTCGCACCACCGCGTCGTCGCTTCGGTCCATTCGCTCGCGCGTCGATAGTCGGCGATCTGTCGGCATGCGCCGATCGTGCCGCAATAGACCCAACCGGTCGGCCAGATGCTGAGCTCGCCCGCGGCAGCGGCAAGCGTCGCGACGTCGAATCGCGCAAGGCCACCCTTCACGTCGCCGCCCGTGAGCAGCGCATAGCCCTCGGCCATCGTTCCCATCGCCTGAAGATCACGATCGCCGAAGCGCTCGCCGAGCTGCACGATCGCACGCGCCGCAGCGACCGCCTCGTCGAGACCGGCAGGGCCACTAGTGCTCATCAGAGCGCGCGCGAAGAGGACGTAGCCGAACTCCACCGAGTCCTGGTCGTGTTCGACGAGCTTCTCCGCCCGGCCGAGCCAGGCGCCCGCGACCGCGAACGCCCGCTTGCCCGCGTTGTCCTGCGCGAGCCTGATGGCGTGAAGCGTTGCGCGTCGCGTGTTCCCGGCAGTGACGAACGCGGCGAAAGCGCGCTCTCGAGCGGCGAGGGAGTCCGCCGGCTGCCCCATCCACCACGCCGCGTCGGCGAGCATCTCCAGTCCATCCGCGTCGAGCGCGCTCTCGCCATCGGCTTCTTTCAGCAGCGCGAAGGCGTCGGCCCACGCATGCCGTTCCAAGGCAGCGCGGGCGGCTTCGAGCGGTGTCGCGGTCTTGCCCATTCCTCGCCGCGCCCATTCTCGCCCTTACGCCTGCTAGGACACAGGACCACCGCGTGAGGCCGCCGCCGCGCGTGCGAGGAGCAGCTCGCGCTCTCGCTCGTTCTGCGTGAGCGCCGCGGCGCGCTCGAACTCCGCCCGCGCTTCGCCGCTCCGGCCAAGCTTCTCGAGGAGATCGCCACGGACGCTCGGCAGGAGGTGGTACGCCTGAAGCGACGGCTCCGAGCCCAGCGCGTCGACCAGCTCCAGGCCGGCGGCGGGTCCGAACGCCATCGCGACCGCGACGGCGCGGTTGAGCGCCACGACCGGCGTCGGCATGAGCTGGGCGAGCGCGTCGTAGAGCGCGGCGATGCGCGCCCAATCGGTCTCCTCCGCCCTCCCCGCGCGTGCGTGGCACGCGGCGATCGCGGCTTGCAGGGTGTAGGGACCGAGCGCGCCGCCGAGCCGCTCGGCCCGCTCGAGCGCGGCGAGGCCGCGCCGGATGAGCAGCGGATCCCAGCGACCACGGTCCTGATCCAGGAGGAGGACGATCTCTCCCGACGGTCCGACCCGCGCGCGCGAGCGCGAGGCCTGTATCTCCATGAGCGCGACAAGGCCGTGGACCTCCGGCTCGCTCGGCGCGAGCCCGGACAAGATGCGCCCGAGTCGGAGCGCGTCTTCGCACAACCCGACGCGCATGAGGTCGTCGCCGGCGGTCGCCGCGTAGCCCTCGTTGAAGATCAGGTAGATGACCTGGAGCACGGAGGACAGACGCGAGGCAAGCTCCGCCCCTGCCGGCACCTCGAACGGGACGCGCGCCTCGGTCAGCGTTCTCTTCGCGCGGACGATGCGCTGCGCGACGGTCGAGACCGGGATGAGGAACGCTCGAGCGACCTCCTCCGTCGTGAGGCTTCCGACAAGGCGCAGCGTGAGCGCGGCGCGCGCTTCGGGCGCCAGGATCGGATGGCAGGAGATGAAGATCAGCCGCAGCAGGTCGTCGCCGACATCGTCGCCGGCCGGGGCCTCGAGATCCGCCACCGCCATCTCCTGTTGATGCTCGAGCTCGCGTCCGAGCTCTTCGTGCTTGCGTGCGAGGCGCTCGTTGCGTCGCAGCCGATCGATCGCGCGATGTTTCGCCGTCGCCATGAGCCAGGCGCCCGGGTTATCCGGGACGCCTGACTCGGGCCATTGCTCGAGTGCCGCGACGAGAGCGTCCTGCGCGAGGTCTTCGGCCAGACCGACGTCGCGGACGATCCGTGTCAGGCCCGCGATGACCCTCGGCGCTTCGATCCGCCACACCGCGTCGATCGCGCGGTGCGTGTCAGCTGTGGTCATTACCCAGGGCCGCCCTCACCCCCGAACACTTCCTGAATGACCGACTCGCCGTCGCCGACGATCTTGCGGAAACGCTTCGCCCACTCGATCGCCTCTTCGCGCGACTTCACCTCGATGAGTGCGAAGCCGCCGGTCAGCTCCTTGGTCTCGGTGAACGGGCCGTCCGTCACGGTGACCTTGCCACCCGACGTCAGCACGTGGGTGCTGTTGGCACCGAGCCCGCCGGTCGCGAGGAGGACGCCCGCTCGAGTGGTTTCCTCGATGAGCTTGCCCATCTCGGCCATGAGCTTCGCGCTGGGGGGAGCACTCTGCCGCCCCTGGCCGATCGGAGTGGCGCTGGTCTCGTACAGCAGGTACCGCATCTTCGTATCTCCCTCTGTTCGTTTTGGCCGGTTTTCCGGCTCTACCTACACGTCGAACAACGGGCCGCCGATTTCGACACCGGGCGACGGGTGACGCGCGCTCGCGTCAGTGCGACGACCGGGACGGCGCGCGGCAGCGCGCGGCTACCTGCGCAGCGACGTGGGCACTGTCGTCCATCGCTCCGAGAATGATCCCGGACCTGCGCATCCGCATCCACAGGAGGCCCACGAACCAAACGCCATCGATGCGCGAACGTCCCTGCTCGTGCGCGACCGAGCCGTCGGCGCCGAAGACCGGAAGATGCAGCCAGGAGTGGTCCGGCCGGAAGCCGGTCGAGAAGATCACGGTGCGGATCCCACGCTCCCCAAGGTCGAGCTCGGTCGGCGCGCTGAAGCTCAGTGGGTCGGCGGGCTCATCCGCGGGATCCGGATCGGATCCAGGCGCGTCAATACCCTGCCGCGCGAGGTAGTCGTCGACGTGCTGGTGCATCTTCGCCGAGATCTCATCGCCGCATCGCACATGGAGCGCGAGGTCTTCGCCAAACCGCAGTCGACCACCGTCGGCCGATTCGAAGTGTCCGAGCAGCGTCACACCCCGGCTCGCCAGCCACTGCAGGCTGACGCTGTGACCAAGGGGTCCGACGCCCGAGACGAGTGGCTGGGCCGCGCGCATCAGCGCCGGGTCGGCGAGGTCCTGCGGCCGCTGCGTCATCCAACCCGATTCGGCCAGCCAGATCAGCGTGTCGCGTCCATGCAGCCGGCGTGGCAGTCGACCGACCGTCCCGGTGGCGAGGTACACCTCGCGGCCCGCCTCGAGGAGGTCCTCCGCGATCTGGCACCCTGACTGCGCACTGCCGACGACGAGCACCGCGCCCGGCGATAGCTGTGCCGGCCGACGGTAGGTCGCGGTCGTCAGGATCTCGACGCGCCGATCGATCGAACCCGCTGCGGCCGGAAGCTCGTGCACGTTGGCGGCGCCCGCCGCGACGACGATGTTTCGGGTCCGGAGGGCGTCAGCGTCGCCGATGCTCACGGCGAATTCGCCGTTCGCGACCGCCGTGACCGCAGTCACGGTGGCGTGCGTCCTCACCGGCAGCGCACCGTGGCGCGCGTACGCCTCGAGCTCCGCGATCCACGCGTCGCGGCCCAGGAATCCGTTCGGAGGCCCGGCCGCGCGGCCGCCCGGGAGCTGATTGATCGCGTTCGGTGTGTTCAGCACGAAGGAGTCCCAACGCTGGGCACGCCAGCTCTCGCCGATCTCACCGCGCTCGAGCACGACATGCTCGATCCCGGCGTCGACGAGTCGTCGACTGACCGCGAGGCCGGCATGACCGGCACCGATGACGACGGCATCCAGAGACATCGCGTGAGTTATATCTCGCGCAGGATCTCCGCGAGCTTGTCGTAGCTTTCCGCGATCCCGCGCGCCATGCCAGACTTGATCACGGCGTCACGGACCTCGCGCGACGCGTAGACCACTGTCGTGGTGACGGTCGTCTTGCCGCCCTGCTCGACCATCACGAGCGTGTCCACGGCCTCGCCCTCGTACCACGGCTGGTCGAACTGCTCGGTGCATACGAGTCGCTCGGGTCGCACGACCTCGCGGAAGACTCCGCCCATGCCCATGTCTCCGTCCGGACCACGCCAGACGTAGCGGTATGCTCCGCCGACCTTCAGATCGACCTCGCAGACCACCATCGACCAACCGTTGCGCACGCCCAGCCAGCGTTTGATCAGCTCGGGCTTCGTCCACGCGTCGAAGACCAGGCGCCGCGGCGCATTGAAGACGCGGGTCAGCACGATCTCTCGGTCGGTGGGCGTCGTGACCTGCAAGGTGGACGCGTTCGTCATCGGTGTTCTCCCCTATCGCTTCTTGCGTCGGCGTTTCTTCTCATTGGTCTTGAGCTCCTCGAGCACCGCGTCCAGTCGCTCAAAGTTGCCCTCCCAGATCTCGCGGTAGCGCTCAAGCCATCCTGTCGCATCCGCGAGCGGCTTGGGTTCCAGGCGGCGCGGACGCCGCTGCGCTTCGCGCGCGCCCGACACGAGCCCGGCGTGCTCCAGCACCTTGAGGTGTTTGGAGATCGCGGGCTGGCTCATCGCGAACGGCGCGGCGAGCTCCGTCACGGTCGCTTGGCCCGAGGCGAGCCGCGCCAAGATCGCGCGCCGCGTGGGATGCGCGAGAGCGGCGAAGGTGGCATCGAGGCGATCTGCATTCATCTTCAGGTGCCTCTTGCATTCATAACCGACTAGTTATATACAACAAACGTCAGGCCGGCGTCAAGGGATGCCGGCACATCAAGAGAAGTCAGGGGAGGCCGAAATGCCGAGGATCACTCCGTTCCTGTGGTTCGATGACAAGGCCGAGGAGGCGATGACGTTCTACGTCTCGCTCTTCAAGGACTCGAAGGTCCTGAATGTGTCACGCTACGGCGAGGCGAGCCCGGGACAGCCGGGGAGAGCGATGACCGTGACCGCGCGTATCGCGGGGCAGGAGGTCACCGCGCTGAACGGCGGCCCGCAGTTCCCCTTCACCGAGGCGTTCTCCTTCCTCGTGAACTGCGAGTCGCAGCAGGAGGTCGACGACCTGTGGAAGAAGCTCACCGACGGCGGCGAGGAAAGCCAATGCGGCTGGTTGAAGGACAGGTACGGTCTCTCGTGGCAGATCGTTCCGACAGTGCTCGGCGAGCTGCTGGGTGACAAGGATCCCGTAAAGGCCGGGCGCGTCATGCAGGCGATGCTGCAAATGAAGAAGATCGACATCGGAGGGCTCAAGCGCGCCTACCAGCAAGCCTGAGCGATTGAGCGAAACTCACACGGTGATGACGACCTTTCCTCGTGCGTGTCCCTGTTCCACATATCGGATGGCCTCTGCGGTCTCGCTCAGCGGATACGTTCGGTCGATGACCGGCCTGACCTTGCCGGTTTCGATCAGCTCCTTCAGAACGAGCAGGTCCTCTCTGCTGTTCTTCGCCAGGAACGGGAGCATCTTGTGGCTTGTCAGGCGCGAGAGCGCGATCGCGGTGAGAAGACGAGAGAGGATGCGGACCAGACCACCCCTTGCGCCGACCAGCACGAGGGTCCCATTGGGTGCGAGGGCCCGCCTGCAAGCTGGCAGGGAACGGCTGGCGGCCACATCGAGTATCAGGTCATACCGCTGGCCACTTCGCGTGAAGTCCTCACGGGTGTAGTCGATCACGCTATCCGCACCGAGCGATCGGACCATGTCGACGTTCCTCGTGCTCGTCACGGCCGTGACGTGAGCACCGAGCGCCTTCGCGATCTGCACGGCGAACGTGCCCACGCCTCCCGCCGCCCCGTTGATAAGGACTCTCTGCCCGGGTCGCAGCTGCCCCATGTCGCGGAGGCCCTGCAGTGCGGTGACTCCGGCCATGGGCACGGCAGCGGCCTGCTCGAACGTGAGGCCCGCCGGTTTCGGCACGAGGAAGCTTTTCGCTCCCGCGCGCACGTATTGTCCGAAGGCGCCGAGGCGAGCACCGAAGACCTCATCGCCGAGTCGAAATTGCGTCACGTTCTTGCCGACCGCCTCGACCTGCCCTGCCACGTCGATGCCCTGCGCGGTCGCTTTGGGCGCGCGCAGCCCTCCTCCCATGCGGGCGATGAGCGGCGCGCCTCGCATCATGTGCCAGTCATACGCGTTGACCGAGGCCGCGCGGACCCGCACGAGCGCGGTGTCATCGTCGATGACGGGCTTGTCGACGTCCTTGAGCTGCAGCACATCGGGTGAGCCGTATCTTTCGCGGACGATCGCTTTCATCGTGGTCTGCTGAGCAGGTGGCATGGCGGCCATCGTGTTCTCCATCATTCCGCTCCCAATCCGACCGCGTTCGCCGAAGTGCGGCTTCGCCTGGACTTGCGCCACGCAGTCGTACGGTGTAAGGTACCGTACAGCGTAAGGTTGTCAAGCCCGATGCGACCTCTGCGAAAGCGAGGAAGCTGAACTTGGCGAGGTCAGTCGACGCGATCGCTGAGCGACGAGTCCCCTTGAGCAAGGATCGCGTGCTGCGCACCGCCATGGCGCTCGCGGATGAGGGTGGGATCGACTCACTCAGCATGCGCAAGCTCGCGCAGGAGCTCGGCGTCGAGGCGATGTCGCTCTACCACTACGTGGCCAGCAAGGATGACATCCTTGACGGCCTCGTCGACCTCGTCCTCACTGAGATCGAGGCTCCGTCCCGCAAGGGCGATTGGAAAACAGCCCTCCGCAGGAGTGCCATCTCATTCCATAACGCGCTCCGGCGCCATCCCTGGGCAACCAACTTGATGATGTCGCCGAGAATGGTCCGGCGCGCGCGGCTGCTCTACATGGACGCGGTGCTCACACGACTTCGCGAAGCCGGCTTCTCACCCAACATGACCCACCACGGGTACCACGCGCTCGACAGTCACATCATGGGATCCACGCTGTGGGCCGCGGGCTATTCGTCGCTCGACAAGGCAGACGCGGCCAGCCTCGTTCAGACCGTTCTCCGGGAGCTTCCCGTCGACGCGCATCCTTACTTCCACGAGCACCTCGAGCAGCACCGGGCGAAGTCTGGGCCGCGAGATAAGACTGAGTTCGAGTTCGGGCTTGACCTAATCCTCAACGGGCTCGAGAAGATCCGCGCCGGCGCCCGAAGAAAACGTTGATACGCACGCGCTCGGCGCCGGCCTCGACCGTCACAGCGGGTCGAGGCCGGCGCCGTTCTTGAACGGTTATCGGATCGAAACGAGGGTGACCTGATCAGCACCCACGTACGAGATGACACCGAGCCAGCGTTTCGTCGCATCGAGCCCAGTCCAGCTCGCGGTCAGGGTCACGGGCGTCGCGATCGTCACCGCCACCGGGTTGGGAGTGACCGTCATGTTCCCCACGTTCGTGGCGGGCACCACGAAGTTGCTCAACCCGTAGCTGGTCGAGCCGCCCGGCGTGGTAAAGCCATTGACGTACACGTCATACGTGCCTGCTGCCGGTGCGAACAGGGTGACTTGCTCATCAGCCGCTCCTGAAGCGGACAGGTCGACGAGGTCGCCATCCTTGTAGACGAAGAGGTCGAGGTCTGCGGTGTCGTCGGCTGAGTCGAGCGAGAATCTCGCGACGACGGTGCCGGCCGCAACGGTGACGTGGTACACGTCGGTGTCCGCGTCAGCGACCGGGTTGTCGATGTCGAACGCACCGGTCGTGACGCTGTCGAGCACCGGAGTCACGCCGACAAGGCCGGACACGTTCATGGTGAGCGTTCCGGTGAACCCGGGCGTCACCGAGAACTGCTTGGAGCCGCTTGGCAGGTCGGTGCTGTGTATTTCGGCAGGCGCGGCGACCACAACTGGTCGAACCGCGATCGGGGCGCGAACGCGGTGGGTTCCGTCGGTCCACGTGAGCGAGCCGGTGGCCCACGCACCGAGGGCGGCGCTCGTACGCGTGAATGTCACGGTGAATGTTCCTTCCAAGCCAGACGCGAGCGTCAGCGACGCTGGACTGACCGTGGTCGTGAAACCCGCCAGAGCGGCGGAAGCGGTGTAGGTCGCTGTGGAAGTGCCCACGTTCTTGACCCGGCGCGTCACGGTCTGAACGCCCGCGAGGGTACCGATACCGATCGACGCCTGGTTCAGGTTCGATCCCGAGATCGGCGTCAGCGTGTCGAATGGCGGAGAGAAATGCACCCCGAGACCGACGAGGTACTGCCGATACTCGTTGTTGGTCGTCGGGTAGACGAGGCCGGGATCCGCCGCCCCATTCGGATTTACGAACCCTGCGCCTTGCGCGAAGGGGTCGTTCGCGCTCGAGACCGTGTCGGTCGCGCTCGTCATGATCGCTGACTTGATCTCCGAGGGCAGCCACGTTGGATGCTTCGCCTTGAGCAGCGCGCCGATGCCGGCGATGTGCGGCGACGACATCGAGGTCCCGGACATGAAGTCCCAGTTCCTGCCGTGGTTCGTCGGCGGTGCGACCGCCGCAACGACATCGTTGCCCGGAGCGGCGATGTCGGGCTTGAGGATGTCGCCACCCGTCGTGGTAGAGGGTCCGCGCGAGGAGAACGTCGTGATCTCGGGAACCTGCGGAGCGACCAGAAGCTCCGCGGCCGTGAGCGGAACGATCTTCGCGGTCGCGGCGGCGCCCGCGGCCGTGATGTAGGCCTTGATCGCGGCGCCGGCAATTTCGTCCACATGGACCGATGGCACCGCGTGGTAGTCGCCGTTCAGGGAGTTCGGAGATACGTTCGCCAACACCATGCCGACGCCACCCGCGCGCTTCACCTCGAAGCTCTTGTCGATGCGGGCGCTGACCCCACGATCACAGACGACGACCTTGCCGACTGCTTTGGCGGGGTCGAGCGTGCCTGCGAAGCAGCGCGCGGCGTCCGCCGCCGTGGCGCTCGCAAGCTTCACGCTCGCGGCGGTCACCAGACGCGTTGCCGCGGGCAGAGATGTGGTCGTCGACGCGCCGACGTAGCGCGTCCCGTTGCCAAGCTCGACCGCTTGGAACGCGCGGCGGAACGTCGCTGCGGCCACCGTTGTCACCCACGGAGCGGGGTGGTCGAGAGTGCTCGCGCCCGGACCGGAATTGCCTGCGGAGTTGGCGACGAACACGCCGGCGTTCGAAGCGCCGCGGAAGGCCATCGCCACCGAGTCGAGCACGCTCGACTCCGACGACCCGCCGATCGAGTAGTTGAGGACGTCCACTCCGTCCAGCACGGCGTCGTTGATCGCCGCGACGCTGTCCGAGTTGAAGCAACCAGCGGGGAAGCCCTTACGTCCTTCCCAGCAGACTTTGTACGCGGCCACCTTTGCGCCGGGCGCCATCCCGGATCCGGTGCCGATCGGATTGCCGTCGATCGTGACCGTGGTGCCGTGGTTGCCCGCCGCCGTCGAGGTGGTGTGCGAACCGTGACCCGCGCCATCGCGGGCCGAGCGGTAATCAGAGGTCGAGATGTTCGGGAGTCCGAAGCCGCTCGTGTAATAGCGCGCACCGATCAGCTTGTCATTGCATTCGTTGACGGACCAGAGCTGCCCCGCGACACACTTGCCGTGCCAGTCGGCGGGGACCGGAATGCCGGTGTTACCGGCGAAGGCGGCGCTCTCCGGCCAGATCCCGGTGTCGATCACGCCGACGACCACGCCGGCGCCCGCGTGAGGCGCGCCGCCGAGCTGCGACCAGAGCCCGCCGGCCGCATCCAGGCCCAGGAAGTGCGGCGACAGCGTCGTGTCGGGCTGGGCGAGCTGATCCTTGGCCAGCGCGATAACGCCCGGTGTCTTCGCGAGTCGTGCCGCTTGGTTCGCGGTGAGGTAGGCGGCCACACCGTTGTTCGTGATCGTGTAGTCGTAGATCTTCGCGGCGCCGACGGCGGCCAGGGCCGCGTCGTGCTGGCCGGTGAGATGCTGCTGCCAGTTCTGGACCGCGGGAGAGGCGGGGTCGATCTTCCGGCCGGGCTGCGGCCGGGTTGCCGGGAAGCCCGCGAGATATCCCTCGTAGCTCGCGACGGGCTCGTCGGCGAACGTCACGATGTACGTCCCGTCGGTGTAGGCCGTCGTCGTCGTGGTCCCCACGACATCTGGCGACGCCGTGGCCGCGAGCACTGGCGGCGTCGAGGCAACGGCCAGCACGAGCGTGAGGACTGCGAGAAGCGCGATTCGTGAAGGATGGGTCGCCGCACCGACGTGCATCAGGTTCCCTCCCCAGTTTCAATACGCAGAGATCGAAACGCGAGAATTACGATCGAACCTTAGCGCTGCAGCATGGCGTCGAGTCGAACACTGTATCAACGCTCTCTCCTTTGAGCCATGAGGTCGAGAGAAGCGGCCTAGCGCTGCGTTTACGCACGAACTGAGATCGGCTTCAGCGAAAACGCACGTACGGAGGGCGGCCTAACGAGGAGACGGAGTTTCGCGATCGGGAAGGGCCCCGCGGGAGTGACGCGCTAAGAGACGTGAGGTGAGCGCCCGGCCTTCGCGAGGAGGCGAGCGCTCATGACACCCGCACCGACGGCGAGGATGCCGAGGACGATGAGGAGACGCCCATCGTCTCCACCGCGTTCGGGTCGTCGTCCGTCACCGCCCCCGTCGTCGCCTGGTCCGCGGCCCGACGATCCGCCGCCTTCCATGTGCGGCGTGGCTTGCTCGCTCGCGCGCGCCACACTCCGCGCCATGATGTCATCGGCGATGCGGCGAGCGATGTGCGGCGGCTCGGATCGCTCATGCCTTCGCCGCCCCGGGCGACCCCGCCGCGGCGACCGCGCGGGCTTGGTGGTCGTGTGCTCATGCACGTGCGAATGGTAGGAGCCACGCACGAGCCTTCACATTTGCTCCACATCCCCGGGGCCACTTTGCGATCAGCGGCTCGTAGACGAGCGTGCCGTCGCTCACTCCCGGCCCATCGTGGTGGCGATGTCGGCCTCGTTGCCCGCCGCGTCGGCCAGCGTCCACCACGAGGGCGCGAACTCGTCGCGCACCATCCGGCCGCCCGCGGCGAGCGCCGCCGCGATGCGAGCCTCCGCGTGCTCGTACGGCACCCATATCGCGACGTGGATCGCGCCCCCGCCGTCCGGGCGCGGCTCACCCATTTGCTCGAACCAGAACGACGGCCCCCGACTGCGCGGATCGACGAGGTCCTGGTCGGGGCTGTCGCGGCGAGGTTCATACCCGAGCACTGCTCGCCAGAACGGCATCACCTCAGCCCGAGCGGTCGCGCCCGGGATGACAAGCACGCTCTGGACCGCCGACGGGTCGGCAGAGAAGGCCAACTCTCGGGCAGCTGCCGAGATCTGGCGGGCGACCTCGATGTGGCGCCGCGTCATCCCTGCGTAATCGTCGGTGATCGTGATCAGGCGCACGGTCACGCCGTCGTGCCGCAAGTCAACGTCGGGTTGGTTCTCGTCGACGCCGGGCAGCTCGCTGATCGCCTGCACGAGCCGTGCGCCTGCAGCGAACGACCCGGTTCGGAAGTACGCGCACGCACCGTCGCCGAGCACGCGCCAATCCTCGACGCCTTCGGCCTCGTGGAATTGCCTAGGGCTGATGTTGTCGGTCATGCGGTCCTCCTTGTCACCGAACATTGTTTGCGAGAGCTCTCGCTGGCGCGCCGGCACGATCGGTAGACTCGTCGACCTGTCGAACGCGCCGCGCTGGTGGGGCAGACCGTGGACGAAACCTCGATCGTCCGGTACGTCGCCGAGACGTATCCACCACAGTCACGCGGGTCCGCATCAGTTAGCCCGACGGATGGCCAACTGGATGCCCAAACTTCGGTGTCGTATTGATCGCGCCTGCAGCGACATGCGGTCACTGAGGTCGCGGCGGGCACGTCGAGCCGGGCACATTGCAGAACCAGTCAGTGAGGTCGATGCGTGCCGCCGTTTCTCCCGCTCGCACCGTAACCGGCACGAGCGTGTGCGGCTCTTGGCACGGACCCGTTGGGCTTGGTGATGCCTGCTGGCACCTAACCGTGTACAGCGAGTAGACCACCACTCCGGGCCCGGTCGTGCCGCCGCCGAGATCGTTGCGGTACCCGAAGACGTGGTACGTGCCAGGCGGGACGCTCAGGGAGTACGGAGGGATCGGTGGACCGGGGGTCGGCGGCGCGGACGGGTCGTTGCCATACCGCGGGGTGTTCAGCGAGAAGTAGACACGGGAATCGCTCACGCTCAGGGCGTAGATCGTCAGCGGCGGAATGAAGTCCGATGGATAACCGAGACGGCCGGTGATGGTGCCCCTCGGAGAAGCGCTCGGTGCAGATCCTGTCGCGACAGGCGAGACCGTCGCGACCGGCGCCGACGTCGCAGGCGATGCGGTGTTCGTGGCCACCTGCGTCGAGGGAGAGGGCGACGCAGTCGGGTCAGCCATACGTGTGACATAGAGCGCGAAGACAGCCACGACCGCTACCACGACGAGGATCGCAATCGCGACAGCGGGACGTCGTCTCATCGAACGGGTGTGTAGCTCGGCCACGACGAATTCGACTTCACGCTAGTCCCCGATCCGTCCGCCCTCTTCACGCCGATGGATGCCCAAATTGATGCCCAGAATGACCACCGCCTCTTTGGGGGCTACTTCGCTCTGGTGCTGGTTGTCGAATTGCCGCCCGCGCCGCCGTGTTCATCCGGGAGGTGAACGAGTTGCCCGCGATCGTCAGCGCGCGCGGCTGAATCGCCAGCGCGTCGCCCCGTGGGGCTCCGCGCCCGCCACCCCGACGACCGTGTCGAACGTGAGTCGATAGAGATCCCAGGGCGGCGGCCCGGCGCTGGGCGCGCTGTATGGCGCGACAAGGCGTCCGTCCTTGACCTCGCACGGCCAGCCCCCGTCATGGAACTCCCTCGCCACCGTGCCCAGGAGATCGAGGTCCTCGACTTTCGCGGCTTCGCCCTCGAGGACGAGATCGATTCCCGTGAGTGCGACGGAGAGCGCACAGGCCGGGTTGCTCAGCAGGTTCTTGGTCTTGCGCGTCGCCGGCCCGCTGACGATGTAGAGGTCGCCGTCATGACATCGCGCTCCCACACCGGCCGCGTGCGGTCGTCCGTCCGGGTCGGTCGTGGACAGAAAGAACGTGACGTTGGCATCGCCGGAGCTCGCGAGCAGGTCGCGCGGCCTGCTCCAGAGCAGCGGCTCGTTCCCGTACCGATCG
>DASYUY010000055.1:0-4899 GCA_036000705.1 Candidatus Limnocylindria bacterium | reverse complement strand
ACTTCCACAACCGCCACCGCACCGGCACCGAGCCGGTCCACGGAGATCGTCCCGACGAGGTCTCGCTGCCACCGATGTCGACCAAGCGAACGACGCTGACCTTCGCGCCCGGGACGTACACCTACATCTGCCACTTCCCCGGGCATGAGGCCTATGGGATGGTCGGAGTGCTCGTCGCGAAGTAGAGCGCGGGCGACGCGGCGTCGGTCACGGCTTCTGCATGATCGCGTCGAGCGTCAGGTCCCCCGAGATCACGTAGTCGTTCGAGAGCAGCGCCAGCTCGCCGTCCTGCGGCCAATTGCTGAAGCGGATCGTGGTGCTCGGAAGCGTCACCGCGAAGTGGCCGGCGCCGTCGGTCCGTCCGCTGCACGAGGCGCAGCTGAGCAGGCCGCCCGCGGACATCACACCGAAGTTCATGTCGGCGAGCTGTCGACCCGCGGCGTCGCGGAGGGTCCCGCTGACGACGTTGCCGCGGTCGATCGTCGCGATGATGTCGGTGCGATCGCCCCGAAGATCGAGGTCGACGCTGCTCCACGCCGCGGCGTTGCGGCCCGACGCCTGGACGAGGAGCGTTACAGGCATCGCGACGATGGAGAGGCTGAAACGGCCCGCGGCGTCGCTCCTGCCGCCTCCGAACGGGAACTGGATCCCACCGATGTACCGCGATAGAGAGAGCTGTGCGTTGGGAACACCGACACCGTCTCGTCCAACGACACTGCCAGCGACTTTCACGCTCCGGAGCAGCGCGATATCCGCGACCGTCGAGCTCCCGCTCACGACGAGATCCTTACCAAGCCCGATCACGAAGCCGTCGCCGTACCACGTGACCCATGTGTATCCGTCCCCGAAGTCCCTGACTGGGTTGGTGTAGTCGCGGAACGCGCCCACGCGATAGGTTCCCGGCTGCAGCGCGACCTGGTACGCGCCGCGAGCATCGGTCGTCGCCAGGGCGCTCTCGGGCGGCACGGGGGTGGGTCCGTGATTCGAGGGGTCCGAGGGATAGACCATCACCCGGGCGCCGCGCACCGGATTTCCGCCCATGGTCACGGTTCCAATGACCGTCGACAGCCTGCCCGTGAACGGCGTCGCGATGGGCGTGGGCACGACCGTCGGCGTGGCCGTGGTCGGGGTCGGGGGCGGGGCTGGAGACGTCAAGAGCGTCTTCGGGACCGGCGTTGCCGTTGGCGCCGGCGTCGGTGTCGCGGAGGCGCGCGCGCTATCGCCGCTCGCGGCCTGGCCGGTCGCGAGCTGCGCGCGCGCGACGCGGAGCTGCTCGCCGACAACGATTCCGGCGCCGATGATCGCGACGGCGAGGGCGCCACGTAGAAAAAGTCGGAGGGCCATCGATCTCATGGGCATTCCCGCACGTGCCCCTAGCGCACATCCGACGCTGGCGGCACCGAGGCCCCCGGCATGGCGCGGGAGGCGATCACCGTAGGCGCGCAGGCCGCGAGAATGAGCACCAGATAAATGAGGAGGCGCCGCACGGAGTCAATCCTCCGGCGGCGCCCCTCGTCGCGCGTCCGAGTTAGACGCGCGTGGCTAAGAGTTACTTGCGGTCAGCTCTGCTCCTTGAATTCGCCTTCGATGGTGTCGCCGTCCTTCTTCTTGTCGCCGGCTGTCGCACCCGCGGGCTCGCCCTCGGGCTGTTGCTCGGCGCCCTCTGACGGCGGCGGCTGCTGCTTGCTCATGGCCTCGCCGATCTTCATCGACGCCACTCGCAGCTCCTCCATCGCGGTCTTCATCCGCTGCGTGTCGTCGCCCTTGAGCGTTTCGCGCAGCGCGGCGATCTTCTCCTCGACTTCCTTCTTGATGTCGGCCGGAGCCTTGTCGCCAAGATCGCGGAGCGTCTTCTCGATCTGGTACGCGAAGGTGTCCGCTTCGTTGCGGGTCTGGATCCGCTCGACGTTGCGGCGGTCCTCCTCGGCGTGCGCCTGCGCGTCCTTCACCAGCTTCTCGACCTCGTCCTTGCTGAGGCCGCTCGACGCGGTGATCGTGACGTGCTGCTCCTTACTGGTCGCCTTGTCCTTCGCCTTGACGTTGAGGATGCCGTTCGCGTCGATGTCGAACGTCACCTCGATCTGCGGGACGCCGCGCGGAGCCGGCGGGATGCCGTCGAGGATGAAGCGCGCCAGGCTCTTGTTGTCCGCGGCGAGCTCGCGCTCACCTTGGACGACGTGGATCTCCACCTGGGTCTGGCCGTCGCTGGCCGTGGTGAAGATCTGCGACTTCGACGTCGGGATGGTGCTGTTGCGCTCGATGAGCTTGGTGGCCACGCCACCGAGCGTCTCGATGCCCAGCGACAGCGGCGTGACGTCGAGGAGCAGGATGTCCTTCACCTCGCCTTTGAGCACACCGGCCTGGATCGCGGCGCCAACGGCCACGACCTCGTCGGGGTTGACGCTCTTGTTCGGCTCCTTGCCGAAGAGCTTCTTCACCGTCTCGACGACGAGCGGCATGCGCGTCATGCCGCCGACGAGGACGACCTCGTCGATCTTGTCCGGGCTCACTTCGGCGTCGGCGAGAGCCTTCTTGACAGGACCGATGGTCTTCTCGACCAGATCGCCGACAAGCTGCTCGAGCTTGCTCCGCGTGAGCGTGATGACGAGGTGCTTCGGACCGGACTGATCCGCCGTGATGAACGGCAGGTTGATCTCGGTCTGCTGGGTGCTCGAGAGCTCGATCTTCGCCTTCTCCGCGGACTCCTTGAGACGCTGAAGGGCCATGCGGTCGTTCTTCAGGTCGATGCCCTGGTCCCTCTTGAACTCCTCGATGAGCCAATCGATGATCCGCGCATCGAAGTCGTCGCCACCCAGGTGCGTATCACCGTTCGTGGCCTTGACCTCGAACACGCCCTCACCGAGCTGCAGGATCGAGATATCGAAGGTGCCACCGCCGAGGTCGTAGACGGCGATGATCTCGTCCTTCTTCTTATCGAGGCCGTACGCGAGCGACGCGGCCGTCGGCTCGTTGATGATCCGCAGGACCTCGAGGCCGGCGATCTGACCGGCATCCTTGGTGGCCTGACGCTGGCTGTCGTCGAAATACGCGGGGACGGTGATGACCGCCTGTAGGACCTTGTCGCCGAGGAACGCCTCGGCGTCGGTCTTCAGCTTGCCCAGGATCATCGCCGAGACCTCGGGCGGCGTGAGCTTGCGGCCGTCGCCGAGGACCACCTCGACGCCGCCGTTGCCCGCCTGGTTGACCTTGTACGGGACCTGCTTCATCGATCGCTGCACCTCGGGGTCGGTGAAGCGGCGCCCCATGAAGCGCTTGATCGAGTAGATCGTGTTCTCGGGGTTCGTGATCGCCTGGCGCTTCGCGACCTGACCCACCAGTCGCTCGCCGGACTTGGTGAACGCGACGACGGACGGCGTGATCCGACCACCCTCAGCGTTCGGGATGATGGTGGGCTCGCCGCCTTCCATGTAGGCCACGGCCGAGTTGGTGGTGCCCAGATCGATGCCAATCACTTTCGGCATGAGTCGTTACTCCTTCTTTTTGGCGACCGTGACGAGCGCTGGGCGGATCACCCGGTCGTGCAGTCGGTACGCCTTCTGGTGTTCTTCGATGACAGTTCCTTCGGGTTCGTCGGACTCGAGGTGCGCGACGGCTTCGTGCAGGTACGGGTCGAACGGCTTGCCGATCGAGTCGATCGGCTCCAGGCCCTCGGCTTCGAGGATCGAGCGGAGCTTGCGCTCCACGAGCCACATCCCCTCGACCCACGGCTGTCCACGGACGTCCTCGGGCATGGTCGCGAGCGCGCGGTCGTAGCCGTCGAGGACGTCGAGCAGCTTCGCGATGAGATCCGCCTTCGCGAATTTCGCGAACTCCACTCGCTCGGCGTCGGTGCGCTTGCGGTAGTTCGCGAAATCGGCCGCGAGCCGCTTGTAGTCGTTGGTGAGCTCCTCGACCTTCGCCCGCGCTTCGGCCGGATCGACCGTCGCGGCGCCGCCGGTCGCCGGTGTGTCGGCCTCGGTGCTCGACGCCGCACCGCTCTGGCCGTTGCCGCCGTGCGCGCGCAGTCGCTCCTCGAGGAGCTGTTCGGCCTTTCGTGCTTTCTCGTCCATCGTCTAATGCCCTTCCATGACCCGTACGACGTTGCTCATGAGCGAGCCGACGTATCGCACCGCACCGATCGTGCGCGCGTAGTCCATGCGCGTCGGGCCGACCACACCAACGTATCCGACGACATCACCGCCGGCGCCATACCGCCCGACGACGAAGCTGCAGCCGCGCAGCGGCTCGAGCTGATGCTCGCTGCCGATGGCGACGTGGACCTCATCCGCGCGCAGCGTCACCGGAAGGATCTCGACGAGCCGGGCGCGGTCCTCGAGCAGACCGAGCATGTCGCGGATGCGTCCGCTCGCCGAGAACTCGGGCTGCGCGAGGATGTTCTGCACGCCGTCGTAATACACATCCGGCGTGAGGGCCAGATCGTTCTCGCCGAGGACGCGCGCGACCGCGCTCGCTATCTCCGCGTCCGCGCCCTGCTCGCTCGCCGCGAGATCCCGCACGTCGGCGGCCGACTTGTCAGCAAGGCGATCGGTGAGACGCGTCGACAGCGAGCGCAGGTGCTCGGCCGTGACGCTGTTCTTCAGCTCGAGCAGCTGCTGCTCGACACCACCGCCCTCCAGCACGACGACGAGCAGCACGCGGCGCTCGTTGATCGGGACGGCCTCGACGTGCCGAAGCGTCGCGCTCCTCGTCGCGGGCGGCGTGACGATCGCCGCCTCCGCGGTGAGGCGCGCCAGCGTCGATGCCGCAACGCGAAGCCATTCCGCGGTGTTCGAGAGCGCCTGCTGGAACTGGTGGCTCACCGTGAGCTGCTCTTCGGGCTGCAGGTACGGCCGCGGCATGAGGCTCTCGATGAAGTACCGGTAGCCGAGGTCCGTCGGG
>DASYUY010000054.1:0-12574 GCA_036000705.1 Candidatus Limnocylindria bacterium | reverse complement strand
AGGAAAGGCCCGGCACATTGACCTTCTCCTTACCGGCCGCGCCCGCCGCTTCGCGGATCTTCGTAGCGCTCGTGTACGCGTTGTACGGCGCCTGCCGCTGCGTGATCCGCTCGAACGCGCCCGCATGCTCGAACTCGTCGATATCGACGAACGCGCCGCTCTTAGCCGCGTCTCGCACGAGCTTCGTGACCTCCTGCGACGCGCCGACGTGGGCGACGATGGCCTTCAGCATCGGTAGGTAGTTCAGGTCGGACTGCCGCGCGCTCCGCACCGGGCCGACACGGTCCGGCTCCTGCGACTGGAATACGAGCGCATAGCGCGTGATGCCGCCCTCGACGACGATCTCGAGCACCACATCGGCCTGCGCGATGCCGGCCTGCGGTCGCGCGGCCGGGTCGTTCGCGACCTTGATCACCAGTGGCCGGGCGCGCGTGGCATCGGCGTTCGGAGCGCTCGTGCCGCGAAGCGGCCAGATGGCCGGCTTCGACGGCGCGGGCGAGGGCCCGCCACCCTGCGGGCCACCGATCGAGCCCGGCTCGGCGCACGCCGCGGCGGTGAGGAGGACGGCGAGCACGAGAGATGCGCGCACGCGCCACGAGCGTGCAACCGACATGCCGCATCAGGTCCGCACGGTGACGCGCAAGATCCGCATGGTGATGCGCAACGTCAGCACGGTGACGGTCAGACGCGGGTGGTGACGCTAGGGTGCGACGGGTACGGGCTTGGGAGCCTCGACCTCGGTCTTCTCGATGAGGAGCTTGCCCTCGACCGGGTGCACGCGGACGGTGTCGCCCGAGTGGAACTTGCCCTGAAGGAGCATCTCCGCCAGCGGATCGGCGATCTCGTTCTGGATCTGCCGCGCGAGCGGCCGTGCGCCGAAGTTGGAGTCGTAGCCGACGGACGCGATGTGGTCCTTCGCCTCGTCGGTGACGACGAGTGTGATCTCCTGCGACGCGAGCTGCTTGCGCACACCGGCGAGCTCGAGCTCGACGATCTCGCGGATCTCGGGCTTGGTGAGCGGGGTGAACACCACGGTCGCGTCGATGCGGTTGAGGAACTCCGGGCGGAAGAAGCGCTTCATCTCTTCCTGGACGCGCTCCTTCATGCGCTCGTACGCGGCGTTGAGGTCGGCGTCGTCGCCCTCACCCTTCGTGCGGAAGCCGAGCGCGCTCTCGCTCTTGAGCATCTTCTGCGCGAGGTTGCTGGTCATGATGATGATCGTGTTGCGGAAGTCGACGGTGCGGCCCTTGGCGTCCGCCAGACGGCCCTCGTCGAAGATCTGCAGCAGGATGTTGAACACCTCAGGGTGGGCCTTCTCGATCTCGTCGAGTAGGATCACGCAGTACGACTTGCGCCGCACCGTCTCCGTCAGCTGTCCGCCCTCTTCGTATCCGACGTAGCCGGGCGGCGATCCGACGAGGCGCGACACGTTGTGCCGCTCCATGTAGTCGGACATATCGATCTTCACGACGTTCTCTTCGCTGCCGAACATGAACTCGGCGAGCTGCTTCGCGAGGTGCGTCTTGCCGGTACCGGTCGGGCCCACGAAGAAGAACACCCCGATCGGCCGGCGCGGATCCTTCAGGCCGGCGCGGGCGCGGCGCACGGCGCGGGCGACGAGCGTGACCGCGGGCGCCTGTCCGATGACCTTCGCGTGCAGCGCTTCCTCCATGCGTAGGAGCTTCGCCGTCTCTTCCTCCGCCAGGCGGCGGACCGGGATGCCGGTCCACATCGAAACGACCTCGGCGATGTCCTCGTCGGTCACCTCGGGCCGCTTCTGCGACTGCGCGAGCAGCCAGTCGGCCTTGGCCTGTTGCAACTTGTCCTGCTGCGCGCGCTCTTTCTGCCGGAGCGTCGAGGCGAGCTCGTACTGCTGCGCCTCCATCGCCTGCTCCTTGTCGGTGACGACCTTGTCGAGCTCCTTCTGGGCGTCCTTCACGTCCGTCGGGAGCGTCGAGTAGCGCAGGCGCACGCGGCTGGCAGCCTCGTCCATGAGGTCGATGGCCTTGTCCGGTAGGAACCGGTCGGTGATGTAGCGCGCGGAGAGCTCCGTCGACGCCTTGACCGCTTCGTCGGTGATCGCGACCTTGTGGTGGTCCTCGTACCGCGAGCGGATGCCCATGAGGATCGCCACGGTCTCTTCGATCGTCGGCTCCTCGACCATGACCGGCTGGAAGCGGCGCTCCAGCGCCGCGTCGCGCTCGATGTACTTGCGGAACTCGTCGAGCGTCGTGGCGCCGATGCACTGCAGCTCGCCGCGCGCGAGCGATGGCTTGAGGATGTTCGCCGCGTCGACCGCGCCCTCGGCCGCCCCGGCGCCGACGAGCGTGTGCAGCTCGTCGATGAACAGGATGACGTCGTGCGCGTGACGGAGCTCCTCGATGATCTTCTTGAGCCGTTCCTCGAACTCGCCGCGGTACTTGGTCCCGGCCACGAGCGAGCCGATGTCGAGCGTGAGCACGCGCTTGCCCTGCAGCGTTTCGGGCACGTCACCCTTGACGATGCGGTGCGCGAGGCCCTCGGCGATCGCGGTCTTGCCGACGCCCGGCTCGCCGATGAGCGCGGGGTTGTTCTTCGTGCGGCGGCTGAGGATCTGGATGACGCGCTCGATCTCCTTCTCGCGGCCGATGACCGGATCGAGCTGCCCTGCCTTCGACATCGCAGTCAGGTTCACGCCGAGCTGGTCGAGCGTCGGCGTCTTGGAGCTTGCGGACTTGCCCCCCGCGGCCGCCGTCTCGGCCGTCGCGGGGTGCTGCTGCCCGAGCGTCGCGATCACCTGGTGGCGGACCTTCTCCAGCGACACGCCGAGCGATTCGAGCACGCCCGAGGCGATGCCTTCGCCCTCGCGCACCAGACCGAGAAGCAGGTGCTCCGTCCCCACATGGCTGTGCCCGAGCTTGCGCGCCTCGTCGATGGCGAGCTCGATGACCTTCTTGGTGCGCGGTGACAGCGTGATCTCACTGGGCGAGGTCGTGGAGTCGCCGCGCCCGATGATGAATTCGACCGCGGTGCGCACCTTGGACAGCTCGACGCCCAGAGAGTCGAGAACGCGTGCCGCGACGCCTTCACCTTCGCGGACGAGGCCGAGGAGCAGGTGCTCCGTGCCGATGTAGTTGTGGTTGAAACGGATCGCCTCGTCCTGGGCGAGCGCCAGCACTCTTTTCGCGCGGTCGTTGAAGCGGTCGAATGGACCCACCTAAAGCTCTTCTAGACGGTATATCGGTGCGGGCATCATTGAGTTCCGATTATACGTTCGGTGACCGCTGTGTCCGCCTTGCGGACGGCGTTTCATGTGCGCTCGGCGAGGCGCGCAGACAAGGACAGCCGTCGCCGGTCCCGATCGATGGCCACGATCCGTACACGTAGCACCTCGCCGACCTGTACGGCCGCGTTCGGGTCGGCGACCCGCTCGGCGGCGAGCTCGCTGACATGGATCAGTCCCTCTACACCCTCCGCGATACGCGCGAACGCCCCGTACGGCATCACACGGGTGACGGTGGCGTCGACGGTCTGCCCGGTCTCAAGTTGGTTGACGTACTCCTCCCAGGGATCCGCGCCCAAGCGCTTGATCGACAGCGAGATGCGTTGACGCTCCCGGTCGACGCCGACGACACGCACCTTCACGGCTTCGCCGAGCCGATACAACGTAGTCGGCTCGACGCCCTTCTGCCAGGTGATCTCCGAGCGGTGCACGAGGCCATCCGCGACACCGATATCGACGAACAGTCCATACGACGTCACGCCAACGATCGTTCCGTCGCGGACGTCGCCCTCCGCGAGCTGCGCCGTCGCCCGCGCCTTGCGGTCGCGTCGCAGCTGCTGCGTCGCTGCCTTCTCAGAGAGGATGAGGCGGTCGCGCCTGGGGTCGGCCTCGAGCACACGTACCTGCAGGCGCTTTCCCACGAGCGCCTTCACCTGCTCGGGCACCCCGGGCTCGCGTGTGTCGATCGCACCGATCGAGACGAGCTGCGACAGCGGAACGAAACCGCGCAGTCCGACGTCGACGACGACCCCGCCGCGATTCGCCTCGAGCACCGGAGCATCGATCACGTCCCCCCTCTTCTGCATGTCCTCCATCTGGGTCCACTGCCTACGATGGCGGGCGCGGCGAAGCGAAAGGACGACGCGGCCGTCGGCCCCCTCGGGCTGGGTGACCACGGCGATCACGTGCTCACCCACCTTGAGCTGCTCGGACCCGGCCTCGCGCAGGGGGATCACGCCGGCAGGCCGGTCGCCGAGGTCTACGGTCGCCTCGTCGCCGGTGACGTCGGCGACGGTGCCTTCGACCGTCTCACCCACACGCAGAGGCCGCAGCGCGCCCTGGGCGGTCTCGGTGGCGAGCAGCTCCTCCATCGTCACGGGGTCGATGGACATGCTTGGTGAGCGGGCAAGGGACGTGCCATACAATCCCGCAAACCGGAGCGAGGAGACCCCCGTCAACTCGACGGCGCGCTGGCCGAAGCGGCTCGAACATCTCGCCTGGCTGCTCAGGGCGGAAGCGGTCGCTGTTGTCGTCGCCACCGCGGATCCACCTTCGACCGTTTTTTCTCATCGCATCGAGTCCGCCGACTGGCACGCCATCCTCGGGGAGGACGCGTTCGCGCGCGCTGCGGGTGGCGCGTTCGCGGTGTCGGTGCCATCCGGACGGTGGGGCGACGAGGCTGCCTTCGCCGTGGTGGCCCCGATCGAGACCTGGAACGGTCCGGCGGTCCTCTGCGCGCTGCGGCGCGAGATGCCGTTCGACGCGCTCGACGTCGTCGCGGCGACTTCGGCCGCGCAGCTTCTGGCGCTGATGGCCTCCGATGGTCGCGATCTGGCCGGCGCTCAGCGGCGCGTCGCCGAGCTCGACGAGCGTTTGGACGTCCTCGGCGGCCTGGGTGAAGGATTGGTGGACGCGCGGGACGCCACCGCGGTGCTCGCGCGGGCGGCGGCCGAGGTCGCACGCCGGATGGGTGCCGGCGCGACCTCGATCATGCTGGTCGAGGGCGACGAGCTTCGCCTCAGAGCGTCCGTCGGCCTCCCGACGAGCGTCCATCTGGGTCGTGGCCAGCGGCTGGGCGAAGGCATCGCGGGCTGGGTCGCGACGAGCGGGGAGAAGATCGTGCTCCGCGGCCGGGTCAGCGACGAACGCTTCCACGGGGTCGATCCCGACGCGCGCGAGTCCATCTCGGTGCCTCTGCGCGTTGGGGACGACGTGCTCGGCGTGCTGAGCGTGAAGCGTCCGCAGGAGGCCGATGGCTTCTCGGGGCGACAAACGCTCCTGGATGGAATCGCCGCCGACCTCTCACGCGCCCTCCAAGCGATGAACGTGATCGCGGCTCTCCAGCGCGAGCGCGAGCACGCGGAGGGCTTCGCAGAGGTGGCTTTGGCGGTCGCGGCCGGCGACGCACACGGCGCCGCGCGGGCGGCGGCAGAGTCGTTCGGGCATCACGCCGTCGCGCTGCGGAATCCATCTGGCAAGGTACTCGCGGTCTATGCACTGGACGACGACCCCGAATGCCGGACCGCGGCACTCTCGGCAAGCGAGGCCGGCGGGAGCACTGAGGTCGCGGGCGCGACTGGCGTTGGTTTCGCGCGACACGACGATCCGGCCTACGAGCCCGACGAGGCCGCGCTCGCGCAGCGGACCGCCGACACGCTGGCGCTGCTCGGGCGTGCGGAGATCAGGCACGAGCGCGGAGCCGTCCTCCGCGTGCTCGCCATCGAGGATCACCCAGTGATGCAGCTCGGCGTCCGGGCGCTTCTCGAGCGCGAGGGCCTGATGGTCGTCGGACTCACGGCGACATGCAGCGAGGCCATCGGGCTCCTCGAGGAGGCGCAGCCGGACGTCGTCCTGTGCGACCTTCACCTGCCGGATGCCGACGGTGCCGAGGCCGTCGCGCGGTTGCGGGCGGAGGCGCCCGCGCTCCCGATCGTCGCCTTCAGCATCGACCGCAGTCCCGAGCTCATCCGCGCGGTCATCCGGGCGGGTGGGAACGGGTACGTCTCCAAGGACACGCCCGCGAGCCGCGTCATCGCCGCGCTCCATGCGGCCGTCGAGGGCCTCGTCGCCCTGGGCCGCGAAGCGGCGACGTCGATCGCGAAGACCGAGGTGACTGAGCCGCGGACTCTGGCGCCCATCGAGCCGATCGAACCGGAGAGCGCAGCCAAGATCCCCCAACGGGTCGTGCCGAATGGGGCGGCCCCGAATGGATCGGGGGAAGGCACACTGACGCACGAACCGCTGACTCCACGCGAGCTCGAGCTTCTGCGCTACATGGCCGAGGGCTACACGAACAAAGAGGTCGCGCGCGCGATGGTGCTCGCCGAAGACACTGTGAAGAAGGGCGTCCAGATGCTGATCGCCAAGCTTGGCGCTGCCGACCGGACCCATGCGGTCGTACTAGCCCTAAGGAACCACCTCATCGACTAGTTTCGGCGTCCGAACGGGTATTCGGAAGCCATGAGTAGCGTTCCTATACGCCACCGAGGCCGTTAAACACCGAGAACCCGAATGGGTATTCGAAATGTGCCTGAACGGGGATTAACCGCAGGCACTGGTCCACCTCAAAGTCTGGCGGCTGGCGCGCTACAGGGGCCAGCCCTGTGCGGGGCTGATGGGTGGAAGCGCGGCAGCGGCGGAGGGGGACTGGCGTGGACCTAGCCCAGTTGTGGGCGAATAGTCGCGCGGGTGACGCGCCGTCGCGTGGAGCGCTCATCGAGCGCTACTCCGACTTGGCTATCGGGATCGCCCGCTGCATGCGGATCCCGCAGGCCTCCCTCGCGGACCGTGACGACATCTCGTCCGCCGCGATGATCGGACTCATCGGCGCCGTGGATCGCTTCGACCCGCGCCGTGGTGTCCCGTTCGAGGCGTACGCGTCGCTGCGCATCCGAGGCGCCGTCGTCGACGAGATTCGTCGTGTCGACGAGCGTGGTCGTGCCGATCGGCGACCCGAGGGCGCGGTGCTCGCGGTGTCGCTCGATGTTCTGATGGAGAAGGGAACGCATCAGGGCCCCGCCGTCGACGACGGGGTCGCCGAGCGCTACGACCAAGAGGACCTGAACACACGAGTACAAGACGCGTTGGGGAGGCTACCGGCTCGCCAGCGTGAGGTCATCGCGAGGTATTACGGCGATGAGCTCACGCTGCGCGAGGCGGGGGCGAAGATGGGCGTCAGCGAGGCGCGCGCGTGCCAGCTGCATGGCCGCGCGATCCAGAACCTCCGACGCGAGCTCTCGGTGCATATCACCGCCGCGCCGGCGCGCATCCAGCACCCGCAGCCAGTCGCCGCGTAGCTCGCGACCACCGTCCAACTCGGGGCCGACGCCGTGGATCAATCTGCCACCAGCGCCGCGGCGCGCTGCGTCGGAAGGAAGACCTCCGCGCGTAGGCGCAGCCGCCCCACGTCGGTCATCCAGACCGCGAGCCCCAGGGGTGCGATCAGCTCGCGAACGCGCCTCCGGTCGGAGCCGGCGAACAGCGGGGCGAGGTCGTCGAAGACCGGATGCGCGATCGTGTGGAACTCGAGGCGGTCGCCGCGGAGCAGGGGCGCGTGGGCGGCGAAGGCACCGAGCCGTTCGTACTTCCACCACACGTACTCGGCCCGATCGCAGTGATGCACGATCCGCAGCCGCCGCTCACCCTCCGAACCTTCGAGGCGCCCGTCGCCGAGAAGCGAGCCGAGGATGACCTGGACCTGCACCGGATCCGGCACGACGCGCCGCAGCACGCGCTCCGGATGTTCCCCCACGCCTTCTAGATCGGCTTGGGCTTGTCGATCCCGGACGCGACGGCCACCAGGAGCGCGCCCTCGTGGTGCAGCCACCCTTCGAGACGTACGATCCGACGTGCGCGCTCGCGCGCGTCATCGACGGGCGATAGGCCCTGTCGCCAGCGGCCCGTCCAGTGCGCGAGGCTCACCGCGGCGTGACGCCGCACGAGAGCAGGGAGCGCGCCGATCTCCGTGGGATCCAGCTCGAGCGCAGAGCGGTAGCCGCCGCACAGCGCACGCAGCACCGGCCAGCGCTGCTCCAGCGGCGTTCGGACGACGGTGATGTAGATGAGGGTCGCGAGGTCCATCGCGCGGACGTCGGGCCCGGCCGCCTCGAAATCGACCACGCCAACGACACGGCCATCCCGAACGAGCATGTTCGACGGCCCGAAATCGCCGTGGATGATCTGGCGGGGCAGCGACGCGACGATCGGATGCTCCTCCAGATCGACGCGCTCGAGCGCGAGGCGGACCGCGTCGCCATCCGGACCCAGGCCGAGGCCCTCGAGTGCGGCGATCGGGTCGTCGACGAGAGGGTGGACGTTCCGCGGCGACAACATCGGACGGCCGATGTTCTGGTCGATCTCGGCGAGCGCGACGTCTAGCCGGGCGAGCGCGGCCGCGCCGATGCGCGCGTTCAGCGGATCGATCGGCGCGGGCATTCCATCGATTCGGTGGAACAGAGCGGCGAGGGCAGGACCCGCGCCGGATTCCACCACGACGACCGTGTCGCCATCCCGGCCGACGACGAGACGTGGGACCTCGAACGGCAGTTGGACGCGCGCGAGTCGTCCGAGCAGCTCGTGTTCGGGTCGCACGGCTTTGGGCTCGACCATGTTCCGGTAGATGCGCAGGACGAAAGCGCCCTCGGCCGCGTCGACCGCGTACGTCTCGTTGTTGACGCCGCTGCCGATGCGCCGCATCGCGCGTGGCGTGATCGGCCAGGCTGTCAGATCGATGGGCAGAGACTAGAAAAGAAAACGACCTCGCACGCTTTCGCGTCGAAGTCGTTTTATCCCGGCCCTGACCTATTTTCCCGAGGACCGACGTCCCGAGTATCTTCGGCGCTGGTGGGCTTAACTACTGTGTTCGGGATGGGAACAGGTGTGACCCCACCGCTCGAAGGACCGAGGCTTCAAGTTTATCGAAGACGGCGCGCGCTCGCAAACCGCGCCGGTTCGAGCCGCGGCCGTGCGGGTTAGGACGAGGATGCGACCTTCCAGAGGTAGCCGTCGGGGTCGCTGAAGTACCCGAAGTATCCCCACTGAGCGGCTGAGGCCTTCTTCACGACTCCGCGGAATCCCGATCCCTTCGACGAGACGCCGGCATCTTGGGCCGCTGCTTCCCTCTCGTAGAGCGCGAGCGACGATGATCCCTCACCCAGGCTGAACGACACGAAATTCGGATGGTCCTGGGCGATCTTGCAGCCCAGGCCCTCCCCGTAGAACTTCTTGGACCGGGCCAGGTCCTCGACACCGATCATGATCGCGGTCACGTGCACGGACATGGTTGTCTCCGACGGACGTGATGTCGACCTAAATTAGCTGAGACCCTTCAACCGGCCTGCGCAAGGCTCCGGATCACACTCCGTAAGAAGCTCGCGAAGTCACCGAGCTGCGCGAGGGAGAACCGCGGCCGCGTGTGGTCCAACGTCGCGGTGACGGTCAACCGGGCGGTGGGCACAGCGTGCGCAAGGGCGCTGGCCTCGGCCGGTGGGAAGTAAACGTCACTGGGGGGAACCAGGATCTCGACGGGCGCACGCACATCGCGCGCGGAGGTGGTGGGCGAGAGGTGACGCAGGATCGCCGAGATCTCAGGAGGAAGCTCCCGCCACAGCGGCCGGTACTGGTTGGGATCGCGGTTCGTCAACAGCGCGATGACGGCTCTGGTCTCTGTATCCACCTCCCCGCGTCCTTCGAGCCACAGGCGCGGATCGATGTCCCCCTCGGTGCGGTCGAGCTCGGCGAAGAGCTGTGCCCGCACCACTGGATCGAGCGCCGCGATGAGAGAGCGCGCGATGATGCGGCGGGCGAGCGGCGTTACCGCGTAGGGAACAAAGCCGCCGTTCTCTTCGTAGAAGCCCGTCGTGACGAGGCACACGATCTTCTCGAGATCCCCGTACGGCGCGACGGCGACAACGACCGAGACCTGATGCGCCAGTGCCGGACGAGCTGCGGCGATGAGTGCGAGGCTAGCGCCCGTCGACGCGCCGACGAGTGCGACTTTCGTGTTCCGGATGTCGTGCGAGTCAAGTACCTCCGATGTGACCACGACGAGTGACTCAAGCGTCCGCAGCGAGATCTCCTCCTCCCCGAGTCCAGGGAGATCCGGGACGAACACGACGTAGCCCGCGCGCGCGAGTCCACGCGAGAGGCGCTGGACGATCGCCTCGCGCCGCCGCAGCGGGTGGGCGCCGTTTACGAAGACCACCGCCGGCCACGGACCGACAAAGCCCGGCTGCACGACTTCGACCGGGACGCCGGCGATCGTGAGGTTCGCGACCCGCGGCTCCGCAGTCAGTAAGCGGAGAGCGGGCGCCAGGAGGGGCAGATCGAGGACGAGAGACAGCAGCTTCAACGTCCGGATCTCAACGCTCAGCGCTCTCACGCCCGCCTGAATCCTACGACTTGAAGCGGCGATCGGCGGTCGATACGCTCGCGCCCGCGATGACTACGGCCACTGTCACCGTGAACGATGTCCACTCCGAGCTCAACGAAACGCTCGTCAGCGAAGTCGTCGCGGTCGATTCGCTGGAGGCGATCCGCGGCGTGGTGCGACGTGCGAAAGGGACCGACAAGCCGATCGCGATCGCGGGCGGACGCCACGCGATGGGCGGGCAGCAGTTCTGTCGAGACGGGATCGTCGTGGATAGCACGGCATTGGCTCGCGTGCTGGCCTTCGACGCTGAGCGCGGCACGATCGACGTCGAGGCGGGTATCCAGTGGCCGGCGCTGATCGAATACCTCGCGACGGCACAGGCAAGCCGCCCCGTCCAGTGGGCGATCGCGCAGAAGCAGACCGGCGCGGACCGCCTGTCTATCGGCGGAGCGATCTCCGCCAACGTGCATGGCCGGGGCCTGACGATGAAGCCCTTCGTCGCCGACATTGAATCGTTCGTGCTGGTGAATGCGGAGGCGGAGGTAGTCAGGTGCAGTCGCGAGGAGAACGCCGAGCTCTTCGCCCTGGCGGTCGGAGGCTACGGCCTCTTCGGCTGCATCTACTCCGCGAAACTTAGGCTGCGCCCGCGTCAGGTGCTCGAGCGCGTAGTCGAATTGCGACAGATTGACGATCTCATGCCGTCGTTCGATCAGAGGATCCGGGACGGTTTTGTCTACGGGGATTTCCAATTCGTGACCGTAGAGACGGCCGCTGACTTCCTCCGCCGCGGCGTCTTTTCCTGCTACCGGCCCGTCGGGCGTGACGGGCCGCCGCCCACGGGACAACGGGCGCTGTCGCACGACGATTGGCAGAAGCTCATGTACCTGGCCCATACCGACGAGCGCCGTGCGGTCGAGCTTTATACCAGCCATTATCTGGCGACTTCGGGGCAGCTCTACTACTCCGACGCGCACCAACTCGCCGACTACACCGACGGCTACCACCGGGTCCTCGACCGGGCCCTTGGCTCGGCCGAGCGCGCGACGGAGATGATCACGGAGATCTACGTACCCCGAGCGCGTCTTGCCGACTTCCTCGCGGCAGCCGCCGATGATGTCGTGCGGCGCGGCGTGAACATCATCTACGGCACGATCCGGCTGATCCAGCCTGAGGAGGAGTCGTTCCTAGCGTGGGCGACGCAGCCGTGGGCCTGCGTCATCTTCAATCTCCATACGGTTCACACACCAAGCGGCCTCGAGCAGGCCGCGGATGCGTTCCGAGGACTCATCGATCTCGCGATCGAGCGCGGAGGCAGCTATTACCTGACGTATCACCACTGGGCGACGCGTCAGCAGCTCGAGGCCTGTTATCCAACGTTTCCCGAGTTCCTGCGGCGAAAGTTGCGTTACGACCCGAAGGAGCGCTTCCAGAGCGACTGGTACCGCCACTATCGCGCGATGTTCTAGCCGCAAATGCATGAGGCGTACGCGGTCGTGCTCTGGCTCCTCCTTCTTCTCTTCGTTATGCGCGTGCTCGGACAGCTCTTGGTATTCGCGTTCCACACGCGGTGGCTGCCGCCGATGAGCGTGTGGTACTCCGGCGTAGTGCCGTACCGGCTGCTACTCCCCGCGCAGATTGTGCTCATAGTGCTCATGACCGCCATCGCAATCGACTTCACGCGCGGTGCGGGCACTTTCGTCGAGCCCCGCCGCCCCGACATTGGAAGTGCGCTGATCGTCGCGGGATGGGTGTATGTCGCGGCGATGCTCGCGCGATTGGCGCGCCGGATCCTCAGCGCCAAGGGCAGGCCCTGGTATGACGGCGGCACCGTGCCGACCGCGTTCCACTTCGTGCTCGCGGCGTTCGTCCTCACCGTCGGCGCCTGGCACGCAGCGTCAGCCCCGTAGCGCGGCCATGCCCCAGACACACAAAAGCCCTCCGACGGAGGGAGGGCTGATGCGAGACGGGCAGGTGGTGAACGAGGAAGACGAAGCGGAGTTTCGCTGCGAGATCGCACCGATCGCCGGGGCCCTACGCCCACGAACGCATTCGCGCTCGCGGGTTTCGATGACCCGGATGGATGCTGGAAATTAGGTCAAGCCCTCGACCGTTAGTACGGATCAGCTACGGGTCTTACGACCTTTCCACCTTCCGCCTATCGAACACGTTCTCTACGTGCGGTCTTACCTGGTTACCCAGAGGGTGAGCTCATCTCGAGGTCG
>DASYUY010000053.1:0-21933 GCA_036000705.1 Candidatus Limnocylindria bacterium | reverse complement strand
TACGACTCGCAGGCCATGTCGACGAGGTCCGTGTCGAGCGCGGGCTTGCGCTGGAGGAAGCGCGCCGTGTCGACGATCTGGTCGAGGATGTCGCGGGGGTGGCACGAGCGCAGCTCGAGACCCTTCTTGCGGTAGTAGGCGAGGATCTGCGAGAGCGCGTCGGCGTGGTATTCGATCTGCTTCCGCGCGCAGAGACGCTTCAGGATCTCCTCGTATTGCTCGACGCTCGGCGAGACGATGCCGATCTTGTACCGGATCCGGCGGAGGAACGCCTCGTCGACGAGGTCGGCCGGGTCGAGGTTCGTCGAGAACACGATGAGCATGTCGAACGGGATCTCGACCTTCTTCCCCGTCTTCAGCGTGAGGTAGTCGATGCGCTTCTCGAGCGGGACGATCCACCGGTTCAGGAGGTCGCGTGGCGACACGCGCTGTCGGCCGAAGTCGTCGACCATGAAGATCCCGCCGTTCGCCTTCATCTGGAACGGCGCCTCATAGAACTTCGAGGTCTCGTCGTAGATGAGGTCGAGCGTCTCCAGCGTGAGCTCGCCGCCGGTCATGACGATGGGCCGCTTGCTGATGATCCAGCGGTGGTCGAAGCGGAGCCGATCGGAGGCGGTCTGCTCCATCACCGGCCGGTGATAGACCTGGTCGAAGACCTTGATGACCTGCTGGTCGATCTCGACTGCGTAGGGCAACACGACTTCGCCGCGCATCAGTGACACGAGCACTTCGCCGATGGTCGTCTTGCCGTTGCCGGGTGGGCCGAACAGGAAGATCGACTTGCCCGAGTTCACCGCTGGCCCGAGCTGTGCGAGCGTCTCGCGCGGGATGACCATGTGCGCGAAGGCACGCGCGAGGTCCTCGGGTGTGACGTGGATGTTCGAGATCGACTGACGCTGCACCGCAGCGATGTAGGTCGCGAGCGGAACGGGCGCTTTCCCGACGTACTGGCTCCGCGCCAGCGCTTCCTGCGCCTTTTCCGAGCCGCGATCGACGATGACGAACTGATAGGACGCGGACGAGATGCCCGCGCCGCCGCGGATCTCGACCAGCCGCTCGGCCTTGAGAAAATCCATGATCTTGTCGGTCACGCCCTGGATGGCGAGACCGAGCGCGCTCGCGATCTCGGACATCGACATCTGGCCGCGCAGGTAGAGCGTCTTCAGCGCGAGGTCCGCGAGGAAGCCCAGCGTCAGTCCGGTCTGCTCGATCGTCTGCGGCTCGGGCGGCAGCGGGATCGCCGGCATCTCCGGATGCATCGCGGATGCGGAGGCGGCGGCCATCGGTCGCGTCTGCGTTTGTGGTTGGTACAAAGTTTCTGTGAACCCCTTCCCGAATGCCTAACGGAGCATAGCGTCGAAGGTCGCCTCGTCTACCACTTTGACACCGAGCTGATTTGCTTTCTCGAGCTTCGTGCCCGCTCCGGGTCCCGCGACGAGCAGATCTGTTTTCGCGCTGACAGAAGACGTCGTCTTCCCTCCGAGTGAACGCACGAGTGCCTCGGCTTCTTCGCGCGAGCGCCGCTCGAGCGTCCCCGTGAACACGACGGTCTTGCCCGCGAACGGTCCGCGCTGCGACGCGGCGGCGCGCGGTGCGGGGACGATGGGCCGCAGATCCGCTTCGCTGAGCCGCTCGAGGAACCGCTGCTCCTCCGGGCGTTGGAAGTATTCGCCGATGCTGCGCGCGACGACCTCGCCGATGCCGCTGATCTGTTGCAGCTCTTCCGCGCTCGTCTCGCGCAGGACGCGCAGCACATCACCGAACGACGCATCCTTGGGAAGTCGGTCGGAGAGCCAGTGCGCGAGGTCGTCGGCAGTGGTCCAGCCGACGTGTGGCACGCCGAGCGCGTTCAGCATCCGCTCGAGCGGCCTGCGTCTCGCTTTTTGGATCCGCTCATAGATGTTGGACGCGCTCTTCTCGGCGAAACGATCCAGCTCCAGCAGCTGCTCCTTGGTGATGAAGAAGACGTCGGCGGGGTTGGTCACGATCCCCCGCTCCTGTAGCTGCGTGATGAGCGCCCAGCCCATGCCTTCGATGTCGAAGCCGCCACGTCCGACGAAGTGCCCGATGCGCTGCCCCGTCTTCGCCGGGCACTCGGGATTCGCGCAGCGGTACGCGACCTCGCCCGCCGCGTGCTCGACCGCACCATCGCATTCCGGGCAGCGCTCCGGCATCGCGAACTCCGGATAGGCCTTGCCGTTCTCGCGCGCGTCATGCTCCGCGCGGACAACCTCGGGGATCACGTCGCCGGCGCGCTGGATGATCACGCGATCCCCCACCCGCACATCGAGGCGCCGCACCTCGTCGAGGTTGTGCAGCGTCGCGCGGCGAACGGTCGTGCCCCCGACGAGCACCGGAGCGAGCCAGGCCACGGGCGTGAAGACCCCGGTCCGTCCGACATAGACCTTGATGTCCTCCACCGCGGTCGTCGCCTGCTCGGCCGGGAACTTGAACGCGATCGCCCACTTCGGGTTGTGTGACACGAACCCAAGCTTCTCCTGGTCTTCGATGCGATCGACCTTGACGACGACGCCGTCGGTCCCGTACTCGAGGTCGTGCCGCTTGTCCCTCCATGCGGCGATGAACGCGAGCGCTTCAGCGACGTCCGTGACGCGCTTCCAGTTCGGGTTCGTGCGGACCCCGAGCTCGCGGAGCCGCTCGAGCAGCTCGTGCTGCGACGCGACGTCAAGACCCGCGGCCGAGTACGACCACATCGCCAGGTTGCGCTTGGCGGTCGCCTTTGGATCGAGCTGGCGGACGGCACCGGCGGCGGCGTTGCGCGGGTTAGCGAACAGCGGCTCGCCGCGCTCGGCACGCTCCTTGTTCGTCGCCTCGAACGACGCGGTCGGCAGATAGACCTCGCCTCGAACGTCGACGCGGCCAGGGATCGCCTGCCGCAGCGTCAACGGGATCGACTTGATCGTCCGCAGGTTCGCGGTCACGTCCTCGCCCACAGACCCGTCGCCGCGCGTCGCGCCCTGGACGAATCTGCCGTTCTGGTAGGTCAGGTTGATCGCGAGGCCATCGATCTTGAGCTCGCATACATAGTCGATGTCGTTGCGGCCGAGTCCCTTGCGCACGCGCTGATCGAACGCACGCAGCTCGTCCTCGTCGAAGGCGTTGGAGAGCGACAGCATCGGTCGCGCATGTTCCACCGGAGCGAACCGGTTCGAGGCCGGGGCGCCGACGCGCTGCGTCGGCGAGTCCGGCGTGACCAGCTCGGGGTGCTTCGCCTCGAGCTCCTGCAGCTCGCGCATCAGCGCGTCGTACGCCTCGTCGGCGATCGTCGGCTGATCGAGCGCGTGGTACTCGTAGTTCGCCTTCTCGATCCGCTCGCGCAGCTCGGCGACGCGCTTCTCGGTGGACGATGTGGCCATGCTGCGATTCTCGCTCAGCCGGCCGTGCTAAGGTCGCCGACCATGGCCTCCGCCCCGCCGGTCACGGCGGTCGACCTCACGCAGTTCGCGGAGATCGTGGACAACGCCCGCACCGACGGCGACCGCGGCCAGGGAACCGGCGTGGTCGCGACGTCGAACGATGGACAGCCCGACGTCGCGCTGAAAGGCAGCCTCATGGTCTGGGACGTCGACCAGCTCGCGTGGTGGGAGCGTGGCCGCGCTGAGACCGAGGCCGCTGTACGCGCGAATCCGCGCGTCGCGGTGATGGTGCGCAACGTGACGCGCGACCGACGAACCCTGCGCTTCTACGGAGAAGCCCGCATCGTCACGGACCCGGAGCTCCGGGAGCGGATCTGGGAACGCGTGCTCCAGGTCGAGAAGGACGCCGACCCCGAGAAGAACGGCGTCGCCGTCCTGGCGCGCATCGATCGCGTGCGCGCGGGCAAGTTCGACATCCAGCGCCGCTAGCTCGCACGCCCCTGGCGTAGGCTCGGCGCGTGGACGATGCCGCCATCGAGCTCGCGCTCACCGAATCGGAGCACGAGCTCGCCGCGGGTCACGCTCCGGATCTGCGAACGCTCGGCTTCTGGCGCGCGGTCGCCGCGGTGAAGCGTCGGCGTGAACTCGTCGAGCGTTACGCATCGCGTATCGCCGCGATCGATCGTCAGGCGTTCCGTCGCCACGTTCGCTTCGTGTTCCCTGTCGATCTCGGCATCGCCCTCGTCGTGGGCGGCCTCGTGATCGATCTGGTCTTCCTTGCGGTGGCACTCGGCGCCGCGCACCCGTGGCGCGAGATCCTCGTCCTCGTCGGCACGGCTGGGCTCATCGTCGCGACGCACGGGATCGCCCATTTGGCCGTCGGTGCCTTGGTCGGGATCAGCTTCACCGACTGGTTCTTCGATCTCCCCAAGAGACCGCAGCCCGGCTTCAAGATCGACTACGCGTCCTATCTGCGCGCGTCGCCACGTCAGCGAGCCTGGATGCACGCCGCGGGCGCGATCGCCACGAAACTGACCCCCTTTGTGGTCATCCCGTACGCGCTCGCGATCGGCAGCGACACGTGGGCGGTGCTGATCGTGCTCGCGATCGGAATCGTTCAGATCGTCACGGACGTGCTGTTCTCGGTGAAGGCATCGGACTGGAAGAAATTCCGGCGCGAGATGCGCCTGGCGCCGAGGCGGCCGTCTTGACTAGGCCTTCGCGAGCTTCGCGAAGGAGGCCATCAGCTTTTTCACGCCCTTGTCCGGGAACGCGACGGTGACCTCCTCGTCATCGCTGCGCACCTGGCTCGAGACGACGACACCGGCGCCGAGCGACGGATGGCGCACGTGGTCCCCGGGGCGGAACTTCGTGTCGCCGGTCGCGATGCGCCGCCGCGGCGCCTCCGCGCGCCCGGTCCACGCGCCGGTCAGCCCGGCCAGCGCGGCGTCGCGCCGCGCGGCCTTGCGCTCCTCGTACCGCTCGCGGTCGCGGTCCCAGTCGAGGTCGGCCCACACATCGCGCTCCTCGGTCTCGACGCGACCGCGGTGCTCGATGCCGGCGGTCGGGAGCTCGAGCAGGAAGCGTGACGGTGGATTCTCGTTCGTGCGACCGAACAACATGCGCCGGCGCGCGAACGTCAGGTAGCAGCGGTCCTTGGCGCGCGTGATGCCCACGTAGCAGAGACGGCGCTCCTCCTCGAGGCGCGCCTCATCATCGAGCGAGCGCGCGTGCGGGAAGACGCCGTCCTCCATGCCGGTGAGGAAGACGATCGGGAACTCGAGCCCCTTCACCGCGTGCAGCGTGATGAGCGTCGCGACCGGTTTCGCGTCCGCGAACTCGTCGACATCGGACACGAGCGCGACCTGCTCGAGGAACGTCGGCAGCTGCTCCTCCTGTGGCAGCGTCAGGAATTCCTCCGCCAGGCTGCGCAGCTCGAGGACATTCGCGTGACGCTCTTCACCCTCCTCGGTGCCGTCCTTGAGATAGGTCGCGTACCCGGTGGCCTCGATGACCTCATCGAGGAGGTCCGGCAGCTCGCGCGTCGCGGCCTCCTCCCGCAACCTCGCGACAAGACGGCCGAAGGCCGTCATCGCGGTCTGCTGCCGCTTCGGGATCTCCGCGATCTCCTCCGCTCGGAGCAACGCGTCGGACGGCGTGATCTCGCTCGCGCGCGCGAACGCCATCAGGCTGGCCCGCGTCTTGTCGCCGATGCCCCGCGGCGGGGTATTGATCACGCGCACCAGCGCGACGCTATCGAGCGGGTTCCGCACGAGCCGGAGGTACGCGAGCGTGTCTTTCACCTCGCGGCGCTGGTAGAAGGACACGCCGCCGACGACCTGGTACGCGAGGCCGAAGGAGCGGAACACGTCCTCGATCGCGCGCGATTGGGCATTCGTCCGATACAGCACGGCCACATCGCGGTTGTTCTTGACTTCGCCCTGGCGCTGCAGCCGCTCGATCTCGCGTGCGACGGCCTCCGCCTCATGGTGCTCGTCGTACGTCTCGACCACCACGACCTCGGGCCCGCCGGTGCGCTCGGTCCACAGCTTCTTCTCCTTGCGCGCCGCGTTGTTCCGAACGACCGACCACGCCGCGTCGAGGATCCGCTGCGTGCTGCGGTAGTTCTGCTCGAGCTTGACGACCTTCGCGTTCGGGTAGTCGCGCTCGAAATCGAGGATGTTGCGGACGTCCGCGCCGCGCCAGCTGAACACGCTCTGGTCGTCGTCGCCCACGACGGCGAGGTTCTGCCGGAATCCGGCGAGGTAGCGCAGCAGGACGTACTGCGCGCGGTTCGTGTCTTGATACTCATCGACGAGGATGTGCTGGTAGCGCTCCTGCCACTTCTCGAGCGCCTGGTCGCTCGTCTCGAACAGCCGGCAGACGAGGAGAAGCAGGTCGTCGAAGTCGACGGCGTTGTTCTCGCGGAGAAGCGCGTCGTACCGCTGCCAGACCAGCGCGGCGATGCGGTCGAGCTGATTGCGCGGGACGCTCGCCATGTCGGCCGGGCCCTTCAGCTCGTTCTTCGCGCCGGAGATGACCGCGCCGATGGCGCCGGGGGTGAACAGACGCTCGCTCACGCCCTGCTCGGTCATCGCCTGACGGATGAGGGCCCGTTGATCGCCTTCGTCGTAGATCGCGAACGCGCGGTCGATGCCCACGAGCGGGCCGTCACGCCGCAACAGGCGGGCGCAGAAGGCGTGGAACGTCCCCACCGACAGGTCGTGGAGCTGCCCTTCGCCAAGCAGGCGCTCGAGACGCTCCTTCATCTCGCGGGCAGCCTTGTTCGTAAAGGTGACGGCCAGGATGGACCGCGGCGCGACGCCCAGGTCGCGGATCAGGTAGGCGATCCGGTGCGTGAGGACGCGGGTCTTGCCCGAGCCCGCGCCGGCAAGGATGAGCAGCGGGCCTTCGCCGTGGGTGACGGCGGCTCGCTGCTCGGGATTGAGGGGATCGAGGATGGGGTCGGACACCGTTTCGATGGTATGTGCGATGGCCCCTTGTGGATGGACCGTGGAAAGCTTGGCGAGCGCGTGGACAAGAACCGCGCCTCCTTGTGGAAAAGGGACTTTTCGGGCGACGCGCCTCGCGTCAGATTGCTCGCCATTCCCGGGGAGCTTGCGTCTGGGGGAGAGATCTCCCGACGCCGGAGCCTCGGGATTTCTTTGGGCGGCGGTCGCCGGGTGTCGATGCGGTGTTGAAAAGGTCGTCGCGTTTGTGGACGAGTTTGCTCGCGGTCCGTGGATAAGCGGGTTGTCTGGTCTCCGCGTCGCCGAGTAGATTCCTCTCGTCCCGAGGGGACTGTCAAAGGGAACGGGTCCGAGATTCCATCAAGGACACCGGTCCCCGGGAGCGCAACCGGAGATAGCATCAAAGGCGGTCCGAGAGGATATCGAGGATCGGCTCCACGGCCAGGCTGCTGAGCATCGATGCAGTGGCAGGGCACGGAGGCAGTTCGCTCGGGACGCTTTTTGTCTGCCCCGGTGTGGCTCATCCGGCGCTGGACGCCGTCCGTACAGTCGTCGCAGTGGCGAACACATCCGAGCAGCCTGACGACACCCTGATCGTCGCCCTCGCCGACCGCGACCTCGGCGCGCTCGCGACGCTCTACGACCGTTACGGCCGCCTGGCGTACGCGCTCGCGTACCGGATCCTGGGAGAGGGCGAGGCGGCGGAGGACGTCGTCCACGACGCGTACATCTCCGCGTGGCGGGGCGCGACGAGCTACCGGCGGGAGCGCGGCAATGTCCGCGGTTGGCTCATGTCGATCGTCCACCACCGCGCCGTCGACGTGCTTCGGCGCAAGACGACCTTCCGGCCGGCGCCCCTCGAGGCGGCGGCCGAGCGCGCCGCCGACGACGACACCGCCGAGGCGGCGGAGCGCAACGTCGAGCACCAGACCGTTCGCGCGGCCCTCGAAGGCCTGCCTGCGGCGCAGCGGCGGACGATCGAGCTCGCGTATTTCGGCGGCTACACCCACGTCGAGCTGGCCGAGCTCATGGGCGTGCCGCTCGGCACCGTGAAGGGGCGGATGCGGATCGGACTGCAGAAGCTGCGGCGCGCGCTCGAGCTCCAGGGGACGCACCGGGAGCAGTCGCGATGATCCATGTCACCGACGAGCTCGAGCTGTACGCGCTGGGCGCGCTGACACCGGTCGATGCTGCACGCGTCGCGGCGCATCTGTCCGAGTGCCCCGCATGCCGCGAGCAAGCCCGGGCCATCGACGAGGTCGTCCAGGAGCTGCCCGAGACGCTGCCCGCGCACGAGGCCCCCGGACACCTGCGCGAGCGCATCCTCGCCACGGCCCGCGCGGACCTTCGCGGCGGGCGCGCTCCGCGGCGGGACACGGCGTGGGTCGGTCGACTGCTCCGGCCGGGGCTGGTCCTGGCCGGCGTCATGTGGCTCGCCGTCGGCGCCGCGGCGCTGGTGAGCGAGAACGTGAGCCTTTCGAATCAGCTGAGGGCCGTCGCGAGCGAGCGCGCCGCGTACGAGTCGATCGTCGAGGGCATCCGGCAGGGTGGCCGCTGGTGGTACATGGCCGGCAAGGACGACTGGACCGGAATGGGCGGGACGCTCATCGCGCCGCGCGTCGAGGGCAGACCGCCGTTCGTCGTCTTCCACGACCTTAAGCCGCTCGCGCAGCCGAACGAGCTCTACACGATCTGGCTCGTGAGCGCGGACAACACCTGGGTCCGCGGCGCGACGTTCCGCCCCGACGGCAAGGACGTGCAAGCCGTCGACGTCACGGCGCCCATCGCGGGTTTCGACCGCTGCGCGGTGACCATCGAGGACTCGGCCTGGGGCCGTCGCGCCGGCCCGATCATCATGGAATCGCGGATCGTCTCGCCCGCTCCGTAATTCCCGAGACAAGCCAGAACGCGTCCGGACGACAAGACGTGGGCTCGACGCGACCGGAAGACTCGGTCACCTGCAAGGAACCTTCGGTCCCCCGCAGACCGGAGCCGCCAGGCCAGATGGGCAGAACCCGTGTTCCGCCGGCCCGCGCCAGCCAGAGGCAACCGTCATTCAGCGTCAAGACCGCGGCACGCCGGCAGCATGAGAACCACGGTCAGGACCAGCACGCGCACGGTGACAAGACGATTGTCGTGCCTGGCAGAGAAGAGCCCCGCCTTTCGGCGGGGCTCTCGTCCTGCGTGTTCGCTGAAAGGGACCCAGTACTCGCTTCGCTCAGTAGTCCATCCCGCCGCCACCGGGCATCGCGGGAGCCTTGTCCTTCTCGGGAAGGTCCGTGATGAGCGCCTCGGTGGTGAGGATCATCGCGGCGATGGAGATCGCGTTCTCTACCGCGGAGCGGACGACCTTGGCTGGGTCGATGACGCCCGCCTTGGTGAGGTCGACGACCTCGTTCTTGATGACTTCGTAGCCCCAGACGTTCGACTTGGTGTCGGCCTGCTTGCGGCGGATGCCGTCGAGCATGACCGAGCCATCCTGTCCGGCGTTCGCGACGAGCTGACGGAACGGCTCTTCGAGCGCGCGCCGGAGGATGTTCACGCCGGTGAGCTCGTCACCTTCGGCCTTGACCTTGTCGAGGCCCTTGATCGCGTTGAGCAACGTGACCTCGCCGCCAGGGACCATGCCCTCCTCGATGCCCGCACGGGCCGCGGAAAGCGCGTCCTCGACGCGGTGCTTCTTCTCCTTGAGCTCGACCTCGGTCGCTGCGCCGACCTTGATGATGGCGACGCCGCCGGCGAGCTTCGCGAGACGCTCCTGGAGCTTCTCCTTGTCGAAGTCGCTGGTCGTCTCCTCGATCTGCGCCTTGATCTGCTTCACGCGCGCCAGGATCTTGTCCTGGTCGCCCTTACCCTCGACGAAGGTGGTCTCGTCCTTGTCCGCCGTGACGCGGCGAGCACGGCCGAGGTCCTGGATCGTCGTGGCGTCGAGCTTGCGGCCGGCCTCTTCGGTGATGACCTGGCCACCGGTGAGGATCGCGATGTCTTCGAGCATCGCCTTGCGGCGGTCACCGAAGCCCGGCGCCTTGACGCCGAGCACGTTGAGCGTGCCGCGCAGCTTGTTCACGACGAGCGTGGCGAGCGCCTCGCCGTCGATGTCCTCGCCGACGATCACGAGGTTCTTCGTGACCTGCACGAGCTTCTCGAGCACCGGCAGGATGTCGGTGATCGCGGAGATCTTCTTGTCGGTGATGAGGATGTAGGGATCTTCGATGACCGCTTCCATGCGGTCGGCGTTCGTGACGAAGTACGCCGAGATATATCCGCGGTCGATCTGCATGCCCTCGACGAACTCGGTCTCGAACAGCAGGCCCTTGGACTCCTCGACGGTGATCACGCCCTCGCGGCCGACCTTGTCCATGACGTCGGCGATGAGCTGACCGATCTGCTCGTCGGCCGCGGAGATCGTCGCGATCTGCGCGATCTCGGCCTTGCCCTTGACTTCCTTCGCCTCGGCCTTGATCGCTTCGACGACCGCCGCGCCACCCTTCTCGAGCCCCCGCTTCAGAAGCATCGGGTTGGCGCCCGCGGCGATGTTGCGCAGACCTTCGTGCACGATCGCCTGCGCGAGCACGACCGACGTGGTCGTGCCGTCGCCGGCGATGTCGTTGGTCTTGGTGGCAGCTTCCTTGAGGAGCTGCGCGCCCATGTTCTCGAATGGATCCTCGAGCTCGACCTCGCGAGCGACGGTGACGCCGTCGTGCGTCACGGTCGGCGAGCCGAACTTCTTGTCGAGCGCGACGTTCCGGCCCTTGGGGCCGAGCGTGGTCTTCACGGCGTTCGCCATGACGTCTACGCCCTGCTTGAGCTTCTTCCGCGCTTCATCGGTGAATACGAGCTGCTTTGCCATAACGTCCCTCTCCCTATTCCTCGATGCGCGCGAGGACGTCCTTCTCCGACAGGATCAGGTACTCCTCACCATCGAGCTTGAATTCGGTTCCGGCGTATTTCTGGTAGAGGACGCGCTCGCCCTCTTTGAGCTCGACCGGGACGCGCTTGCCGTCCTCGTCACGGTCGCCGGGTCCGACCGCGAGGACGCGGCCTTCCATCGGCTTCTCTTTCGCGGTGTCGGGAAGGAAGATCCCGCTCTTGGTCGTCTCCTCGCGATCGAGAGCCTTGATGACTACGCGGGATCCGAGTGGCTTGAGCTTGATCTTCTCTGCGATTGCTGGCATCTGAATTCCCCCTTCACATTGCCCGTGCCGGTGCCCGGCTGGGGCCGTCGTTCTGGATTAGCACTCGCCCTGGTGGACTGCTAACACTCTAGGCCAGGGCTGAAAACCCTGTCAAGGCGGGTGGGCTAGTTGTCGGCGACGTTCACCGAGGCCTCGGTCATGATCCGGTCCTTCCCCGCCCGCTTGGCCGCGTAGAGCATGGCGTCGGCGGCCTCGAGGACCTGCTCGGCGGTGCGGCCGGGGCGCCAGGCGGCGGCTCCCAGGCTCACCGTGATCGCCGTATGCGGCTCGGCCCGGCCCTGGGCGGCCATCGCCTCACGCAGGCGCTCCGCCAGGACGCGGGCGTCGGCGATGCCGCCGCGCGGGAGGAGGACCAGGAACTCGTCGCCGCCGGTACGGACGCCGACATCGGAGGCGCGGATCGTCTTACGTACCACGTTCGCGAAGCCGCGGAGCGCAAGGTCGCCCATCTCGTGTCCAAAGGTGTCGTTCACGCGCTTCAGGTCGTCGACGTCGATCGCGACGACGGCGTAGTTCTGCTTGTGGCGCTCGGCCAGCGAGTGCAGCAGCCGAAGCTGTTCGGACAGGAAGTGGCGGTTGTGAAGGCCCGTGAGGCCATCGGTGGTCGCCTGGCGCTTCGCCGTCTCCAGGACGCGACGGTTCGCTACCGCCAGGGCGACGCGGTCGGCGGCCGCGAGGGCGAACGCTTCCTCCAGTACCGAATCCGCGGCAGGCTCCATGAAGAGAGCGCCGACGGGCTCGCCGCCCGCGAGGAGCGGGGCGCACACGTAGCCATGGCTTCCGTCGCGAAATGGCATGTAGGGGCAGATCACGGCATCGGATCCGCTCGCCACTTTGAAAATGCGGCCGCTGCGGATGGCTGGGCAGTTCGCCGGACCTGTCACCACGGGGTGCTCGGTCGCGCCGCCCGCGATACCGACAGCCTCGAGCAACGCGATCGACGGATCGGTGAGGAGCGTGGTCGTCGCGACCAGGCGGAAGGCATGCGACACCGAGCGCGCGGCGACCTCGGCGGTCGAGGTCTCGTCGGTCCCCAGGGCAAGCGCTTCGACGAGCTGATTCATCCCCTCGAGGACCTTGGTGCGCTCCGCGAGCTGCGCTCGCTGCTCGCGGACCTCCTCGAGCGCCAGGACCGTCGCGAGAGTCGGCGCCGATGCTTCGGCGATGGCCTCGCCGATCCGAAGCTCGCTCGGGGTCCATTCGCGAGGCGTCGGGCCTGACAGCACCAACAGGCCGACGAGCTCGCCGCGATGTATCAGCGGGATGAACAGCGCGGCGGCCATGCCGAACTTGGTGCGGACGCGCTCCGAGATACCGCGCTCCTGCGCGACGTCGTTCAGGATGACGGTGCGCCGCGTGCGGACCGCACGCTGGCGCGGCGAGTCACGCAGCGTCGGATCCGGCTCGAACAGCTCGGCGATGCCATCCGGACCGACGGTGTGACCGATCGACATGGTCTCGCCACCGGTGAAGAAGAAGATCCGGTCGACGCTCAGGGACTGACGTGCGACGTCGAGAACCGCCCGCATGATCTCGCCGCGGTCGCGGGCGCGCGCGAGCGCGAGGCCGACCGAGCGGGCCACACCGAGCTCGACGTTCTGCGCGGCGAGGTCCTGCGTGCGCTGACGCAGCGTGGCGCGTGTCTCCTCCATCGTGCGCGTGATGAGCGCGGTCATCGCGACGATCCCGATCACTCCGGCGAGCCTGATGACGCCGAGAGCGATCTCGCCCTGCGAGGCGTCGCCGCTGACGACGTCACCGAGGATGATCGCCAGGAACGTGACGATCGCGATCGTCCCGGTCACGACCGTTCCCGAGACGCGCATCGCGAAACTCGTCGCGAGCGTCGGGAAGAAGTAGAAGACGAAGTAGGGCGAATCGATGACACCGGTCAGCTCCAGGAGGATGCCGGCGATGATCTGCGCGATCGCGGTGCCGATGACGAAGCGCATCCGCCCGAAGATGCGTTCGGGCAGGAGGTGGAACCACGTCGCGGCGAACAGCGCGAGAAGCCCGGCGGTGAGGAGCAGACCACCACGCGAGACCGGATCCGTCGTCGGCAGCGCCGCGGAGGCGACGAGGATCGCCGCCGTGCCCCAGGTCGCGAGCTCGGACGCGAGTCGCGTGCGCCGATCGAAGCCGCTCGGCCTGTCAGCCGGCCGCGTCGCCATCTCGGCGTCATGGTGCGCCACCATGGGTCGCCTGTCTGCCCCGAGCGCGGGGCCGACTACCTCTCGCTGAGGCGGGCCGACGCCGACACCGCGACCGGCCGCCGGGCGGCGACCTCACGGCGCTCGTCCTCGATCATCGCGATGAACGCATCGACGGCGATCTCGCGCCACTGGGCGCCGCGGCAGCGCACGAGCTCCGCACGGACCTTTTCCCACGGCATGCCCTTGCGGTATGGCCGGTCGCTGGTCATCGCGTCGTAGGTGTCCGCGACGGAGATGACCGAGACCTCGAGCGGCAGCTCGTCGCCCTGCAGGCCGCGCGGATAGCCCTTGCCGTCGTGGCGCTCATGGTGCGCGAGCACGAGCTCGGCGCCCTCCCAGAACTCGGGCAGGCGGCGCAGCAGGCGATGGCCGATCTCGACGTGCCGGCGCATCTCGGCCTGCTCGTCGGCGTCGAGGGGCCCCGCCTTGAGCAGCACGATGTCGTTCGTCCCGATCTTGCCGATGTCGTGAACACGCGCGGCGTCGCGGATGAGCTCGACCTGCGCGTACTGCAGCTTCAACCGGCGCGCGAGGCGCTCCGCGAGCGCGGCGACGCGCTGCGAGTGTCCGTGGGTGTACGGGTCGCGGAGGTCGATCAGGTCCGCGAGCTCCAGGATCGCGGCGCGCGTTTGCTCGCGCACGCGAGCGCTGTCGCGAAGGGTGATGAGCATCGCGACCATCGGGACCGCGAAGAGCACCAGCGCAAGGGGTTGCCCGTCCGCGGACACCGCCGCGATCGCGCCGAGCAGATAGAGGCCGGTCATCTGCGCGAGATCGCGGCGATGGAGCGTCCACCACGACGCGAACGGGCGCCGCTTCATCTGCAGCGCGACGGCGAGGTCCACGAGCACTGTTTGCACCACGTAGCGCGCCGCCCCCGCGGCGAGGATCGGCGCCGGCTGTGACAGCATCGGCCGGGTCCCGTCCGCGAGTGCGAGATAGGCGACCGCCGCGGCGCCGGTGGCGAGCGCGGACACCGCGGCGGTGAACGCGCGGTTGTACCAGGGGGTCCGCGCGTTGCGGAGGTGCAGACCCGTGAGCGTGCTCACGACCGCGATCAGCATCGACACGAAGGGACCGAGCAGGAGCGCAGCCGCGAAGAGCGGCGTGTCGTCGACGGTGAGCTTGATCTTCAGCGACAGGTGGACCGGCCAGACCTGCGCGACCGTCGCGAGCCCGAGAAGGATCGCGACGACGAGAACGTCCTCGGTCGGGTCCGGTCGCGGTCCGAACGTCGCGAGGGCCATCGCGAAGGCGCCCGCGACGATGACACCGCCGATGTACGTCCGGAGCTGCCAGCGAAGCCGCGACACTTACTGCGTCCCGCAGCCGGGCGAAGCAAGACGGTCAGGCACTGCACAGCAGGGCACGACCATTTACGGCAACAGGAGATAGAAGGTCGTGCTCGTGACCTGGTTGGTCTTGCCGGTCACTGTCGACGTGAGCCACAGACCGCTCCCGATCGCGCGCGTGTAGTGGTCGAACGACCCGGTTGCGTTCACGGTGACCCGCGCGACCACCGGCATGTTGAGCAGGCCCCACCAGCGCGGAAGTGAGTTCGTCACCTTTCCGACCACGGGCACGGAGCCGGGGAGCGTGAGCACGGCGGCGACCGCGTTGGACGGCACGAGCAGCTCGACGACGACCGGCGGTTTGACCAGCGACTTGTACTTGGCCAGGAACTGTGTGTTGAGATCGATGATGTTGCCGTTGACCACGAACGTCGGATCCTCAGAGCACCACTCGACGCCGGCGTCGGCCGTGCCGGCGGACAGTGTGCTGATGAGCAGCGCGAAGACAAAGATGTAAGCGAGACGACGCATTTCCATCCACCCCATCTGACCGCCTGCCCCACCAGTACTTTGGTCAGTGGATGTCAGTCTCCACATGCGCATGTGCGTGTGGTGTCGCCGGCGTGACAAGAAGCCTCAACGGACGGTAAACGAGCTACTGCGCGACGACGGACAGTGGATCGATCAGCTCACCATCGCGCCACACGACGAAGTGCAGATGAGGACCGGTCGTCATGCCGGTCATGCCGATCGCACCAATGATCTGGCCTCGCTGCACCTGTTCGCCCGCGCCGACGCGCGGTGGCGCGATACGGTCGTCGAGGTGCGCGTATAGCGACACGAGACCACCGCTGTGCGCGATCAACACGACCATCGCTCCGTCGGGAAGATGTCCGACCCACACCACACGTCCAGCCGCGGCGGCGACGACGGGCTGGTACATCTCGGCACCGATGTCGATGCCCTCGTGGAAGTGCGCGTAGAGAACGCCGCCATACGATCGAGCCGGCTCGAAGGGGAACGGCGTCGGACCAAAGCCCTGCGTGATCTCACCCTGTGCCGGTCTCATCCACGCCGCGCCGGCCGAGGCGATCGCCGCGTACGGCGCAAGCTGGGCGGCCTTGGCCTCCAGCGCGACGTATTGCTCCTTCAGCTCGACGCGCATGGCGCGCATCTCATCCGCGGCCTCGCGCACGGGTGCGGAGACGGCCGTCGCAGATGGCACCTGCTCGCGCACCGATAGACGAAGGGCCTCGCGCTCGATGCGGTCGCGGACCGCGCTGGGTCGTGCGGTCAGCGCGGCGAGCCTGTTGATCTCACTGAGGGTCTCGCTCCGCTCGGACGCGACCTCGTGCGCCTGCTGCTGCAGCGCGCTCAGATCGCGCGCGGAGTCTTTCGCGTACGAGATGATCTCGTCGTACGACGCGCCGCTCGGTGCGGCGCGGCCACCGCGCGGCCCAGCGCTGGCGCGTGGGGGCGTCGGCGGGTCGTCCGCCAGCGCGGGCGCCGCCGTCCCGAACAAGAGGAGGACGGCGACGCCCGCGATCGCAAGCGGCCCCAGCGGCCCTCGAGCCAACCTCTTCCCCACCGCCGCGAAGCCTGCGGGCGAAGAGCGGTACAGCGGCGGCCTGACACGTGCACGACGGAGAGGTCAAGCGCACGTTCGGCCATTGAGCGATCGACCGTGCGGTCCGTGCGGCGGACGTCGGGAGCGAGGCGGTGCCCTGTTCGCGCAGCGGTCGAAAAGTCAGCGCGATGGGCGACTCGCGCCTTTCGTTGATACGGCAACGCGACCCCTGCGACGCCGACCGGCCGGCTTGCGCCGCGGCGCCCATGCCGTACGGAGGGCCTCGACGAAACGCTGGGCGGCCGGAGTGAGCGGCCACGTCACGTGAACGGACGAGCGAGAGATGGCGGCGCACCTTCGAGCCCGAGAGGTGCAGGACCGCGAGCGTCCCGGCCGCCGCCGGTCCGCTCGGTGCGGTGGCGGCGGTGCCGCTGGGCATCGCCGCCATGCGCATCACCTCAGGCGCGGCGCGGCAGCCGGCGCACCCAGTACTCCCAGGCGCGCTCGCCCGCATGGCCGCGCAACATCCCCGAGGCGTGCTGCGTCTCGGCCTTGCTGAGCGGGTGGACGTCACCCATTCGAAGCGCGGTCGTGAGCAGCGTCGCGTTCCGTTCGAGATATATCGCCGTGAAGACGGCCGCGCGCAGGTCGCTGCCGGTGACGACACAGCCATGGCCGCGCATGAGGACGACGGTGTGCTTCCCGAGCGCCGCGACGAGGTCGTCCGCCTGTGTCGCATCGCGCACGAGGAGATCGGTGTCTCCGAAGCGCTTGGCGATGTCCCACACCGGGATCTCGTCGCCGATGACCGACCCCATGTGGTAGATCGGCCGCAGCGGGACGCCCGTCACGCCGAATGGGATGACCGACGCTGCGTGCGAGTGCACGACCGCACCGATGTCGGTCCGCTGCCGGTAGACCGCGGCGTGAATGGCGACCTCTTCATACGAGCGCCGCTCGCCACCCGCGAGGCGTACGCCGCGCAGGTCGAGGAGCTGGAGGTCGTCGGCCTCCACGAGCTCCGGCGCGCGCGTGTGCGAGATCAGGAAGCGGTCCGCCGTCGTGGGGTGACGTGCGCTGACGTGCCCGAAGGCGTCGAGCACGCCCTCATTCGAGAGGATGCGGTTCGCGAGGATGAGGTCGTCGATCAGCTGGCGCGGCGCGAGCTCGCTCACGCGCGCGTTCGCCGCGCCGGGACGCGGCGGTAGCCGAGCTGCTCGAGCCACGCGAGGGAGCGGCCGGTCACGACCACGCTCGCGCGCCGCAGGTCAGACGCGCGCGCCACGCCCGCGAGGAAGATCGCGGTGCGCAGCTCGAGCTCGAACGCGGTGATCCACTCGAGCACCGCGGCCTCGCCCTTGAGCGCCGCCTGGAGCAGCGGGCGACCGACGCCGACGACCGTCGCGCCGAGCGCGAGCGCCTTCGCGGCATCGAGTCCGCTCCGCACACCGCCGGTCGCGATCACCGGGAGGCCGGACTCGGCCGCTCCCACAACGGCGACCGCGGTCGGCACGCCCCAGTCGCGGAAGCGCTCGCCGAGGCTCATGCGCTGCCGGTCGCCCTGCGCGGCGGCGCGCAGGGATTCGATCGCCGCGAAGGACGTCCCGCCGACGCCGCCCACGTCGATCGCCTTGACGCCGAGACGGCGCAGGCGGCGCGCCACGTCGCGCGAGATGCCCGCGCCGGTCTCCTTCGCGATCACCGGCACGGTCGAACGGCGCACCAGAGCGCGTACCGCGGCGTCGGAGCCGCGCGCGCGCGTTTGGCCCTCGGGCTGGACGGATTCCTCGAGGTAGTTGAGATGGAGCGCCAGCGCGTCCGCCTTGACCATACGCACGATGCGCTCGACGTCCTTCGCGGTGAGCGCGGTCCCGCCGTCCTGTTTCACGAGCTGCGAGATCCCGACGTTGGCGATGACGAACGCGTGCGGCGCGACCTCGCGGACGACGGAATAGGTCGATGCGAGCGACGGATCGCGTAGCGCCGCGCGCTGGCTCCCGACGCCGATCGCGATGCCGGTGCGCTCCGCGACGCGACCGAGAAGCTCGTTCACCGCGATGGCGCGGCCGTGGCCGCCGGTCATGCCCGAGATCACCAGCGGCAGCCGCAGCGCGCGACCGAGGAAACGCGCGCCGACGTCGACGTCCTTCGCATCGATGTGCGGCAGCGCGTCGTGCACGAGGTGGACGTCCTCCCACCCGGCACTCGAGCGCGCCTCGACGTCGCCCTCGGCGGCGAGCTGGAGGTGCTCGCCCTTACGCCGGGCGATCTCCTCGGCTTCTGACACTTCCGCGCAGTTCTAAGCGAAGACGCCGTCCGCGGCGAGCGCGGCGTATTCGTCGGGACCCAGCCCGAGGAGTCCTCGGAAGACGGCCTCGTTGTGCTCTCCCAGCGTCGGTCCCGCGCGATCCGGTCGCGCGGGCGTCTCGGACAGAACGAACGGCGGCGCCATGAGGCTGATCTCGCCGAGGCCCGGGTGCGGCGCACGACGCCACACCCGACGGTGCGCGAGCTGCTCATCGGAGAAGAGCTCGCCGACCGACTCGACCGCCGCCGCGCGCAGCCCCTGCGAACGCAGTGCGCCGACGACCTCATCGCGCGTGCGCGTTCGTGTCCATTCTGCGATGTGCGCGTCGAGGTCCGCCTGGCGCGCGCGACGGCCGTCGGCGGTGGCGAGCGCGCCGTCGCGCGCCCACTCCGGATCGCCCAGCGCCGCGCGGAAGCGCGCCCACTCATCGTCGTTCCAGATCGAGAGCGCGACCCAGCGGTCATCGCCGCTCGTCGGGTACACGCCGTGCGGCACGGCGATGGGGTCGTGGTTCGCGTCGCGCGTGGGCACGGTGCCGTTCGCCGCGTGCTCGAGGAGCGCCGGCGCGAGGAACTGGAGACCCGCCTCGTACTGCGACAGGTCGATCACGCAGCCCTCCCCCGTGCGGCGCCGCCGCTCGAGCGCGGCGAGGATCGCGATGACACCGTAGCCGACGGCGATGTAGTCGATGTACGGCCCGTACAGGATCACGGGCGTGCGCCCGGGCTCGCCGAGCAGCTCGTTGAACCCGGCGAGCGCGGTGAGCTGGCTCCCGTACCCGGGATGCTGCGCGTGCGGACCGGTCTGGCCCTGATTGCAGCTGGAGAGGAGGACCAGGTCGTTCCGCGCGCGCCGCAGCGCGTCGTGCCCGAGTCCGCGCCGCGCGAGGGTCCCCGCGGGGAAGCTCTCGATGACGACGTCCGCGGTCTTCACCAGACGCAGCGCGAGCTCGACCGCCTGCGGTCGTTTGAGATCGAGCGTGACGCCGCGCTTGCCCGCGTTGTAGAAGGCGAACATGCCCGCGCGGTCCGGTCCGACGACGTTGTCCTTGAACGGCGGATAGGTCGAGCGGAACGGGTCGAGCGCGGTCGCCGACTCGACGTGGATCACGTCCGCGCCATGCGCGGCGAGGTACGTTCCGACGAGCGGGCCAGCGGCGGCCCAGCCGAACTCGACGACGCGCGTGCCCTCCAGCGCCTGCGTCATGCGGTCACCGCGCCGAGCACCTCGGCGTCGTGCTCCCCCAGACGCGGCGGGCCACGGCGGATGCGCGGCCGCTCGCCGTCGAAGAGCGCGAAGCCTCCGGGGAAGGGCAAAGTCACGCCGTCGATCGGCGTCTCCTGCCAGAACGCGCGCTCCTGGAGCTGGGCGTCGGCGTACACGTCCGACGCGTCGGCGACCGGGTAGCCGAGCATGTTGCGCTCGATCACCCCGGCGAAGAACTCGCGCTTCGTGAGTGTGCGCAGGAACGCCGCGACCTCGTGCTCGAGCGCGTCGACCTGGTCCTGCGTCAGCGTGCGGTTGTCGAAGGCGTCCCAGTCGATCGCGAGGAACAGAGGGGCCGAGAACGCGCGCTCGCGCATCCACGACGCCAGCATCCGTCCGGTGTGACGGCCGATCGGACCGCCTTGGATCGCGAAGCTCACATGACCGTCGGCGCACTCCCAGATGTTCCGGAAGCGAGCGCCCACGATGCTGCGGCCGATAAGGAACGCCCCGAGCCGGCGGTGCTCCTCGTTCGCGACGTCCCAATGGACGCACGCCGGTGGATGGACGGTGACCATGCTCGCCTGGCCAGAGACGTCGACCTGCTGGCCGCGGCGCGTCGCGGCGCGCGCCCCGAGCGCGAACAGCGCGCCCATCGCGGCGTACATTCCGCTCCAGAACGGCGACTGCGGAAGGGTCGTGCGCACCGGCGCGCGATCCGGCTCGCCGGCGAGCGCGAGCGCGCCGCTCGACGCGGTGACCTCGAGATCGGAGGCCGGCGCGCCGGCGCGCGGCCCGCTCAGCCCGTACGGCGTCACCGTCACCACCGCGAGGCGCGGGGACCACGCGGCGGCGGTCGCGGCGTCGACCACCTCGCGCGACTGCAGCAGCACGTCCGCGGACGAAAGCAGCGCGCGCAGCCGGTCGCGCTCGCGTGGCAACTCCAGCCGCACGCCGCGCTTGTTCGCGTTGAGCGCGATCCAGAGGAGCCCGCGATCAGCGCCCTCGCGATCGTGCAGGAACGGCGGGACCGCGCGCACCGGATCGCCGGTGGGCGCCTCGACCTTGATGACATCCGCGCCGAGGTCGGCGAGGATGCGCGCCGCGTGGGCGACGGCGGCCGCGCCCCAGATATCGTCACCGGCGATCTCGATGACGCGCAGGCCGTCGAGCAGCTCGATCACGCGGCGGCTAGCGCCCGGTCCTGGCGAGGACCTCCGCCCAGGACTGCGTCTTCATCAGGGACTTGCCCTTCGCGATCTGCTCGGCGTCGAACCACTTCGCGGGATCGACGCGATCGATCGGGTACACGGGGCGCATGAAGTCCTTCTCGAGGCCGTAGGGCACGGTCGCGTCGATGCCCATGCCACCCTCAAAGCGGATGTTCATGCCCGTCCACTCGGCGCTGCCCGCGGTGACGCGCTCCGAGGGGATGAAGGTCTGCCCCGCCCCGCCCGGGACCGGCTTCAGCAGGTCCTGGTTCGGATTCACGCGCGTCGTGAGTGCCCAGATGATGTCGTCCATGCTGTAGATATCGACGTCGCTGTCGACGCAGATGCACAGTCGCAGCCCCGCGCTGGTCGCCATCGACGCGGCGATGAAGTTGCGTACCCAGCCGTCATCGGTCTTGAGGCGCTTCTTCACCTGCAGGATGCAGCCGGCCCAGTCGGTCATCGGGAACGGGATGTTCACGTCCTGGATGAGGCCGGGCTGGATGCGGTCGCACAGCTCGTAGAACGCCGCCTCGCGCACCGTCGTGTCGATGTTGTTGCAGTCGTACATGTGCACGCCCATGGGATAGATGAACGGCCGCTTCTCGCGCTTGCGCATCGTGATCGCGGTGACGTGGAAGGTCTGCGTGCGATAGGCCTTGCCCATGTACCCCGCCCACTCGGGATGGAAGTGGAAGCGGCCCTGCGTGTCGGCGTCCTCCGCCTCCTTCGTCTCGTAGCGCTTGTCGCGCGCGTGGAGGTAGCCCTCGAGGACGTACTCGGAGTCGGCGACGGCGTAGGCGTCGACGGTGCGCGCCTTCACCAAACGCGTCGGGAAGCCCTGCACCGCGCCCGCCGCGCCGAGCTCGTCGCCACCGCGTGGGAGGACGACGTAGTCGAAGCCGCCGCCGGCGAGCAGCGTCGAGGCGACCGGAAGGCCAAAGCACACCGTGAGCGGGATCGGCTGGTCGTCCTTGTAGTGCTCGGTGAGGATCTGCCACATGTGCGAGCCCGGCGACGACTGGAAAGTCCCCACGTTCCCCCAGCGGAAGTTCATGCGGTTGTAGCCGATGTGGCTGCCGCCCCAGAAGTA
>DASYUY010000052.1:0-4818 GCA_036000705.1 Candidatus Limnocylindria bacterium | reverse complement strand
ACTGCAGCTTCTACCTCATGAGCTACGACACGATGCGCGTACACGCCGCCGAGCTGAAGAGCTACAAGCTCGGTAAGGGCTCCATCCAGTTCTCAGCGGACAAGCCGCTCCCAGGCGCGCTGGTGGCCAAGATCGTCAGGACGCGAATCGCCGCGGTCGAAAAGAAGGCCCGCCGCTGAAAGGCGGCGCGAACGACGCTTTCGTCCGATCCGTCGTCCTCAAGCGCGAGGAGGTCGACGACCTGAACGTGTACCCGTTCTCGATCCCCGCGATCCATCAGCTCGATGAGCTCGTGCTCGACCCGCACGTCACGCTCTTCGCGGGGGAGAACGGCAGCGGCAAGTCGACGCTGGTCGAGGCGATCGCCGTCGCCGCGGGCTTCAACGCCGAGGGTGGCAGTCGCCACGTCAACATGTCGACGCGGCCTTCGCACTCGGCGCTCCACACGTACCTTCGACTCGTGCGCGGCCGGCACCGTCCGCGAACCGGTTACTTCCTTCGGGCGGAGAGCTTCTTCAACGTCGCGACGTATGTCGAGCGGCTCGGTGATCCCGCGATCGCCGCGGTGTATGGGGGCGTTCCGCTGCACGAGCGGTCCCACGGAGAGTCGTTCATCGCGCTGCTGAAGCACCGCTTCGGACCGAAGGGGCTCTACGTCCTCGACGAGCCGGAGGCGGCGCTGTCGCTGCGCGGGAACCTCGCTCTGATGCGTCGCATGCACGACCTCATCGCGGAGGGGTCGCAGTTCATCATCTCGACGCACTCACCGATCCTGCTCGGTTATCCCGGCGCGAAGATCTACGTGCTATCGGAGAATGGCATCGCCGAGGTCCCCTACGAAGCGACCGAGATCGTCGAGCTGACGCGCGCTTTCCTCGATGGTCGCGAGCAGTTCCTACGCCACCTCTTCGCGGACGACTAGCTCACGATCCCGCCGCCGCCTTGAGCCAGCGCTGGATGCTCGCGGCGTCGATGTCGCCCGCGCTCCGCACCTTGAGCATGCGGCTGATCTTGCCGCCGCCCTCCAGCTTTTTCGCAGGATCGATCAGCTTGGCCGGCGGCGCGAAGAAGTTCAGCCCCACGTGGTCCTTGAACGAGGCGAGCGCGCAGAGCTGTTTTCCGTTCCGCGCATAGACCGGGACGCCCCATTTGATCGAGACAGTGGCGTCCGGGACAGTCCTGACCACGAGCGCGCGCAGCTTGTCGAGCAGCGCGCGCTGGTCGGCCGGCTGCCGGGCGAAGTACGCATCCACCTCACGATCGTCGGAAGCAATTGCGGTCGCCTTTTTCGGCGCGGTCGGGGCGGCTGACTTCTTCGCGGGTCGCTTGGCTGCGGGCATGGTCAAGCTCCTCTCGCGCTTTTCCTCACGACGCGATAGCGCAGGTGCGTGACGCCGGGGCCCCGATCACGCGGATCGGCTCGAGCTCGATGCGCTGGTCGCCGAGGTCGTCGATCAGGGGCCGGCCCTTGCCGAGCAGTATCGGGGCAAGCTAGATGTGCAGCGGCTGCCTTCGCTCGTGCGAGCGCACTCTCGATGCCAGAACCAGCGCTCCCACGACGCCTCCACTCCCGGTCTGCTCCGACTAACCCGCACCGCCTGGCGGGATGTTCTGATTGAGACGGAAGAGGTTGGTCGGGTCGTAGCGGCGCTTGATGGTCCGGAGGCGCTCCCAGGTCGGCCCCGGGTACGCCGCACGGATCCGCTCTGGGCCTTCGTCAGCCAGGAAGTTGACGTACGCGGCGGCGTCGCCCTGCCGGAGTGCCTCGACGAATGTCATCACCCAGGGCAGGTTCGCCGCGGCCTCGTCGGACGTTGATGCGATCGCGGCGACGTTGACCATGATGCGTGAACGGCGGTGGGCGAACGCGGTCGCTTCGACCGGTACGCGGGCCATCGCGCCGCCGAGCACGCGGATCTGCGCCACGCGCATCGCCGCGGTCGATCTCCCGAGGTACTCGACGATCGTTTCAGCCACACGGCCGTCGACGTGATCGATGAACATCGTGCGCGTCGTCGCGATCGGGTGGTATTCGGGATCGTCCGGCGGGTACATCTCCGGATAGCGGATCGGACGGACCATGTCCACGATCGGCGTCGCGAGGGCCTTGAACGGCGCCACCGCGCGCTGCCCTTCATCCACGGCACCGGCGTAGCAGAGCATCGCGAAGATGACGAGCTTGCCGTGATGCTCCACGGGCACGAACGGCATCGGTGGCGCGGGCATGACGTTGGCGATGGTGGACAGCTCCTCCGGCGCCGCCTCGGCCAGGGTGATGAACGAACGGATGATGTCCGGTGTCGCGGGGATCATCATCATGCCGCCGACGATCGTGCCCGCTTCGTGAAGGTGGTACTTGAAGCGCGTCGCGACACCGAAATTACCGCCGCCACCGCGTATCGCCCAGAACAGATCCGGATGCGACTCCGCATCGACGCGCAGAAGCTGCCCGTCGGCGGTCACGACGTCGGCGGCGAGCAGGTCGTCGATCGTGAGGCCATGCTTGCGCACGAGATACCCGACTCCGCCGCCGAGCGTCAGTCCCCCGATACCGACCGAACCGGTGTCGCCGAATCCCGTCGCAAGTCCGTGCGCATCCGCGGCGGTGGAGTACTCCGCCGCTGTGGTGCCCGTCTGTGCCCACGCGGTGCGGCTTTTCGCGTCGATCTCGATGGCTCGCATGTCGGCGAGATCGAGCACGATCGCTCCATCCGCCACGCAGTGCGCCGCACCGCTGTGACCGCCGCTGCGGACCGCGAGCGTCAAACCCGTGTCTCGCGCGCACGCGATCACGCGGGAGACATCGGCGGTGTCAGCGACGCGGACGATCACGGCCGGGCGCCGGTCGACCCCGCCCAGAAAGACCGTGCGCGCCTTGTCGTAGTCGGCGTCATCCGGCCTGATCACCCGACCCACAACCGAGTCGAGCTGCGGGATCGTTCGAGTACTCATCCGAAGAACTCCTTCAATACCGGAGCCAAGACCTCGGGCGCCGCGCCGTGGTCCTGCCCTTCCAGAGTGCGTTGCTTCGCGTTCGGCAAGAGAGCAGCCCCCCTCCAGCGACCGCCGCCGTCAGTCATGGGTGTTGTGCGACGGCGGACGGAAGTCGTGTCGCCAGGGCCACGCCGCCCGCGGCGAAGGACGCCGCGACGAGGAAGGCCGCATGGTAGCCATCGAGAAGTGCCGACGCGTCGGCGGCGACGCCGCCGGACACGCCGAAGGTGCGCGCCGCTGCGATCGTGGCGAGGATCGCGAGACCGACCGCGCCACCCACCATCTGCGACGTGCTCACCAGGCCCGACACCAGCCCGCTGTCCTGCGGACGAGCGTCACCGGTCGCGATGAGGATCAGCGGCAGGAAGCCGAGGCCGCCGCCGATCGCGATGAGGAACATCGCCGGCGCAAGATCCAGCGCGTACGACCCGGCGAGCGGCGCGCGTGCAAGGAGGGCGAGGCCGATGGTCGCGAGCGATATCCCACCGATGAGAGAACGGTTCGGACCGAACCGGCCGACGAGCTTCGCCGCGATTCCTGAGGACATCGCGCCGAAGACCAGCATCGACGGGAGGAACCCAAGACCGGTCTGCAGCGCGTCGAAGCCTAGGACCCGCTGCATGTACAGCGGCGAGAAGAAGAACCAGCCGAAGAACGCGGCCATCATGCAGACCATCACCAGGTTGGAGATCGAGATCGCGCTCGACTTGAAGATATGGAGGGGCACGATCGGCGCCCGCACGCGCTGCTCGACGAGGACGAATGCGCCCAGAACGACGGCAGCCAAAGCCATGCAGAGGATCACCTGCGGCGACCCCCACCCCGACTCCGATGCGCTGAGGATCCCGTAGACGGCGAGGATCGGCGCCGCGGTGATCGCAAGAGCCCCGCCCACGTCGACGCCCTGACGCAGTCCCACGCCAGGGATGCTCGGAAGGAGCGGCCGCGCAGCCGCGATCGCGATCACGCCGATCGGGAGGTTGATGAGGAAGACCAGGTGCCAGTTCGCGACCTGGGTGAGGACGCCGCCGAGCACGACGCCCACGGCGCCGCCGGCCGACGCGACGAACCCCCACACGCTCATCGCTTTGGCCCGCTCGCCCGTCTCGGGGAAGAGATCGAGGATCACGGAGAGCGCGACGGCCTGCACGATCGCCCCGCCGATGCCCTGCACGGCGCGGCCGGCGACGAGCATCCACTGCGTCGTCGCGAGCCCGCACACTGCCGACGCCGCGGTGAACAGCGCCAACCCGGCGATGAGCACGGCACGCCGGCCGATGAGATCCGCGGCCCGTCCACCGAGAAGGAGGAATCCTCCGAAGGTGAGGACGTATGCGTTGACGACCCATGCGAGACCGGCCTGCGAGAATCCGAGGTCGCGCTGGATCGAGGGCAGCGCGATGTTCACGATCGTGCCATCGAGCACGATCATCAGTGCGCCGAAGCACACCACGCCGAGGGCGATCCACCGTCGCGCGCTGGACTGTGTGTCCCGAGCCTCCGCCCGTACAGCGCGCACGCCTCGCGTCGTGATGACCGAATCCATTACCGCCTCCCCGAAAGTGTCGCGAGATGATCGGCGAAGTTCTGCAGGATCTGCGTGTAGCCCTCGCGCTCCCGTTCCTCGCTCTCCGCCATCTGAACGCTCAACGTCAGTTTCGTCTTCCCGCCGACGTCATCGAATGTCGTCTTCATCACTCTTCCGTCGCTGGTGAGCTGGACGATCCGCTCGGGTCGCACCACTTCGCCATATGTGCCATCGAATACAAAGCCTTCCTCGCTGTGATCGGCCGGCCGCATGCCGATGCGGAACTTGCCGCCAGG
>DASYUY010000051.1:0-17539 GCA_036000705.1 Candidatus Limnocylindria bacterium | reverse complement strand
ACGAAGCGATCGCCTTCGGATGGATCGACAGCACGGTGAAAAAGCTCGACGTCGACCGCTTCGCGCAGCGGTTCACGCCGCGCCGACCGGGGTCGAAGGCATCGGAGATGAACAAGGCGCGCGCACGTCGACTGGTGCGCGAAGGTCGGATGACTCGCGCGGGACTCGACGCCATGGGCGACCTGAAGGCGGCGCGGCTGGTGATCCCGTCTGACATCAAGGCCGCGCTCGAGGGTGATGCGACGGCGTGGACGAACTTCCGCCGCTTCCCGGCCGCGTATCGACGCATCCGCGTCGCCTTCGTCGAGGGCGCACGACGCCGCCCGGCCGAATTCAGGCGGCGACTGCGCAATCTGGTGCGGATGAGCGCGAGGAACGAACGCTTCGGGATGGTGCGCGACTGACGGACGCTACGCGCCCGCCGGTACCACGCGCCTGACGACGGCAACGAGGCGCTCGAGGTCGAAGGGCTTCGAGAGGAAGCCCGATGCCTGAACCCGCGCGGACGTCTCGCCACCGTTGGCCGCGCCGCTCATCACGATGATCTTCGCGCGCCCCGTCCGGCGGCGGTAGGCCTCGGCGAACGCTTGACCACCCAGACGCGGCATGTTGAGGTCGAGCAGTACGAGATCCACGTCGCGTGTCTCGCACGCCGCGAGGGCGGCGGCCCCATCGGCAGCTTCGACCGCGGTGTAGCCGGCGTCGGCGAGGGCCGAGCCGATCAAGTACCGAAGATCCTCGTCGTCCTCGACGACGAGCACGCGCGGCGCTTCCGCTGTCACGACTCCGCGAAGTCAAGGGCCGCGTCCCGCGGAAAGGAACACCTACTTACGTAGGCGTCGAGGCCCGTGACCTAACCGCGGCGTGCGCGAAGCGCACACGCCAAGCAGATGAGCGCAAGGCTGCGCGATCAGGCTGTCTTGGCTGCCGCCTTGGGCGCGAACATCGCGCGGAGGACGAGAACGAGCACCACGCCGACTGCCATCGCGATCCACCACAGGCCGACGAGCGTGTCGGGATACGTCAGGCCGAGGATTCCGTCGAGCGAATACAGCCCGTTGCCGACGAGTGCGACGGCGAAAGCACCCGCGGCCAGCGGCACCGGGAACTCCCAACCACCGTTGCCCGTCCAGAAACCCTTCGGCAGGTGCGCGACGATCGTCACGACCACGAGATCCGCCGTGACCGCCGCGGCCGGGAACGGCCCGAACAGGCCGAGAGCGACGAGGACGCCGCCAAGGGACTCGGCAAAGATCGAGACCCACGCCCAGAAGATCCCAGGCTTGAAGCCAAGATAGTTCTCGAACCAGCCGGCGGTCCCGGCGGGCGAGCCACCCTTGCCGACCCAACCAAGCTTCATAAGACCGTGCATCGCGACGACGACGCCGACGGCGATGCGCAGGACCAGCATCGCGAGGTCCGTGTTATTCACAGGGCTCCTCCATTTGTCCGCGAGGACTAAAGCCGCAGCGGCTTGATCTCGGCGAACACCGCCGATGGATCGTCCTTCCAGCGTGCCGGTTGCACGTCGATGTACAGCTCGATCTCGTTGCCATCGGGGTCCTCGATGTAGAGGCTGTGCGTCACGCCGTGATCCGACGCGCCGACGATCTTGGCGCCGGCCGCTTGGAGTGCGTCACGCGCCTCGCGCAGCTCGTCGTCGGTCTCGCCCACCTTCAGTCCGAAGTGATAGAGGCCGAGGCGCCGTCCCTTCGGCAGAGGCGCCGCGCTCGGGCCGACCTCGATGAGCAACAGCTCGTGATGCGTGCGGCCCGACGTGAACGCTGCAGCTGGAAACTGCATGCCGCCCTCCGGGGTGATCTCGTTCCAGCCGAGCAACTCGCCGTAGAAGCGCCGCGAGCGCGCCAGATCTTTCACATAAAGGACGAGGTGGCCGAGCTCTTTGACCTGCATCGTGCCCTCCGGGTGGTGCTGTGGTTGGAACAGCGGACGTGGCCCGCTTGTTCCGTCCGCCTCAGCCCGCCTCGGCCACCTGCACCGCGCGCGCCAGGAAGGCTGCTCGCTCCGAGACCACGCGGTCAAGCTCGCCATCGTCTTCGACGAGGGCGGCATCCCACGCGGTGCGACCGACGATGTAACCCCGCGCACCGCCGTGCATCGCATCGCGTAATTGAGCGAGGAACGTGTCCTCGTCGGTGCCGCCGCCCAGCAGCACCCAGGGCACGGCGCTGCAGGCGCGAGTGAGCAGTTCGCACCGCCGCGCACTTCCGGGGTACTGCAGCTTCAGCACGTCGGGACCCAGGCGCGCGAGACGACGCGCGGTCTCGGCCACGGCCGCGCCGAGCTCAGGCACCTCGCCGTACACGATCGGCTCGATGATCGAGAGCACACCTGCGGCGCGGCAATCCGCCACGACCCGCGCCACCATCTCTTCTTGGCGTCGGGCTGTGTCTGCGAGATCCGGCCGGTACGGAAGGAGCAGCTTGCAGCCGATCGCGCCGAGCGCCGCGGCGCGCGTCGGATCGACATCGCCGAGCAGCGTGGTGATACGACCTTCCCCGAGCGACTCGTAACCCTGGGCCTCGAGCGGCACGACGAGCGGCGTGTCGCCCCGCTCCGTGAAGGCGTCGAGGCCGAGCTCGACGTCGAGGAGAACGACCGTAGTGAACGGCGCAAGCCCGCGCACAAGCTCGACCTTGAGCGCGCGAAGCGAGCTGACGTCATCGGGATAGCCGTGCCTGCGCGCCGCCACGCGCAGACTGTCGCGGTGATCTAACGCCAATCCGCACACGAGTCCCCGCGGCGAAGAGATGCGCTCGATCATCGCGCGACGACGGCACCGTCGACGACACTGCCGCCGCCCAGCAGCGCGTCGATCTCCGATGCGCGTGGCATCGCCGTGCTGCAGGAGAGCCGCGAGGCAACGATCGCACCGGCCGCGTTGGCCCGGCGCACCGCCTCATCGCCATCGCGGCCCGCGAGGAGCGCCGCCCCGAATGCCGCGCCGAACGCGTCGCCCGCGCCGAGCCCGTTCACGACCGGGACGTTCACGCCCCCGATGTCACGTGAGCCGCGGGCATCGACGATCGTCGCGCCCCGCGCGCCGCGTTTCACGACGACGATACTCGAGCCGCGCTTCAGGAGATCGCGCGGGTCCAGCGCCGCCGCGACGAACTCGCTCGCGCCGCCGATGACGACCATCGCGAACGATGCGGCTCGCCACACGAGCTCGGGATACTCACGCACGTCTTCCCAGAGCACCTCACGCCAATCGAGATCGAAGATCGCGCGCTGGCGGCACCGCTCGAGCGCGGCGAGGGTCGTCGCGCGGCTCGGCTCGCGAGCGAGGCCGGTCCCGGATGCGTAGAGCAGACGCGTCATCGTGAGGTCCGTGGGGAGCTGAGCGACGCGCAGCTCCCAGTCGGGGCAGGTCGGGGTGCGATAGAAGGTGATCGGGAAGTCATCGGGCGGCCACGCCTCGCAGAAGGCGAGCGCGGTGCGAAGCGTCGGATGAACGTGCAGCGCCGCGCAGTCGACGCCCTCCGCCTCAAGGAAGCGACGGATGAACCGGCCGTGGCCGTCGTCTCCGACCGCCGAGACGATGCCCGTGCGCACGCCGAGCCGAACGAGACCGGTGGATACGTTCCCCGCGAATCCGCCCACGAATCGCTCGAACGTCCGTACCTCTTCGAGCGGCGTGTTGATCTGCAGCGGATACAGGTCCGCGCCGACGCGACCGAGGACATACGCCTCGACGGTCACGCCGCGAGCACCTCGGTCAGGTAAGCGCGACTACGCTTCGCGTCGCGCAGCGGCGCCGCGATCGGGCTCACGCCGAGTCGTACATCCTGCTCGACGATGAGCCAGCCCCCGTAACCCGCCGCACGCAGCGCGCCGAGCACGCCGCGAAGATCGAGCGACCCGTCGCCGAGCGGCGCGAACACACCCAGGCTGACGGCGTCGCGGAAATCGAGCTGTCGCGCGAGCGCGTCGGCCCGGACGTCACGTCGGAGGTCCTTGAGGTGCACGTGCCGCACGCGCCGCGCGTGCGTGCGTGCGACCTCCACCGGATCGCCGCCGCCGTACGCGATGTGGCCGGTGTCAAGGCACAACCCCACGAGCGTGGGATCGGTGTCGCGCATGAGACGTGCGACCTCCTCGGGACGCTCGACGTAGCTCGCGACATGCGGATGGAACGCGGTGACGAGTCCTCGCTCGCGCGCGTATCGCGCGACCTGGTTGACGCCATCGCTGAAGCGCCGCCACTCGCCGTGGCTGAAGCCGGCGGAGCCATCCGCGGGCACGCGGCCGGCGATCGCGGCGCGCCGCTCATCACCGGCCTCGGCGAGAACGAGCACCGGCGCACCCGCGGCCGCAAGAAGATTGATCGTCTCGCGAGCGGTCTGCAGAGACGCGGCGCTTCGTTCGCGGTCGTGCAGCGTGACCGGACAGAACGCTCCGGCGAGCGCGAGCTTGCGCGCATCGAGCTCGCGCCGGAGCATCGTTGGTTCGGCTGGGAGATATGACCATGGGCCAAGCTCGGTCCCCTCGTATCCGGACGCAGCCATCTCGTCGAGGACCCGCGCGTACGGAAGCTGATCGCCCCAGTTCGGGATCTCACATGCGCCCCAGCTGATCGGAGCGGTGCCGATGCGAATGCGCGGTGTGTTCATCGTCGGAGGTTGTACTGTACGCACTCCACGGTGAGGCTCACGATGGCGCAGGCGCTGGTGCGATTCCTCGCGAACCAGTACGTCGAGCGCGATGGGATCGAGCAGCGCTTCTTCGCCGGCTGCTGGGGCATCTTCGGTCACGGCAACGTCGGTGGCATCGGACAGGCGCTGCACGAGCGTCCCGACGATCTCCGTTACCACCAGGCGCGCAACGAGCAGGCGATGGTGCATGCCGCGACCGGCTACGCGAAGATGCGCGACCGCCTCGCGACGTTCGCCTGCACGACGTCGATCGGACCCGGCGCGACCAACATGGTCACCGGCGCGGCCGTCGCGACGGTCAACCGGATACCGGTGCTTCTGCTTCCGGGCGATGTGTTCGCGTCGCGCGCGCCGGATCCGGTGCTCCAACAGCTGGAGGTCCCGTGGGCCGGCGACGTCTCGGTGAACGATGTCTTCCGACCGGTGTCGCGATACTTCGATCGCATCACGCGCCCGGAGCAGATCATCCCCGCCGCGCTCGCGGCGATGCGCGTGCTCACCAGCCCGGCGGACACCGGCGCCGTCACGCTGGCGCTCCCGCAGGACGTGCAGGCCGAAGCGTTCGACGTGCCCGACGATTTCCTCGCGAAGCGCACCTGGCACATCGAGCGCCGGCTGCCCGAGGCCGCGGCGATCGTGCGCGCGGCCGAGCTCATCGGTCTGGCGAAGCGTCCGCTGATCGTCGCCGGCGGTGGCGTCATCTACTCCGGCGCGACCGAGGCGCTGCGCACATGGGTGGATGCGACCGGCATCCCCGTCGGCGAGACGCAGGCCGGAAAGGGCGCGCTGCCGTTCGATCATCCACTCGCTCTCGGCGGCATCGGCGCCACCGGCACGTCGGCGGCGAACCGGACCGCGCGCGAGGCCGACCTCGTCGTCGGGATCGGGACGCGCTGGACGGACTTCACGACCGCGTCGAAGTCGCTGTTCCAAGATCCGAACGTCCGCTTCGTCAACGTGAACGTTGCGGAGTTCGACGCGCAGAAGCACGCGGGTCTCGCCCTCATCGGCGACGCACGAGCGACGATCGAGGCGCTCGCGGGCTGGAGCTACACCGTCGAGCCTTCCTACCGCCAGAAGGCCGAGCGTCTGGTGCGTGACTGGTCGAAGGAGGTCGATCGGCTCTACGCGCTCGGGCACGCGCCGCTCCCCGCGCAGAGCGAGGTCATCGGTGCGGTGAACGAGACGGCGGGTCCGCGCGACGTCGTCGTGTGCGCGGCGGGCTCGGCGCCCGGCGATCTGCACAAGCTGTGGCGCACTCGAGATCCGAAGGGGTACCACGTCGAGTACGGCTTCTCGACGATGGGCTACGAGATCGCCGGCGGACTCGGCGTGAAGCTGGCGGCGCCTGACCGCGAGGTGTACGTCCTCGTCGGCGATGGGAGCTACCTGATGATGGCTCAGGAGCTCGTGACGGCGGTGCAGGAGCAGATCAAGATCGTCGTGGTCGTCCTGGACAACCACGGTTACGCATCGATCGGCGGTCTGTCGCGATCTCTCGGCTCGCAGGGATTCGGCACGCAATACCGGTATCGGAGGGCGGGCTCGATCGGACTCGACCGCGAGGGACCGCAGGGCGACACGCTGCCGATCGACATCGGCGCGAACGCCGCAAGCCTGGGCGCGGTCTCCGAAAAAGTGCGGACGATCACCGAGCTGCGCGCGGCCCTCACCGAAGCCAAGCGGGTCGAGCGTCCCTACGTCGTCACGATCGAGACCGACCGCTACGAGAGCGTGCCCGCCTACGAGTCGTGGTGGGCCGTCGCGCCGGCGGAGGTCTCGGGTCTCGACGAGGTCCGTGCGGCGCGCGAGCGCTACGAGAAGTCGCGGAAGACCGCGCGCCGCCATCTGCGCCCGATCGAATGAGCGAGCTGCTCGTGCGCGGCGCCCGTGCGCGCTACGGACAGCTCGTCGGCGTCACGCCCGAGAGCGCGGGCTGGCGCTACGTCGGCGTCGAAGCTTTCCGGCTGTCCGATGGCTCACATCTGCGGCGCGCGTTCCCGTCGCGCGAGACCTGCGTCGTCGTGCTCGCCGGGCGGTGCGACGTGCGCTGGGAGGGCGCGGATTGGATCGGCATCGGCGATCGCGCAACGCCGTTCGACGGCCCGCCCGCGGCGGCCTATCTACCGCCCGGCGCGGCGTTCGAGGTCACGGCTCGCGGCGAAGCGGAGATCGTGATCGGACACGCGCCCGCGACCCGCGGCGCGGCTGCGCGCGTGATGCACTCGACCACAGCACGGCTCGAGATCCGCGGCAGCGGCGTGACCGAGCGCCGGATCCACCACATCCTCATGGAGGATGCGCCGGCGGAGTCGCTGCTCGTCACGGAGGTCGTCACGCCCGCGGGGCATTGGTCGAGCTATCCGCCGCACAAGCACGACACGGATGACCCGCCGCACGAGACCGCGCTCGAGGAGACCTACTACCACCGTCTTCGCGACGAGCGCGGCTTTGCGTTACAGCGCGTTTATACCGCGGACCGGTCGCTGGATGAGACCATCGCCGTGCGCGACGGGGATCTCGTGCTCGTGCCGCGCGGCTATCACACGGTGTCGGCCGCACCGGGATACGACCTGTACTACCTCAACGTCATGGCCGGACCGGTGCGGCAATGGAGAGTGACCTTCGATCCCGATCATCGGCGGCTCGTCGGATGAGCCACGTTTTCGGCGGCGCGCAGGGTCTAGACTCCGAGCGGACCTGATGGGAGGGGAACGAATGACACCAGTACTTGACCGGCGCACATTCCTCAAGGGGCTCGGAGTCGTGACCGTGGCGGCCGCCTGCGGCGGCGCGGCGACACCAACGGCGACCACGCCAGCGGCAGCGAGCGCGACACCGACCGCGGCGCCTGTGGCGGGCACGATCTCGGTCTATTCGGCGCTGAACGAATCGACGAACAACGAGTTCTTCGGAGCGTACAAGAAGGCGTATCCGAACGTGACCGTCAACGTGCTCCCGCTCGCGGCCGCGGGTGAGCTTCAGACGCGCATCCGCACCGAGAAGGCGAGTCCGAAGGCGGACATCTTCATCGGCGGCTCGAGCGAGTTCCACGACCCGCTCGGGAAGGAAGGATTGCTCGAGGCCTACATCGCGCCGAACGCGAAGGACATCGACGCGAAGTTCAAGGAGGCCACCGGCCTGTGGACCGGCTGGTACACGGGCATCTTCGGCTTCATCTCGAACAACGACCGTCTCTCGAAGGAGCTCGGAAACAAGAAGCCCGCGACCTGGGACGACCTGCTCGACCCGGCGTGGAAGGGCAAGCTCGTCTTGCCGGACCCGGTGAAGACGGGCGGCGGCTACATCTTCATCGCCACGCAGATCTTCCGCTTCAACAAGGAAGAGGCGAAGGCCATGGACTTCATGAAGAAGCTCCACGCCAACATCGCGCAGTACGTCGCGACGTCGCCTGGCGCGCTCACCCTCATCGACCAGGGGCAGTTCGTCGGGTGCCCGAACTGGGCGCACGACATCCTGACCGAGAAGGGCAAGGGCAACCCGATCGACCTCTCGATCCCGTCGGACACCGGCTTCGAGGTCGGCGCCGTCAGCATCGTGAAGGGCACGAAGAATCTCGCGGCGGCGCAGGCGCTCGTGAACTGGTCCATCACCAAAGAGGCCGGCGAGCTCAACGTGAAGCTGAGCAACCGCGGATCGACGCGCACCGACGTCGCGCCGGCGGCCGGGTCGCCAAAGCTCTCCGACGTGAAGCTCGTCAACTACGACCGTCAGTGGGCGACCGACAACAAGGATCGTCTCCTCAAGCTCTGGCAGCAGACGGTGGGTCTGTAGCGCGAACCGCGAACTGATCTAGACGATGCGCAGCTTGCAGCGCGAGCCGGGTGTCCTGCTCGCGCTGCTTGCTGTCATCGCCCTTGTGGCGGTGTTCATCGTCTACCCGCAGCTGCGCGTCATCGCAACTCCCGGCGCCGGGTACGTCGACTTCATCACCGGCGGCACGTGGGTCCGCTCCACCTGGCAGTCGATCCAGGTCATGCTGCTCTCGACGACGACCGCCGTGCTCCTCGGCTTCGTGTTCGCGTACGGGATGGTCTACACGAACATGCCCCTGAAGCGGTTCTTCCGGGTCATCGGCATCCTGCCGCTGCTCTCGCCCCCGTTCGTCGTGGCGGCTGCCTACGTGATCCTCTTCGGGCCGCGCGGGCTCATCTCGTACGGCATCTTCGGACAGACGCTGAACATCTTCGGGCTGGGCGGGATCTGGGGAGTCCAGACGATCGCGTTCTTCCCGTTCGCGTACCAGCTCATCGCCGACGTCCTGTCGCGCAGCGACGCGCGGCTCGAGCAGGCCGCGCGCAACCTGGGCGCCGGCCCGTGGCAGGTGTTCCGCAGCGTGACGCTGCCCCTGTCGCGGCCGGGCCTCGGCGCGGCGATCCTCACGACGGCCATCTACGTGCTCGAGGACTTCGGCAACCCCGCGCTCATCGGCGGCACGTACACGGTGCTGCCCACGCAGGCGTACGGCCTGATCAGCGGCTTCGGCGACCTCCCCGGGGCGACGGCGGTGAGCACGCTGCTCCTCGGCCTGGCTCTGATCCTCTACGTCGCGAAGATCCGTCTCGACGGCGGCCGCTCGTTCGTCACCGTGAGCGGGCGCGCCTCCTCCATGCCGCGCCCGCCGGTTCCTCTCGCTCTGACGTGGACGTGCTTCGTCGCGTGCCTCCTGCTATCGGTCGTCATCATCACGGTGTACGGATCCCTGCTCGTCTCCGCGCTTACACTGAACTTCCCGACCGTCCTCACGCCGACGATGCAGCACTTCGAATACATCACGACCGGCACGAACGGCACGGCGTTGCAGAACACGCTGGTGTTCGGCCTAGCGGCGGCGACCTTCTCGGCCGCCTTCGCGCTGCTCGCCGGTTGGCTGGTGGAGCGCGGTGCCTGGCGAGGCCGGCGGGTGCTCGACTTCTTGCTGATCATGCCTGCGGCGATCCCGGGCCTCTTCTTCGGGATCGGCTACGCCACCGCGTTCAACGAGCCGTGGCTCGACTGGCTCGACCGCGGTGTGCTCATCATCATCTCGATGATCTTCTGGAACATCCCGGTCGGATATCAGGCGGCGGTCGCGGGCCTGCGTCAGATCGATCGCACGATGGACGAGGCCGCGACGAGCCTCGGCGCGTCGAGCCTGCGCGGCTTCCGCGATGTGATCGCGCCGATGCTCGGGGGGTCGCTCCGCGTCGGCTTCGTGACGACGTTCGTGCGCGCCGTGACCACGCTCTCGGTCGTCATCTTCCTGTTCACGCCGAGCAGCACGGTCGCCACCATCAGGATCTTCCAGCTGGTGAACGACCTGAACTTCGGCCGCGCCACCGCCTTCACGGTCGCCGACATCGGACTCGCGATCATGGCGCTCAGCATCATGGCGATCCTCGCGCGAGGTCGCGTCGCCCTCGGGGCAGCCCGTGCCTGACATCCACCTGCGCCTCGAGGGCGTGACCAAGACATTCGGGGGCGTGACCGCGGTCGACGACATCTCGTTCGAGGTGCCGCGAGGGTCTTTCGCAACGCTGCTCGGGCCATCCGGCTGCGGGAAGACGACGACGCTGCGGATGATCGCCGGCTTCTACGACCCCGACAAAGGCGACATCCTCCTGGGCGGGAAGCGGATCAACGAGCTGCCGGCGCATCGTCGCGGGACGGCGATGGTGTTCCAGGACTATGCGCTCTTCCCGCACATGACCGTGAGAGACAACGTCTCCTACGGCTTGCGCGTCGCCGGTGTCGCGGGGGCCGAGCGCGACAAGCGCGTCGGCGACACGCTGCAGTTCGTCGGGCTCGCCGGTCTCGGCGACCGTTGGCCGAACCAGCTGTCCGGCGGACAGCAGCAGCGCGTCGCAGTGGGTCGTGCGCTGGTGCTGCAGCCGCAGATCCTCCTGCTCGACGAGCCGCTCTCGAACCTCGACGCCAAGCTGCGGGTGCAGCTGCGATGGGAGCTGCGTGCGCTGCAGCAGCGGCTCGGGATGACCTTCGTCTACGTGACGCACGATCAGGACGAGGCGCTATCGCTGTCGGACTGGATCGCGGTCATGAACGCCGGCAGGGTCGAGCAGGCCGGCACACCCTGGGAGATCTACTACCACCCGCGAACATCGTTCCTCGCCGACTTCGTCGGCGCGGTGAACCTCGTGCCGGGGACGGTCCGTGAGCTGCGCGGCGACGACGTGGTCGTCGCGTTCGGCGAACGCGCCGTTACCGTGCGGCGACCGAGCGGACTCGATCTCGCGACCGGACGCGAGGTCCGCCTCTGCGTGAGGCCCGAGGCGCTCGCGCTGCGTCCGCCGTCAGCCGACCCGGACGGCGTACGCCTCCCCGGCGTCGTCGCGCGGCGCGCGTTCCTCGGAGACCTCATGCGGTACTGGGTCACGGTCGACGGGCGCGAGTGGATCGTGGATCAGCCCGATCCGGGCGCGGCCGCCGACTTCGACGGGCCGGTGACTGTCGCGGTGAAGCCCGAGCGCATCCACGTCATCGCGGAATAGCCGCGGAGCAAGACGGCGATTTGCCGTCCTCCCCCTTTCATGCACCATGACGCGGGACGGAGGACGAAAGACATGACACGCATTCCGCGCATCCTCGCGCTCTTCGCGGCCACCGCGATCCTCGCCGCGGCCTGTGGCGGAACCCCCGCGCAGACCGCCCCGAGCGGCGCGGCGACGGCGCCAGCGGCGCCCAAGTATCCGACGAAGAACATCGACATCATGGCGCCCGCCGCCACAGGCGGCGGCTTCGACACCACGGCTCGACTCGTTCAGCGCGCGCTCACCGAGGAGAAGCTCGTCAGCGTCAACGTGACGGTATCCAACGTGCCGGGCGCGGGTGGAACGGTCGGCATGGCGCAGCTGCTGAAGAACAAGGGCGACTCGCACTCGCTCATCGTCGTCGGCCGCGTGACCATCGGCTCTCAGGTCACCGGTAAGACGGAGGCGAAGGTCTCGCAGCTGACGCCGGTCGCGCGGCTTATGGCCGAGAGCGAGGTCATCGTCACGCCGAAAGACTCGCCGTACAAGTCCATCAAGGACGTCATCGACGCGCTCAAGAAGGACGTCAACAGCATCAAGTTCGCCGGCGGCTCGGCGGGCGGCATCGACCACGAGCTCGCCGCGCTGCTCGTCAAGGCCGCGGGCGGAGACGTGAAGGCCTGGAAGAGCTACGTGCCGTTCGCCGGTGGTGGCGAGGCCGCCGCGGCGATCATCGGTGGGCAGGTCCAGATCGGTATCTCCGGCTACGGCGAGTTCAAAGGTCAGATCGACAGCGGAACGATGAAGGCCCTCGCTGTCTCGGCCGAACAGCCGCTCGCGGCGGCGAAGACGATCCCGACGCTGAAGAGCCAGGGAGTGGACATCACCATCGTCAACTGGCGTCTCCTCGCGGCGCCGCCCGAGATCTCCGCGAGCGACCTCGCACAGCTCAAGGAGCTCGCGAAGAAGGTGCACGACAGCAAGACCTGGCAGGACTTCGCGACGAAGAACGACTGGTTCGACAACTTCACGACCACCGACCTCTCCGCGTTCGTCTCGGCGGAGGAGCGGAGCCTCACGACCACGCTCACGGATCTCGGCCTGGTGAAGTGACCCGGCGGGATCCCGACGTCGTCGGCGCGGCCGCGATCGCGGTCGTCGGCCTCGCGACGCTCGGCGGAGGGCTCGCGACGGTGGATCCGGGATTCGGGGTCGTCCCTCCCGCGGCATTGCCGGTCGCGCTCGGCGTGCTCATGCTCGCGAGCGCGGCGTGGCTCGCGTTCGACACCTCTCGGCGGACGGAGCGGCCGGCGGTCGAGGCGCTGGACCGGCGGCCCTTCGCCGCGACGGCGATCGCGTCGGCTCTGTTCCTCGCGGCCTTCGTCCCCCTGGGCTTCGTCCTCAGCGGCGCCGCGTTCCTGGTGGCGCAGTCGCGGATCGTTGGCAGTCGCGCGCTCGTTCGTGACGCGATCGCAGCCGTGGTCTTCGTGCTCGCCGTGTACTGGCTATTCGTCGGATTCCTGACCGTGGACCTGCCGAACGGACCGCTCCCCTTCTAGGTGGACATCTTCGGATCGCTCATCGGCGGATTCGCGACGGCGCTCACGCCCCAGAACCTTCTCTATGCGGGCATCGGCGTCGTTCTCGGGACGGCCATCGGCGTGCTGCCGGGGATCGGCCCCGCGCTGACGATCTCGCTCCTGCTCCCCATCACCTTCGGCCTCGACCCGGTGCCCGCGTTCATCATGTTCGGCGGCATCTACTACGGCGCGATGTACGGCGGGTCGACGACCTCGATCCTGGTGAACACGCCGGGCGAGTCCGCGTCGGTCGTCACGGCGATCGACGGCTACCAGATGGCGAAGAAGGGCCGCGCCGGCGCGGCGCTCGCCACGAGCGCGATCGGCTCGTTCGTCGCGGGAACGCTCGCGACGATCGCGCTCATGTTCCTCGCGGCCGCGCTGGTGCAGTTCGCGGTGCAGCTGGGGCCACCGGAGTACTTCGCGATCATGCTCGTCGCGCTGTCGGCGGTGACGAGCCTCTCCGGCACGTCGGCGCCCAAGTCGCTGTTCGCGACGCTCTTCGGTCTGGCCCTGGGTCTCGTCGGCACCGACAACCAGACCGGCCAGCTGCGGCTGACGTTCGGCATCAACGAGCTCGAAGACGGCATCGACGTGGTCCTCGGGGCGATCGGCCTCTTCGCGGTGGGCGAGGTGCTCTGGTACGCCGCGACGCTGCGCTCCCAGGAGGCGGAGGAGCGCCAGACCGTGCGCGGCTCCACGTGGATGACGGGCGATGAGTTCCGCCGCTCGGTGCCCGCGTGGCTGCGCGGATCGGGGATCGGCTTCTTCATCGGCGCGCTACCGGGCGCGGGCGCAACGATCGCGTCGTTCATCTCGTACGCGCTCGAACGTCGCTTCTCGAAGCATCGGTCGGAGTTCGGCAAGGGCGCCATCGAAGGCGTGGCTGGCCCCGAGGCCGCCAACAACGCGTCGGCCGGCGGAGCGCTGGTCCCGCTGCTGGGGCTCGGCATCCCGGGCTCTGGAACGACGGCGGTCATGCTCGTCGCGTTCCAGATCTACGGGCTCCAGCCGGGGCCACTCCTGTTCAGCAGCCGTCCCGATCTGGTCTGGGGACTGATCGCGAGCCTCTATATCGCGAACGTCGCGCTACTCGTGCTCAATCTGCCGCTGGTCGGGATCTGGGTCCGACTGCTCGATATCCCAAAGCCACTCTTGTACGCGGGCATCCTGGTCGTGTCGGCCGTCGGCGTGTACTCGCTGAACCGCAATGCGTTCGACCTCGCGGTCGTGTTCGTCCTCGGCATCATCGGCTTCCTCATGCGGCGCTACGACTACCCGCTCGCGCCGGTGATCCTCGGCATCGTCCTGGGACCGCTCATCGACAACAACTTCCGGCGCGGGATGATCATGACCGACGGCAACATGCTCGCGCTCCTCACGCGGCCGTTGACGCTCGCGATCCTCGGGCTCGCGATCGCTTTCTTCGTCCTCCCGTTCGCCGTGCGGCTGTACGGCGCGGCGCGCGGACGGCGCGATCTGGCGGTGCTGGCCGAGACCGACGTCGGATAGCCGTCGTCTGGCGCCGACCGGGCGCTCCGGCCGCGCGGGCTAGATCGTGAGAGTCGTCCCGTCCACCGCGTGCTCGAGCTCGAGCTCGCCGATGCGTGCGAGCGTCTCGGCACCCAGATGCGTGAGCACGATGCGCCGGCAGTCGAGCTGCTGACGGTGGGCCATCAGCGTGCGATACGAGATGTGGGAGGGATCGTCGCGATCGAAGAACGTGGCATCGCAGATGAAGAGGTCCGCGTCTTGCGCGACCCGCGGGAGGTCGTCGCTCCACGTCGCGTCGCCCGAGTAGGCGATCAGCGTGTTGCCGATCCGCACGCGCAGGCCGTGCGGGTCCGACTCGGGCACGTGCTTCACCGGCAGCGCACTGACCAGAGCGCCTCCGAGCTCGGTCTCCAGGGGACCGAGCACGACCTCGCGTATCGCGAAGCCCAGCTTCGTCTTGCGGAAGAAGTCGGGATATAGCGCGGACTCCGCAGCGCGCAGCCGCTCGGGCAGGGCGCGCGGACCCCCGATCACCAGTGGCGCCGTCCGCCCGGCGAAATGCTGCTGGATGACGAGATAGGGGATGCCGCCGAAGTGGTCGCCATGAAGATGGCTGATCGCGATGGCATCGATAGCCTCTGGGTCGATCTCGCGCTGGATCGCGGGAAGCGACGAGCCGCCGCAGTCGAGTAGCAGCGACACGCCCGGGGCGCTCACGTGGATGCAGGCGTGCGAACGGCCACCGTCCGCGAAGGCGCTCCCGCTCCCGATGAAGGTCACGCGAACGCTCATGCCACCTCGGAGAGCTTCACGGTCCGGCGCTCACGGTACGAGCGGCTCGCAGCCTCGGCGATGCGGAGCGCCTCGAGCGCGTCGGTCGCGCTGCACGCGTTCCCGGCGGCGCCGCGAGCGAAGCGCATGAAGTGTGCGAGCTCGGCACGGTACGCGCCGTCGAAGCGCACGAAGAACGACGGATACGCCGGACCCGCGAGTGGCGGCGCGTCCGCCTCCACCGAGCGCCACGGCGTGCGCGGGTCGACACCGATGGCCAGCGTGTTCTTCGCTCCGTGGACCTCGACGTGGATGTCGTACCCGGCCTCGTTGTGACGGAGTCCGGTGATGAGGCCCAGCGCGCCGCCGGAGAGGCGGAGCAGCACCGCCGACGTGCCGACGTCGCTCATCGCCTCGTACTGCGGAAAGCCCAGCGTCGAGCCCGTCGCGGTGACCTCGACGGCCTCCTGCGCGAAGAGCCACCGCGTGATGTCGAAGTCGTGGATGAGCTGGTCCTTGAACTGCCCACCGGATGACGCGACATACGCGTCGGGCGGCGGCAGGCGGTCGCAGCTCACCATGACGAACGAGAACACGTGGCCCAGCGCGCCCGCGCGGATCGCGTCGCGCGCGTTGCGGTACCCCGCATCGAAGCGGCGTTGGAAACCGATCTGCAGTCGACCCTTGGTGCGCTCGACGTGCGCGACGATGTCGCGCGTCTCGGGGATGCCGATGGCGATGGGCTTCTCGCAGAACGTCGCGATGCCGGCGTCCAAACAGCGCTTGATGAGCGGCGCGTGCGTATCGGTCGGCGTGACGATCACCGCGGCGTCGACGCCCCTCAGCGCCTCGTCGATCGTCGGGGCGGCACTCGCGGTGAGCGACATCGCGACCTCGCGCGCGCGCGCCTGATCGGAGTCGTAGACGCGCAGCTCCGCGATCTCGGCCATCTCGCTCAGCACCTTGGCGTGGAACGCTCCGAGCCGGCCGACGCCAAGGATCGCGACACGCATCGTTCACCTCCCCCGTCGCGCGCAATGTACGTCGAGATGCGTTCCGCGCCCCGCTGCCTTTGACTTAGTCCACTGCTTAGTCTAGTCTGACCCGCATGCGCGCCGTGAACATCCATGAAGCAAAGACGCATCTCTCGCGTCTCATCCAGCGGGTCGCCCGCGGCGAGGAGATCATCCTGGCCAAGGCCGGCCGTCCGGTGGCGAAGATCGTCCCGCTCGCGCCGGCAGTCCACCGCCGCACGCCGGGTAGCGCTCGCGGACAGATCATCGTGTCGAAGGACTTCGATGCGCCGCTGCCCAAGGAGACGCAGAAGAGCTTCGAGTGAGGGCCCTCCTCGACACGCATACTTTCCTCTGGTGGGTGACGGATGACGAGCGGCTGTCCCGCCGTGCCAGGCGTGTGATCGCTCAGGGCAGCAACGAGATCTTCTTCAGCGCCGCAAGTGCTTGGGAGATGTCCATCAAGTCGACGCTCGGTCGGATCGAGCTGCCGCAGGATCTCGAGCGCTACATACCCGACCAGTTGGAGCGCAATGCCTTCCAGGCCCTACCGGTGCGGATCGAACACGCCCTTCGCGTTGCAGCGCTCCCCGAGCTTCATCGCGATCCGTTCGACCGCTTGCTCGTCGCGCAAGCCGTCGTCGAGGGCCTGGCGATCCTGAGCAAGGACAGGCGCCTCGCGGGCTACCCGGCGCGCGTCATCTGGTAAGTGGCCCCGATCCGCGGCGTGCTCTTCGATTGGGGCGACACGCTGTTCTCACCACCCGATGCGGGAGAGGTCATCGTCGCCGCGGCGGCGGAACGTGGCGTGCGCATCGATACGGAGCGAGCGCGCGCGCTATGGGATGAGCTGTGGGCAGCGGGAAAGCTGCCGGATGAGCTGGCCAAGGGCCGCGACCTTTCCGCCGATGCGCACCGCGAGGTATGGACCGCGCTCTTCGAGCGCGCGCACGCGACGGTGCCCGGCATCGCCGCGGACCTGTACGAGCGGGTGATGGATCCGGCGGCGTGGATCCCGTATCCCGACACCGCGCCGACGCTGCGGGCCCTGCACGGGCGGGGGGTCAAGGTGGGCATCGTGAGCAACGTGCCGCGCGATCTGCGACCGATCTTCGCCGCGCACGGTCTCGCGGATGTCGTCGACGCGTTCACGCATTCCTTCGAGGTCGGCGCCGAGAAGCCGGACCCGGCGATCTTCCGGCGCGCCTGCGAGGCCCTCGGGACGACACCCGGCGAGACGCTCATGGTCGGCGACCATCCGGTCGCGGACGCCGGCTCGGTCAAGGCAGGGTTGCGGTTCCACCTGCTCCCGCCCGACGGCGCGCCCGGTCGCCCGCGCGGACTGGGTCAGGTCCTCGAGGTCGTGGCCGCGGCCGGTCGCTAGCTGCGCCTCAGCGTGCCAGCCGAAGCAGTCCCCGCCCGGTGATGAAGAGCCAGACCCACATCGGGAGCAACGAGACGAGCGACAGGACGAGGCCCACGCCACCGACCGTCGGCGGCACGAGGCCGGCCGCACC
>DASYUY010000050.1:0-12005 GCA_036000705.1 Candidatus Limnocylindria bacterium | reverse complement strand
TGGAGGTGAGAGCGTGTCGGTGCGAGTTGGCAGCTCGAGCGAAGTCAAAGAAGGCCAGATGCGTGCCTTCGATGTCGCGGGAACGAACGTAAACGTCGCCAACGCGAACGGTCATCTTTATGCCTTCGACGACACCTGTACGCACATGGGGTGTTCGCTCGCCGATGGTCGTCTGGCCGGGACCGTCGTGACCTGCGCCTGCCACGGCAGCCAGTTCGACATCACCTCAGGCGCCGTCATCCGCGGACCGGCGCAAAGGCCAGTTCGTTCTCGGACCGTGCAAGTCAAGGGCGACGATCTCCTCATCGACGCGTAGTGATCGCTGGGAGTCCGTCAGCTCCTCACACGGCCACCTTCGGCAATCCCTTGAGGGCCTCGACGACCTTCTCGGACGGGTATTCGTAATCCTCAAGCTGACCGCTGAGGTACCGCTCGTACGCACCGAGGTCGAAGTTGCCGTGCCCTGAGAGGTTGAAAGCGATCGTTTTCCGTTGCCCCGATTCCTTGCACCGCATCGCCTCGTCGATGACGACTCTGATCGCGTGCGCGGACTCGGGCGCGGGAAGGTAGCCCTCCGCGCGCGCGAACATCACGGCGGCTTCGAACGTCGAGCGCTGGTGCACCGCGAGGGCCTCGATGACCTTCTGCTCGTAGAGCGCGCTCACCGCGGGCGCCATGCCGTGGTAGCGCAACCCGCCGGCGTGGATCGGAGCGGGCATGAACGAGTGGCCGAGCGTGTGCATCTTCACGAGCGGCGTCATCATCGCTTCGTCGCCAAAGTCGTAGACGTACTGACCCTTGGTCACGCTCGGTGCGGCCATCGGCTCGACGGCGATGACGCGGAGCTCCTTCGCCTTGCCAGTGAGCTTGTCGCCGAGGAACGGGAAGGCGAAACCGCTGAAGTTCGAGCCGCCGCCGACACAGCCGACGAGGATGTCGGGTCTCTCGCCGGCGAGCTCGAGCTGCTTCTTCACCTCCTGCCCGATGACGGTCTGGTGCATGAGGACATGGTTCAGCACCGAGCCGAGGGAGTACTTCGTGTCGTCGCGCGTCCCGGCGTCCTCGACCGCTTCGGAGATCGCAACCCCGAGGCTGCCGGGGCTCGTGGGGTCCTTCGCGAGCACGGCGCGGCCAGCCTTCGTGTCGGGGCTCGGACTCGCGACGACCTCGGCGCCCCAGGTCTCCATGAGGATCCGCCGGTACGGCTTCTGGTCGTAGCTCACGCGGACCATGTAGACCTTGCACTCGAGGTCGAACATCCGCGCCGCGAGCGCCATCGCACTGCCCCACTGGCCCGCGCCGGTCTCGGTCGCGATGCGCTTGGTGCCTTCCTGCTTGTTGTAGTAGGCCTGTGCGATCGCGGTGTTCGGCTTGTGACTGCCGGCGGGGCTCACGCCCTCCCACTTGTAGTAGATGCGCGCGGGCGTGCCGAGCGCTTTCTCGAGTCCGAGCGCCCGGATGAGCGGCGTGGGCCGCCATAGCTTGTAGGCCTCGCGGACCGGCTCGGGGATCTCGATCCAGCGCTCGCGGCTCACCTCCTGTTTGATGAGCTCGATCGGGAAAAGTGGCGCGAGATCAGCCGGTCCGATCGGCTGGCCGGTGCCGGGATGGAGCGGCGGCGGGAGCGGCGTCGTGAGATCGGCCTGGATGTTGTACCAGTGCGTCGGGAGGTCTTTCTCGTCGAGCATGAACTTACGCTGCGCCATCTTGTCTCTCCCCAGCCGCGGCCCTCTGCGCGCGCCCTCGTGATGGTCGTGGCGTGGTCGATTATCGCGCGCCTCCCTCGCTGAGCCTTCTGCCGACGAGCGTGGGGGACTACCCCGCAGCAGGCGCGCTCCCGGGCTGAAGCTTGTCGAAGACGGAAGCGGCCTGTTCGATGATCGAGCCGGAGATGTCATTCGAAAGGGTGTATCGGACGATGCTGCCTTTGCGCGTCGCGACGATGGCGCCGACCTCGCGCAGCACTTTGAGGTGCTGGCTCGTCGCGGGCCGGTTGCGGCCGATGACATGGGCAAGGTCACTTGCCGCGAGCGTCGTGTCGCGGAGCGCTCGCACGATCTTGATGCGAGCGGGATCGCAGAGTGCGTCGAGCAGCTGGCGCATCCGCTTCTCGTTGTGCGGCGTCAACATCTGCTGCTCGGCCGTCATCACGGCGACAGGGTCGATCGGTCGGGGGATAGCGTTGGGCACAGGTCCTCCCGGCGTTTGCGTGTCACGCATCTGATGAATCCGCGTTCGATGCGTCCCTACGCCGCGTGCGTCGAGAGCAGGCGGTAGCCGATGCCGACGACAGTTTCGATGTAGCGGGGGTGATCCGCGTCGTCCCGGAGCTTCCGGCGCAGGCTGCTGAGGTGGCGCGCGAGCGTGTTGTTTCGGAACTCGGGTTCATCTCGGCCCAGGGCATCCGCGATCTCGCGGTACGTGACCACGACGCCGACCCTCGCGGCGAGCGTATAGAGAAGGATGTGCTCGCCCGGCGAAAGTCGTATCTCGTGGGCTCCCTGACGGATGCGTTGGTCGAGAGCGTCAATCTCAAGATCGGCAACCCGTAGGGCCGCCACGCGGGGATTCGGTCGGACTCGGTTGCGTGGCAACGCAACCCAAGAATCGAGCCGGCGCGATCGGCTCGCATGACGGTTACGTCATCTCGGTCGGGCGACGGGAGGGTCGGATCCTCGGTCGGCATGCCTCGCACACTGCCGTTGCGTGGCGTTTTCCGCATGACGTTTGCGTCACCTGCTAACCGATTCGTCACAACTCGCGGGGCGAGGTCTCGTGACGAAATCGTCATGCGGGTTCTGGCCGTGACAGCGAGCATCGGAGCGATGGCGGAGGATCGGACAGAAAGACCGTCGGTGCTCATCGTCGAAGACGACTTCGTGCTTAGCCAGCTCATGACGACACTTCTCGACGAGGCGGGATACGGCTCGGTCACGATCGCCGACCACGCGCAGATCAACGACGCGATCGACCACTTCGACCCGAAGTGCGTGATCCTCGACGGCGAAGTGGGCCGCACCGGTCGCTCGCGCTCGTGGGACGACGCGATCGCCATCCACCGGAACCACCCGGCCCTTCCGGTCCTGATGTTCACCGCCGACCGCGATGCCATTGCCGAAGAACGAGCCGGCACCTCGCAACGCAGCCGGGCCGCCGGCTTCGTGGGTGCCGTTCCGAAGCCATTCGTCGTTGAGGAGTTCCTTGCGACGCTGAGCAGCGCGGTCCACCGGCCCGAAAGCACCGCCGCGGTAGCGATCTTCCCGGACCTGAGCGGACCGTCGGCGGTCGAATGGGCGAGGACGGACTTCTTCAGCACCGCGGTCCACGAGCTCAAGACGCCGCTCACCACGATCAGCGGGCAGATGCAGCGCGCGCGCAAGCTCATGCCCAACGACGCGGAGCGCGCGAACGCCGCGATGGACCTCGCGTTGCAGCAGGTCGAGCGGATGACCAGGCTGATCGCCGGCCTGCAGGACTACCTACGCCTCAAGTCGAATGCGCTGAGCCTCGCGCTTGTTACCTTCGATCTGTGTGATGCGGCAACGGACGCGATCGCCCGGCAACAGGACGAAGGGACGGCGCGCTTCAGATTCGATCGTCCCCGTGCCGCGCGCGTGCGCGGCGACCCCGATCGCATCGCTCAGATCCTCGACAACCTCTTCAGCAACGCGCTCAAGTACAGCGCAGCGGGCACGCCGATCACAATCACGGTGACGACCATCGACGGTGAGGCACAGCTGCGTGTCGAGGACCATGGAATCGGTGTGCCAGCCGAAGAGCGCGACCGCCTATTCGCACCCTATTACCGCACCCGACGTACGCGCGACATTCCGGGCTCAGGGCTCGGTCTTCACATCAGCCGACGGCTCGCCACGCAACATGGCGGACGTCTCTGGCTGGACAGCTCTGGCGACGTGGGCAGCACGTTCGCGTTGGCCCTGCCGCTGGCCGGCTAACCTCCTCGGCGCGGACCGCGCTCAATTCTTCTCGGCGCGCGAGACGGGTATGAATCGATAACCCGCGTTCGGAACAGTCTCGATATACCGAGGCTTGTGCCAGTCGTTCTGCAGCTTCGCGCGAAGAGCGCGTACGTGCCGGTCCACGACGTTGCTTTCGATGACGAAGTCGGTCCCCCACAGCGCATCGAGGATCTGCTCGCGCGTCAGGATGGTCCCAGCGTTCGCGGCAAGAAGGTACAGCAGCGCCTGCTCGAGCGAGGTCAGGTGCAGCTCGTGCTCGCCAGCGAGCACCTTTCGATTGAGAACGTCGATCTCGAGGTCACCGATGCGCAGGCGCGGAAGCAGCTCTCCGGCGCTGCCGTGTGTGCGGCGTATCACCGCGTGGGCCCGCGCGACTAGGTCGTCCGGCACGAACGGAACGCCGATGTAGTCATCGGCTCCGCGCTCGAACGCGTCGAGCTTCCCGCGCAGGTCGCTGCGTCGCGTGAGGGCGATGACCCCGATCGGCCCCTGGGCGCGCGCGTCGTCGATCAGCTGGATCGCCCGACCGGCCTCGACATCGATGTCGACCAGAAGGAGATGGGGCTTCCACTCCTCGATCGCGGTCTTGCCGTCGGCGACGGTGCTGACGATGCGGCGGACATACGGCCCATGCTGCAGTGTGAGGTCGACCGTGTTCGCGAGCGCCTTGTCGCCGACCACCAAGAGCGCGCGGACCGTCCGGTCGGATGCTCTCGCGGCGGGCACGATGGAAGCGCCCTCTGGCATGACGAGATGTTAGGTCCCGCTCTGGTAGATACGCACGCCGAGGTCGCGGCTCAGCGGCAGCGGCCAGCCAGAAGGATCGCGCCGCAGTTGCGCCTTGCCGTAACTCCCAAGAAGAACGAGGAGACCCGCGTGAGTCCCGATGGGCGCTCCTACCCAGACCAGACCAATGGGGGCACCGGTCGCTCGGTTGTCAGTCCCTTTACCCAGCATCACCGTGGGATCGCTGCCGGCGTTGATCCCAGACTCGGTCACCGCGAGTCGAAAGTGGGAAGGCGGACTCTGCGAGCGCTCGGTGATCCTCGGCCCATAGTGCTTTGGCTCCGCCCAGCTCCAGACCAGGGGACCGAGAGCGGCGTGCTGCGTTACGTCGATCTCGTTGGACTCTCCGCCGTGCAGGGCTCTGAGCGTCGCGACGTCACGCGGGTCATCGATGCTGGTCAGGAGCGGTAGGGAGGGCTCGATCCCGGGCGGTGTCGCCGCGACGATCCGCGCGACGGCTCCGTCCTTGTCCTCCGCGTACAGCCGGAATTCCTGCAGCACCAGAAGGCGGATGTGGTCGGTGGTCGACATGTGTCGAACACTGACGCTTGGCGGCGTCTTTGTCATGACATTGCCGTCATGCCCGGCTCATGACGGTTCCGTCATGCTCCGAGTGCCCAGACGGCTGACCATCGTTGTCGCCCCGCCCGGGTGTGGAGGACTTGATGGCCACCTCTTTGACTGACAACACAGCTCGCGAGGACTGGGCTGACACGAGCGCGATGCCGGGTCGCCGATCCCTGATCACTCGTGCGGAATGGCTGTGGACGCTCGTGGGCCTCGCGCTCCTTGGTGGCGCATTCCTGTCACTCGTTATCGACGACCTTCCGCTTCGGACGATCATCTCGGTCCAGTAGGACCGAATAACTTAGGGGAGGATCGCGCCAACGCCCGCACGTTGCGGCCTGGGATGCGCCGCCCTGACGTCACGAAGGATCGCCACGCTCGTGAGGGCGAGAGCCGCGCCAGCCGCGACGATCAGTGCGAGCTCTGAACCGATGAACCAGGTGATGAGTTCCATGCACCCAGTGTGGCCGCTTGCGGCGGCGCGCTATGACGGAATCGTCATGCGAACGCCGCTGTCTCGAAACTACAGTCCGCGCGTGGACCTCTCATTTCTCGTCGGAGTTGCGCTCGGGACGATCGTTAGCGGCTTCTGCGCGATCGGCTCGTTCGGTCGCGGTTTCGACAGCGCCCGGCGCAGGCCGTGGATGGCTGAGCACGAAGCGCGAAAGCGGGCAGTCGTCGCGTCGCACCGATCAGACGCCAAGGGACGCGGGCGCGACAGACTCGTCGCCTAGCACGTCCGCGGCACGCGCGTCCCCCAGTGCCGGAGCGCAGCGATCGCCGTGCGGAGCTGGCGCCCGCGGTCGGTGAGGGCGTACTCAACGCGCGGTGGGACTTCGGCATAGATCTTCCGCGAGACGAGCCCAGCCGCCTCCAGCTCGCGCAGCCGCGCGGTGACCATCTTCGGGTTCACACCATCCAGCGAACGCTCTATCTCGGTGAAGCGACGCGGACCATCGAGTAGCTCGTGGACGATGAGAAGGGTCCACTTGTGCCCGACCACAGCCAGCGCGCGCGCGAGCTCATCCATGATTTACTTACCTTATTGGATATTCCTTGCTATTTGCAAGTATTGAGCGTACGGTCGAGCGAGAAAGAAGGGCGAATCTATGACACTTACCCAAGACCGACCGATCGTCGCCACCAACAGCGCGACGATCAAGCAGTGGGTCGCCGCGATGGCCAAGGGCGACCTGGATCACGCTCCGTATGCCGAGGACGCCGAGACGTCCGACCCGAGCGGCAAGTACAAGGGCAAGAAGCAGATCCTTGAGTCATTCAAGGTCTGGAAGACGGCCTTCCCGACCGGCACCGCTCAAGTGACGAACCAGATCGCTCAGGGCGATCACGTCGCCACCGAGGTCGTCTACAAGTCGACCCACACCGGACCGCTCGTCTCACCGACGGGAACGATCCAAGCGACGAACAAGCCCGTCGTGCTCACGACGATGCTCATCAGCACGTTCCGCGATGGCCTGATCCAGCGCGAGCGCACCTACTTCGACCGGACCGATCTGATGCAGCAGCTCGGTATCACTGCGCCGCCGAAGCTTTAGGGCACCTTCGCGCGAGACAGCGAGGAGCACCCGAAAGGGTGCTCCTCATGCTTCACGGCGATAGGTCAGCGCCGCGCCGTCGAGGTCGAGCCCGCGGTCACGTCAGTCTTCTGCGCCTTGAAGGCAGCCAAGACTTCCTCCGCTTCGCGCCGAGGCACCTTGAAGTGATCGAGGGCACGACCAAGCTCCCCGAGGATCACCTCGTCGAACACCTCCGGTGTGATGTGTAGGTTGAAGTGAGCGTCACGCAGCTCCTTACCCGTGTATTCGAACGGTCCCCCGGCGACCGACGCGGACCAGAGCGTGCGCAGGAACTTGAGACCCGGCAATCTCTCGCGGTACTTCGCCGTGTGCCACTCCTTGAGCTCGGGATTGGCGTTGACGATCTTTGGATTCTGTAGCAGCTGGTCACTGAAGTGGTCCACGACCGCCGCGATCGCGTAGATGCCACCCAGACGTTCGTAGAGGCTCTTGTCTCCCATGACCTCGACTCCTCTTTTGCAGGCCGAAAGCCGCGCCCGATCGGCGTGTTCTTCCGCGGGTTCGCCGGTCCCACGATTGACCACGCTCGATTCAGGTACGCGTTCAAACCGTCCCCGTCGGAGAAGTGTGTGCAGGATGCGGTGCCGGTCAGCGCCTGTCTTGACGGTAGGTGGAGAGACGCGGCAGCGCCCGGTTCTATCCCTTCGGCCGCGACGAGCGTGGCCTGACGCGCCTCAACGTCAGCTTGTAACCGCCGCCTGGCCACTCCCAGCCGCCGGTGAGGGTGTCGCCGTGATTCGTGTAGAGGCGCGACGTCAGGACGTCCGCTGCCTTCGACGCACCGGCGGGGCGTTCGTAACCGAAGATCTCGACGTGCTCGGTGATCTTGCCGTCCTGGTCGACGATCCCACGCGCGACTTAGGAAGTGGCCGCCCTCCATCCACTCGTAGCTGAGCTCGCCCGTCGTGTCGCCGGTGATCGTCCAGGTGCCGACCAACCTGTCCAGATGCCTCAGACCGGGCGCTGGCTTCGGCGCCTCGACCGGTCGCGTCGCCGTCGTCTCCTTTCGCCTGGGAACGCCGTCAGTCTAGTCAGCGCGCCATGACGGAGAACCTCGCGCTGCGGTGCTCGGGGGTCGACGCACAAGCAAAGCGGCCGTCCCTCGCGGGACGGCCGCTTCGTTACGCGTGCGAGTGCGGGTTACGCGGTCGACATGCTGGTGCGGCCCATGAACGCGGCGTAGAGCGCCCACGCACCGACGACCAGGTGCAGGAGGTTGTCCGCCGGGCTCTCGAGGTTCGCGAGACCGAACGTGTTCGGCTCTGGCTGGCCCATGACGACGAAGCCGTAGACCCCGAAGAAGAGAGCCACGACGCCGACGACGGCGACGAGCCACTTCTGCATGACCGGGTCGGTGAGCAGGTACGCGGCCGCGATGGCCACGACGCCGAGACCGATGTGCGCGATGTTCTCGCCGGCGTCGAGGTAGAACCACGGCGTGTTCGCCTTGGTGAACACCGGCAACAGGCCGACGACTCCGAGGACGACGAGGATCGCGCCACCGAACTGTAAGAACTGCTTGGGATTCATATCCCCTCCCTCTCTTTGGCCCCGGCTGGGCCGCATCCATTCTGTGCACACTGCCAAGCGGCGGCTGGGTTCGCGGAAGTGTACGAAGCCGGCGCCGTCATTGGATCTCTCCCCGCTCCGCCGACTGATCCGGCTCCCATCGTGATCCAGTGAGGGCCGCGACCTCGTAGGTAGCGCGCGGATCACACGCTCAGCGTCTTTGGGAGGAAAGCATGACACGCAGCTCGCGACGCACGGTTCTCAAGTCCGCGGCAGCCGGTGCCGCAGCGATCGGCCTCGTCGGCGCCGGCGGCCGCATCGTCGGCTCGGCGACCGCGGCACAGGGCTCGATCGAGACGAGCTCCGCACCCCTGGTCGCATACGTCAGCGACGCCCGCAGGGGCGAGATCGTCGTCATGGTCGGTACGCGAGAAATCGTCCGCCGTGACGCCGGGCTCGTCGCGCGCCTCGTCGCGATCGCGAAGGAGGCTGGCGATGTCGTCGCATCGTGAAGCTCCCGAGATCTCCAAGGACCCCGTCGCCGACAACACCGACGTCTACGCGTTCGTCGATCCGGGTGACCCGACGAAGGTGACGCTCATCGCGAACTACATCCCCTTCGAGGAACCCGCCGGCGGCCCCAACTTCTTCCAGTTCGGGGACGACGTCCTCTACGAGATCAAGATCGACAACGACGGGGACGCGCGTGCCGACATCGTTTATCAGTTTCGCTTCAAGACACGCATCACGAATCCAAATACGTTCCTCTACAACACCGGGCCGATCACCGCGCTCGATAGCGCGTCGTGGAATCTTCGTCAGACGTACTCCGTGACGCGCGTCGCCGTGGGGCACAACGACGAGGACCACGACGACGTGCGCGAGCGCCGGGTGCTCGGTGCTGACCTCGCCAGCCCGCCGGTGCGCATCGGTCCGCGCTCGACCCCGGACTATCCCGCGCTCGCGAACGCCGCGATCCACTCGCTGCCCAATGGGGTGAAGGTCTTCGCCGGCCAGCGCGACGAGGGCTTCTTCGTCGACGTCGGGTCGATCTTCGACCTCGGAACGCTTCGCCCGTTCAAGGACCTGCACCTCATCAAGATCCCGGGCGCGTCCGTCGGGATCGACGGGACCAAGGGCTTCAACGTCCACACCATCGCGTTGCAGGTGCCCAAGACCGAGCTGACGCGTGGCAACTCGGTTCCGCTGAACGTCATGGACCCGAAGTCCGTGATCGGCGTGTGGGCGACGGCGAGCCGGCAGCGCGGCACGATGCGCGGCGACGACGGCGGTTCGTCGTCGGCCGGTTCGTGGGTCCAGGTCTCACGCCTGGGCAACCCGCTGATCAACGAAGTGATCATCCCGATGTCGAAGAAGGACGGATGGAATGGTCGCGAACCGCGACGGGACGCGGACTTCAGCGCGTACTACCGCGATCCAGAGCTCCAGAACCTTCTACCCGTCCTCTATCCGGGCGTGTTCCCGAATCTCGCCGCGCTTCTGACGCAGCCGGCGGCGACCCGCTCGCGCGATGACCTCGTTGCCATCCTCGGCACGGGGATCCCGACGGGCGTCATCTCCGGCTTCCAGAACTTCACCGGACCGCTCGTTGCCGACATGCTCCGTCTCAACCTGGCGATCCCGCCGGCCTCGACCCCGAGCGCGTTCGGCCTCCTCGGTGGCGACACCGCCGGCTTCCCGAACGGACGCCGCGTCGCGGACAACGTCGTCGCGATCGAGCTCCGCGCGGTCGCCGGTGTCACGCTGCCGCTGGTGCTGCCGAGCTACACCTTCGACGCCGCGGCCGCACTTCTCACCGACGGCACCGCCAACGAGCAGGCCTACCTCACAACGTTCCCGTACCTCGCGCATCCACACGAGGGCTACGAGCACAGCCACGACTAGCTGATCCCCTCTCGTGTCGCGAGCGCCGCGCGGGCCCACTGCTCGCGCGGCGCCGCGCGCTGCGTCGTGCGCCGCGCATAACGCGCGGCGGTCGTTAGGTCTTGCCGGCGAGGACGGGATTGCCGGTCACGCGATCGACGCCGCCGCTTGGCTCGAGCGTCACCGCGACGCCGTCGTCGCTCGAGAGTGGTGCGGTCAACACCAGTGTCGTCACACCGTGGTCGCTCGTGATCCCCGCGGCGCGCGCCGTCTCGCCCCGCAGGATCCAGGCTTCCCACGTCTTCCCCGACGGTGGGGCGGGAAGATCGAGGATGAGATACGGCGCCGAGCCATCGGCGGGGATGACGAGCGAGCCCCGCACGCCGGCGACCTCGCCGGTCGGCGCGAGCGCGACGACACGTGCGCCGGCGATGCCCGACAGCACGCTGGCGTAGCGATCGCTGTCGCGCCGTGCGCCGGCGTACAGCGCGAGCGAGATCGCGAGGAGCACCACGAGCGCGGCGGGGACGGCGAGCGGCACGGGTCGCCGGAACAGGTCGAAGAATGACGCGGCCGGCGCGCTGCTGGCGCGTTCGCGGCGCGCACGCGCGACGATCCTGTCGCGTAGGCCCGCGGGCACGTCGCGCTCGGCGGTCGCCGCGATCACGAAGGCCGTCTCGCTCAGGGCGCGCACCTCCGCCCGACACGTCTCGCAGCCCTCGAGATGGACGCGCACGGCGCGCATCTCGTCTGGCTCGAGCACACCGAGGGCGAAGGCGGCGAGCTCGTCGGTCGGATGCTCGTTCATGGCCGGTCCTCGTCGCGACGGAGCCGTTCGCGCAGCCGGGCCATACCCAGGCGAACGCGGCTCTTCACCGTGCCCAGGGGCGCGCCAGTGCGCCTGGCGATCTCGGTCTGGGACAAACCCGACCAGAAGGCGAGGCTCAGCACCTCGCGCTGCTCGAGGGGCAGCGACGCGACCGCCGCGCGCACGCGCTGCGCGCGCAGGCTCGCGATGACGCGGTCCTCGACCTGCACGTCGTCGACGAGAGCCAGCGATTCGTCGATGACGGTCTCGCGGTCCATGCGATTCGCGCGCGAGCGCCGCCAGTCGATCGCCGCGTTGCGCGCGATGGCCAGAAGCCACGTGCGCACCGATCCCCGCTCAGCGCGGTACGCCGATGCCTGGCGCCAGACCGAATGGAACGCATTCTGTGCGACCTCCTCGGCCGACTCGGGGCTTCCGAGCATTCGGTAGATCACGCCGAAAACGACACGGCCGTAGTGGTCGTACAGCTCGCCGAGGGCATCGGCGTCGCCGCCGGCCACCCGGGACATGAGGCGTCGATCTTCACCCGCCTGATCGGTGGCTACGAGGTCATCGGATGGCACGGATCACCGTCACGGCCCGAACTCTACGGCGCTGATCCCCTGGCGCCGACCTCATCCCTAGGCGCGGGTATCTATCTTTGGGGCGATTTGCGACCTCTCGCGGCGATGAGCCGGCGTCGTTGGATCCTGGTCGTCACGCTCGTTCTCTTCGGACTGCTCTGGCGACCGGTTCTGCGACCGGTCGCCCAAGCGGGGATCGTCCTCGCCGACATCTACAGCGAGCAGCTCATCGGCGTGAATCTCGCGCGTCTCATGACGCCCGAGCCCCGGGTGGTCGAGACGAACGATC
>DASYUY010000049.1:0-3522 GCA_036000705.1 Candidatus Limnocylindria bacterium | reverse complement strand
ACAGGCCTCTTGGACCGAGCGGCCGGTGATCGTCGTCGTGCGGCTGGCGCCGGTCGTGCGCTCGTACGTGACCACGCCGGTGTCGCCGTTGACGACGCTCACACGCTCGAGCGGGACGCCGAGCTCCTCGGCGACGATCTGGGCGAGCACCGTGCGCGACCCCTGGCCGAGCTCGGTCGACCCGGTGAACAGCGTGACCGATGTGTCGGAGTGGATACGCACCGCCGCGGTCGATGTCGGATACGCGCCCGCGTCAGAGGCGGACACGCCGAGACCGATCGAGCGGCCGACGGTCCCACCCGGCCATCCGAGCGCCGACGCGAGGCAGCGGAGGTCGTCCTTGAGATCCGCGTCGAGCGGACGCTTTCCCGGCATGAACTCCTCGCCGGGTCCGACGAGGTTGCGGATCCGCAGCTCGATCGGGTCGATGCCGAGCTTCGCCGCGGCCTCGTCCAACTGGAGCTCGCCGGCGATGTTGCCCTGCGGCGCGCCGAAACCGCGGAGTGAGCTCGACGGGACGGTGTTCGTGAACGCGGAGCGCGCGACGACGCGCAGCGCGGGGATCTTGTACGGGCCGAAGCAGCGATTCGCCGTCTTGGAGTTCACGAGCGGCGTGTTGTCGGTGTACGCGCCGGCGTTGCTCACGATGTCGAAGTCGCGCGCGAGGAGCAGGCCATCCTTCGTGAAGGCGGAACGCGCGCGGATGCGCGCCGATGCGGAGCGCGTCGTGAGGATCGCCTCCTCGACGCTGAGGTCGAGCTTCACCGGCCGTCCCGTGAAGTACGCCGCGGCGGACGTCATGCCCTCGACCTTGGTGTACGACTTCGTGCCGTAGCCGCCGCCGACGTACGGCGCGCTCACGCGCACGCGCGCGAGCGACAGTCCGAACATGCGCGCCAGATCGCGACGGACCATGTACACGTGCTGCGCGCTCGAATAGACGACGAGGTCCCCCTGATCGAAGAACGCGAGCGCGTTGTACGGCTCCATCGCGTAGCCGTAGAGCATCGGGTAGCGGTACTCGCCCTCGACGACGAGATGCGCCTTGGCGAAGCCCGCGTCGACATCGCCCCAGCTCACGCGGGCGATCGCGCACACGTTCATCGGGAGGGCGCCCTCGCCCTCGTCCATGCCCTCGTCGCCGACACGTTCGCCGCGCTTCTCGTGCAGATCCGGCGCACCCGACTTCAGCGCCTCGTCGGCGTCGATGACCGCCGGGAGCTCCTCGTACGTGACGTCCACGAGATCCGCCGCCTCGGCTCCAGCGAGCTTCGTCTCGGCGACGACGAGCGCCACCGGCTCGCCGTGGAAGCGCACGCGCTCGATCGCGAGCACCGGATGATCGAGCACGACGTGCCCGTAGTACGGAGTCAGGCCCGCCGCAAGGAGGTCGTCGCCGGTGAGCACACGGAGGACGCCGGGACTGGCCTCAGCCGCGGTGCGGTCGATGTTCGCGATGCGCGCGTGCGCACGAGTCGAACGGACCACGATCGCGTGCGCCATGCCCGGCGCGGAGAGGTCGGCCGCGTAGCGCGCGGCGCCGGTGACCTTCGCGATGCCATCGGCGCGTCGCGCCGACGTGCCCACGACCTTGTACTCGTCGCTCATCGCGCGCTCCGCCCGCTGCCGCTGCCTCGCGGCGCCCGTCGCATGTGCTCGGACGCGTCGAGCACGGCGTCGACGATCGTTTGGTAGCCGGTGCAGCGGCAGATGTTGCCTTCCATCCAGTGCCGCACCTCCGCCGCATCGGGCTTCGGTCGCTCGTCCAGCAGCGCCTTCGCCGACACGATCATTCCCGGCGTGCAGTAGCCGCACTGGAATGCGAAGCGTTCGATGAACGCCGCCTGCAGCGGATGGAGCTTCGTGCCGTCGGCGAGACCCTCGATCGTCTCGACCGCCTTGCCGTCGGCCTCGATCGCGAGCGTCGTGCACGAGCTCACCGGCCGTCCGTCGAGCAGGACCGTGCAGGCCCCACAGACCTGCATGTCGCAGCTCAGCTTCGTCCCGACCAGGCCTAGCCCGCGGACGAGCTCGATGAGGAGCGTCTGGTCCTCGACCTCGGCACGACGATCGCCGCCGTTGAGTTTCAGCTGGATCTCGCGCTTGCTCATCTAGGCGCTCGCCATCAGCTGCGTCAGCGCGCGCTGCGCGAACACGCTCACGAGATGTCGCTTGTATTCGACGCTTCCCGCGAGGTCCGCGGTCGGCTCGACCGCGGATCGCGCCGACTCTCCGATCGCCTCGCGCGTCCGCGTCTCGCGCGCGTCGGCACCAGCGAACTGCGCCGTGTCGACGCGACGCGGCATCTCATCCACGGCGCCGACGACGACCGTCGGCGCTCCGACGAAGCGGCCGTCGCGCACGTTCGCGACCGCGGCGACGCCGACGCTCGGCCGCTCGAGGATCTGGAACTTCACGTACGCGGCGCGCACGTCCTTCGCCGGGAGCGGCACCTCGATCGCGACGATGATCTCGTCCTCCGCGATCGTCGTCGTGTACATGCCGGTGATGAGCTCCGCGACCGCGAGCGTTCGTCGTCCCTTCTTGCCCTCGAGCACGACGCGCGCGCCCAGGGCCATCAGCAGCGACGGTGGGTCGGCGTGCGGCTCCGCGAACGCGAGGTTCCCGGCGAGCGTCCCCGCCGCCCTGACGCGAACGTTTGCGACGTTCGCCTCGAGCCGCGCCAGCGCGGGCAGCACGCGGGCGACGTTGGCGTCGCGCTCGATCGTCCAGTGCGTCGCGGTCGCGCCGATACACAGCGTGTCCTTCGTCACGGTGATCTCGCCCAGCGCGACGATCGGCTTGACATCGATGAGGTGCGGCCAGCGAGCGACGCCCATCTTCATCGCGAGCAGGAGCTCCGTGCCGCCCGCGTAGACCGCGGCGTCCTCGCCGAACCGCTGCCGGAGGTCCACCGCCTCGGCGACGGTGGTGGCCCTATGGACGTCGAAACGCCGAAGCATCGACAAGAGATGGTGCCGTCATGACGACGGCGACTGTACCGGCTCGACCGCGGGACCGCGCCCGCCGAGATCCCTGCTCGCGCTCGCGACGAATTCCTCGAGGATGTGGTCGCCCTTCTTGCGGATCGCGCCCGCCCCGAGCGTGGCGACGCGACCGGTGACCTCGTAACGGCCGCTGACCGCGAGCGACGTCCCGCTGCCGTCCGCCGCGAGCGCGAGGTCGATCGAGGCCGAGATCCGTGACGCGACCTGACGGTCTTCGCCGGACGCGCTCACGTGCATGCGGCGCCCGTCGGTGGCCTCGACCGTCAGGTCGAGATCGGCGCGCATCGCGAACGGTCCGATGCGATCTTCGAGCAGCGCCGCGTACCGGCGCGGGGGATCGACGTCGCGCACCTCGCGCACGATCGAGATCCAGGACGCGACGCGGCGGACATCGTTCACGGCAGCCCACACCTGGTCCGCGCTCGCGGCGAGTTGGATCGTCTTCGCGAAGTCCTGCTGCATGCGCCTCCTCGGAACGGCGATTATTTCATCGCGCTACGATGACGTCGCACTC
>DASYUY010000048.1:0-12310 GCA_036000705.1 Candidatus Limnocylindria bacterium | reverse complement strand
GCGCTCGCGGAGCCCGTGGCCCCTCGGCTACGGCCTCGCGTGCTGCGCGATCGAGATGTTCTCGGCAGCGTCGTCGACGCACGACCTCGCGCGCTTCGGCGCCGAGGTGTTCCGCGCGAGTCCGCGGCAGGCGGACGTGATGATCGTCGCTGGCACCGTGACGCACAAGATGGCGCCGCGGCTCCGACGCCTGTACGAGCAGATGCCCGAGCCGAAGTGGGTCATCGCGATGGGCAACTGCGCCTCGTCGGGCGGTGAGTTCTGGGACAGCTACTCGACGCTGCAGGGCGTGGACACGATCGTCCCGGTCGACGTGTACGTCGCCGGTTGCCCGCCGCGCCCCGAAGCGCTGACCGAGGGCATCCTCCGGCTCCGCGAGAAGATCGCGAAGGGCGGCTAGGCCGCGTGGCCACCGAGACCGAGATCCGCCGGGCGCAGCAGGGCGGCGTCCCCGGTGAGGAGCTCCCGCAGCCGGGCGCGGTCACGACACCGGAGCTCCAGACCGAGGAGCTCATCCTCAACCTCGGCCCGCAGCATCCGTCGACGCACGGCGTCCTGCGCCTCGTGCTGAAGCTGAACGGCGAGAAGGTCGTCGAGTGCGTGCCGGTGATGGGATACCTGCACCGCGGGCTCGAGAAGATCTTCGAGTGGCGCACGTACCACCAGGGCCCGCGCTACGCCGATCAGGCCGACTACGTCTCGAACATGCTGAACGAGCACGCGTACGCGGGCGCCGTCGAGGCCATCGCCGGGATCGACGTGCCGCGCCGCGCGGAGTTCCTGCGCGTCATCGTGGACGAGCTGTCGCGGTGCGCGTCGCACCTCATCTGGCTCGGCACGTTCGGGCTCGACGTCGGCGCGACGACGCCGTTCCTGTGGTGCCTGCGCGACCGCGAGGACATCCTCGACATGTTCGAGGAGATCTGCGGGTCGCGGCTCAACTTCAACTACTACCGTCCCGGCGGACTTCTGTACGACTTCCCGCCCGGCATGCTCGGCAAGATCTCGCGCTTCCTCGACCGCTGGGAGAAGCGGATCGACACCGACTACCGCGAGCTGCTCGAAGGCAACGAGATCTTCCTCGAGCGACTCGTCGGCGTCGGCGTGATCCCGCGCGATGTGGCGCTGCGATACGGCATCACCGGTCCGATCGCGCGCGCGTCGGGCATCGACTGGGATCTGCGGCGGGACCGGCCGTATTCGATCTACCCGGAGCTGAAGACGCTGCAGCCCGTCGTCCACAACGAGGGCGACGCGTTCGCGCGGTACCTCGTCCGCGTCGGCGAGATGAAGCTCGCGATCCAGCTCATCCGCGAGTGCATCGACAAGCTGCCGGGCGGGCCGGTGCGCGCGCGGCTCGGCCACGTGTGGAAGTGCCCGCGCGGCGAGGCCTACTACACGGTCGAGGGCGCGAAGGGCGAGGTCGGGTTCTACATGATCAGCTCCGGCGGATCCAACCCGAATCCGTTCCGCGCGAAGATGCGCGGGCCGTCGTTCATGAACCTGCAGGTCGTCCCGTACCTCATGCACGGACGGCTCATCGCGGACCTCGTCGCGATCCTCGGATCGATCGATTTCGTCCTCGGCGAGGTCGACCGCTAGATGCTCGGCATGTTCCGCGGCATGTTCCGCACGCTCGAGCACCTCGCGCGGCCGCGTCCGGTGACGCGCAAGTACCCCTACGAGAAGCGCGAGCTGCCCGAGCGCAGCCGCGGGCTCATCGCCCTCCTCCTCGAGCCCGAGACGAGCATCTTCAAGTGCGAGTCCTGCCTCATGTGCGAGAAGGCCTGCCCCCCGCGCGCGATCTCCATCTCCTACAAGTTCCGCAACGGCTTCCGGAAGCGACCGCCGATCGCGCCGCGCGCGTCGTACTACCGGATCCGGATGGTCGCCGCCGCCCCCTATGGCGCGCGCCGGCCGCTCTCGACGGTCGTCACGACGATCCCCGCGGACGAGGAGACGGGCCTCGACCTCGCGCCGGTCCGGCGCGTGCTCGCGGAGACGCCCCGCACCGCCGACCGCCTGCACCGCGTGCTGTACGCGACTCACGAGGCCTACGGATACCTGCCGTGGACCGCCGCGGAGCTCATCGCGCGCGAGTTCGACAAGACGATGACCGACGTGTACACGACCGCGTCGCTCCTCCCGAATTTCCACGGCGCGCCCGCCGGCAAGGGCACGCCGGTCCCGCGCGGCGGTCGCAAGTTCACGGGCGACCTCGGCATCGCCGGAGCGTGGCCCGCGCTGTCGCCGGCGCCCGCGCACGACACCCTGCGCGAGCAGGAGGTGCGCTACCCCGAACCCGCGGGGATCGGCGGGGGCGGAACCCCGGCCTTGTCCGTTGCCGACTAGCACGGCGTTCCGCCTCCTCGACGCGGACGCGGACGGCGCGCTCGAGCGCGCGCGCTCGCTCGCGCCTGACGAGGTGGTCGCGATCGTCGAGCGATCGGGGCTGCGCGGCCGTGGCGGCGCGGGCTTTCCGCTCGCGCAGAAGCTGCGCGCGACGCGCACGGCGGCGACGCTGGCCGGCAGCCCGTACGTCGTCGCGAACGCGTATGACGCCGACCCCGACAGCCCGCTCTCGCGCACGCTGATCGAGCGCAAGCCTGACCTCGTCCTGGACGGCATCGCGATCGCCGCCGCCGTGGTCGGCGCGACGCAGGCGTACCTCTACCTGCATCCCGAGGCGACGAAGACTCGCGCGTCGGCCGAAGCCGCGCTCGCGAAGCGCGACGGCGACGTGAAGATCGAGCTCGCGCTCGGGCCGGGCGGGTTCATGGGCGGCGAGGAGAGTGCGCTCCTGGCGGTCCTCGAGAACAAGCGCGCGATGGCGCGCCAGCGCCCGCCGTGGCCCGCGGAGCAGGGGATCGCGCTGCGTCCCACGCTCGTCTCCAGTGCCGAGACGCTCGCGGCGCTGCCGCCGATCGTGCGCGACGGGCCGGAGTCGTTCCGCGTCGCGGGCACCGCCGGCTCGCGCGGCACCAAGCTCGTATCGGTCACGGGGTCGGTCGCGAGCCCCGGGGTCTACGAGGTCGCGTTCGGGACGACGCTCGGCGAGGTCATCCAGACCGCGGGCGGCGTGACCACGGCGCTGAAGGGGATCCACGTCGGCGGGCCGACCGGCGGGATCCTGAACGCGTCACGGTCGAGCGTGCGCCTCGACTACGAGGAGCTGAGGGCCGCCGGGACCCATCTCGGGTCCGGCCAGGTGCGCGCGATCCCCGAGAGCGTCTGCATCGTGAACGAGGCCGCGCGCCTGTTCGCGTACCTCGCGAAGGAGACGTGCGCGATCTGCGTCCCGTGCCGCGTCGGGACCAAGCGCGTCGGAGGGATCCTCGAGGGCATCTACAGCGGCCTCGGCCGCGAGGACGACCTCCCGTGGCTCGGCGAGCTCGCGGATCACCTGCACGACTTCTCGCTCTGCGGGTTCGGGATCACGTCGGCCTCGATCATCCGGACGACGATGTCCGAGTTCGCCGAGGACTACCGCGCCCACATCGCGGATGGCCGCTGCCCGACCGGCACGTGCACGCCCGCCCGCGCGCGGCGATATGAAACGATGGCCCAGCCGTGAGCCTCCTCGAGCGCTACACCCAGCCCGGCGAGTCGCAGATACCGACCGTGTCGCACCACGGCGACATCCCGGCGGGCCAGCCGACGACCACGATCGAGATCGACGGCCAGACGGTCACCGCGGTCGTCGGCGAGGCGATCCTCCGCGCGGCACAGCGCGCCGGGTTCAACGTGCCGACCCTGTGCGACGACGAGAAGCTCGCGCCCGCGGCGGCGTGCCGCATGTGTCTGGTGGACATCGAGGGCCAGGACCGGCCGCTACCGTCGTGCCACATCGCGGTCGAGCCGGGCATGAAGATCGTGTCGAGCTCGGACGCGCTGTTCAAGCTGCGCCGGCAGAACCTCGAATACATCCTCAGCGACCACAACGCGTACTGCATGCCGCCCTGCCAGATCAGCTGCCCGACGCACATCGACATCCCGGGCTACCTCGACCTGATGGCGAAGGGACAGCACGTCGAAGCGGCGCGACTCGTCAAGGAAGTTCTGCCGTTCCCGTACGCACTCGGCCTGGTCTGCCCGAAGCCGTGCCAGGAGGTGTGCCGTCGCGGTCTGGTGGAAGAGGAGATCGCGATCTGCCAGTGCCATGGCTACACCGGCGAGATGAGCATGGAGATGGACAGGGCGCCGACGCCGTTCCCGCAGGCGGCGGCGACCGGCAGGCGGGTCGCCGTCATCGGGGCCGGACCGGCCGGGCTGACGTGCGCGTACTACGCGGCGCTGAATGGCCACGCGGTGACGGTGTTCGACATGATGGCGAAGCAGGGCGGGATGCTCCGCTACGGGATCCCCGAGTACCGGCTGCCGAAGGTCAAGCTCGACAAGGAGCTGAACTCGGTCTGGCAGCTGCGCGACGCCGAGTTCAAGGGCGGGATGAAGCTCGGACGTGACTTCACCGTCGACCAGCTGCTCGCACAGGGCTACGACGCGGTCTTCCTGGGCATCGGCGCGTGGAGTAGCAACGAGCTGCGCATCCCCGGCGAGGACCTGCCCGGGGTGATCGAGGCGATCAACTACCTGCGCCAGAACGCGGAGGGCGATCCGGTCCCGGTGGGGAAGGACAACCGCGTCGTCGTGATCGGCGGCGGCTTCACCACCTTCGACTGCGCGCGCACCTCGCGGCGCCTCGGCGCCGAGGTGACGGTCGTCTACCGCCGATCCCGCAAGGAGATGGGCGCCCACTACAGCGAGGTCGACGACGCCGAGCACGAGGGCATCAGGCTCGAGTTCTACGCCGCGCCGGTGAAGATCATCGAGAAGAGCGGCCGCGTCGGCGGCATCGAGTTCCAGCGCATGGCGCTCGGCGAGCCGGACGCGTCGGGCCGGCGCCGGCCGGTACCGGTCGAAGGTTCGAATTTCACGATCGAATGCGACACGGTCATCCCCGCCATCGGACAGCTGCCGGTGCTCGACTGGGTCGACAAGGACCTCGGCGTACGCCGCACCAAGCGCGAGACCATCGTCACGAATGGCGCGCTGATGACGGACCGGCCCGGGGTCTTCGCGGGCGGCGACGCGCAGATGGGCACGCGCACGGTCATCGAGTGCGTCGCGCAGGGAAAGCTCGCGGCCAAAGCGATCGACCGCTACCTCGCGGGCGACGACATGTCGAAGGTCGCGGAGGAGATCGCCGAGGAGGAGAAGGTCCCCGAGCTCATCGACATCGTCCCGTACAAGCCAGAGGAGCCACAGGTCCGCATGCCGATGCTGCCGTTCGAGCGGCGCGTGCAGTCGTTCGAAGTGATCGAGAGCGGCTATTCGAAGGAGCTCGCGGAGAAGGAGGCGGCGCGCTGCTTACAGTGCGTGTGCCCCGACGTCGGTCGCTGCCACCTGCAGCGCCTCTCGGTCGAACACGGCCTCACCGACAACCGCTTCCACCGCGCCGAGCCGATCGACTACCACGACTACGAGTACGACTTCAGCCACGACTTCATCCTTCGCGACCTCAACAAGTGCATCAACTGCACCCAGTGCGTGCGGATCTGCCGCGACGTCATCGGCGCGAACTGCTATGGGCTCATGGGCGGTGGCTACGACTCGATCGTGACCACGCCGTGGAACGTGTCGCTCTCGTACACCGACTGCGTGTCATGTGGCGCGTGCGCCGAGACGTGCCCGACCGGGGCACTGATGATGCGCGAGCGCGACCTGCAGACGTACGAGCTCGACGTCGTCCGCTGCATCTACTGCGGGGACTGCGTCGAGGTGTGCCCGCACGGCGCGCTCGGCGAGACGCCGAACTTCGAGCTCTCGACCTACAAGCGGTTCGGCGTCACGGTCCTGGCGAAGGAAGAGCTCGCCGTGGCGAAGACCTGGAAGCCATCGGAGAAGGTGCCGACGAACGGCGACGGCCGCGACGCGGTGCGCCCGCCGGAGATCCGGCCACCCGCTCCGCCGCGCTGGGGCGCCTGAGCGAACATCTACCTTCGCTCCTTCGGCGGCCGCTGGGTCGGCTTCGCGCCGGAGGTGCTCGTGCAGCCCGCGAGCGAGGGGTCGGCGTCGCGTGAGGACGCGCTCGCGAAGGTACGAATGTTGGCAGCGGAACATCGTGCGGCGTTCGAGCGTCTCGGTGCGACCTTCGAGGTCGATCCGGACGAGGTCGTCATCGACTGGCAGGACGCGTGGGGCACGCCACTGGCGCCATTCGTGCCGCTGCGGCCCTCGCTCCTGCGCGCCGCCGTCGCGCGTCTGAACGAGCTGGACCAGGAGCTCGACGCATCGCTCAGCGCGCTTGCCGGCGCCGATTGGGACCGGCGAGACGGTCCCGACGGCTGGAGCATTCGGATGGTGGTCGATCACCTGGCAAGTAGCTGCGGCCTCTTCCTGCTACGCGTCGAGCCCTGGCCACTCGACGCTGATGACGCGCAAGCCGGCGCGCTGGAACAGCTCGTCGACCGCGTGGCGCTCACCGATCGGGAAGGGAGAGCCATCGAGCAGTTCGGCTGGAACGCGGAGAACGGCCGCGTGCGCTGGACGCCGCGAAAGGTCGTGCGCGTCGTCCGTGAGCTGCAGGAAGCATGGCTCGAACATGGTGCCGGCGGGCCGGTGCCACCGGAGATGGGCAGGCACGCTGACGCCGATGGCGACGACGGTGGCGTCGACGAGCGTGACCTCTCCGCGCTGCGCCGCGGAGATGCCGAGCTCAGGCGCGTCGTGCCCACGCACCCACGCGTTCGCGACATCACGTTTTGGTACCGCTACTACCGCGATCGCCTGATCCCGTGGCCGAACGACGAGCTTGAACGCTGGCGGGCGATGCGGAGCGCGTTCCGCGACCGATTGTTGTCGTTCGACGAGCGCGACCTCGCGTCCATTCGCCTCGCTCCGCACGGAGGCTGCACCAGCGTGCGCCAGCAGCTTGCAATTGCACTCGCGCACGTGCCCGCTCACGCGGCGCAGATCGAGCAGATCCGCAGAGCCGCGACGACGCCCAGCAGAGGTTGACGCCGCGTTGAGCGTCTAGGCTCGGGTCGTGGGAAGTCTTGGCGACCGGCTCGTCGCGCGCATCCGCGCGCGCGGACCCGTCACGTTCGCGGAGTACATGGAGGCGGCGCTCTTCGATCCGCAGGACGGCTACTACACGTCACGCGTCGCGCTGGGGTTCGAGGGCGACTACCTCACCGCGTCGGACCTCGGTCCCCACTTCGCGCGCGCTCTCGCTCGCGCGTTCGTCGATCTCTGGACGCAGCTCGGCAAGCCCGCGGCGTGGGACTTGGTCGAGGCCGGCGCGGGGCGGGGCGTGTTCCTCCGCGACGTGCTCGCCGCGCTCGAGCGCGAGCGAGCGGATGCGGCGAGGGGAGCGCGGCCCACGATCGTCGAAGTGTCGCCCCGGCTGCGCGAGCAACAATCGGCGGCACTCGCCGGCCGCGATCTACGGTGGGCATCTGACGCGCGTGCGCTCGCTCCGGTGCAGGGCGTCATCTTCGCGAACGAAGTGCTCGATGCCTTTCCGGTGCACGTACTGGTGCGGACGCCGGATGGGGTGAGGGAAGTCTTCGTCGAGGAGCACGGCGGCGCACTCGCAGAGACACTCCGCCCGCCGAGCCAGCCCGACCTGGCCTGGCGGGTCCCGGAGCGTCTGCCGGAGGGCGGGCGCTGGGAAGTGAGTCCCGCGGCGGAGGGTTGGGTCGCGAGCCTCGGGCCTGCGCTCACGAGCGGGTACGTCGTGTTCATCGACTACGGCGGCGATGAGAACGAGCTGCTGACGCGACTCGGTGCCGGGACGCTGCGCGGCTTCTCGCGCCACCGCCTCGTCGGCGATCCGTATGCCGAGCCGGGGGCGCATGACCTCACTGCGAGCGTGAACTTCACGGCCATCCGCCGCGCCGCCGAAGGCGCCGGTTTCGTGTTCGCGGGGCGGGCGTCGCAGCGCGACGCGCTGGTCGCCCTCGGGATCCGCGAGGCGACGGCGCGACCGGACCCGCCGATCGAGCAGCTGCGCGCGCTGGGCCGCCGGTCGGCCATCGACACGCTCCTCGATCCGAACGGCTTCGGCGCTTTCGAGATCGTGTGCTTCGCGAAAGACGCGCCGATCGACGGGTTGCGGATGTTCGCGGGCGCCCGCCCTGACGCTACTGGTTCGCGCCGATGAAGATGGTCGCGAAGGACGTCATCGGTGCTTCGGTGGTCCCGTAGAGGACCACGATGAACGTGCGATGCGCCCACATGAGCGAAAGACTGCGATCGGTCGCGGCACGCGGGCATTCAAGCCGCTGCGATGCGGCAACAGTGGCTGAGCGGTATCCTGACGTGGAAACGGGCTCTTAGCTCAGCTGGTTAGAGCGCAGCGTTGACATCGCTGAGGTCGGGCGTTCGAGCCGCCCAGAGCCCACAGGAAAACCGGGACGCTCGTGCATCCGGGGTCCTCTTGACCCCCAACTTGACCCCCACGGCGTTCTGTTTCGGGAGTGTGAGTGGATGGAAGTTCGACTCGGGAGCAACGTCGTACGCAACACCACCGGCGTGGTCGGGCAAGGAGATCGTCGGCCTCGAGCTGGGCGACGACGGTAGGACGCTGCTGGATATCGAGGTCTACGCGCCGGACGGCACGCATGTCGCGAAGCTCCGCAAGAACGCTTGGTCCTTCGGCAGTCGTGAAAAGTTCGATTTCGTTCGCACCGCTGATCACGTCTCGATGACCGAGAAGGCGACTGGACGGCTCATCCTCGATGCGACGCTGAGCCCGAGCGTGATCAGCGTCGCCGCAGCAGACCTGTACGGGCCGAAGGGCTTCCACGTGACCATCGGCCCGGACGGCACCTTGCAGGCTGGTGGCGTGCTCATGAGCGGGAACACGATCGACGGATTCGGCAGGGCGATCATCATCGGTAGCATTGGGATCGTGATCGGCCAGAGGTAAGCGGCGCGGGCTCACGACCCGAGCGCCCGATCGAGGCTCGCGACCGCACCGCGGAGGTCCTCGTCGTAGGCGTGCACGTAGAGATCCATCGTGGTCGAGACCTTCGAGTGGCGGAGGATCGTCTGTACGTCCTTCGGCCGCACGCCGGCTTGGATGAGCAGCGAGCCGCACGCGTGGCGCAGATCGTGGAACCGTAGACCGGGCGCCTCGCCCGCTCGCGCACGTGTTGGAATGCCTGCGCGCTCGCAAATAGGGAAGAAGTGTCGACGCAAGAGGTTCGAGGCGCTGACAGGCGTTCCGACGTCGGTCGTGAACACGAGCCCCACCGGCAGGCGATTCGCAGCGACGACGTGGTCACGGTGTGCCCTCAGCGCGGCCACGGCCCTCGGGGCGAGCGGGATCGTCGCAGCCGACGCCTTTGTCTTCGGCTCAACGAGCTGCAGGCCCTGACCCTTCACGCGCGCGAGTGAGCGGCGCACCGTCAGCGTGCCGCGCTCGAGATCGAGGTCGCCCCATTCGAGTCCAAGCAGTTCGGACTGCCTCAGGCCAGCGTGGAGCGCGAGCACGAAGAGCGCCGCGTACGGGTCGCCCTCAGCGGCGCGCAGGAATGCGGCGGCCTGCGTCGCGGTCAGAGTGAACGTCGCTCGCTTTGATCGCTGCACTGAGTCAACGGCGTGCGCTGGGTTGTAAGCGAGGACGCGGTCCTTTACCGCCCGCTCGAGGATCGTGGCGAGCGTGTCGCGCGTACAGGCGACGGTCGTCGACGAAAGTCCCCTTCCGGCGAGCCGCGACAGCGCCTCGCGGATGCTGTCGGGCGTAAGCCTGCTCAGGCGTGTCGCGCCGAGAGCGGGGAGGACGTGACGGCGCATCCGGCTTTCGTAGCCGCTCCACGTGGTCCAGCGCAGTTGCCGTACGCCCGCGGCAGGCATGCGCGGATCACGCTGCTCGAGCCAACGGCCGACGTACTTCGCCAGCGTCTCATCGCGGCCGCCGATGCCAGCGTCGCGGGCGGCGTGGTGCGCGCGCATCTTCGTGACCGCTTCGTGCTGCGTTCGCGCGAACAGCGACTCGCGCCTACCGCCTGAACGGACTCGCACCTCCCATCGGCCATCGGCCCGCTGTCGGATGCTTCCTTCACCGTTTCCCCGTCTTGTCATTTCGTTGATCTCCTCTCTCCGCGATGCGGATGTTTCCTCTTCCATTGCGAGCGATAGTCGGCAATGCATTCGGGTCGACGACACGTCACGCGACGGCGGACGTCGTCGAACAGCTCGATCCGATGGCAAAAGCGACAGGTTCGTCCTGACTTCGCGTGTAGCAACTTGTAGAACGTCGCGAGTGCGAGCTCGCCTACGAGGCTCCGGGTCGCATATGCGGGCTGTTCCGGTAGTTCTACCAACGTCAGCGAATTCCTAGCGACTTCGAGTGTCACGTCCGCGAGGTAGGGGATCAGCTTCGCAAAGCTCTTACCAATCGACGATCGGACCGAGGTAGTCCCTCGAACATAGCCGTCAGTGCGTCGCTAACGTAGCGCCTCGTGGCCAGCCAGCCGTTTCAGGACCCAGACGATGTTGCAAGGCGTCTCTACTCAGCAGAGATCCGCCTGGAGCAACTCCTGAAGATCGCGTCACCGTGGACGCGCGCGGAGGATGCCGCCGAGAGAACGCGTTTGGCCCAGGAGTTCTTCTTCCATCTGATCGGCGCGGTGGAGGCGGTCGCACACATCATCAATGAGCGGCGCGGGCTCATGAAGACGGGCGAGGTGAACATTCGGACCGTCTGCACTCGCTTGCCCGCTGGTGACAAGGTGCTTCTCGCTCTGGGCGGCCTATGCCAGCAGGTGCGGAAAACGGACGTGCCGCGGGACCCTTACGGGGAAGAGGGCCTGATATTCCGCGCGTATGTCTATCGACACATGGTGACCCATCGGCAGATGAGCAGGCTGGTCTTTCGTATCGGCTCTGAGCCGGCTGCAAGTCTGCTGATCGACCCGCGCGATTCGAGCGCGCCGGTCCCTGAGGCCAACCACTCGAAGAGGCCAGTCGATGACGAGTTGAGGCACATGCTCGCCGTAGTTCGTGGGCGGTGCGAGGAAGCCCTTCGGGCACTCTAAGCCGGCGGGCTGTCCTCAAACGTGATCTGGAACGTCGCGCCGCAGCGGCGATGCGTGACGGTCGCGTCGGTCGGAGTTGGCGCAATCCGTTCATTGACGGCAGGAACAGACTCGGGCGGTGCTACGCACCACGAAGGCTAAGCCCGATCCGACGCCGCGTGACGACAGCTCCGTCGTCAGAAAGCTATTGCTCGTTATTGGGCTCCTAGTGTCGATCCCGACGTTCGCGTTGATGGCTCTGGCAACAAGTGTCGGTCCTGGCGGTCCGACGAAAGGCAACAACTTCCTATCGGCGATGCTCATAGGTTCGATCGTGCTCGTGGTCGTCGCGAGGCGCGAACGCAAGCACTTCTGGATGACCCTCATCCCGTTCGCCGTCGTCATCGGCAGTGCATTGGCCTTCTTGTTTCCGCGCGGCTTCTGACCCGATGCCCGCAGGCCGTCGCGTTCTAGTCCGCGAACTCGATCCTGAACATCGCGCCGCATCGTCGATGCGTCACAATCGCGCCGGTCGCTCGCGTGTCGCTGCTCACGCGGATGTAGTCGTCTAGGTCGCGGTGCGGATCGAGGTGCAACCCGCAGGACGGGCAGCGCGCTTCGGAATGCAGCCAGTCGCGACGCTTTACGACATGCGGCGCTTCCATCGCCGCCTAACCTAGCGCCGCGAGGGAGAAGGAGGCCGTCTGTGCGTCACATACTTCGTGGATGCAGCGGCTGCGGCTGCTCGGTGCTTCTGTGGATTGTCGCGTTCGCGGTCACAGGTAGCTATGGCTTCGCGCAGCCGACTCTGGAAGGCCCGCTGTATCCGTTGGTGTTTGCGCTCGGCTGGCTCTCTCCGCTGGCGGCGCTGGTGTACTTCGTGCGTGAACTGGCTACGTTCTTCAACGAACGTGGAAGAGCCAGGGGAGATGGCCAGCCGAATTGAGTGACCGACGAACGCTGAAGCAGCGCTGGAAACAACTTCTCAGCGATCTGAGGTGGGGGTGGGCGCCGCTCGACGACGGCATATCGCACTCGGACGCTGAGATGCTTAGCAAGATCGTTCTCGGGATCGCCATTTTGGCCGCAGTCGCTCTGTTTGCTTGGTGTCGGTCAGCGGGAATTCGGATCCCCTTGATCTAGGTCTCTATCACGCTGCCCTAACCTAGCGCCGCGAGGGAGAACGCAGATGGCGAAGGAGTTCCACGCAACACTTGATCGATCCGGGAAGCCTCAGACAACCTGGTGGCGATCGCCCATCATTCCAGTCGCCTTAGCTAGCGTTA
>DASYUY010000047.1:0-3220 GCA_036000705.1 Candidatus Limnocylindria bacterium | reverse complement strand
AGGATCAGCGTGCTCCTCTCGACGTCGCGAACGGCCGAGTCGGGAGCGTCAGATGGCGGTATATCAGGCCGGACGGGACGAGATCCCCGACGCCCTTCTTAGATTCAGACGCGCAGTCGGAAATCGCGGCAACATCACCGGTCCTTATCGCGACAGACTCTTTCACTGGACGACCAAGAAGCATCGGGCGTTCGACGAGGTCATGACGATGCTGTGGCCGTGGCTCAGCGAATCGAAGCGAGCGCAGCTGAGGCGGGCGACCGAGACGTCGGGCCGGCCAATGCCACCCGATTGCCCCCAGCAGATGCGACCCGAATCGACGTTGACCACCGAACTCGCCTGGGTCGCTGGCTTCTTTGACGGTGAGGGATACATCGGTTCGGGAGGCGCAAACGGCAGGCGGACCATCGAGATGTCGATCGCGCAAGCGACGCCAGCCGGCTCGATGCCACCGACGCTGGCGCGTGTGCGCTCCGTTCTGGGCGTGGGTAGTCTTCGCGGCCCGCGCCTCCTGCCAAACCCATGGTCAAAGCTGCCCCAGTGCGTTTGGGTCACCAACGCCTTCGAGGACGTGCAGTTCGCCACAGCGATGTTGTGGCGATGGCTGGGACCGGTAAAACGGACGCAAGCGCGGGACGCGTTACAGCGGTACCTCGCGCGCGAGCGCGCCGCCTAGCCGGAACCCCGCGCCCACTGCGCGGGTACTTTCTTCCGCATGCGCCGCATCGATCCGTGGTTCGCCATCGGCCTCCTCGCGTTCTTCGCACTGCTCTTCGTCGCGCTGTTCGGTGAGCGGATCGCGCCCTATGAGCCGATCTATTTCACCGTCAACCGCGGCGACCTACAGCGCCCGTTCGCGCCGGGCGAGGTGTATCCACTGGGCTCGGACGTACTCGGGCGCGACCTGCTCAGTCTCGTGCTCGCGGGCGCGCGAGCGACACTGCTCATCGCCATCGTCGCGGGTCTGGCGCGCGTTCTCGGCGGTCTCGCGATCGCGGTTGTCGCGAGCTGGTCGCGACCGGTGCGGATGGTTTTCGATTCGCTCGCCGAGATCATCTCGGCTGTCCCCGCCACGCTGGTCGCGGTCCTCATCGTGCTCGTCTTCATTCGCGGAGACGCGCAGATACCGATATTCATCACGGCGCTGCTCGTCACCGGTTGGGCTGGACCGTACCGAATCGCGCGCGCCGAGATCGCCCGGCTCCGCAAGAGTCCCTTCACAGAGAGTGCGGTCACGCTCGGTGTCGACCGCATGCCGCTGTTCCTGCGTCATCACCTTCCGCATCTCGTTCCAATCCTCGCGGTGTCCACGGCGCAGCAAAGCGTCGCGTCGCTGGTCGCGGTCGCTGAGCTGGGCGTCCTCGGCATCGTCGTCGGCGCCTCGAAGCTGGTGACGCTGATCGAATCCACGAACGCGATCCGGCCCATCGACCTCGTTACGCCTCCCCGGATCTCCGATATCCCCGAGTGGGGCGGCCTGCTGGCGAACGCCCGCGGCGTTGAGAACCTATGGACGACGCGCTGGGTGATCCTCGTTCCGGGCGTCGCGTTCGCCCTCGCGGCGATGGCGCTGTCAGCGATCGCCCTCGGCATCGCGCGGCAGTACCAGCGCCGGAACGTGTTCTACGACCTGAGCTCGCATAGCGCCTTGACGCTCGTGGTCATTTGCGCGCTCGCGGTGCTCGCGTCGGCCGTCCTCCCCGAGCGCTACGCCGAGGCGCGCCAGTGGGCCGATAACGCGCGAGCGCGCGTCACGATCGGCGCGCCCCTCGAGCAGGCGTTCGCTGAAGGCGGTCTACGCCCGATCGGCGCGAGCTACGTGGTCGAGCGCGAGGTGACCCAGATCCAGCAGACCGGTCCCGCGAGCATCAATGTCGCTCGCGCCGGCGAAGTGAGCGAAGAGGCCGACCCTCCGACCGACATCCTCCCGGTCCTCTATTTCGCATCGGGCGGCGCGGTGCTGGATGCGCCGATCGTTTACGCGGGCTGGGGTCTCTCCCCAGCGGACCATCCTCAGACCGCGCCGTTGATCGGCCAATTCCCGGCACCGAACCTTGGGACAGTCGTCAAGGACTGGGCCGATGATTACCGGGCCGTTGACGTGCGCGGAAAGATCGCCGTGATACTGCGCATGCCGTTCATCCGAAGCGGTTCGCGAACCATCACGCAGGGTCAGGACTTCGAAACGACCGTGAGCAACGCACTGAAGCGCGGCGCCCTCGCTGTCGTGTACATCGATCCGCTGCTGCCGACGCTACCCACCACGACATTCAGAGGAAGCCTGATCAACCCCTACCGGCGACTTGGGGAGACAGTCCCGGTAGAGCGGCCCGACGGCCCGCCTGTCATCGTGCTGAGCCTACCGGCCGCAGAGCGCCTTCTCGCGCCGCTCGGTGCTTCTCCCACGGCGACCTGGTCGGGTTTCGGCGCGAACACCGTTAACAGCCTGTCCTTCGGGCAGAAGATCGTCGACAACGACGACCCGATCTCGCAGAGGTCGCTCGCTCGAGACTTGGGGACGAGCGCTCATATCGATCTGCCGGTCGCGCGCGTCAAAGCCACCCCGAGGAGTCTGGTCGGTGTCACGCGGGGCGAACAGCCGCGCGTCTTGATCTGGCTCGTGATGCCCGCGACACGCGGGAGCGCGCGACCAGCGACCGACGCCCTCGCCGCATTCATCCGCTCGCTGGCTGGACGGACCGGCGTCGGTCTGGCGCTCGCGGCCTTCGACCGCACGGCGGATCCGATCGGCAACGCGCGCGCCATCGCAGACCTCCTCGGCCGAACGCGGTGGGACACGATCGTCGTGCTCGACGATCTCGAAGGCGATCGCCTGCGTTTCGACACGATCTATGGGGATCTCATCCCGATGTTCGACGAATACGCGAGTCGCTCTGGTGCACGAGCCGCGATCACGCGCGGCGCTTCGAGGTCCGACTCGTGGTCCTGGCCAGGGATGGAGGCGTTCCCTAGGTCGCGGGCGACGATCGTGCGTGCCACCGGCGAAGGCGGCGATGTTCGTCCCGATGTGGCCGCGCTCCTCGGCTACATCGCCGGGCGCGACGCTTTGGGCGCGCCTGAGCTTCGGCGTTGAGCATCGCCATTCGCGCCGCCCGCGTTCCGCTCGTCGCGCTCGTGCTGTGGGCCGTGCTCGGCGTGGTCGCGCCGCTCGCGATGGCGCGCTACGACTCGTATCTCATCAACGCCGGCCCGGGCTTCG
>DASYUY010000046.1:0-17671 GCA_036000705.1 Candidatus Limnocylindria bacterium | reverse complement strand
TCGGCGGCCCCTCGTACATCGCGAACGTGCGCCGCGCGATCACGCTCCTGCCGCTCGTGCCGACCGGCAACGTGGAGCTGTCCGAGATCCCCGCCTACGACGCCGCGGGCGTCGCCGGCTACGGGATCGGCAACCCGCTCGTGCGCCCGGACCTCGTGGAGAAGGGCGACGCCGCCGCCTTCACGGCGAATGTAACGGCCTTCCTCGGAGCGACCCGCCGCAAGACCTAGGAAGGACCGCCTCGCCATCGCAGAATGGCGGGCGAGATGCCAAGGGATATCCCGGTCGGCAACGGCAACCTCCTCGTCACGTTCGACGCGCTCTATCAGCTGCGCGACGTCTATTTCCCGTTCGTCGGGATGGAGGACCACACCAGCGGGAACGCGTGCCGCTTCGGCGTGTGGGCCGACGGCGGGTTCTGCTGGACGGCCGACGAGGACTGGGATCGCAAGATCCGGTACGGCCACGAGACGCTGTCGACCGACGTCCATCTGAGCAGCGCGCCCCTCGGGCTGCGCCTGACGTGCCGCGACCTCGTCGACTTCGACCGGAACATCTACTTCAAGGAGGTCACGGTCGAGGACGAGCTCGGGCGCGACCGGGACGTCCGTGTCTTCCAGCACTTCGACGCGCACTTGTTCGGCAACGACGTCGGCGACTCCGCCTTCTACGACCCGCGCTCGCAGGCGATCGTCCATTACAAGGGCCGGCGCGCCTTCCTCATCTCCGGCACGGCCGGCGGCAACTCGTTCGGCCTGACGTCCTTCGCGATCGGACAGAAGGACGCCCCGGGCAAGGAGGGCACCTGGCGCGATGCCGAGGACGGCGCCCTCTCCCGCAATCCCGTCGCGCAGGGATCGATCGACAGCGTCGGCATGCTGAGCTTCCACGTGCCCGCGACCGGCAGCTCGACTGTCGTCTTCTGGATCGCGGCCGGCGAGTCGTACGACGAGGTGCGTGAGCTCGACAAGCTCGTGCGCGAGCGCACGCCGGCATCGTTCCTTGCCCGCACGAAGGACTACTGGCGGCTCTGGGCGAACAAGGACGAGTCGGTCGCGGATCACCTGCCAGCGGAGATCGCGAGTCTGTACAAGCGGTCGACGCTCATCATCCGCACGCAGGTCGACAACCACGGAGCGGTCATCGCCGGGAACGACTCGGACGTGCTTCGCTTCAACCGCGACACGTACTCGTACCTATGGCCGCGTGACGGCGCGCTCGTCGCCGACGCGCTCGATCTCGCCGGATACGGAGAGGTGACGCGGCGCTTCTTCTTCCTCTGCGGGGAGCTCATGACGCGCGAGGGGTACCTGCTGCACAAATACAACCCGGATGGTTCGCTCGGCTCGTCGTGGCACGCCTGGTCGACGCCCGAAGGGCGGCTCGAGCTGCCGATCCAGGAGGACGAGACGGGGCTTCCGATCTGGGCGCTATGGCAGCACTACGACCGCGACCGCGACATCGAATTCATCCGTCCGCTCTACCGCAAGCTCGTGCGCACCGGCGCCGACTTCATGGCGACGTTCCGCGAGACGCGGACGAAGCTTCCGGCGCCATCGTTCGATCTGTGGGAGGAGCGTCGCGGCATCCACGCGTTCACGACCGCCGCGGTGTGGGCCGGGCTCACCGCCGCGCGCAACTTCGCCGTCGCGTTCGGCCAGCACGAGCTCGCGAAGCGCTACGCCGTCGCCGCTCAGGAGATCCGCGAGGCCGCGCTCACGCATCTGTGGGACGACGACCGCGGCCGCTTCGTCCGGACCATCGCGGTCCTGCCCGACGGCATGATCGTCAAGGACGCCACCATCGACATCTCCCTCGCCGGCATCTTCCTCTTCGGCATGCTCCCTGCGGCGGACCCCCGCGTGGTCGCGACGATGAAGGCCATCGAGCAGCGGCTCACGATCCGGACCCCGGTCGGCGGCATCGCGCGCTACGAGAACGACCACTACTTCCAGGTCGGGCAGGACGTCACGAACGTTCCCGGGAATCCGTGGTTCATCAGCACGCTGTGGCTGGCCGAGTGGTACATCGCAACGGCCGCGACCCTCGACGATCTCGAGCGACCGCTCGCGCTGCTGAGATGGTGCGCGAGCAAGGCGCTGCCGTCGGGTGTGCTTGCGGAGCAGGTCCATCCGTACAGCGGCGAGCCGCTCTCGGTCTCGCCGCTCACCTGGTCGCACGCCGCATTCGTGAGCGCCGTGCAGCACCACGCACGAGTCTCGGCGCGTATCCAGGGCCGCCTGCGAGAGCGAGCCATGCGATCCGGAGAGGTGATCGCGTGAGGATCGCTCGCCGCGCGGCGAGTCACCACCGAAACCCTCTGTTCGCGCGGTACCCCGTCCCTTCGGGACGGGGTCCCCTCGCGCGCGGGGGCCCTCGGTGGCGACTCGCCGCCTCGCTTCCGTGGCAACTCGCCGCAGTCGCACTCGCTCTCTTCTTGTCGGCATGCCAGCCGAACCCAACTCCGACGCCGACACAAGCGGTCCAACCCGGCGTCGGAGTGCAGGCGACGTTCATCCTCGCGAATCCCGCCGGCCTGCTGGCTCTCGACAACACGGCGCGCACGCTCGGTCGCCTCGTCGACCTGCCTCCGCAGAGCGCACCGTCGACGCCGTCGCTCCATCCGAGCGGCAAGTCGATCGTGTTCGCGCTCACGCCGCAGTCGGACCCCAAGCGCGGATTCGGTTCTGACCTTTACGTCGTCAACGTCGATGGCACGGGGCTGCGCGCGTTGGTCCAGCACGAATCGGACAACGTCTTCTACGCGAGCCCGCGCTTCGACGCGTCCGGCAACGTCGTCTACTTTCACCGCCGGGCGGCGATCATCCAGAACGGTTCGTTCACCGGCAACGACGACGCGATCGAGCGTCTGGATCTGCGCACCGGTGAGCGGAAGCGCATCGTCAAGGACGGCGCCGATCCCACCATCAGTCCCGACGGAAAGACGATGATCTACGTCCACTTGAAGGACGGGCAGGTCGACGCGCTCTGGCGCGCGGACATCGACGGGGCGAACGCGGGGCCGCTCCTCCGTACTCGGGACACCTTCTGGTATCTGCAGGCGCCGCGGTTCTCGCCGAACGACTGCGTCGCCGTGTTCTCCGCAGCGGGGCACACGGTCGCGCGCGCCGGCGGCGTCGAGGGCACGCTCGCGCACCTCAGCATCCCATCGGACCTCTTCCTCGTACCCTGCGACGGCTCGGGCGTGAGATCGATCGGCCAGACCGGCGATGACGTGGTCCCGGCCTGGTCGCCCGACGGCACGAAGATCGCGTATGTCGGCCAGGGCGGTTTTTTTGTGCTCGACGTGAAGACGGCCGTCGCGCGAACCGTGGCTCAGGGCCAGGATTTCTTCTTCGGCGATCTGCTCTGGCTCAAATAACCCAACCCGACCGCACCACCCTGGCGTTGTTCGCCGGCGTCGTTCTCATCGGCGGGAGCAACTTCGTCGCCGTGCGGTTCAGCAACGCGGAGCTGCCGCCCTTCTGGGGCGCGGGGCTGCGGTTCCTGCCCGCAAGCATGCTGCTGCTGGCCGCGATGACGGCGTGGCGCATCCCGTTCCCACGCGGAGCATCGCTGCGCGGAGCCGCGATCTACGGCGCTCTGAACTTCGGACTCGGCTACGCACTCGCGTACTACGGTCTGCAGGACGCGCCCGCCGGGACCGGTGCCGTGGTCCTCGCGACGGTGCCGCTCTTCACCCTCGTGCTCGTCGCCCTCCACGGTCTTGAGCGGTTCCGCGTGCGCGGGTTGGCGGGAGGCATCATCGCGCTGGCCGGCATCGCTCTGGTGTTCCGCGAGCAGCTGTCGGCCAGCGTGCCGCTCCTGTCGCTGCTCGCGATCCTGGGCAACGCGCTCGTCGCGGCCGAGTCGGGCGTCATCGCGAAAGGACTGCCGCGGATGCACCCGATCGCGACGAACGCCGTGGGCATGTTCGTCGGCGCGCTCTTCGTGCTGGCGCTCTCGTTCGCCGTGGGCGAGACGCGCGCTCTTCCGCACACCGCGACGACGTGGGCCGTCATCGCGTACCTGTCGGTCATCGGCTCGATCGGTCTATTCGGGTTGTTCCTGGTGATGCTGCGCCGCTGGACCGCCTCGGCATCGTCCTACGCGCTCGTCGTGATGCCTCTCGTGGCGGTGGCGCTCGGCGCGCTGCTGCGCGGCGAAACGATCACACCGATCTTCCTCGTCGGTGGCGTGCTCGTCGCGCTCGGCGTGTACGTCGGCGCTCTGAGCGGCGCGATCATTCCCGGATCTCGAGCTGTGCCGGGTCCCACTCGCTCCGCGTCATCACGTTGAGCGGATTGGTGTCGACGACGAGAGCGCCGCTCGGCAGCTGAGCGATGTGGAACAGGTCGAGCGGCCGTGGGGCAGGCGTCCTCAGCACGGTGGCCGTGCGCTTGTCATAGCGGGACCCGTGGCACGGGCACTCGAACATGTCACGTGCGGTCGAGAACGGCACCGTGCAGCCCAGGTGCGTGCACTTGCGATACGCCGCGATGATGCCGCCGGGCGCGTGGAGCAGGAAGAAACGCCCTTCACGGAACAGGATCGGCCGGTCGTTCGTGTTCGCGAACTGCGCGAAGATCTCGCCGGCGGTCCCCACCGCGACGGGCGCGCCGAGACCGATGATGCGGGTCACCTTCAGATATGGGGCGACCGCCGCGGCCAGCTCGGTGACGATCAGCGCGACCGCGCTGGCGAACCCCACGCGCAGGAGCTGACGGCGACGTACACGGCCGGTCGCGACGGCCGGGAGACGGATCACGCGGCGATTCTAGTTGGCTCTCATCGTTATTAGTCCAATAGCGATTGGGAATCGAGGCGATTCTTCAGGCGCTCGGCGGCAGCCGATAACCCGCGAGCGCGGGCTCGCCGCGTAGCCTGGCGAAGCCCGGCTTGATCTTGCCGTAGATGTGCGCGAGGCGCTCGTCGTAGCCGATGAACGCGCTCTTCATCGCGTTCAGCGTCAGCTTCTCGACGTCATCCAGCGCGAGCGCGAAGGCGCGCGAGAGGCGACGAAACTCCTCGGACAGCGTCACATCCGACATGAGGCGATTGTCCGTGTTCACCGTCACGCGGAAACGCTGCTCCATGAAGTGGCGGATCGGATGGTCCTCGAGCGACGGCACCGCGCCGGTGTCGACATTGCTTGACGGGCAGAGCTCCAGCGGGATGCGCTTGTCGCGGATGTAGGCCGCGAGCGGACCGAGTTTCACGACGGTCGCTACGCGCCCGGCGGCGCCTTTCCCCGGGTCGACGATCGCCATGTCCTCGATGAGTCGCACGCCGTGACCGATGCGGTGCGCGCCGCAGTACTGGAGGGCCTGCCAGATGGACGGCGGGCCGAAGGCTTCGCCGGCGTGGATCGTGATCGAGAAGTTCTCGCGCCGGCACAGCTGGAAGGCCTCGAGGTGGGCCTTCGGCGGATGGCCGGCCTCCTCGCCGGCGATGTCGAAGCCGACCACGCCCTGCTCCCGGTGCGCCACCGCGAGCTCGGCCATCTCGAGCGAGTCGGTGCGGTCGCGCATCGCGCAGATGATCTGCCGCAGCGTGATCGGATAACGCGACTCTGCGCGCTCGAACCCGCGGACGACGGCAGCGACGACCTGCTCGAGATTCATGCCTCCCTGTGTGCTGAAGACAGGGGCGTAGCGGACCTCCGCGTAGACGATGCCGTCCTGTGCGAGATCCTCACCACACTCGTACGCGACGCGTTCGACCGCGTCGGGCGTCTGCATGACCGCGATGGTGTGCGCGAAGCCGCGCAGATACAGCGAGAGCGATCCGCTCGCCGCGCTGGCGTGGAACCAGCGCGCGAGCTCACCGGGATCGGTCGTCGGTAGGCCGCCGTAGCGGAGCTCGTGGGCGAGCTCGACGATCGTGGCCGGTCGCAGCCCGCCGTCGAGGTGATCGTGCAGCAGCACCTTCGGCGCGGCGCGAAGCGTTTCGAGCGAGAGCATCGGTGCGATCGTCCCGAGTCTACGAGCGCCCGGCGCCGTCGGACGGGATCGCGACGAGCGCTGGAAGGGTCACGACCATCGTCGTGCCGCCACCGGGCGTGTCCGCCACCGCGATCGTTCCTCCGTGCGCCTCGACGATCCGCCTCGAGAGATAGAGACCGAGGCCCGTTCCCTCGATACCGCGCTCGGTCGCGGCGCGAGTGCGAGCGAACGGGCTGAAGACCGATTCGCGCTCTTCCCCGGCGATGCCAATGCCGTGGTCTTCGACCAGCACTCGGATACTGCCGTCAGATCTTCCCGCGCTGACCTCGATAGCTCCGCCGTCCGGGCTGTACTTCACCGCATTGGTGAGGAGATTCGCGATCACCTGGTCGATCCGGGATGCATCGCCTTCGAGCACCACGCCACCTTCGATCCTGAGGGTGATCTCGTGCGTCGACGGCTCGGGAAGGTAGGCCTGCTGCCGATCCACGGCTGCGTGGAGGAGCGCACCAAGATCGACACGTTCGCGATGTATGGGTAGCTGACGATCGAGGCGCGCGCTTTCGAGGATCTGCGTCACGAGAGCGCTCGCACGCGTGGCCTGTTCGCGGATGAGCTCGACGTATCGTGTTCTCCTGTGCTCGGCCCCGGGACGCGCGGCGTTTCGGCCGAGCGCTTGAGCGGCCAGCGACAGCGCCGCAAGCGGTGTCTTCAGCTCGTGTCCGAGCGTGTTGAGCAGCTCGTCCTTGTCGAGCGCACGCCGGCGCTCTGCCGCGATCGCACGCTCGTTGTACCGCTCCAGAACGCCGCCGAGGATCCACGCGAGCGTGAGGGCCAGCATTGTCCCGACCGCGAGCAGCGCGGCCGCCTGGGCGATCTCGGTCCGGATCAGAGCGAACGCACCGCTCGTCGGTTCGCGCACCACCACGCCCCATCGCGGAACGAGAGCAGGCGCGTATGCCGCCAGGAGCTCCGTCCCGCCGTCGACACGCTGGAGCGTGCCGTTCTCCCCGGCGAGCGCCGCTTGCACGGACGGCAGCCCGGAGAGATCAGCGAGCGACGTGACGGCCGCCGAATCGGGGTGCACGATCGCGTGACCGGCATGGTCGACGACGATGACCTCGGTATCACTCGCGCCCGGCAGCGCGCGAAGCTCGTTCTCGAGAAAATCCAGCGACAGGATCCCGGTGACGATCCCGCGGTCGCCTGACGCGAACATCGCCGGGACGGCTATGACGACCGCGGGCTTTCCGCTGAAGCGCCCGATGATCGCGCCGCTGATCGCAGGTCGCCCGGTCGTCATCGCGTCCCGGAAGTAGTCGCGATCCGCGACCGACACCGATCGCGCGGGGGTCGAGCCGCTGGGCAGGACGTTGAGGCCTCTGCTGTCGACGAGCCCGACGCCGTCCCAGTTCGGATTCGTGCTCGCCGCGTCAGCCAGCGCTCGCGCGGCGCGGCTCGTGTCAAGGTCATCCAGTGCGGCGGCGTTCCGGGTCAGGACCTGGAGGGCGCTGATGTTGTCGCTGACGAACAGGTCGACGACCAGCGCGGCCGCCCGCGCGTCCGCGGCGCGCTCGCGCACGATCTGCTGTTCCGTTGCGGCGGCGCCGCGCCACAGCAGGATGCCCGCGACGAGGAGTAGTGGCAGCACAGCCGCGGTTATCGCGAGAACGAGGCGACGTCGCTGAGTCATCGAGCGCTCCCTTGGCCAGCGAGTATGCGCCTGCTATCGATGCGCTCGACGCGGGTCCTCTCCAGCGGAAAGCTTCCAGGCGGACCGTGATGCTCCATCACCGAAGACGATGTCGTCGGGCCGGACCGGCACGCGCGCCAAGGCCCGCCCGGTCGCGGCGCGGATCGCGGCGACGATGGCCGGCGTGCTCGAGATCGTCGGCGGCTCGCCCACACCCTTCGCGCCGTACGGCGTGTCGGGATGCGGGTACTCGATGAGGTCACACACCACCGGCGGCATGTCCAGGATCGTCGGCAGCAGGTAATCGGTGAAGGACGCGTTGCGCACCGCGCCGTCCTTCAGCTGGACCTCCTCCATCACCGCGAGGCCCAGACCCTGCGCGATGCCGCCCTCGAGCTGGCCGATGACCGCCAGCGGATTGATCGCCTTGCCGACGTCCTGCGCCGTCGCGACCTGAACGACCTTCACCAGCCCGGTGTCCATGTCGACGTCGACGACCGCGCGGTGCGCGGCGAACAGGAACGCGACGTGCCCGTCGTTCTGTGTCGTCTCGTTGCGCTTCTCGGTCGGCCGATGGCGATGCGTGACAACGCGCTCGACTGGCGTTTCAACGAGCTCGGCGAGGTCGATGTCCTCCACACGTGTACCGCGCGCCGCCGCGCGGCGACCGAGCTCGTCCTTCACCTCGCGACACGCCGCGAGCACGGCGCCGCCGGTCATCCAGGTCTGGCGCGACGCGGACGAAGAGCCCGCCGATCCGATCGTCGTGTCGGGCGTCTCGACGATCACGCGCTGCACGCCGAGCTCGGTCCGCGCGATCTGCTCGCAGACCAGCACGATCCCCTGCCCGACCTCCGACGCGGCGGTGTGGACGCGCGCGACGGGGCCCTCGCGGTCGCGCTCGAGGCTCACGCGCGCGGTCGAGAAATCGTCGAACGCGTGCGAGTAGCAGACGTTCTTCACACCGACCGCGAAGCCGACGCCGCGCCGCACGCCCTCGCCGCGGGTGAGGTTGCCGGCGCCCCCCGGAAGTCCGAGCGGGTCGTCCGACGAGCGTCGGGCAGGAAACGGTAGCGCCGCGCAGCGGCGGATCACGTCGGCGACGGGGGCGGAGCCCTCGACCGCCTGATCGGTCACGATGCGGTCGCCGTTCTCCAGCGCGTTGCGCGCGCGGAGCTCGACGGGGTCGATATCGAGCGCGGCGGCGAGCTTGTCCATCTGCGCCTCGTAGGCGAAGCAGGACTGCACCGCGCCGAAGCCGCGCATCGCGCCGGTCGGGGGGTTGTTCGTGTACGCGCCCACCGCATGGATCAGCGCGTTCGGGACGCGGTAGGGGCCCGCACCGAAGCACGCGGCGTTCGCGACGACGGCGAAGGTCGACGAGGCGTACGCGCCGCCGTCGAGCACGATCGTCGCGCGCACGAAGACAAGTCGACCGTCGCGCGTCGCGCCATGCCTGTACCACATCCGCGCCGGATGCCGGTGCACGTGGCCGTAGAAGGACTCCTCGCGTCCGTAGGTCATGCGCACCGCTCGCTTGGTCGCGAGCGCGAGGAGGCAGACGTGGATCTGCAGCGTGACGTCCTCGCGCGCGCCGAACGCGCCGCCGACGCCGGCGAGCACGAGGCGGACCTTCTCCTCCGGCAGACCCAGACACGGCGCGATCTGGCGCAGGTCCTCGTGCAGCCACTGCGTCGCGACGTGGAGCGTGACGCCGCCGTCCTGTCCGGGGATCGCGAGACCGGCCTCCGGCCCGAGCGCCGCCTGGTCCTGCATCGCGACCTCGTACTCGCCCTCGACGACGACGTCGGCGGTCGCGTCGGGATCGCCGTGCACGACGCGGACGTCCTCGATGACGTTGCCGTCCTTCGGATCGTGCAGCTTCGGCGCTTCGGGCTGCAGCGCCTCGACGGGGTCGGTGACCGCGGGGAGCGGCTCGTACTCGACCGCGATCGCCTTCGCCGCGAGACGCGCTTGTTCGGGATCGTCCGCCGCGACGATCGCCACCGGCTCGCCGACATGACGCACGACGCGCGTCGCGAGGACCGGCTGGTCCGCGCGCATCAGGCCGAACTTCTCGCGCGTCGGGAGATCGTCCGACGTGAGCACCGCGTGCACCCCGGGCATCGCACGCGCCGCCGCGATGTCGATGCGCAGGATGCGCGCGTGCGCGTGCGGACTACGCAGCGTCGCGCCGTACAGCATGCCCTCGCGCGAGAGATCGCTCCCGTAGAGGAACTCGCCCTTGACCTTCGGTGGCGCGTCGACGCGCGGAGCGGACTCGCCCACGATGCCGCGCAAACGGGTCTTCGGCGGTGCGATGGTCACGCGCTGTAGCCGTGCGCCGCGGCGCGGTGGACGGCCTCGAGGATCTTTCCGTACCCGGTGCAGCGGCAGATGTTGCCCGAGAGCGCCTCGCGGATCTCCGCGTCGGTGGGCTCGGGGTTGTCGCGCAGCAGCGCGGCGGTCGCGACGACGAACCCCGGGGTGCAGAAGCCGCACTGCACCGCACCGGCGTCGACGAACGCGCGCTGGACGGGATGCATGTGCTCGCCCTCGGCCAGATCCTCGACGGTGCGGACGTCGCGGCCCTCGGCCGCGCCGGCGAGGACGAGGCACGCGCACACCAGCTGGCCGTCCATGAGCACCGAGCACGAGCCGCATTCGCCTTGCTCGCAGGCGTTCTTGCTGCCCCAGAGACCGAGTCGCTCGCGCAACACGGTGAGCAGGCTCTCGTGTTCGCGCGCTTCGGCCTCGCGCTCGGCGCCGTTGACCTTGAGCCGGAGCCTCACGCCATCGACCAGACGCGCGCGAGAGCGCGCGCGCCCATGACCGAAAGCACGTGGCGCCGGTACGCGGCGGTGCCACGTACGTCGTCGATCGGCCGCGCGGCCGCCGCGACGAGCCGGCCGAACTCCCCAAGCTCCGCGTCGCTCGGCTCGAGGCGCCGATCCCAGCCGTGGGCCTCGAGCAGTCCCATCGCGAACCGCTCCGCAGCCGTCGCGCGCAGGATCGTCGGACCGCACGAGCCGAGGCCGACGCCGACGCGGTGCCGCGCGCGATCGAGCACGAGCGCCAGTCCCGCGACGGCGATGACCATCGCGTTGCGCGTGCCGACCTTCATGAACGTCTGGGCCGGTCCGGCGTCCTCCCACTCCGCGCCGACGACGACCTCATCAGCGCGGCGGACGTTCTTCTTCGGCCCGGTCATGAACTCGGTGAACGGGACACGGCGCTCGTCCCGCTTCGAGCGAAGGACGACGACCGCGTCGAGCGCGGCCAGAACCGGCAGCGTGTCGCCCGCCGGAGAGCTCGTCGCGATGTTGCCGCCGAGCGTCCCCGCGTTGCGGATCTGCGGCGACCCCACCGTCCGCGCGGCCTGCGCGAGCGCGGGCGACCCAGGGTCATCTCGAAGCATCCGCGTGTACGTGACGCCGGCGCCCATCCGCACGCGGCCGTTACGTTCGAGGTGGTCGAGCTCTGCGACGCGGTCGATCGCGACGACGCGCTCGGGCCGCTTGCGGCCGAAGTTGATGTCAACGAGGAGATCCGTGCCGCCGGCGAGAAGTGTCACCTCGGTGGCGCTCGAAAGGTGATCCAGTAGGTCGTTCAGATCGCGGGCGATCGCAACACTCACGCCGGGATTATCACTTCCGTCCTCGGGAGGGGACGCCTAGCATCGGGCCCGGGAGGAAGTGAATGCGGTTGGCCCAGCGGGCGGCGTGGCTCCTTGCAGCGCCGTGGCGACTCGTCGTGCTCGTCGCGATCGTGGCCGCTTTGCCGATCCTCGTCGTCGGAGAGGTCGCTGCGGCCGACACGACCGCACGCCACCAGGCCGCCGCTGCGGACACGGCGCGTCGCGCGGCCGCAAGCGCAGCCGCGACGTTCGCGGGGCGCGTCTCCGCGATCTCGCTCGCCGTCGCCAACGCCGCCGTTCGCCCGAACACGGGTAAGGCCACGCCACTCATCGACGCGCTCGACCGAAATGACGACAAAGCCGTGCAGCTCGAGCTCGAAGAGATGCACCGCTTCGTCGATCCTTCAGTTGTGTGGCTGCTCGTACTCGACGCCCGATCGCATCTGATCGCGGCCGACCCGTTCGCGGCCGGCTTGACGGGAATCGACCTCTCCGCGGGCATCGCCCCCACGCTCGGGAACGCCGCGATCGACGTGGGCGACGCAATCCCCTGGTCCGACAGCATGATCATCACCGGTTCCGACAGGGGATCGGGCACAAACGCGTCGTGGGTCGCCATGACCGTGGCCGCCCCGATCGGAACGACGCAGGCACGCGGATACCGGCTACTCGCGGTGGCCAGGCTGAGCGCGCTCGCTGGTCCCTTGACCGCGCAGCTGCGGACCGCCTATCAGGACGCTTACCTCGTCGACCGCGGCGGCCATCTCGTACTGCGGGCCTCGAATGCCTTCACCCCTGACGACCTCGCGTACCGGGATCTCTCCGGCTCTCCCGCCGTCGCCTCGCTCTCGACCGGTGTCTCCGATCCCCTCGTGGCCGACCGCGTCGTCCGCGGTGCCGCTCGGGCGCCGAACATCGGCTGGTCGGTCTTAGTCGTCGACGCGCCGACGGTCATCGACGCGGACCTCGACGCGGCGCTCGGTCAGCAGCGCGCCCTACGCCTCGGCCTGGCCGGGGTGCTCCTGCTCGGCGCGGCCCTCGTGGGCTCCGCCTCCGCCACTGCGATACGCCGAAGGCGCGAGACGACCGAGGCACTCGAGCAACAGACGGCGATCGCGGGCGTCCTCGAGGCCATCAACAAGTCTCGCTTCGACCAGCAGCCCGTGTTGCAGGAGCTTGTCGACCGTGCGGCTCACCTTTGCGACGCTGACTTCAGCGGGATCAGCCTTTGGGACGGCGACGCCTACGTGACGCACGCGTGGTCCGGCGCGGGCATACCGCCGGAGTACGCGAAGATGATGATCAGCGAGCGCCGTCGCCCGGATCGATCGACGCTCATCGGCCGCACCGCCCTCGAGCGGCGGACCGTGCACGTGCTCGACGTGCTCGAGGACGCCGAGTACCAGGCCGTCGACTTGCAGCGCGCCGGGGGCTACCGGACGATGCTCGGGGTTCCGCTCATGCGGGACGGATTCCCGATCGGCATCTTCGTGCTGACGCGCGGCGAGGTGCGGGCGTTCTCCGACCGCGAGATACAGCTTATCGAGACCTTCGCCCAGCAGGCGGTGATCGCCATCGAGAACGTCCGCCTGTTCAATGAGACGAAGGAGGCGCTCGAGCAGCAGACCGCGACCAGCGACGTGCTGAAGACGATCAGCCGCTCGGCGTTCGACCTGCAGGCAGTATTCGACGTCGTCGTCGAGAACGCGACGAAACTATGCCGCGGTGACTGGGGCTATCTGTTCCGACGCGACGGCGACGTCTTCAAGATCGTGAGCTCGTTCGGTGGGACAGACGAGCTGCTCGAGTACGAGCGCGCTCACCCGACACCCCTCTCCCGTAGCACGCTCATCGGCCGCGTCGCGCTCGATCGCACCGTGGTGCACCTGCCGGATCTCTTCGAGGATCCCGCGTACGACTGGCCCTCGAATCGCGCTGCGGGTGTTCACACCGTCCTCGGTGTGCCGATCTTCAAGGACAACGAGGTGGTCGGCGCGATCGGCGTCGCGCGAAACGACAAGCGTCCGTTTGCCGACGCGGAGATCCGACTTGTGCGCACGTTCGCCGACCAGGCAGCGATCGCGATGGAGAACGTGCGTCTATTCAACGAGACGAAGGAATCGCTAGCGCAGCAGACGGCGCTCAGCGAGGTCCTCAACACGATCAGCCGCTCGGTGTTCGATCTCGATGCCGTGCTTCAGACGATCGTCGAGCGAGCGGCGGCTTTGTGCGACGCCGACGGTGCGATGATCACCAAGCGCGTGGGAGACGTCACGATCGCAGCCGCCTCATTTGGCGACGTGCTGACGCACGCGTTGGTTCCCGGAACCGTCTTCCCCATCGACGATCGGACCATGCTCGGCCGAGCGCTGATCACGGGCGAGCGGCAGTACATACCCGACGCCCGGCAGCACCCGGACCTACCGCAGGACGGCCCGAACACGCGCCTGGTCATTCCCCTCGTACGCGACAGCATCGCGATCGGCACGCTCGGCGTCAGCCGCCGCGTGGCCCGTTCGTTCAGCGCGAGCGAGCTGCGCCTGTTCGAAGTCTTCGCCGATCAGGCGCTCATCGCGATCGAGAATGTCCGCCTCTTCAACGAGACGAAAGAGGCGCTCGAGAGGCAGACGGCGACGTCGGGCATCCTCGAGGTGATCAGCCGGTCGACGTCAGACCTGCAACCGGTGCTCGACACGGTCGTCGCTCATGCGGAGCGTCTCTGCGAGGCCGACTACTCCTTCGTTTTTCTACGCGCCGAGGATGGCTTCCACATCGCGGCGTGGTCGGGCGGCTCGCCCGAGCTCGTGGCTCTCGAGAAGAAGGTGACGGTGCAGCCCGGTCGCGCGTTCCTCGTCGGCCGCGTCGCGCTCGAAGGGCGGCCGGTGCAGATCCCAGACGTGCTTGCCGACGCGGAATATGGCTGGCGAGAGGGTCAGCAGGTGGGCGGCTATCGCACGATGCTCGGCGTCCCGCTATTCCGAGGGGGCGTGGTCGCCGGAGTCCTGGGTGTGTTCCGCAACGAGGTCAAGCCGTTCAGCGCCGAGCAGGTCGAGCTGCTGCGGACGTTCGCGGACCAGGCGGTGATCGCCATCGAGAACGTGCGACTCTTCAACGAGACCCAGGAGTCGCTCGAGCGCCAGACCGCGACGAGCGAGGTGCTCAAGACGATCAGCCGCGCGCCCTTCGAGCTTCAGCCGATCATGGACACACTCGTCCAGAACGCTGCGCGCCTCACGCTGGCCGATAACGCCGACCTCGTCAGCTTCTCTGGGGGTGTGCTCCGCGACGTCGCTCGTGTCGGTGAGACCTCGGAGGAGTACCGGCGGATCCGGTCGTCCTCATGGGTCGATACACGCATCGGCCTGGGCCTTGCGATGATCATCGACGACCAGATGCACGGCCGGGCTTATGTGCCCGGGCGGGGAACGCTCGTCGGCCGGACGCTTCTCGAGCGGCGCCCGGTCCACATCGTGGACGTGCTCGAGGACCCCGAGTACGAGTGGCACGATGCCCAGCGGGCGGCGAGCTTCCGCACGCTGCTCGGCGTGCCATTGATGCGGCAAGACCAGGCCATCGGCGTGATCGTCGTCTGGCGCCGGCAGGTCAACCCGTTCACAGAGAAGCAGATCGAACTGCTGACGACGTTCGCCGATCAGGCCGTCATCGCGATGGAGAACGTTCGCCTCTTCAACGAGACGAAGGAGGCGCTCGAGCGCCAAACGTCGATCAGCGACGTCCTCCAGACGATCGGTCGCGCCGCCTTCGACCTTCAGCCCGTGCTGGACACCGTCGTGGAGCGTGCGGTGAAGCTCTGCGACGCTCAAGAAGGATCGATCAGCACGCTGGAAGGTGATGTCTACCGGACCCGAGCGTTTTGGAGCGTCAGCCCGTTGCCGGCGGAGTACATCGACATCATGCGGCAGGAAGTTCGGTCGCCCGACCGCGGGAGCCTCATCGGCAGGACTGCGCTGGAAGGCCGCGTCGTGCAGATCGCCGACGTGCTGCAAGATCCGGAGTACAAGGCCGTGGACATGCAGCAGGCCGCGGGATACAGGACGATGCTAGGCGTTCCCCTGCTGCGTGACGGCAGGGTCATCGGCGTGTTCGCGTTGACCCGGGGTGAGGTACGAGCGTTCACGGACCGCCAGATCGAGCTCGTTCGGACCTTCGCCGATCAGGCCGCCATCGCGATCGAGAACACGCGACTTTTCGTCGCCACCAAGGAGGCGCTCGAGCAGCAGACCGCCGTCGCCGAGGTGCTGAAGACGATCAGCCGCTCGGTGTTCGACCTCGAGCCGGTCCTCGACATCGTGCTCAACAACGCCGTGCGACTCGTTGACGCCGACATCGGCTGGCTGTCGCGGGCCGCGGACGAGAAGTTCATGACAGTCGCCTACAGCAGAGAGTTCCCACAGCACGTTCGAGAGGAGCTCGCCGCGCAGCGCGCGCAGGGGCACCTGGGTGGCGAATGGGTCCCGATCGGGGTCAGCGGCGGTGTGATGGGCGTGACACTTGGCGAGGGACGGACCACGCACGTCCGTGACGTGAGAGAAGATGCGAGGCTCAAGAACTCGCTGGTCGCTCGCATGACGGAGTCGCGGACGGTCGTCGGGGTGCCCATGCTTCGCGAGGGTCGCAGCATCGGCGGCATGGTCCTCGCACGCTACGCCGTCCGGCCGTACACGGACCGTGAGATCGCGCTGGTCCAGACCTTCGCCGACCAGGCCGCGATCGCCATCGAGAACGTGCGGCTGTTCAGCGAGACGAAGGAGGCTCTCGAGCAGCAGACCGCAGTTGGCAACGTGCTGAAGACGATCAGTCGCTCCGCCTTCGATCTGGAGCGTGTGCTCGCGACGGTCGTCGAGAACGCCGCACGGCTGTCGGACGCCGACCTCGCCTGGATGGGCCGGGTGGAGGCCGGTGATATCCAGGGGGGCGGTGCAGGCGTTCGATGGGCGCGGGACGGCGACACGAGCTGGGGCGGACCCGGCGGCTTCCGGGGGACGCCGTCGCGCGGCAGCATCATGGGTCGCGCTTTCATCGACCGCAGGACGATCCAGGTCGACGACATCACGACCGACGAGGAGCTCGTGGCAGGCTCGGAAAGGGCCCGTTTGAGCGAGTCACGGACCGTGCTCGCTGTGCCGCTGCTGGTGGAGGGTGCGGCCATCGGAGTGATCCTCGTCGCCCGCCGCACCGTGCGGCGCTTCTCGGACCGTGAGGTCCAGATCGTGGAAACGTTCGCGGACCAGGCCGCCATCGCGATCCAGAACGTGCGCCTCTTCAACGAGATCCAGGACAAGAGCCAGCAGCTCGAGGTCGCGAGCCGGCACAAGAGCGAGTTCCTCGCCAACATGTCGCACGAGCTGCGAACGCCGCTGAACGCGATCATCGGTTTCTCGCAGGTGCTGCGTCAGAGCCTGTTTGGGCCGATCAACGAGAAGCAGGAGGAGTACCTCGACGACATCCTCTCGTCCGGCAACCACTTGTTGTCGTTGATCAACGACGTGCTCGACCTGTCGAAGGTTGAGGCCGGCCAGGTCGAGCTCGAGGTCGCCTCGTTTTCTCTGCGTGAGGCGCTCGAGCGCGGTGTCGTGATGGTTCGTGAGCCGGCGACGAAGCACGGCGTCCGGCTCTCGCTCGAGCTGGCGCCTGGCGTTGACCTGGTCGAAGGCGACGAGCGGCGGTTGCGCCAGGTCATCTTCAACCTGCTCTCGAACGCCGTCAAGTTCACGCCGGAAGGAGGGGAGGTCGTCGTCGCGACCGCGAGCCGCGACCACGAGGTCGTGATATCGGTAACCGACACGGGCCCCGGTATCCGAGTGGAGGACCACGAGCGGATCTTCGAGGAGTTCCAGCAGACGGATGTCGGCGCGCAACAGCGCGAGGGTACGGGGCTCGGGCTCGCCCTTTCGAAGCGCCTTGTCGAGCTGCACGGCGGCCGCATCTGGGTCGAGAGCGAGCCCGGGCACGGCAGCCGCTTCGTCTTCACGCTGCCGGCGAATGAGGCGGACCATGCTCGGTGAGCGGGTTCTGATCGTCGAGGACAATGAGAAGAACATGAAGCTCGTCCGCGACGTGCTGCAGGCCACGGGATACAGCACGCTCGAGGCGACGACGGGCGAGGAGGCTATCGAGCTCGCCCTGTCGCAGGCGCCCGCGCTCGTCTTGATGGACGTGCAGCTGCCGGGGATCGACGGCGCCGAGGCGCTCACACGACTGCGTCGGGACGAGCGGACAGCGTCCATACCGGTGCTGGCGCTGACCGCGCAGGCGATGAGCGGCGACCGCGAGCGATTCCTGGAAGCCGGCTTCGACGGCTACCTCTCCAAGCCGATCGACGTCGCCGAGCTGATCCAGGTCGTCCAGGAACACTGCGGCCGTGACTGAGCGGAC
>DASYUY010000045.1:0-8779 GCA_036000705.1 Candidatus Limnocylindria bacterium | reverse complement strand
GCGATCGAAGAGACGCGCCGACCGTTCGACGATGTCGATATGCCCATTGGTCGGCGGGTCGAAGGAGCCGGGATAGATCGCCACCCGATCGCTCATGCCGGTCGCGCCTCCTGTTTCCGGTAGTGCACGCCGGGACGAATCCTAACCGCTCACGACTACGCTACGGTCCGTTTTGTCGGAAGCCCTTCCTTACCCGACCTTCTCCGATACCGAGTTCGCGCGGCGGCTCGCCCTCGTCCGCGAGTCGATGCTGCGGCGCGAGATCGACTGCCTCCTCGTCTACGGCGCGGGACGCGCGGCCGACGTGCAGTACCTCTCGAATTGGCCCGGCACCCGCGAGGCGTTTCTCGTCGTGCGCCGCGACGGCGAGCAGACATTGCTCGTCCAGTTCAACAACCACGTCCCGACGGCCCGCCGCGTCGCCGCCACACGGGATGTGCGCTGGGCCGGCATCGATTCCGGCGCGGTCGTCGACGTGGTCGCACGTGGGGCATACGCGCGCATCGGTTTGGTCGGATCCGTACCGTGGGGGATCGTCGTGAAGCTGCAGCGCCGCAGCCCGAAGGCCGACCTCGTCGACGCGACGGCCGATGTGCGGGCCGCCCGCTGCGTCGCGAGCGACGAGGAGATCGCGTTCTTCGCCGAGGCGGCGCGCATCACCGATCTCGCGATGGAAGCGTTGGAACACGAGGTCCATCCCGGCACGCGCGAGAACGAGCTCGCCGGGATCGTCGAGAGCGCCATCGTCCGCGGCGGGGGCACGCCGGGGATCCATTTCATGGCAACGACGCCGATGCACGCTCCGGTCGTCGGTGTTCCCTCACAGATCCTGTCGTCCCGCGTCATCCAACGCGGCGACGTGCTCATCACCGAGATCACGGCGCATCACTGGGGATACGGCGGGCAGATCCACCGGGCGTACGCGATCGGCGCGGAGCCGACCGCCGACTACCGGCGCATGCACGACGCCGCGGTCGAGGCCTACGAGCGGATCTGCGGCGTGTTGCGGGACGGCGCGACGGTTGCCAAGGTGCTCGACGCCGCCGAGGTCCTGCACCGGCGCGGCTACACGATCCACGACGATCTGCTCCACGGCACCGATCAGCTGCCGCCGGTGCTGCGGACGCGGCGCACCGCTCGCGGACCGCAGCCCGAGTCGTTCGTGTTCCGCGAGAACATGGTCGTCGTGATCCAGCCGAACATCGTCAGCGACGAGCGGGCCACCATGGGCCTCCAGGTCGGCGAGACGGTGCGCGTCACGCGGTCGGGCGTCGAACGCCTACACGGCTACCCGATGGTCTTCGTGCGCTGCGCCTGAGCGCGCACGTGGGATGCGCACGGTGACCAGCGTGCCGCGGGGACGCCGCGCGTCGATGCGGATCTGGCCACCGTGCCGCTCGACGATCCAGCGTGCGATCGGCAACCCCAGCCCGCTGCCCGACGTATCGATGCGCCGCGCGCCCTCCCCGCGGTAGAAGCGTTCGAAGATGTGCGGCAGCTCCGTGAGGGCGATACCGATCCCGTTGTCCTCCACCCGCAGCACAGCATCGCTGCCGTCGTCGGCGATCGAGACGTCGACCGTTCCGTCCGGCGTGTAGCGGAGCGCGTTGTCCAGCAGCACGAGGACGAGCTGCTTGAGCCGATCCCGCTCGCCGCTCACCGTGACAGCGTCGATCGCGTTCACGCGGAGACGTCGTCGCGCTACGACCTGCAGCTCGGCGAACGCTTCCATCAGCACCTCGTCGAGCTGTGCCGGCCGCGGCACGAACTCCTCGACGGCATCGGCGCGCGCGAGCACGAGGAGCTCGTCGACGAGCCGCGAGAGCCGCTCGGTCTCGCGGCGGATCTGTTCGATCGCGACGCGCTGTTCGGCCGGGTCGGTCTCGCCAGCCGCGAGGAGCTCGGCGTTCCCGCGGATGGTGGTGAGCGGCGTGCGCAGCTCGTGCGACACGTCGCCAACGAAGCGCTGTTGCTGCCGGTGCGCGTCTTGAAGGCTGGCCAGCATCTGGTCGAACGTGATCCCGAGCTGGACCAACTCGTCCTCGCCATCGCCGTCGACGCGCACGCGTCGCGAGAAGTCCCGCGAGCGCGCGATCTCGGCGGCCGTCTCGGTCATGCGCGCGATCGGACGCAGCGCGCTGCCGGCGATGGCTGAGCCGCCGGCGGCGCCGACGCCGACCGCGACGAGCGCGAGGAGAGACAGCGCGGTGCGGAGTTCGGCGTTCGAGGCGTCGACCGCGGCGAGGTCCACGGCGGTGACCACTCGCACACCGGTGCCCGCGACCGCCGCGACGAATACGCGCGCGCGTCCGCTCGGGGTCCAGCTGGTCAGCCAGCCCGGGCCGAGTTCGCCGACCCGCAGGTCGGCCAGCGCCGGATCGTCGGTGCGCCCGACGCTGTCGAGCAACCGAGGACCGTTGAAGACCCAGACGGCGTGGGGCTCCTCGATCATCCGGTGCAGCTCGACCAGGCGGACGTCGGCGGCGGAGGTGCCGCCGTTCATCAAGAAGACGATGTCCTCGACGGCCCGATCGGTCATGTCCGTGATCGCAGCGTCCACGTCGGCATCGTGCGACTCCGCGTGCAGAACGTACGCGAGGCTGAGCGCCACGGCGAGGACGACACCGAGGAGCGCGCCGTAGAACGCCGTCAGGCGGCGGCGCAGGGTCACGGCGTGGTCCGGAGGGTGTAGCCCGCGCCGCGCAGCGTGTGGATCAGCCGCGGCTCGCCGCCGGCCTCGAGCTTCTGCCGCAGGTAACCCACGTACACCTCGCAGACGTTCTCGTTGCCCTCGAAGTCATAGCCCCACACGCGCCGTGTCAGCTCGGCCTTGGCGATCACCTGACCGGCATCGCGGGCCAGATGCAGCAGCATCTTGAATTCGGTCGTCGTGAGCGCGATGAAGCGGGTGCCTCGCGTCGCCGTCCGGCTGGAGACATCGAGCTCGAGATCACCGACGCGCAGGATCTCGGGAGAGGGCTCACGGCGGCGCAGCACCGCGCGCAGGTGTGCCGCGAGCACCTGCAGGCTGAAGGGCTTCACCAGGTAGTCGTCGGCACCGGCGTCGAGACCGACGATCTGGTCCCCTGCTCCGTCCTTGGCGGTCAGCATCAGGATCCCGATGTCGGGACGCTCGCTGCGAACCTGTCGACACACCGCGAGGCCGTCTCGGCCGGGCATCAGGACATCGAGCACGATGGCGTCGGGCGCCCACTCACGCATCGCGTGCACCGCCTGGTCGCCGTCGGAGGCGGTCCGCACGTCGTATCCCTCGCGTGTCAGCGTCCGTGCGACGACGCTCGTGACACCGTCGTCGTCGTCCGCGACAAGGACGCGCAGCGCCCGGTCGCTGGTCATGGGACGAGTGTCAGGAGAAATCCGACATACGGAACCTGCCGGTCGGACCCACTGCGCTGTGCCGAACGGGCCTGTTTCTCAGCCCGCTCTTAGGCGACGGTTCGTTCGAACCTGAGAGCGGCCTGAGAGACCGACTCAGCGAGGGAGGCTCGCACGTGGCGGGTCAGATGTCACGGAGACAGCTCCTTGGGACCCTCGGGGGTCTCGGCACCGGAGTGCTCGCCGCTGGATTCGTTCCGATCGCCTTCCCCGAAGCCGAGGCCGCGGAGACCGGCCCGAAGCGCCAGTGGGCCATGGTCATCGACCTGCGCAAGTGCGACGGCTGCAAGGCCTGCACCAAGGCCTGCCAGGAGACCCATCACCTTCCCGAGAGCTTCGAGTGGATCAAGGTCTTCGAGGTCCACGACAAGCAGGGCGGATCGTTCTTCATGCCGCGGCCGTGCTTCCAGTGCGAGAACGCGCCGTGCCTAAAGGTCTGTCCGGTCGCCGCGACCTTCAAGACGAAGGACGGGGTCGTCCTCGTCGACCAGGATCGCTGCATCGGCTGCCGGATGTGCATGGCGGCCTGCCCCTACGGCGCGCGGTACTTCAACTACGGCGATCCGCCGGTGGTGAGCAACCCCTTCCAGCACCCGACGCCGGAGTTCCCGGTGCCCCAGCAAAAGGGCACGGTCGGCAAGTGCATGTTCTGCGTCCACCGCAGCGCGAACGGCGAGCTGCCCGCCTGCGTCGACGCGTGCGGCATGAAGGCGATCTGGATCGGCGACCTCGTCGAGGACGTCGCGACGAACGGCGACGAGACGGTCCGCCTATCGACCTTCATCAAAGAGAACGACGCCTTCCGCTACAAGGAAGAGCTCGGAACGGGACCGCGCGTGTACTACATCGCCGGTCACGGCCAGCTCCTGGATTATTGATGGACACCCGGACGCACGAGCGCTACGTGGCCCGCGCGATGTGGTCGATCGGCCGCGGCGACGCGAAGTTCTGGATCAGCGTCGTCGTGCTCTCGGCTCTCGTCGCGGCCGGCTTCTATGCCTACATCTACCAGGTGCAGCGCGGACTCTGGGTCACCGGGCTCAACCAGAAGGTCTCGTGGGGCTTCTACATCATCAACTGCGTCTTCTTCATCGGGATCAGCTACGGCGGCGCGATGACGAGCGCGATCCTCCGCCTCACCAACGCCAAGTGGCGCGCGCCGCTCACGCGCATCGCCGAGGCGACGGCCGTCGCCGCACTGCTCGTTGGGGCGATCTATCCGATCATCGACCTGGGCCGGCCCGACCGCTTCCTCTACACGATCCAGTACGCGCAGGTCGGATCGCCGATCGTCTGGGACCTGGTCGCGATCAGCACCTACATGATGGCCAGCCTCGTCTTCCTGTATCTGCCGCTCATCCCGGACCTCGCGACGACGCGCGACACGATGCGGCCCGGTCTGCTGCGCCGGATCTACGGCATCCTCGCCCTTGGGTGGCGTGGCGCCGTGGGTCAGGAGCGGTCGCTGCAGCGCGGCATCGCGGTCATGGCGGTGCTCATCATCCCGCTCGCGATCTCGGTGCACTCCGTGCTCGCGTGGCTCTTCGCGGTGACCGCCCGGGGTGGCTGGCACAGCACGATCTTCGCTCCGCTCTTCGTCCTCGCCGCGATGCTCTCGGGCGTCGCCGCGGTGATCATCGTGGTCGCGGTCTTCCGCAAGGTGTACGGCCTACAGGAGTTCATCACCGCGAAGCACTTCCGCTACCTCTCGTACCTCCTGATCGCGCTGGGCATGGGGTACCTGTACTTCATGGTCAGCGAGTACCTCACGGAGGGATACCTCCTCGACGCCGCGACGACGCCGGTGCTCGAGGCGATCTTCGTCGGGACGTACGCACCCGCCTTCTGGGTCTTCACCTTCCTGGGACTCATGTTCCCGCTCGTGCTCGCGGCGGTCCCCGGACGGTGGGCGATCGCGCGCGTGTGCGCAGCGTCGGGGCTCGTGATCGCCGGCATGTGGCTGAAGCGCTTCCTCATCGTGGTCCCCGGTATGGCCGAACCGGTCATGCCCTGGGACTGGGGCCGGTACGCACCCACATGGGTCGAGATCACGATCACCATCGGGACCGCGGCGGCGATACCGCTGATCCTGATCCTCTTCTTCCGCTTCTTCCCGGTCATGTCCGTCCACGAGATGGAAGAGGTCGAAGGCGCATCCGAGCCGCGCAGCGCGGCGCTGGTGCCCAGCTTCGCGTCGGGAGGCGACGAATGAGGAGCATCGTGATCGCGTTCGCGGCCGTGGCCATCGCGGCGACCCTCCTGCTCGGACCCGGACGCTCGCTCCTTCCCGTCGCGACACGGCCCGTCAGCGCGCTGGCCACTCCGGCGCCCGACGCTGTCGCGCCGACGCACGCGGGACACGACACCGCGAGCGCACCGGCCACGCGTGTCGCGATCGCGCCACCGCCGGACGGCGCGCGTGTCGAGGTCACGACGCGAGCCGCGGCCAAGGCCGAGCTCGGATACGTCATCGAGACCCGCGTCGTCAGCCCCGACGGCAAGCCGGTGAACGACGCCGTCGTCCGGTTCTACCAGCTCGTCGACTTCTTCGGTCCGCGCGAGGAGCTCATCGGGACCGCGCGCACCGACGGCCAGGGCAACGCCGCACTCACCTACCTGCCGGCGTCGACCGGATCCCACGAGATCGCCGTCCGCTTCGCCGGGCAGGGATCCCTGGTGCCGTCGGTCGGCACGGCGACGTTCGAGGCGACGGTCGCGTCGCCGCCCTACCGCAGCGACGAGCCCGCTCTGCTCGCCTTCACCCGTCTCGTCCCCTACGCCGCCGGCGCGATCGTGCTGTCGGTCTGGGGCCTGATCGCGTTCGCACTGTTCGGCACCGCGCGCGGCATCGCCGTACGCGCGGCTAAGACAATCGCAAAGGAGGACACCGCATGACGATCCGATTCCGCGCGCTCGCATCCATCGCGGCCATGACATTCCTCGCCGGCGTGCTCGCATCGTGTGGAGGCGGAACAGGCGAGACGGGGACGTCCGCGACGACGGCCCCATCGACCGCACCGACCGTCGCGGCCACCGCGGCGCCGCAGGTCGCCACGTTCCTGATCCTGCAGGGCGACACGGTCCGCAGTCCCGAGGGCCTGACGGACGAGGAGAAGACGTTCCTCTCGTGCACGCAGCAGAGCCGGTTCCCGCAGGGATCGCGCATCGTGTGGCGCTTCCGGGCTCTCGACCCGCTCTCGAACAAGGCCCTCGATGACAAGGCGATCAAGTCGTTCGACCTCGTCCTTCCCGATGGCAAGACGCAAGCCTTCAAGTACGGCGGGCACGGCGGCACCAAGGAAGCCCCCGCTGAGTTCTTCTGGACCGCCGGCTTCAGCGTGACCAAGGACTACCCGACAGGCGCGTTCAACTACCAGATCAAAGCGACGAGCCTGAGCGGCGTGATCGGCACCTGGGACCAGTTCAAGGTGCCATCGGCCCAGCTCCAGATCGTCCCCGCTGGAAAGAGGTAACTCAGATGAGGCGCATCGCCGTCGCGTTCGCCCTCACCGCGATCCTTTCCGCGTGCGGCACCGCATCCAAGGGGCCGGACCCCGTCGCGAGCGTCGCCGCAACGCCCAAGCCCGTAGCGTCCGTGGCGGCGGGCGCCTCAACGCAACCCTCGATCCAGCCTCAGGAGATCGTCGGCAAGTTCTCGCTGGAGCCGGCACACGGCCCGTGGGACGCACCGGTGACCGCGACAGCGAGCGGGCTCAAGCCCGCGACCAAGTACGACCTCGTCTGGACCACCGGGAAGGTGCAGTGGAAGCTCTCCGACGACCGGAGCAAGTTCCTCGGACGCGACGCCCGGACCGTCCAGAACACACTGCGAAGCGTCACGACGGACGCGACGGGCGCTTTCACGGCGACGTTCGCGGTCCCGCAAGGATTCGGCTACGCGCACGACGTGATGGTCGTCGACGCCGAGAAGGTGATCCGCAACAAGAGCCTGTTCGACGTCGACATGGTCACGACGATCACGCCGACGAACGGACCGGTCGGTACGCCGATCACCGTCGAGGTGAAAGGCATCGGCTATCAGTCGTACCAGAACAGCTTCCAGCTGGCCTACGACAACGCCTACACGGGCTGGGTCTCCTCGATCACGACCGACGGCTATGCCAAGGTCGTGATCCCCGCGACAGGCTTCGTGGGCACGCACATCATCACGCTCGGCCACTCCGAGTTCGGCGCGCCATACATGAATCCAAATCAGCAGCCCGTCGTCGCATCGCGGCCGTTCCCGCACATCCCCTTCACGGTCACCGATGGCGCCGCGGTGAAACCGACCGCCGCGGAGACGCAGGGTTTCGCACAGATCGCGGCGAGGCCGGTGGCACAGGGCATCTGGTCAGCTCCCTTCGGTGCCGCGGTCGGCACGCCGGCGACGCTGAGCGGCAAGGCGCTGCCCGCGAGCAGCGACATCGAGCTCCTGTGGACGACGATGGTCGGTAACCGCTCCGTCACCGGTTTCGAGGAGCGCACCAAGACGCTTACGAAGGTGAAGACGGACACGACCGGCTCGTTCACCTGGGCATTCCCGATCCCCGATGACCTCGGCGGCACCCACACGGTGACGGCGAAGATCGGCGACACGGTGATCGCGAAGACCAACGTGTACATCCTGGCGAGCGCGCTCCCGCTGTCCGTCGACAAGGGACCATCGGGCACGAAGACGACAGTGCACCTGAAGGGTGTCGGCTGGACCGAGACCGAGCAGATCTATCACGTCGTCTACGACAACGCCTTCACCGGATACGCCTGCGCCTTCCAGAGCTCGGGCGACCTCACGATCTTCCTGACCATGTCCGGGGCGCCGGGCTGGCACTACGTCGACATGTATCCAGGCATCTACCAGGGCAGCGAGGCGCGTCCGGCGAACTACAAGATGCCGCAGCTGACGGCACTGGCTGACCACCCTGGAGAGCCACTACCCGTCTTCCGCTTCGCGTTCCTGATCACCGCTCCGTAGTCAACCTCCTTCTTGTGTGGACGCCCGCCCGTACGAGCGATCGCGACGGGCGGCGCTTCCAGACGCCCATCGGACAGACGTTGTCACGCGCGGCGGTACGCTCCACGCGTGCCTGTCACCGTGCGCGTCCGTCCGGCGCGAACGATCTACGCCATCGACGGCGGCTGGTTCAAGGCGAGGTGGCACTTCTCGTTCGACCGATACGACGACCCGAGCAACATGGGGATCGGCACGCTGCGCGTCTTCAACCACGACACGCTCGTGCCCGGGGCCGCGTGGCCGATGCATCCACACCGCGACATCGAGGGCATCACCTACGTCGTGTCGGGCGAGTTCGAGCACGCCGACAGCCTCGGCAACGACGGCGTCCTCGAGCCGGGCGGCGTGCAGCGAATGCGGCTCGGCTCAGGC
>DASYUY010000044.1:0-28177 GCA_036000705.1 Candidatus Limnocylindria bacterium | reverse complement strand
CGACGAGCGGCTGCTCGCACGGGCGGACCGCGAGGCGCTGCCCTGATGCTCGGGCCCGAGGGGCCGCACGTCACCGTCGAGGGCTTCGACGGTCCGCTCGACCTCCTCCTCGAGCTGGTCGAGGAGAAGAAGCTCGACATCCTGACCGTGCGCCTGGGCGACCTCGCGGACGCGTACCTCGCACGTGTCCGCGCGCTCGACGCGCTCCCCGCCGACGAGGTCTCAGCGTTTCTCGCCCTCGCCTCGCGTCTCGTGCTGCTGAAGGCGCGCAGCCTCCTGCCGTCGCTCGTGCCGCTCGATGAGACAGAAGAGGGCGAGACCGAGGAGGAGCTGCGCGCGCGGCTCCTCGAATACGCCATCGTGCGCGACCGAGCCGGCGCGCTCGGCGATCGTCTGCGCAGCGGAGAGCGTGGGTTCCATCGTGAGGGCGGAACGCCCGAGCTTCCGCCGCGCGGTGGTGAAGTGCTGGCGCTGGCCGCGGCCTGGTCGAAGGTGCTCGCGCTTGCCGCGCGGCCGCGCGAGGAAGGCATGGTCGCGCCGGCCGAGCGCTACTCGGTCGAAGAGCGCACCGCCGAGATCGAGGCCATCGTCGCCGAGCGCGAGCAGGTGACGTTCAGCGAGCTGCTCAGCACGGAGCCCACGCTCGGATGGGCTGTCGTAACGTTCATCGCGCTGCTCGATCTCTACCGGCGCAGCGTCATCGACCTCGAGCAGAGCGAGCTCTTCGCGGACATCCTGATCAGGGGAAAGAAACAGGCATGAGATCCGGACTGGCGAACGCGGTCGAGAGCGTCCTCTTCGTGGCCGAGAAGCCGGTCTCACGCGCGGAGCTCGCGCGCGTCGTCGGCGCGACGCCGAAACAGGTCGATACCGCACTCGCGGAGCTCGCCGCCTCCTACCAGGGCACCGGTCTTCGCCTCGCGCACGATGGCGACGACTGGCAGCTCGTGACCGCGCCGGAGCATGCGCGGCACGTCGCGGCATATCTCGGGGCCGATCGGCTGCGCGTCTCGCCGGCATCGCTCGAGACGCTCGCGATCGTCGCGTACCGGCAACCGGTCACGCGCGCCGAGGTCGAGGCGATCCGCGGCGTCAACTGCGATCAGACCATCTACACATTGATGCAACGGCGCCTCATCGAAGAGCGTGGCCGCCGCGAGGCACCCGGACGTCCGATCCTCTACGGGACCACCTGGGAGTTCCTCGAATGCTTCGGCCTGTCGAGCCTCGACGAGCTGCCACGCGCCCTCTCGCCGGAAGGCGCGATCCCGGGTGTCAGCGAGCGTGACGCGGTGGGAGACGGGTCGGCGTGATCCGTCTGCAGAAGGTGATGGCGGACCGCGGCGTCGCCTCGCGTCGCTACGCGGAGACGCTCATCAGCGAGGGCCGCGTGCGCGTCGACGGCGAGGTGATCACGACGCTCGGCACGCGCGTGGCGCCGGACGCGCGGATCGAGGTCGACGGCCGTCCGGTCGCCCCGCCATCGCCGCACCGCTACATCCTGTTGAACAAGCCGGTCGGGATCGTCTCGAGCGCGAACGACGAACTCGGACGTCGGACGGTCGTCGATCACATCGGATCACGCGAGCGTCTTTATCCCGTCGGGCGGCTCGACACGGACTCCGAGGGCTTGCTGCTTCTCACCAACGACGGCACCTGGGCGGAGCGCGTGCTCCATCCGCGCTACGGCCACGAGCGCGAGTACGACGTCGCGGTCGAGGGCGACCTCACCGATGAGGCGCTCGCGCGCCTGCAGCGTGGCGTACCTCTCGAAGAGGGGCTGGCGCGTGCCGTGCGCGTTCTCGTCCGCTCGCGTTCGCACGGCCGCTCGCGCATCTCGATCGTGTTGCTGACAGGTTGGAAGCGCCAGGTGCGCCGCATGTGCCTCGCGGTCGGTCTGAAAGTCGGTCGCCTCGTGCGCGTGCGCATGGGCCCGCTCGAGCTCGGGCGCCTGCGCCCCGGCGAGTTCCGTGATCTCACGAACAAGGAGATCGCCTCGATGACGTTCAACTCCCCCAAGGCGGAAGCCGTGAGACCGACGGCCCCCGCGCGCGGGGAGACCCCGGCCCGAAGGGACGGGGTGCCGCGGCGACCGGGATCCTCGCGGGCGAGAGCCGAGGGGCCCCGCCGGCAGTGGAGCGGAGAGCGTGCGGTCCAGGCGGGGAGGCCAACACGCGAGCGAGGACCCCGAGCCGCGGCAGGACCCACGGCGCGTCCTCAAGCGGGGCGGTTTGCGCCTCGAAGCCGATCGACGCACGTCGCGGCAGGGCGCGCGGCCCCACGACGAGGGTCACGTCGCACGTGACGCCGCGGACGATCGCCATCGACGGACCCGCCGGCGCCGGGAAGAGCACCATCGGCGCGCTCGTCGCGGAGCGTCTCGGCTATCTCTTTCTCGACACCGGTGGCATGTATCGCGCGATCGCGCTCGGGGCGCTGAAGAACGGCATCGATCCCGACGACGCGGAGAAGCTCGCGCGCCTCGCGCGTGGGTCGCGGATCCTCATCGGGCCGCCGACGGTCCGCGACGGACGCGCGTACACGGTGCTATTGGACGGCGCGGATGTCACCTGGGACATCCGCTCCCCGGATGTGGACCGCACCGTCTCGCAGGTCGCGCGCGTGCCCGCGGTCCGCGATGCGATGCTCGAGCAGCAGCGCGAGCTCGCGCGCCGTGGCCGCGTCGTCATGGTCGGACGCGACATCGGAACCGTGGTCCTGCCCGAGGCCGAGTGCAAGATCTTCCTGACCGCATCGGCGGCCGAGCGCGCGAAGCGACGCGAGGAGGAGCTGCGCTCGCGGGGACAAGTGCGCCCGCGGCAGGAGCTCCTGCAAGAGATCCTGCGACGCGATCGGATGGACAGCGAGCGGAAGGTCGCGCCGCTCCGCACCGCCGACGACGCGATGGTGGTGCAGACCGATGGGCTCTCGGTCGGTGAGGCGCTCGACAAGGTCCTCGCGATCGTGACGCGTCCCGCGTCGCCGGCGTGATCTCCGATCAGGCGCCGGAGTGGCCGGTCGAGCGTCTCTGGCTTTGGCGTGTCTTGTTCCCGCCGATCCGCACGATCGTCCTTGCACTCGTGCATATCCGCGTGGAGGGACGCGAGAACCTGCCGAAGAACGGCCCGTACATCCTGATGTCGAACCACATCAACTGGAAAGATCCGCCACTGATCTCGATCTCTCTCGATCTGTCCGTTCGCTACATGGCGAAGATTCAGGCGTTCAGCTATCCGCTCCTCGGGTACATCGTTCGCGCGACCGGAGCGTTCCCGGTGCGGCGCGGCGAAGGCGACCGGCGCGCGCTGATCACCGCGCTGCGCGTCCTCGCGGGCGGACAGGTCCTCGGATTCTTCCCCGAGGGGCATCGCAGCGAGAGTGGAGCGCTTCTCAGAGGTAAGCCCGGTGTCGGATTCCTCGCGTCGCGCGCCGGAGATATCCCTCTGGTGCCGATCGCGATGATCGGGACGAAGCAACCACTGCTCCGTCTCATGTTCGGCGGTCATGCCGTCTTGCGTGTGGGACGACCCTTCCGTCTCGTTGAACTGAGCGAAGAGGAACGACGCGACGAGCAGGCCATGACCGATGCGGTGATGAGACGCATCGCGGCGCTGTTACCTGACGAGATGCGAGGTGCGTACCACTAGAATCGATGTTGATGGAAGTGCTCCTCGCGCGCGAGAACGGGTTCTGTTTCGGCGTCAAGAAGGCGGTCGAGCTGACCGAGGCCGCCGCCGAGACGGGCAGGACCGTTCACAACCTCGGCCAGGTCGTCCACAACCCGAAGATCAGCGAGCGGCTCGCCGCGCGCGGCGTGAAGGTGATCAAGGACCCCGCTGACGCCTCGGACGGCATCGTCGTCATCCGCGCGCACGGCGTGCCACCCGAGGTCCGGCGGCAGATCGAGGAGCGCGGCCTCGAGTGCATCGACGCGACATGCTCCCTGGTGCTCCGCGCGCAGCGCTTCACGAAGCAGCTCGCCGACGAGGGATACAAGGTCATCATCCTCGGGACTCCCGATCATCCCGAGGTCGTCGGACTGAAGGGCTTCGCCGGCGACGACTACGTCGTGGTGGAGACGAAGGAGCAGTGGTCGAAGCTTCCGAAGATGAAGCGCGCGGGTGTCGTGTCGCAGTCGACACAGCCACCCTGGGCCTTCAAGGAGCTCGTGGCGCACATCGCCGAGATCGCGCAGGAGACCAAGGTCTACAACACCGTGTGCCCGGTCACGGTGAAGCGCCAGGTCGCCGCGAGTGAGCTCGCCGAGCAGGTGAAGACGATCATCGTCGTCGGCGGCAAGAATTCCGCGAACACACGGGAACTCGTGAATCTCGCGAGGATGCAGGGTCGCGCCGCGTATCACATCGAGAGCGCCGACGAGCTGCGACCCGAATGGTTGCGCGATCAGGAGCGCGTCGGGCTCATTGGCGGATGCTCGACGCCGATGGACACGCTGATCGAGGTCAAGGAGCGCGCCGAGGAGCTCGCGGAAGCGGTCCCGGCCTAACCTTCGTGGCCCGGGCCGTCGTCGCCGTTGTCGGCAGGCCCAACGTTGGGAAGTCGACGCTCTTCAACCGCATCGTCGGCGAGCGCGTCGCGATCGTCGAGGATCATCCCGGCACCACGCGCGACCGCGTCTACGCGACCGCGGAATGGCGCGGGCGCGAGTTCTCCCTCATCGACACCGGTGGCCTGGACGATCCGCGGGCGGGCGAGATGGAGGCCGCGGTCCGGCGCCAAGCGGAGGCCGCGATCGGCGAGTCCGACGTCGTGTTGTTGGTCGTCGACGCCCAATCCGGCATCCTCCCCGTCGAGCACGACGTGGCCGACCAGCTTCGCCGCAGCGGAAAGCCGGTGATCCTCGTGGCGAACAAGGCGGACTCGTGGCGCGGCGAAGCGCAGGCGGCGGAGTTCTACGAGCTCGGACTCGGCGATGTCTATCCCGTGTCGGCCATCCAGGGGCACGGAACGGGCGATCTGCTCGACGCGGTGATCGAACGCCTCCCCGCGGAAAAGGAGAGCGAGCTCTCGACCGACGCGCACATCGCCATCGTCGGACGTCCGAACGTCGGCAAGTCGAGCTTCCTCAATACCCTGGTCGGGAGCGAGCGCGCCGTGGTCAGCGAGATACCCGGAACGACACGTGACACCCTCGACACAGCGCTCGAGTTCCGCGGTCGGCGCTTGGTCCTCGTCGATACCGCGGGCATCCGTCGCCGTGGCCGTGTCGAGCAGGGCATCGAGCACTACGCCCTGCTCCGCACCGTGCACGCGCTCGAACGCGCCGACGTCGCGATCCTTCTGACCGACGCGACCGAGGGGGTGACCGCGCAGGACACGCACATCGCGGGTTACGCGCTCGAGGCCGCTGTCGGCTTGGTGCTGGCGGTGAACAAGTGGGACGTGGTAGACCGTGGCGCGGAGATGACCGCACACGTGGAAGCCGAGGTCGCGCGCGAATTCCATTTCGCGCCGTGGATGCGGCACCACTTCGTCTCCGCGAAGACCGGCCGCAACGTGGAGGCGACGCTCGAGGACGCGCTCGCGATCGTCGACGAGCGCAAGAAACGGATCCCGACGGCCGAGCTGCACAAGCTCCTGACCGAGGCGATCGCGGCGCACCCGCCCTCACCGCACCGCGGCCGCGAGGTGCGCTTCCGCCACGTGACGCAGGCGCGCGGCAAGGCGCCCACGTTCGTGTTCTTCGTCGATCCGCCCGAGGGCGTGCACTTCACGTACGCGCGCTACCTCGAGAATCGCATTCGCGAGCGCTTCGGTTTCCCGGGCACGCCGATCAAGCTCGAGTTCAAGGCCTCGTTCGAATGACCGATCCTGCCACGCTGCTCGGTCTCGCGATGGTCGCGCTCGTCGGATACGGGATCGGCTCGATCTCGAGCGGATATCTCGTTGGCAAGATCTACCGCAACGTCGACCTCCGCACGGTCGGATCGGGCTCGACCGGGGCGACGAACACGTTCCGCACGCTCGGGCGTGGCGCCGGATTGCTCGTTGCGGTGTTCGACATCCTGAAGGGCGCGGTGGCCGTGCTCTTCGCGCAGCTGCTGTTCACCGTCGACGGCGACGCGCGGCACGTTGCCGAGGCGCTCGCCGCCGTCGCGGCGGTGGCCGGCCACTGCTGGCCTCCCATGCTGCAGGGCCGAGGAGGCCGCGGGGTGGCCACCGGCTTCGGCGCGCTGCTGTTCGTCGCGACCCCCGCGTGGGCGAGCGCGGTCGCGTTCTTCGCGATCGCCCTCGCGCTGACGCGCATGGTGTCGGTAGGGTCCCTCGCTTCGGTCATCGGTGCGCTTGTCGGGTACCTCGTTTTTACCGCGACCGGTTGGCTGTCGTTCAGCTGGGCGACGCTGGCGTTCATCGTGATCGGGGGCTGCATCGTGTACGTGCGACATCTCCCCAACATCCAGCGGATCCTGCATGGCGCGGAGCCGCGGATCGGCCTTCGCCCGTGACCGTCGCCGTCCTGCAGGCCGGCTCGTGGGGGACGACGCTCGCGACCATCCTGGCGCGCGACGGCCGGCGCGACGTCATCCTCTGGACGCGCGATGTCGACCAGGCGCGCGACATCGCCGCGCAGCGGGAGAACCGCCGCTATCTCCCCGGGATCCGCGTCCCCGACCAGGTCGAGGTGACGGCCGACATCGACCGCGCACTCGCGGCGGAGGACGTCATCGTCGCGGCACCGAGCATCGGGGTCCTCGCGCTGCGCGAACGGGTGGGACCGCTGCTTCGGCACGAGCACCGCGTGCTCTCGGTGACGAAGGGTCTGGCAGAGACGGGCCAGCGCATGAGCGAGCTGTGGGCGGAGGTCGTCAATCGCGAGCGTGTCGCCGTCCTCTCCGGGCCGAACATCAGCCGGGAGATCGCCGCAGGCCTTCCCGCGGCGACGGTGATCGCGTCTGTCGCGACGGAGACCGCGAGGCACTTCCAGGAGCTCGTCGGGACGCCGATGTTCCGCGCGTACACGGACGTCGATGTCGTCGGGGTGGAGCTCTCCGGCGCGCTCAAGAACATCGTCGCCCTCGGCGCGGGTGCGGTCGACGGTATGGGCTACGGCGACAACGCCAAGGCGGGCTTCATCACCAGAGGCCTCGCTGAGATCGCGCGCTTCTCGTTCGCCAAGGGTGCGAATCCTTTGACAGTCGCCGGTCTCGCCGGCGTCGGCGACCTCGTCGTCACGTGCATGAGCAAACACTCGCGGAACCGCACGGTGGGAGAACAGCTCGCGAAGGGGCTCGGACTGGTCGAGATCCGCCGGCGGCTCGGCGGGCAGGTCGCAGAGGGCGTCACGACCGCGGAGGCGACCTACCGTGCCGCGCAGGACGCGGGCGTCACGATGCCGATCACCGAGCAGACGCATCTGGTGCTCTCCGAGGGCAAGCCGATCCGCCAGGCCATGCGCGATCTGATGCAGCGCGAGCGGGGGGACGAGGTCGCGGGGCCGCTGGCGGAGATCTCGCGCCTCATCACGAGCGCCGCCGCCGCTCGGCGCGACGACAGCGCCGCACGTTCTCCTTCATCGCGCTGAGCGTTAGGCACGCGTGACGTCGCCGCTGGTACGCCGCTCGCGCGGTGTGCTCGTCCGCCTGCTGCCGTTGCTGCTGAGCGCCTGCGTCGCCTCACCGGCGACGGCGCCCGCGCCGAGCGCGACCGAGCCCTCGCGGCTCGCGCTGCGCGTCCTCGTGACGGCCCTCACCGATCTCGACACCAGCGGTCCGCCCCTTGCCGGAGCGCGCGTGTGCGCGGGGACGCCGCGCGGCGAGGAGCGCTGCACCGAGGCGGCGAAGGACGGCACCGCCAGCTTCGACCTCGCGCCGTCGACGTACCTCCTGCGCGTGGAGGGCCCCGATGCGACGCGCTGGATGCCCGACCGGCGCGTCGTCGACGTCACCGGCGCGGACACCGCGGTCTGGATCGGGCTGCCCGCGCGCATCCGGATCAGCGGCACGGTCCGCAACGCGCAGGGGGCGGCCGTGGCGCGTGCCCAAGCGTGTGCGCACCCGGTGACGCGTGCCGACGTCCTGTGCGCGCGGAGCGGCGCGGACGGGAAATACGTCATCGAGGCCCGCAGCGATCTGTACCGGCTCGATGTCGAGGGGCCCGTCGGCAGCAGGCTCGTCCCCCAGTGGATCGGTGGCTCGGTCTTCGAGGACAACTCCCCGATCCTTGACGCGCGCACCGCCGACGTTCCGGATGCCGACTTCGCGCTCTCGCCCGGGGTCGTGCTGCGCGGGACGGTGCGCGTGGGTGGAGCGACGATCGAAGATGCGCAGGTGTGCCTGAGCACCCTCGCCGCACCGATCGGCTGGCAGTGCGAGCGCACCGACAAGCACGGTGCGTACGCCGCGCTACGGGTGCCGGGCGATTACTGGGTGTGGGCGCTGCCGCCCGACCGCGTTCGCGCGACCGGTCTCTGGTACGACCGCGTGCTGCAGGGCGCCGACGCATCGTCCTTCGATCTCTCATCCGACCGGACGCTCGATATGTCGTTGCCCAACGGACCGCAGATACGGGGGCGCGTTCGTAACGAAGCGGGCGATCCCGTGCCCGACGCCTTCGTCTGCGTCGACACGCCCTTCACCACCGGCCGCATCTGCCGGCCGAGCGGCTTCGACGGCTCGTATGCGGTGACGACTCGGGCGGGGCAAACGTACGTCGTCAGCGTCATTCCGCCCGCGGGGAGTGGCTATATCGCGGAGTACTGGAGTCACAAGCACAACTGGGTCGAGGCCGACGGTGTACGTCTTGCCACGGGCGACACCCAGGTCGATCTCGTGCTGCGGCGCGGCGTGATCGTGAAGGGCACGATCAAGGACAAACGTGGCATCCCCGCGGTGAGCGCCACCATCAACTTTGGCGATCCGCGCGCGGTCGAAGCCGCGGGCGCGACCGACGGAACGGGCGCCTTCGAGGTCGTCGTCCCGCCGGGGAAGTACCACGTCGACGTCTTCCCGCCCCGCTTCCCTGGCAACTTGGTCGGCCGCGAGATGGAGATCGACGCCAGCGGCGCGGTCGAGCTCGACATCGTCCTCGAAGACATCGCTCCCTGACGAGGGCTAAAGTGGAGCTGCGCCCGCCCATGCGGGCCGGGCAGCTCTCCAGTGGTCCAAGGAGTCGTCTGTGTTCGGTCGTCTGTTGAAGCCCCCCGTGGTCGTTTACGCCCACTGCGACATCCCCTGCGGTATCTACGACCCGACGCCCGCGAAGATCGCTGCGGACACCGTCGCCAAGATGGTCGAGAAGATCAACCAGCTGCCGGCCGGAGCCACCGACGCCACGACGCGCGGAAACTTCGTCCGCATGATCGCGGTCAAGGAAGAGCACGCGCAGATCTGCAAGAAGGAGCTCGAGATCCTCTGGAGCGACTATTTCAAGCCGGAGCACCTCGAGAAGTACCCGAAGCTGCACGACATGTTCTGGAAGGCGGCGAAGCTGTGCTCGAAGAACAAGCAGAACGTCGATGCGGCCGCCGCCGCGGAGCTGCAGGCCGCGGTCAAGGAGATCAGTGACATGTTCTGGGCGACGAAGAAGTGAGGCGAGGCCCCTGGCGTGTGGCCGTCGCCGGCCACAGCATGGAGCCGGCGCTGCGGGAGGGGGATCGGCTCCTCGTGCTCCCGCCGCGCCGGCAGCCGCGCGTCGGCGAGGTCGTCGTCGTCCGCGATCCGCGCGATGCGACCCATTTGCTCCTGAAGCGCGTGGCCGCCGTACACGATGGTGAGGTCACGGTGATGGGCGATCGCCGCGATCATTCGACGGACAGCCGGTATTTCGGCGACGTGCCGCTCAGCGACGTCGTCGGCCGCGCGGCGTTCCGCTACGCGCCGCTCGGCCGCGCGGGACGCGTGCGGAGATAACGTGGCCGATGTCACGTGCGCGCGCTGTGGTGAGACGCGCGCGAGCGCGGGTCGCGTGTTGCCCGGTGCGATCGGTGAGGAGATCGAGCAGCGCGTGTGCGCGCACTGCTGGAGCGACTGGCTCGCGCAGCAGATCCGCGTGATCAACCACTACGGACTGAGGCCCGCGCTGCGCGAGGATCGCGACAAGCTTTATGAGTTCACCAGAGAGTTCTTCGGGCTGGAACCCGCCGCACGCGAGAGCTGATTTGCTGTCGGGGTGGTGGGATTTGAACCCACGAATCTCTTGACCCCCAGTCAAGTGCCTTAAACCGGGCTAGGCCACACCCCGAATCTTCACGCAGTGTACCGCCGGGCACGGTTCGTGAATTGTCGCGGCGCAATGCCAAGCGCAGCGCGTCGCGCGCGATCAGTCAGCCGCTCACACGGATTGCAGATCCGGCGCAGGCGACCACCCCTCAGTGCGACGCGCGTGTATGGATGCCCGCGCACACAATGAGTCGCATCCCCCTTCAGTCGGGTCTGTGCGTCGAACTTCTCGACAGAATGCGCTGCCTGAGCGCGCTTCTCATCGCCCAACCATTGCCCGGTCAACGCGAGTACATGCTCGATCGCGGCTCGCCCTTCGGCGGACCACTTGTAGTCGTCGGGAGCGCCATGCCTATGGATCCGGCCGATGCCGCCGAGCGCGGCCTGCAGCCGAACAAGGACCTCTGGGGCTTCACCCACAACGCCGTGCTGATCGGCCGAGACGCGGATCCGATACCACACCGGACCACGAACGCGCGCCTTTCCGCGATTCAGGCCGAAGCAACCCTCGGCATCGAGGAAGCCAGCCGCCCAAGCGCGCTCGATCTCGACTGCGCTGCGTTGCGCGAGAGGAGGAACGGATGGACGCAGCTTTCGAGGCGGACGCCGACGTGCGGTCCAGCCATCGGCGAGCGCGATCGAGCGAGTGGCTTGCGCCCGCTTGATTTGCCCGAGACTCGGCCAGAGCAGCTCGAGGACCAGACTTGCCTCCTCGCGAGCGCTGAAGCGAAGCACGTAAACGCCGTCGGCGGTCCGTCTGGTGATGTGGCCCATACCGAGCATTGCCCGTTGAAATCGCAGCAGAGCGGTCGGAACCTCGCGATCACCGGCCTGTGGCACGGTGACGTTCAGTTGGAAGTGGTCCCGCCGAGGCGCGTACGTCCTCGCGATCGTGCTGCCCTCGCCGTCAAAGAAGCCTGCCGCCCATGCCAGTTCGGCGGAATCAAGGACCGGATCCGGCGTTGCCATGTCACATCTCCAGGCCGGCGCGACCCGAGAGCCATGATAGAACACATGAGCGATACCTTCAATGGTCGCTAAGACCGATCGTGCGCTCGCGCGTCTTCACGCGCGCATCCGCGCGTGCACGAAGTGCGTCGGCGCTGGATATCTTCCGTCGGCATTTCCGATCGTCGCCGGCAGAGCGAGCGATCGCGTGATGATCATCGGACAGGCGCCCGGCGCGGTCGAGGTCACGACCGGTCTGCCCTTCTCCGGTCGCGCAGGCGCGGAGCTGCGGCGCTGGCTCGCGGAGGCCGGGATCGACGAAGCGCATCTGCCCTACCGCACGGCGATCACGAAGTGCTTTCCAGGTAAAGCGGCGAGCGGCGCGGGGGATCGACGTCCATCGCCACCCGAGATCGCGCTCTGCGCCCCGTGGCTCGAGGCGGAGATCGCGCTCGTTCGACCACGCGTCATCCTGCTCGTTGGAACGCTCGCGATCGAGCGCTTCTGGGGTCGGGTCCAACTCAGGGATGTCGTCGGAAGGAGTCGCGTGGACGGCGACCGCCTTCTGATCCCTCTGCCGCACCCGAGCGGCGCCTCGCGCTGGCTGAACGATCCCGCCAACCGCCAGAAGCTGCATCGGGCGCTCACCCTGATCCGGCGCACGAGGCGAAGGCTTGACATTGCAGGCAGCGCAGCCAAAATGCATCGCAGCACGTGACGCTCACTCAACACCCCAACGCAGGAGCCGCAGTGGACGACGAGTTTCTGACCACGGACGAGGTGGCGCGGCGTCTCCGCGTACACCCCACGACGATCCTGCGCCGGCTCGGCGCGGTGGACGACGCTGATCCGACCCGCATCCCAGCTGTCCGCGTGGGCCGGATCTGGCGCATCCCCCGCAAAGAGTTCGAGGAATGGCTCGCTCGCTCCAGCCAGGCGGGTCGCCTGGCGGGCAGGCAGCGGCGGCTCTTTTAGGGCCGTCGGATCTAGCAAAGTGGGAAGGAGGTGATCACCTAATGCCCGCAAAGAAGAAGGCCAAGAAGGCAAAGAAGGCGAAGAAGAAGTAACTCCGCCTTGATTTGGTGCGGCGCCGCGGGCGGGCGGCGCCTTACCTCGCCTCCAAAGGTCCTGGGACTTGTTTCTCATGACGCCTTTTGTCGGGGCTTCGTTCAATAAGGCGGGATGTATGGGACTCTCGCCCTGCGCAGCGTGCGCACCCTCCTTGTCTGCCTGACGCTGGCAGTCTCGAGCGTCGTGTTCGCCGCACCCTCGTCTGCTGCCGCGGCGACCTCAGACGACATGCTCTATCTCACCAACCAGATGCGCTACGCGATCGGTGCGCCGACGCTGACCGCCGACTCACGCGTCGTGGGCGCGGCGCAAAACCACGCGAACTACAACTCCGCGAACAACATCCTCGGTCACTTCGAGACCGCGGGTCTTCCCTACTACACGGGCTACTCGGCGCGGGATCGCGTCGCCGCGATGGGCTGGTCGACATCATTCGTGAGCGAGGTCGCGACGGGCGGATCGGATCCTCTCGTCGGCGTCCGTCAGCTGTGGGACGCGCCGTATCACCGCCTCGGACTGATGCATCCAAGCGCGTCGACACTGGGCTGGGGCCACTCGGACATCGGTGGTCGTGGGTCGACCGTCGGCGACATCGCGTACAACTTCGGACTTCGCCCGGTCGAGTTCGTTCGTTCGCCCGCCCACCGCCAGACGAACATCCCGACCTCCTGGAGCGGGAACGAGTCGCCGAATCCGCTACCCGCGGGTGCGTCGCGGCCGGTCGGCTACCCGATCATGGTCGTGTACTCGGGCGGGAAGTCGGTCGTGATGCGCGGCGCCGAGGTGGTCGCCCCGGATGGGACGCGGCTCCCGATCTACTACGCGCCACAGCAGTTCGAGTACGACTACCAGGTGATCATCCCGCAGCGGCCGCTCGCCCCGAACACCACCTATCACGTGCGCTTCGACATCACCGTGGCCGGCACGTGGCTCACCAACGAATGGGACTTCAGCACGGGCGCGACGATCAGCAGCGGCGGGGGCGGCGGGGCGCCGCCGTCGGCGAGCGACAACGGTCTCCACTCCGCGTGGGTCGACCAGACGGCTGTTCCCGCGATGCAGCCGGCGGCGACGCAGAGCGTCACGCTGCGCTTCCGCAACTCCGGCACGAAGACCTGGATGAAGGGCGTGGCGGGTAGCCAGATCGCGCTGGGCATCAGCGGCGATAACACGACGTTCAGCGGGCTCGGCATGAGTGTCGGCTGGCCGTCCGCGAACCGTGTCGCGATACAGAACGAGTCCGCGGTCGCGCCTGGCGGGATCGCCTCATTCACGTTCGCGATCAAGGCGCCGCTGAGTGGCGGCCTCGTCAACATCCCGGTGCGCCCCGTCGTCGATGGCGTCGCATGGCTCGAGGATCAGGGTGTGGTCGTACCTGTCGTCACCACGGTGGACTACCACAGCCGCTGGCTCACGCAGTCGCCGTATCCGACGCTGCGCGCGGGCCAGGTGAGCGGCCAGCTCTCGATCAGCTTCCTGAACACCGGCGGCCAGTCGTGGACGAAGGGCCTGCTTGGCCAGGAAGCGCGCCTCGGCGTGAATCGCGACAACGAGACCTGGGCCGGCCTCGGTGTCGGCTGGCCCTCGGCGAACCGCGTGGCCTTCCAGAACGAACCCAGCGTGCCCCCGGGGGCGGTCGGAACGTTCGTGTTCCAGGTCCGCGCGCCGCTGACGCCCGGCACGTATGCGATCAACCTGCGGCCGGTCATCGATGGCGTCACGTGGATGGAGGACCAAGGCGTCTTCCTCTACGTGACCGTGGTGCCGTGATCGCGTAGCTGCGCTGCGCTCAGCTGCTTGGCGTGTGCGCTTCGCGCACGCCGCAGTGATCGCGCGGTGCGTCCCGTTAGGCTAGGCCGATGGCCGCGCCGAAGGGTCGCACGAAGATCGCGACTGAGACCAAGACCCTCAAGGTTGGTGACACCGCTCCCGACTTCACGCTGCGTGGGCACGACGGCAGTGCGGTGACGCTCTCGAAGCTGCGCGGCCAGCGCGTCGTGCTCGCGTTCTTCGCCTTCGCCTTCACCAATACCTGAAACAGCGAGGCGCCGGCGCTGAACGCTCTGCAGGAGCGCTTCGCCGGCGGCGGTGCCCAGGTCGTGGGCATCTCGTGCGACAGCGTCTACACGCTCAAGGCGTGGGCCGACTCCCTGGGCGGCACGAAGTACCCGCTCTGCAGCGACTTCTGGCCGCACGGGGAGGTCTCCCAGGCGTACGGCGTATTCAACGCGGAGATCGGTCGACCCGAGCGCGCGATCATCGTGGTCGACGCGAGCGGCGTCGTCCGGTACATCGACGTGCATCAGCTGCGCGAGGTACCGGACGAAGAGGAGATCGCGCAAGTGCTCGAGAAGTGCGCTAGCCCCGCGTCGGGATGAGGTAAGCCTTTCCCTCAGACGCGATCGTGAAGGAAACCGCGTCCCCTTCGGACACGCCGGGAAGCGTGTCGCCGCGGACCAGGACGAGGGCGCCGCAGTCGACGACGGCGACCTCTCCGCTCTCGCGGACCGTGCCGCTCACCGTCGTGCCCGGCGCGATCACGGCGCCCGGTCGCATGGCGCTCGCCACCGGCTGCACGTCCTTCGCGCTGTACTCGATCGCCATCGTGACGCGGTCGCCGATCGAGAGCCGCTGCTTACGCACCGCGCCGGTCGCGTCCTGGCCGCGTAGGTCCATACGTCCCGGCCCTTCGCCGACGCGCAGCGTCACGATGATGTCGCCGAGAGTGCCGTCGAGCACGACCACGATGCCGCGCGATGCCTTCTGCCGCCACTTCTCGATGAACGCGAGCTGCTCGAAGTCCAGCATGTCGCCGATACGATAGCCACGTCGTGCTGAAGGCGGCATTCTTCGACGTCGGCGACACGCTCGTCGAGCACTGGGCGCCGCGCGACCAGCTGAACGAGCTGCTGCGCGAGGCGCTGCGACGCGAGTTCGGCGAGCGTCACTGGCACGACGAGTTCATCGACGCGAAGATCGGCCAGAGCGCGTCGGTGCAAAACGAGGACGCGCTGCGGCAGGAGACGCTCCGCTGGTACGAGGGCTGGTTCCGCAACAGCCAGATCGGCATCGATGATGTCGATCTCGAGCGACTGCGCGTGGCCATGACCGTCCCGCTCGATCTGGTGTCCACGCCCGTGCCTGGCGCCTTCACCGCGGTCCGTTGGTGCAAGGCCAAGGGCCTTCGCGTCGTGCTGGTCACGAACACGCTGTCTCGCGGCGACGCCGAGGTGTGGGACGACTGGCGCCGGTTCGGACTGTCCGACGCGCTCGACGGCGTCGTGAGCTCGCACACCGTCGGATGGCAGAAGCCACACCGCGCGATCTACGACCGCGCACTCGCGATCGCCCAGGCGCGACCGGAGGAAGCCTTCATGGTCGGCGATCGCCTCGATGCGGACATCCTCGGCGCGAAGCGCCTCGGGATGCGCGCGGTCTGGCGGCGCACCGAGCACGACCAGCCGAAGGTGGATGTCACGCCGGATGCGACGGTGACCGATCTGACCGAGCTGCCCGCTGTCGTCGCCCCGTGGCTCGGCGTGCGCTCCGCACACCCATCGTTGTCCGGTCGCGACGGCGCTGCTACACCGTGACCATCATGTGCGTCCTCGCCCTGTACGAGCGCTCGTGTATTCGGGGCGGCCTGCGCCGCCCTCATCTGCGAGGCGTGTGGGCTTCGCCCACGCCGCAGTAGCCAGGCCGCAGCCGCTGATTATTCCGTGGAGGTGAAAGTCATGCCGGATACCAAGTACGCCCATCCCGAAACGCTGGTCGAGACTGATTGGCTCGCGGAGCACGCCAAGGACCCGAGCGTCCGCGTCTTCGAGGTTGACGTCGACACGTCGTCGTACGACCAGGGGCACGCCCCCGGCGCGATCGGCGTGAACTGGAAGAGCGACCTACAACAGCAGCCGGTGCGCGATCTCCTCGACAAGAAGCAGCTCGAGGAGTTCCTGTCGAAGAACGGGGTCACGAAGGACACGACCATCGTGGTCTACGGCGACAACAACAACTGGTTCGCGGCCTGGTTCTTCTGGCTGCTGAAGTACTACGGCCACAAGGACGCGCGCCTCGTCAACGGAGGACGAGCGAAATGGGTCGCCGAAGGCCGGCCACTGGTGACCGAGAGACCCTCGTTCCCGCGGAGCGAATACCGCGCGCAGGCACCCGACGCATCGGTCCGGGCGCTGCGTGACTACGTTCTCGAGAAGGTGACCGGTAACGGAGCGAAGATCATCGACGTCCGTTCGCCCAAGGAGTACGCGGGCGAGCTGCTCGCGCCGGAGAACCTGCCGCAAGAGGGCGCTCAGCGTGGCGGTCACATCCCTGGCGCGCAGAACGTTCCGTGGGCGACCGCCGTCGCCGAGGATGGCCGCTTCAAGAGCGCCGATGAGCTGAAGGCGATCTACGAGGGCAAGGGCCTCACGCGAGGCACGGAGACCATCGCCTACTGCCGCATCGGAGAGCGGAGCGCGCACACCTGGTTCGTGCTCCGTTACCTGCTCGGTCATGAGCGCGTTCGTAATTACGACGGCTCGTGGACGGAGTGGGGCAGCCTGATCGGAGTACCGATCGAGAGGGGCTGATGACCGGGGGCCTTCGGCCCCCCCGAAAACCCCCAGGCCCGGCTGCATCATGTGCGCGTGGACGTGACGCGCTCGAGGGCGGAGATGGTCCGGCTGCTGGAACGGCTCGGGATCCGCGATCGGCGTGTGCTCGACGCGATGGCGCGCGTCCCCCGCGAAGAATTCGTCGAACCTGCCGACCGCGACGTCGCGTACGGCGACCACGCGCTCGCCATCGGCGAGGGGCAGACGATCTCGCAGCCGTACGTCGTCGCGCGGATGACGGAGCTGCTGGCGACGCGCCCGGAGCAGCGCGTTCTCGAGGTCGGGACGGGCTCCGGATACCAGGCTGCCGTCCTCGCCGAGCTGGTGCGCGAGGTGATCTCGATCGAGCGTCACGCCGCGCTCGCCGAGGCCGCGCGCGAGCGACTCCAGCGTCTCGGGTACGCGAACGTGCGCGTCATCCACGCTGACGCATCGCTCGGCTATGCGCCCGAAGCGCCTTACGACCGCATCCTCGTCACGGCGGCCGCGCCCCGCATCGATCCGGCGCTTGTGCAGCAGCTGACCCCGGACGGCCTCATCGTCGCTCCGATCGGCGATCTCGAGCTGCAGGAGCTCGTGGTTCACGACGCGCGCGGTCGCGAGGAGCATCACGGACCGGTGAAGTTCGTACCGCTCCGCGGTCAGGCCGGATTCCGCGGTTGAGCGCGATTCTCTTCGAAGGCGGTCGCATCCACGTCGGCGACGGTACCGCCGCGGAGGCGCTGCTGGCGCGCGACGGACGGGTCGCCGCGATCGGTCGGCGTCAGGAGGTGCGCAGCGAAGCCGCGGGCGCCGAGTCGGTCGACCTGCGCGGCGGCCTCATGGTGCCCGGCTGGTTCGACGCCCACGTCCACTTCGTGTGGTGGGCGCAGCAGATGTCGCGGCTCGACGTCTCGGATACGACGACGCTCGAGCAGGCACTGGATCGCATCGCGTCGTTCGTGCGTGGCGTCCCTGACGGTGCATGGATCCTCGGCGGTCGCTTCGACAAGAACGCCTGGGGAAGCTGGCCGACCGCGGTCGACCTCGACCGCGTGAGCGCCGGCCATCCCGCCGTGCTGCGCAGCCGCGATGGTCACTCGCGCTGGCTCAACAGTGCCGCGATCGGCCGCGCCGGGATCACGCGCGATACCGAGGTGCCCGTGGGCGGAGCGATCTTCCGCGATGACCGCGGCGAGCCGACCGGCGTCCTGCAGGAGAACGCGAACCGTCTGGCCGACGAGGTCATCCCGCCGCCGACGGACGACGAGATGCTCGCTGACGCGCGGCGTGGGCAGGTCGAGGCCTGGCGCCGGGGCGTCACCGGCCTCGAAGACCTGGATCAGTTCCTCGGGCGCTCGCCGGTCGCGGTCCTCGCGCGGATGCGGGACGCGGGTGAGCTCGCGCTGCGCGTGCACATGGGGATCCCGCACGCGCGCCTCGCCGACGCGCTCGAGCAGCGCCTGCGCACCGGCGAGGGCGACGAGTGGCTGCGCACCGGGCACCTCAAGATCTTCACCGACGGCGCGCTCGGCTCACAGACCGCCGCGCTCGAGGACCCCTATGAGGGATCGCGCGACCGCGGCATCCTGACCGTCGAACCGGATCAGCTCGCGCGCGACGTCGCGGCCGCCGCGGGAGCGGGCATCGCAGTCGCGATCCACGCCATCGGCGATCGGGCAGTCCACGTCGCCCTCGACGCGATCGAGCCGACGCGCGCCAGCGCCCCCCAGCTGCGACAGAAGATCGAGCACGTGCAGCTCGTTCGTGCCGATGATCTCGCGCGTTTCGGCGCGCTCGGGATCATCGCGTCGATGCAGCCGATCCACGCCACGAGCGATCGCGATCTCGCCGATCGCTACTGGGGCGCGTCACGCGTCTCGCGTGCGTATCCGTGGCGCACGCTGCGCCGCACCGGCGCTGTCCTGGCGTTCGGATCGGATGCTCCCGTCGAGCCTATCGATCCGCTGCTCGGCATCCACGCCGCGGTGACCCGTCGGCGGCCGCAGGACGACGAGGCCTGGCGACCCGAGCAGCGCCTCACGCTCGACGAGGCGCTCGCGGGCTACGCCGCCGGCCCCGCGTACGCCATGGCGAACGAACGTGTCACGGGGACGCTACGGATCGGGATGCGCTGCGACGCGACCGTGGTGGACCGCGACCTCGCGCGCTGTGCGGAGGATGAGCTGCTCGACGCGCGCGTGCGCGCGACGATCACCGACGGCGTGGTGCGCTTCGCGGCCGGGCTCGGTTAGTTCAGCGTCACGCGACCCTCGCCGTGCGCGCGCAGGCGCACCAGGAGGTCGCGAAGAAGTGTCGTCTCCCGCTCGAGCAAGTTCTTCTCCGCGTCGAGCCGCTCCGCGTCGGTCGGCAGCTCGAGCAGCCGCTGCCGCTCGGTCGCATCGACCGCGAGGCTCGCGGCGATGCGGTACGACGCCTCGCGGGGCGACACGGTCGCGAGCTCGTCCACGATCGCGCGGTCGCCGCGCGCGTCGTCGGTCACCGCCATGACGGCGACGAGGTACTGGCCGTACGCCTCGACCGCAACGGCGCCGCGATCGCGCGCGTGCTCGCCCTCGCGCTCCTCGAGATAGCGGACACGCCCGACGAGATACGGCTCGGCATCGGCGCTCGTGTTCTCCACCGCGAAGCGCCGCCCTCCGCGCACGACGATGTACGAGCGGCCATCGGACAGGGGCGAGTACGCCATGATCTTCGCCTCGGTCCCGACCGCATGTGGCTCCGCGGGCGCACCGACCTCCTGGCCGGAGCGGATCAGCACGACCCCGAAGGGGCGATCCTCGTCCATGCAGCGCCGGACCAGCAGGCGATAGCGCGGCTCGAAGATGTGGAGCGGCAACAGCATCTCGGGGAAGAGCACGGTGGTGAGCGCGAAGAGCGGAAGCGGCTCCGCCATCGTCGCAACGGTACTCTCCGCCCGTGATGCCACCGCCAGCGGGCGCGCTCGACGGGATCCGCGTCCTCGATCTCACACGCGCGCTCGCCGGGCCGTACTGCACGCTCATGCTCGGCGATCACGGCGCCGACGTGATCAAGGTCGAGATGCCGGGTACGGGTGACGAGACGCGGGAGTGGTCGCCGCCGAGCATCAAGGGTGTCTCGGCGTATTACCTCGCCATCAATCGCAACAAGCGCAGCGTGACCGTCGACCTGAAGAATCGGAGCGGCAAACGAGTGCTCGAGCGGCTCATCGAGAAGTGCGACGTGGTGGTCGAAAACTTCAGCCCCGGGACGCTCGCGCGCCTCGGCTTTCCGGACGAGCGCGTGCGTGCGATCAATCCGCGCGCGGTCCTCTGCCACATCAGCGGCTTCGGGCAGGACGGCCCGGGCCGCGCCTGGCCGGCCTACGACCTCATCGTGCAGGGGATGGGCGGGATCATGAGCCTCACCGGTGAGCCCGGCAGCGATCCGGTCATGGTGGGAGTGCCGCAGGCGGATATGGTCGCCGGCATGTTCGCCGCCTTCGCGATCGCCGCGGCACTCCGCGCGCGCGAGCGCAGCGGCGAAGGGCAGGTCATCGACGCCACGATGATCGGCGGACAGGTCGCCTTGCTCTCGCGGCAGGCCGCACGGTACTTCGCGGATGGCACTGTGCCGCGACCCGAGGGGAACGTGCACGCATCGATCGTCCCGTACCAGACCTTCCGCGCGAGCGATGGGCATGTCAACGTCGGAGTCGCGAACAACGCGCTGTTCGAGCGTTTCTGCCGTGCGCTCGAGCTTGAGGAGCTGCTCGAGGACGAGCGCTTCACGGACAACCCCACGCGTGTCGCTCATCGGAGGGAGCTCGTTCCGATCATCGAGCGACGCGTGCGAGCGCTGACGAAGGCGGAGGTGGTGCGGCGACTGCGCGAGGCCAACGTTCCGGTCGGTCCGATCAACTCCCTCGACGAGGTGTTCGCGGATCCGGTCGTGCGCCATCTCGGCCTTGTCGCCGAGGTCGATCACCCGACCGCGGGCCGCGTACGCGCGCCCGGCATCCCCGTCCGCCTTTCGGGAACGCCGCCGTCCGTGCGTCGCCACCCGCCCGAGCTCGGCGAACACACCGATGAGATCCTCCGCGAGCTCGAGTTCACGAGCGAGGAGATCGCGGCGCTGCGCCGCGACGGCGCGATCTGAACAGCGCGCCGCTCCCCGTCGAGCCACGACGCCGCCCGCTCTGGTTGGTCGGCGCCCTGAGCGTCCTGTCCCTCGGCATCTACATCCCGATCTGGTACGGCCTCACCTGGGCCGAGCTCAAACGCGAGACCGAGCAGGCTGCGGCCTCGCCGCTCGCGCGCGGGACCGACGGCGGCGCGATGTGGCCAGTCGGGCACGCCCTCTCCATCTTCGTGCCGGTGTACGGCATCTGGCAGGCGTACCGCCACTTCGGGCTGCTCGACACGCTGCGGCGCAAGGTGGATCCCGCTCGCGGCGTCGACGCATTGACCGGCGCCATCGGGACCGGGATCTGGTGGCTGACGTTCACCCACTACTCGACGGATCCCATCTTCATGGCCCTCGACGCGATCGAGCTCGCGGCCGGGACCGCGGTCGTCGTCTACGGACAGCACGCGCTGAACGGATACTGGCGTTCGCATCCGGGTCCGGCGGTGGAGGAGCGCATCACGCAGATCGACTGGCTCGCGCTCGGCGTCGCGGCGACCTTCGCCCTGCTGACGCTCGTCGGCGCGCTCGCGGCGCCGGCGCCTTAGATGTCGGACATCCTGGTCGTCGGCTCACTCGCCTACGACGACGTCCAGACGCCCGTCGAACGCCGCACGAACGTGCTCGGTGGCGCGGCCTCCTACTTCGCGATCGCCGCGCGGCTCTACGCGCCGGTGCGGCTGGTGGGCGTGATCGGCGACGACTTCCGCGACGAGGACGTCGAGCGTCTGCGCGCTCGCGGCATCGACCTCGCCGGTCTCGAGCGGCGGCGGGGCGGATCGTTCCGCTGGCTCGGTCGCTACGACTACGCGATGAACACCGCGGAGACGATCAACACCGACCTCGGTGTCTTCGCGGATTGGCAGCCGCAGGTGCCGGACGCGTTCGCGGACAGCGAATTCGTCTTCCTGGCGAACATCGATCCCGAGATCCAGCTCGCGACTCTGCGCAGCGTGCGCGCGCCGAAGGCCGTCGCGCTCGACACGATGAACTACTGGATCGACCACAAGCGCGAGGCGCTGCTCGAGGTGCTCTCGCACGTGGACATCGTCAGCATCAACGAATCCGAGGCCCGCCAGCTCTGCGACACCGTGAGCGTCCCGAAGGCGGCGCGCGAGATCCTGGCGCTCGGGCCGCGCGCCGTCGTCGTGAAGCGCGGCGAGTATGGCTCGGTGCTGTTCACGCGGTCCTTCTCGTTCTGGTCACCGGCGTTCCCGTTCGACGAGGTCGTCGATCCGACCGGGGCGGGGGACAGCTTCGCGGGCGGGTTCCTCGGCCACCTCGCGGAGTCCGGGGCGGTCGACGACCGCACACTGCGCCGCGCGACGCTGCACGGGACCGTCTGCGCCTCGTTCGCCGTCGAGAGCTTCAGCGTCGACGGGATCGAGGCCGCCACGCCGGACGACGTCGCGGCCCGCTACCGGCTGCTCCAAGAGCTGGTCAGGGTCTAGGCAGGGAACCGGGCGCCCCGGGCGCTGTAAAGGGGGTAAGAACCGACTCCGTGGAGGGCCGGCCGACGGAGGATGCCGTACTGGTGGAACGCTCGAGGAATGGCGATCAGAACGCCTACGCCGAGCTCGTGACCCGTTACCAGGCGATCGCCGCGCGCACGGCGTACGTCATCACCGGGACGTCGGCCGACGCCGAGGACGTCGCCCAGGACGCCTTCGTCAAGGCGTACTACGCGCTTGACCGCTTCCGGCCGGGCGCGCCCTTCCGCCCCTGGCTGCTCCGGATCGTCGCGAACGAGGCCATCAACCGTCGCAAGGCGGCGGGCCGGCGGCCGACGGTCGGGCTCAGCGTGGTCGAGGACCGCGCCTCGGGCGACACGGCCCTGTCTCCCGAGGCGTCGGCCCTCGCTCACGAGCGGCGCGAGCTGGTCCTCGAGGCGCTGCGGCGCATGCGCGAGGAGGATCGCCTGGTGATCGCGTACCGCTATTTCTTCGATCTCTCCGAGGTCGAGATGGCCGACGCGCTCGGCGTGGCGCGCGGTACGGTGAAGTCACGCCTCTCGCGCGCGATCGCGCGGCTGCGGACACTGATGGAAGGAGAGGGGCGGCATGACGCGTGAGCCGATGTCCGAGCGCGAGCTCGAGGCCACGCTCTCCGATGTCGGCGAGCGCTTGGCCTACCCACGCCCCACGCGTCTGGCCGATGCTGTCGGCGCGCGGCTGCGCGAGCCGCGGTCCGGCCGATGGTGGGAGGCCCTGCGCTCGCCGCGGTATGCGTTCGTGCCGGTGTTCGCGACGCTCGCCGTCTTGGCGCTCGCCGTTCTCGTAGCGCTACCGGAGGCGCGCGCGGCCGCCACCGAGTTCCTGCGTCTCCGGGGCATCGTGATCTTCCAGGCGCCGGCGATCGCGACGCCGTCCGCGTCGCCCGTTCCACGCGCGACCTTCGCCGGCGCGCTGATGACGCTCGACGAGGCGCGCCGTGGCGCCGACTTCACGGTGCGTGCGCCCACCGATCCGCGTCTCGGCGCGCCCGACGAGGTCTATCGCGGCACGAGCCCGAACGGGACGCACGACGTCATCACGCTCGTCTACAGCAGCCGCGCTGGGATTCCCGTGTCGCGAGAGAAGGGCGTGAGCGCGCTGGTCGTCGAGTTCCGCGGCCGCGTCGACGAGACGCTCTTCGGCAAGGTCGCGGCCGCGGGAACGCGCATCGAGGACCTCATCGTGAACGGCGGGAAGGGATTCTGGATCGAGGGAGAGCCGCACCTCTTCTTCTATCGCGACGACGCCGGGGTCGTGTGGAACGAAACACTGCGCCTCGCGGGCAACACCCTCCTCTGGGAGCAGGACGGCGTCACATACCGCCTCGAGGCGCAGGTCACGCGCGAGGACGCGCTTCGCATCGCGGCATCCTTCCGCTAGGTCAGTCAACCGCTCGCGACGCCTGTCGTCCCGCTCGCGACCTCGATCGCGCGCGTCCGCCAAGCGCGGCGGCGCGTGACCCCTTTGGCCCCCACCGACGTATAGGTGGTGAACGGCCGCGTCGACGTTCGCGCCTGACGAAAACCGCGACTTGACAGGTGCAATCGGCGGGAATCGAATGTGGCCGCCGACGGGCTATGGCTAGGAGGTGGACAACGCAGTGAGTCTTCTTTCGAAGTTCTCGCGCCGCGGGTTCCTCAAGTACGGGTCGCTCTCGGGTCTTGCGGCCTTCGTGACCTCGTGCCTATCTCAGAACGCACCGGCGACGTCGTCGGGGGCGCCGACCGCATCCAGCGCGGCCACGGCGGTCGTGACACGGGCTGAGACGATCACCTGGAAGATCCAATCGGGTTGGGCGGGCAACGACCTGTTCCAGGAGATGTTCACCGACTGGGTGAACATCGTTCAAGAGATGTCGGGCGGCCGCATCAAGATCGATGCGCTCCCTGTGAACGCGGTCACGAACATCAACGGCGCCATCGACGCCGTCCACGCGGGAACGCTCGACGGCGCGCACCACGTGCCGGCGTACTACTACGGCAAGGACCACGCGGTGAGTCTCATGGGCACCGGCCCGATGATGGGCATGAGCGGCCAGATGTGGCTCGCCTGGTATTACTACGGCGGCGGGCAGGCTCTCTACGAGAAGCTCGTCCAGGGCAAGCTCAAGCTGAACGTCGTTTCGCTGTTCCACATGCCGATGCAGAACCAGCCGCTGGGGTGGTTCAAAGACGTCATCAAAGGACCCGACGACTTCAAGGGCATGAAGTCCCGCACCGTCGGTCTCGCGACGGGCATCTACCAGGGTCTTGGCGCGAGCGTCGTGTCGGTCGCCGGCGCTGAGGTCGCGTCATCCCTCGACCGCGGCGTCATCGACGCGGCGGAGTTCAACAACACGACGTCGGACACGGTGTACGGATTGCCGGACGCACGCAAGGTTCTCATGGCGCGCTCGTATCACCAGCCGAGCGAGATCCTCGAGATCACGCTCAACAAGTCGAAGTACGATGCGATGCCCAACGACCTCAAGGCGATCATGAAGTACGGAGCCTGGGCGGAGTCGGCCAACGGCGAGTGGAAGCAGATGGACAAGAACTCGACCGACTACCAGAAGCTTCAGGCGCGGGGCATCAACATCCAGAAGACGCCGCAGTCTGTCCTCGACGCGCAGCTCAAGGCGTGGGACACGGTCATCGCCGCCGAGTCGAAGGACAACCCGGATTTCGTGGCGCTCCTCGACTCGCAGAAGAAGTGGGCCCAGCGCATCTTCCCGTGGGCCGACACGATCAACATCCCGACGCCCGACGCCACGTCGTACAAGGCGATGTTCAAGTAGCAGCCGCGAGATAACGCTCTATCGTGACGGGGTCCTTGGGCGACCGAGGACCCCGTCGCTCGTCCATGTGATGACACGTTCGGGGGGTTGAGGATGCAGCGGCTTCTGTTCTCGATCGACCGACTGAGCGCCTGGACAGGGAAGGCGACCGCATGGATCGTGCTACTCAGCACGCTCCTGATCAGCTACGACGTCGCGATGCGGTACCTCAGCAAGCCATTCGGCGACCCCATTCGCGCGATCTGGTTCACCTACAACTACTCGTACGACATGTCCTATTACCTGTATGCGGTCCTGTTCATGCTTGGCGGCGCGTACGCGCTGTCGCGCGCGCAGCACGTCCGCGGCGACATCTTCTATCGCCTCTGGCCCGTGAAGGTCCAGGGCGCGGTCGACCTCTTCCTGTACGTGTTCGCGTTCTTTCCGGGGATCATCGCGCTCGTCTCCGTGGGCGCACAGTGGGCCGCGTATTCGTGGTCGATCCACGAGCAGTCGTTCACCTCGGGTGCGGCACCTCCGCTATACCCGCTGAAGACCGTCATCCCGATCGCGGCCGGACTCATGGGCATCCAGGGTGTGGCCGAGACGATCCGGTCGTTCGTCGCGATGCGGACGGGCGTGTGGCCGCCGCGGCTGTCCGACGTCGAGGAGACCGAGACGATCCTCGCCAAGCAGAGCGAGCTCTAGGCGGTGAGTCCAGAGGTCCTCGGCCTCATCATGTTGGGACTGCTCGTCATAGCGATCATGATCGGCTTCCCGACGGCGTTCACGCTCATGGCGCTCGGGATCACCTTCGGATTCCTCGGCATCGGGTTCGTGGTCTTCGACCTCGTCGTGCAGCGGACGTTCTTCGTCATGCAGAACGATGTGCTCGTCGCGATCCCGTTGTTCCTGTTCATGGGCTATGTCGTCGAGCGGGCCGGGATCCTCGACGAGCTGTTCCACTCGGTGCAGGTCATGTTCGGTTGGCTGCCCGGATCGCTCGCAGTGGCCACGCTCGCGACGGGCACGATCTTCGCGACCGCCACCGGCATCGTCGGCGCGTCTGTGACGCTTCTCGGCCTCCTCGCGTTCCCCGCGATGATGAAGGCCGGATACAACAAGCAGTACGCCGCCGGTGCGGTCACGGCCTCGGGCACGCTGGGGATCCTCATACCGCCAAGCGTCCTGCTGATCCTGTATGGATTCGTCGCCGGCGTCTCCGTGCCGCGTCTTTATGCCGGCGCGTTCTTGCCCGGCTTCATGCTCTCGAGCCTTTACCTCGTCTACATCATCGTGCGCGCGAAGGTGCAGCCCTCGGTGGCGCCGATGTTGTCGAAGGAGCTGCGAGAGCAGGCGAACGCGGGTGAGATGGTCAGGCTGATCCTCCGCGGCTTCGTGCCGATCGTCTCGCTAATCCTGTTCGTGCTCGGAGCGATCTTCTTCGGCCTGGCGACCCCGTCCGAGGGCGCCGCGCTTGGGGCGCTTGGCGGCCTGTTGCTCGCCGCGATCCACAGGCGGCTCACGTTCTCGATGTTGAGGGAGTCCGTCTTCCTCACCGTGCGGACGTCGGCCATGGTCGGATGGCTCCTCGTGGGGTCGAGCATCTTCGCGGCGGTGTTCGCGCGGCTCGGCGGCGGCTCGATCATCGCGGACTTCGTCATTGGCCTGAACCTGAGTCCGGAGCAGTTCTTCTGGATGGCACAGTTCCTCATCTTCCTGCTCGGCTGGCCGCTGGAGTGGACGGAGATCACGATCATCTTCCTGCCGCTGTTCCTTCCGCTCCTGCAGACATATCACGTGAGGTTTCCGGACAACATCGCGACCGACGCGTTCTTCTTCGGGATCATGGTCGCGATCAACCAGCAGACGTCGTTCTTGTCGCCGCCGGTCGCGATGTCCGCCTACTACCTGAAGGGTGTGGTTGGCAAACTCATCACACTCAACCAGATCTTCCAGGGGATGTATCCGTATCTCGCGATTCAGGTAGTCGCGATGCTCGTGCTGTGGCTGTTCCCGCAGCTCGCGTACTACTTCCCGACGCTCGTGTACGGAGGCGGCCTCCGCTAGATCCGCGGAAGGTCGCGGAAGAGGCCATCGACGAAAACACGGAGGTCCGTGCGCTGCCGTGTCGTCGCGAGCCGGAAGATCGCCGCGATGGCCAGCCCGCCGCCCACCGCGATGACCAGGTGCTCGACGGCGTTGAGCGGACCCTCGTCGCGGAACGCCAGCCCCGCCGCGGCGACCACGTAGAGCAGGAAGAAGGTCGCGATGAGCACGCGCGTCCGACCGGGCATCGCCAAGTGAAGCTCGATCCGGCTGCCGCCGCGACGGCCACGCACGGCACCGCGCGCGTGGACCGCGCGCTGCTGACGCTCCCAGATCTCGAACGTGTCGCCGCGGATGAAGCCGACGTATTCGTTGGTGATCTTGAAGATCCCGAACGCGCGTTTCTTGGGACGATTGATCGCGGCCGCGATGCGCTGCAGCGCGCCCTCGGGTGCGATCGCGACGTCGAGAGACCACTCATGGGCCACGGCACTGGAGACTAGCGATCGCGTGATGCACATCCGCGGTCGGGGTGCCGGGACTCGAACCCGGGACCTCAGCGTCCCGAACGCTGCGCGCTACCAAGCTGCGCTACACCCCGCTGGGGAAGGACCCGATTGTAGTGGCGCGTGGCTTCGCCCGTGGTGCGCTGATCGACGGATGCGTTATTCGGGCGGCGTCTTCGTGTCGTGATATCTCAGGATCTGTGCCCGCACCTGCTCGCGTAGCTCCGTCCACCACTCGGCGTCCACGGCTGGTGTCCATGCCCTTCGCCGGTCCGGTTGAGCGACGACGGAGACGATGACCGTCCACTCGTCCAACTCGCTGCGCTCGAGGCGCAGGCGCGCGAGCTGCTTCGTCTTGTCGGTCGGTTTGAGCCACTTCGGCGACGTGAGCACGACTGTCGAGGCAGTCCCGCGACCGTCG
>DASYUY010000043.1:0-18265 GCA_036000705.1 Candidatus Limnocylindria bacterium | reverse complement strand
GCGTGCGCGGATCGTGCGCGGCACGAGCATCACTCTAGGAGCGCACGTCTACGCCGAGATCGCGCAGACGCGCGAAAAGCAGGTCTGGATCGACCTGCGCGTCGGCGGGAACGACGCCCGGCGGGATGTCGGCGCCGCTCGCGAGCGACTCGGCCGCGAGCGCCGCGGGCTCCGCGGCGATGAGATAGCTCCGACGCGGCGTGGCCAGGCGCGTGAGGTGTTCGCGGCCATCCTCGCTCACGGCGACCACGAACAGGCCGTCGTGCCGGCCGAGCGCACGCGCCAGGAGCGGCGCGACCCGCTCGGCGGCGCGCGTCAGCCTGAGCCGCGCGGCCAGCGCGAGCGACGGCGCGGCGAGGGGCGCGTTCGGGTCGGCCCAGAAGTCGACGCGCCGCAGGCTCGGCCAGCGGCGCGGCAGCAGCACGGCGGCGGCGCTCTCGACGTGGTAGCCACGACGACCGCCGCCCGGGAAGTCGCGCGACCGCGTCCAGTCGACCGACATGAGGAACGCCCGCACGGTGGCGGGACTGCCGGTGTCGGCCGGAGCGGCCGCGAGGAAGAGGTCGCACGCGTCGGGCGACGTGACGCCGCTCGCGCGGATCGCGGCCGCGGCGACCGTCGCGACCGAGCTGCACGACGTAAGGATCCGCACGCCCTTCGCGGCCGCGCGATCGTGGAGGGCGAGCACCTTCAGCGCATACGCGCGAGCATCGGAGAGATCGACGATGTCGCAGGCGCTGTCGATCGCGGCCTCGATGAGCGCGGTCGAGCGGGTCTGGAACGGACCCGCGGTGTCGACGATGACGTCGCCCGCCTGGAGCACCAGCGCCAGAGAGCGCCGATCCTCGACGTCGACGTGGAGGTCGCCACGTGTGCGTGAGGCGATGATGGCTCGGATGCGGGCGTCCGCGAGCCTGCGTGCGACGACGTGGCCGAAGAAGCCGGCGCCGAAGACGACGACGCGTCTCAGCGGAGTTTCACCGCGAGGTACACGCACCACGGGCAGAAGAGCGCGAAGAGGATCGCTGTCGAGCCGGCGGTGACGACCGGGACGTTCGCAAGCGCGCCGACGCTCAGGGCGATGCCCGCGGCCCACATGACGACGGCCCAGGCGCGCTCCCACGCTCGCAGCCGCGTAGCCATGGTCAGACCGATCCCGCATAACGTGTAGAGGCCGTTCGCGACGCCGCCGGTGAGGGCGAACGCGAAGGGCGACGTCGTGATATACGTCTCGACTCCGCCGACGACGAGGATGAGCTCCGCGGTCACGTCTGCGACGAGCCCGAGGCCGCCGAGGATGAGCGGGACGTACGAGCCGCCGACGCGGTCGCGCCACCACCAGTAGAACCAGAGCAGCGACAAGGCCGCCGCGATCCACGTCAGCCATCCGAGGCGCCACTCGAGGAGGTGCGTCCCCACATAGACCACGCGCTGCACCGGATCGGCGACGAGCGGGGTCGCGGGCGCGAGAACGAACAGGAGCGCGAAGGCGGCGGCGAAATTGAGCGCCGCGCAAACGATCGGCGGGGCGATGCCCGCGGCCCTAACTGAGCCGATAGCCCACGCCGCGGACGTTCGAGAGCGCCGGCGCGCCCGCCTCATGGAGCTTCGAGCGAAGGCGCGCGAGGTGCGCCTTGAGCCACTCGGGATCGGGATCGCGCTCCTCTGGCCACCCGGCGCGAAGCAGCGCGCGGCGATCCACGACTTCGCCGGGATGGGCGGCGAGCGCCGCGAGCAGACGGAACTCCGTCGGCGTGAGATCCACTGCCACGCCCGCGACGGTCGCTTCGTGCGCGCGCGTGTCCACCGTCAGCTTGCCGATCGACGCAGCGGGGCGCGCGCGGGTCATGGGCGTGGCGCGACGCAGCAGCGCGCGGACGCGCGCGGAGAGCTCCTTCTTCGAGAAGGGCTTCTCGAGGTAGTCGTCCGCGCCGAGGTCCAGCAGGCGCGCGCGCTCGTCGCTCCCCTTCTCGCCGGTGAGCATGAGGATCGGCGTCGACGACGTGGCGCGGATGCGCCGGCAGACGTCGTCGCCTGACAGCTTCGGCAGGCCGCGATCGAGGATCACGAGGTCCGGCGCTTCTTCGGCGTGACGTCGCAGCGCGGCCTCGCCGTCGTACGCGGTGACGACCTCGTAGCCGTCCTCACCCAGGAGTGCCGCGACCATGCCGACCATCGCGCGTTCGTCGTCGACGACCAGGACGCTCGTCACGCTCGCGCCTCGCTCACCAGCGGGACGCTGAACGCGAAGACCCCACCGCCGCCGGCGCTCTCCTCGTACCAGATGTCGCCGCCCTGCGCCTCGACGACGCGCCGTGACGCGAAGAGGCCGATGCCGGACCCGGGGAGCTCGGCGTGCGCCGCGGCACGCACGTACGGCTCGAAGATCCGTGCACGATCCGGCGGCGCGACCCCTGGCCCCTCGTCGACGACGCGCACGACGCCGCGGTCGCGCTTCTGCTCGACCTTCACGCCGATCCGCGTCTCCTCGGGCGCGTACTTCGTCGCGTTGTGGACGAGCCCGGCGAGGACCTCGGCCGTGCGCCGACGGTCGCCGCGCACCCAGATCGGCGCGCCACTGCGCGGACCGGCGAGCCGATGGCGCCGCGCGATCGGGGCGAGCTCCTTCAGCGTCGCGATCGCCGTCGCTCGCAGATCGAAGCGCGCGCGGCGCAGGGTCAGGTCGGGGTGATCCGCGCGCACGCCGGTGAGGATGCGGTCGACGAGCTGATCGAGGCGCACGACCTGGGCGACGGCCTCGTCGATCGGAATGCGTCGCTTCCCGTTCTTCTCCGCGAGCAGGTCGAGGTAGCCGCGGATCACCGATAGCGGCGTGCGCAGGTCGTGCGTGACGACGGCGACGAACTCGGTGCGCGCGCGCTCGAGCTCGCGCAGGCTCTCCGTCGTCTGGCGCTCGAGGGCGTAGAGCGCCGCCTTGTCGATCGCAAGCGCCGCCTGGTTTGCGAGCGCGCCGACGAACGCGACCTCCTCATCGGCGAGCTCGGTGCCGGCCGGCACTCGCAGCGCGACCGCGCCGAGCAGCCTGTCGCCCGCGAGCAGCGGCAGCGCGACGTGGTCGCCCTCGACGATCGGGCGCGTCTCCGACATCGCGCGACGGGCCACCGACGGCAGCGACTTTCCGATGTCGCCCGATCGTGCGCGCTCGCGGACGTCGTCGTGCTCGCGCAGGTAGATCGCGCCGGCCGAGCCGGGATAGACGCGCACCAGCCGGTCGGCGATGAGCCCGAGCACCTCGCCGAGGTCGAGCGTCGACGTCAACACGTTCGAGACCTCGAACAGCGCCGAGACCTCGCGCAGCTTGCGCTCCGACTCGCGCTGCAGACGGCCCTTCTCGATGATGCCGGCGACCTGGTTCGCGATCGTCTGCAGGAAATCGATCTCGGTGCGGTCGAACGTGCGCGGCTCGACGGTCTGGACGTTCATGACGCCGATGACCTCGTCCCGCGACACGAGCGGCACCGAGAGCATCGACGTGAAACGGTCGACGTCGACCGTCGGCACGACCTTCCAGCGGGGCTCGGTACGAACGTCGCGCACCGCGAGCGGCACCCGCGCATTCGCGACCCAGCCAGTGATGCCCTCACCCACGCGCAGCGTCGCGCGGCCCACGGCACGCGGGTTCAGGCCGTTCGTCGCGACCAAACGGAGCAGCCCGTCACGCTTCTCGAGGAGATACAGACTCGACACCTCGGCGCGCATCGCGTCGGTGGTGCGGTCGATGACGATGCGCAGCATCTCGTCCCAGTCGCGCGCGGACGAGGCGAGCTGCGCGACCTCGTGCAGGAAGGAAAGCTCCCGCAGTTTCCGTTCGGCGTCGGTGGGGGTCACGGCTCAAGGATAGGGACGAAGCGCCAATAGACTCGGCGCATGCAGACAGTGATCCGCACCGAGAAGCTGACGAAGCGCTTCGGAGCGCTCGTCGCCGTCGATGGACTCGACCTCGAGGTGCGCGAGGGTGAGGTCTTCGGCTTCCTCGGACCGAACGGCGCGGGCAAGACGACGACGCTGCGTCTGCTGTGCGCGCTCATCGGACCGACCTCCGGCGCCGCGGAGGTCGCCGGATACCGGCTCGGCCGCCAGGATCCCGAGATCCGCGCGGCGGTCGGGATCCTGACCGAGCAGCCCGGTCTGTACGAGCGCCAGTCCGCGTGGGAGAACCTCGTGTTCTTCGCGACCCTGTATGGCCTCGACCGCACGGCTGCGGCACGGCAGGCCGAGCACTTCCTGCGCCTCATGGGTCTCTGGGATCGGCGGCTCGAGCCGGTCGCGACGTTCTCGCGCGGCATGAAGCAGAAGATGGCCATCGCGCGCGCCGCTCTGCACGAGCCGCGGATCCTTTTCCTCGATGAGCCGACGACCGGCCTCGACCCGGACGCGGCGAAGACGGTCCGCGAGTTCATCGTGGCGATCCGCGGCGCGGGACGGACGGTCTTCCTGTGCACGCACAACCTCGACGAGGCCGACCGCCTGTGCGACCGCATTGCGTTCTTCCGCCAATCGGTGATCCGCATCGACACGCCCGATCACCTGCGCGCCGAGCTCTACGGGCGCGCGACCGAGATCCGTCTTCTGCCGACACCGCGCGCCGAGGATCTCGTCCGCGTGCAGGGCGTGGCTGGCGTGCGCGAGGCGCACCTCGAGAACGGCTCCATCGTGGTGGCCGCGTCGGATCCGCTGCGAACGAATCCGCTCCTGGTGCGCACGCTCGTCGAGGGCGGAGCGCAGATCGCGTACGTCATCGAGCGCAAGGTGCACCTCGAAGAGGTCTACCTGAGCATCGTCGAAGGAAAGAAGTGATGGCGACGATCACATTGGCGCGCACGCCGGAGCGCGGCGCGCTGGTGCGCGCGGTGTGCGTACGCGAGTGGCGCGAGGCGCTCGGGAACAAGCTGCTCGTCGGCATGACGCTGCTGCCGCCCGCGGTCATCCTCGCCGCGGGCATCGCCGCCGTCGCCGCCGCCGCGGCGAATCCGCCGAGCGACCGCGACGTGCAGGCGCTGTACGCCGCGGCTCCCGCCGTCGAGGGGCTCGATCCGAAGGAGGCGGTGCAGGGCTTCATCGCGACGTACTTCTTGATCCTCTTCATGCTCATCCCCACGGTCGTCCCGCTCACGATGGCGATCTACTCGGTCATCGGGGAAAAGGCCTCGCGGACGCTCGAGCCGCTCCTTGCGACGCCCGTCGGCGTCGGCGAGCTCCTCTTCGCGAAGAGCCTCGCGTCGACGATCCCCTCCGTGATCGTGACCTGGCTCGCGTACGCGATCTACCTGCTGTCGGTCGCGACGCTCGGGAGCCAGGCCGCGGTGCGCGCCGTGACGGCGCCGCGATGGATGCTCGCGATCATCGTGATGGTGCCCCTTCTGACGTTGCTGTCGGTGAACCTCGGCATCCTCATCTCGACGCGAGTGAACGACGTGCGCGTGGCGCAACAGATCGGAGGGCTCGTCGTCGTGCCGGTCGTCGGTCTTGGGATCGCGCAGGTCACCGGCCGCGTCGTCATCGACAACTCAGCGTTCGTGCAGTTCACCGCGTTCCTCATCGCGATCGACCTCGCGGTGTTCTTCTTCGCGCGACTCGCCTTCCAGAGGGAGAACATCCTCGCTCGTTGGCGGTAGCGCTCAGTTAGACGCCACTACGACCCGCGTCGTGCGTCGCTCTCTCGCAAACGGGCCCGCTCGGTCAGCTCGCCGGCCACTTCGCTCGTACCGCGGTCTCGGTGCTCGTTCGCGACGCACGCCGCGGGTCGTCCGCGTCTATTCGCTTAGGGGATTCGCTTGTCGATTCGTCACGGCCGTGCTGTTGGCAGCACCGGCAGCTGCGGGTTCGGCACGACACCCGGCGTCGGCGACGGGAAGCGCAGGCGCGGTGTCGGTGACGGCGTTCTCGGAGTGACGGGTACCGTCGTCGCCGGCGGCGTGCGCCCACCCTCGTCGTCGGGGAACGTCCGGGCGCCGACGATCGTCACGTTCGTCGTCAGCGTCTCGGTCACGGCGACGTTCCGTTCCCGCACGTCGTACGCGAGACGGTAGGCGCCGACCACAGCGGGGGCGACGAAGGCAGCGAAGAAGCTGCCCGTCGCACCCGACTCGAGCGTGCCGAGAGGGACCGCGCCCTGCGCGACGGAGCGGCTCGTCTTCGTGTCGATGAGCCGCCACGACAAGGTGAGCGTGTGGGAGGTCGTGCCGGCGGTCGGCAGCGCGGTGTATTTCACGACGAACAGCGACGCCTCGCCGCGATGCAGCATGGTGGGCACCGCCGCGGCCGCGGTAACGATGTACGGCACGTGAGCACGCAGCTGGAACGACGCGGTCGCGGCACCGAGCCTCGCGAGTCCGTTGCCAGTCGAATCGGCGAGGCCGAGTGTGACCTTGTATTCGCCAGGGGTCTTCGGCACGGCGAGCGCGACACCGACGTTGGCACCGCGGCCCGGGGCGAGTGCCGGGAGGGCGATGGGCGTCGCCGACGTCGCGACGAGAGCGTCTTTGCTGTCGCGCATCTCCCAGATCAGACGGACCGAGCCGGCACCGCTGGCGTTCCACGTGTCGCTGCCCGCGTTCGTGATCGGCACCGTGATCCGCGGCGCTGAACCCGTGTCGACGCTCACAACGGTCCGCGGCACCTCGTAACGCGCATTCGCCGGCGGCTCCAGCACGGCGCTATAGACGACCGACGCGACGTTCGCGATGAACGCGTACGCATCGGCGTCGTACGCGTCCCAGGTCATCGCCACGACCACGCGCGGACCGGACGGGGTGAAGATGATGCCCGCGTCGTGCGTGAGGCCGGGAAGATTGCCGGTCTTGTGCGCGACCACCACGCCCGCAGGAAGCCCGGCCGGAAGCCGATCGTTGATCTGCTGCCGCTGGAGACGCGCGAGCATGCGATCCGACGCGGGCGCCGAGATGAGCTGGCGCTTCGCGAGCAGCGTGAGGAGCGTGCCGATGGCGCGCGGGGTGGCGACGTTGTCATCCTCGCCCCACGCCACGAAGACGTGGAAGTCGTTGATCCCCGCGGCCCGAAGTGTCGCGTTGATGTTGTCGGCACCGAGGACGTGCCATAGCGCGAGCGCCGCGCCGTTGTCCGAGATCGTGATCATCGCTTCGAGCGCCTCGTCGAGCGTGAGCACGGTGCCCGCGAGCTCGAATGACCCATCGGAGGTGATGTCCTCGTCTTCGATGGTGATGGTGTCGCCGTAGTGGAGCTGTCCCGCGTCGACGCGGCGCTCGGCCTCCGCGAGCACGGCGAGCTTGTAGAGGGACGCGGTGATGATCGGCTCGTCCGCGTCGTGCGCGTACAGCGGTTTGGCGGTGTTCGGGTCCGCGATCCAGAGGCCCGCGCCGCCCGGGAAGGTGCCGAGCAGCTGGTCGAGGTGTTGCACGAGCTCGGCGGTGGAGGCAGCGGCGGGCGCGCCGGGGACCAGCCCCGAGAGGACCACCGCGAGCGCCAGCAGGACCGCGCTCCCTCTCATCGCCCTCAAGTAACGCGCCTTCGGCCGCGGTGTTTCACCGCTTGACGATTCGTTCACCTTTCAGCGCATCGTGGCCCAGCCGCAGCATCTCCCGGTATCCGGCGCGTGTCGCGTCCTCGAAGCCGAGCAGGTGCAGTGCCCCATGAGCGGCCAGGAAAGCGACCTCGGTCGCGAGCGGCCATCGCCGCCGCTTCGCCTGCCGCGCCGCCTGCGGGCCGCTGATGATGACGTCGCCGAGCTCGAGCGTGCCGTCGGCCTCGCGCTGCAGCGACGCGGCGGCGCTCATTCCCTTCAGGCCGCGACGCAGGGACTGCCCGAACGAGAGCACGTCGGTCGTGCGGTCCTTGCGTCGATAGCGGCGGTTCAGCTCGCGCATCGCGGCATCGTCGACGAACGCGAGGACCAGCTCCGCGTCGACGGTCACATCGTACGGACGAAGCGCGGCGCGCACAGCGCGGCGCGCGAGCGCGAGGTCACACGGGGCCTCGCCTCGGACCGCGATCTTCAGCGGTCGGACGCCGCCCTGGGTGCCGGCGGGATCTGCGCGATCCGGTCTTCGGGATACGGGATGCGCTCGTGGTACACGCCGAGCAGAAGCTCGCAGAACGCGTTCTTGATCTGCTGGAGGTCGCGCAGCGTGAGATCGCAGTCGTCGAGCTGCCCCTCCGCGAGCCGCTCGCCGACGATCTTCTCGACCATCGCGCGGATCGTCTCGGGCTTCTTCTCGGCGAGGGACCGTACGGATGCCTCGGTGCCGTCCGCGAGCATCACGATGCCGGCTTCCTTCGTGCGTGGCCGCGGACCCGGGTAATGGAAGGTGGATTCGTCCGGGTTCTGGCCGCGCTGCTGCGCCAGCTGGTAGAAGTACTTCACGACGGCGGTGCCGTGGTGCGCGGGGATCATCTCGCGGATCATCGGCGGCAGGCGGTGCCGGTCGGCGAGCCATAGGCCGTCGCGCACATGCGCCGCGACGATGCCGGCGGAGACCATCGGATCGAGCTCGTCGTGCGGGTTCGTGCCGGTCTGGTTCTCGATGAACGCCGAGGGATTCCGCATCTTGCCGATGTCGTGGTAGTACGCGCCCACGCGCGCGACCAACGGATCGGCGCCAATGACCTCCGCCGCGCGCTCGGCGAGGTTCGCAACGAGCAGCGAGTGGTGGTATGTGCCCGGCGTGCGCAGCAGCAGCTGCCGCAAGAGCGGATGGTTCGGATCCGCGAGCTCGCGGAGCTCGAAGACGGTCGTGATGCGGAACAGGTGGCCGAAGATCGCCATGCCCGCGAAGGCGAGCAGGCCGGAGCCCGCTCCGCTCACGAGCGCCGCGACGGCGAGCTGCGCCGCGCCGACGGGATCGGTGGATTGGCCGACGAGCGAGAACGACACGACGACGCCGAGATTGCCGATCGCGACCGCGAGCGCGCCGGTCGCGAATTCGCGGGCCGTCGTCGCGCGCTGCACCGCGGCCATGCCGAGCAGCGCCGGCACGAGGACGTACGCGACCAGCTCGACCTGGCCGGACATGATCCCGACGTGGAGCGCACCCGCGATCTGCGTCGCGAGCGCCGTGCGTCCCCCGACGAGAACGGTGAGGATCATCGCGACGGCGGCGAACGGGAGGAAGTAGACGAGCAGCGTGTGCCCCGGCACGAGGGCGCGCGCCGTCACCGTCACCGCGAGCAAAGACAGCGCGACCAGGATGATCTTGCGGTCCTCGTTCCACGCCTCGGTCGCGTAGCGCTCGACGAACAGCGCGAGCACGGCGGCGATGAGGACGGCCCAGATCGTGAGACCGACCGCGCCCGGCCAGTCGATGCCGGTGTTGACCAGACCCAGGGCGCGGAGCTTCTCCACATCCTGCTGGCTCACCACGGTGGCCTCGCGGACGACGACCTCGCCTGCGACCACCTGCACCTGCACCGGCTGCACCGCGCTGCGCGCCGTCTGCTGGTCGCTCGCCGTCTTGATCGGATCGAGGGCGACATCGGAGTCGAGGAACTGCCGCACCAGCTCAGCGCCGACGGCCTTCTGCCGATCGGTCCAGGCCGGGGGGAGCGAGGTGGCCGCCGCGGCGCGGGCGGCTTCGAGCTGCTCCGGCCGGATGCCGGGCTGGTAGAGCGTGCGGAGCGCGTTGTCGACTTCCTTCGAGAGCGCGTCCCACTCGGCGGCGGTGATGTCGACGACGAGCGGCGCGAGCTGCGGTGTGATCGTCGCCTCGGTGAGGCGCGTGAGTGCGGTGATGCGCTGCTCGCGCGACGTCGTCGCGTCCGCGCGTACGCGGCCGATCGCAGCGACGGCCTGGGCCAGTCGGTCGCGCGAGCTCGCGACCACCGCCTGGTTGCGCGTATACACCTTGGGCACGGCCGCGACGGCGCGCTCGCGCTCTGCCTCGGTGAGGGTCTCGGACACGAACGCGACCGAGCGCGGCGCCTTCACCGTGCGGTCGGCGAGCGTCCCGACGTCGTAGCCGACCGTCGCGGGTGGCGATAACAGCAGCGCGACCGAGGTCAGGATGCCCGTGAGGACGACGAACACGTACATCCGCGCTTTCCTCGCGCCAAACGCATCGCGAAGCGCGGTCGGAAGCTGGTCGATGCGCCGTCCGGCTGGGAGTCGGATCACTTCTTCTCGTACCGATCGTACGCCCGGACTATCCGCGCAACGAGCTCGTGCCGGACCACGTCCCGCTCGTCAAAGTCGACGAACGCGATGCCCTCGACGTCGCGCAGGATCTCGCGCGCGACGACGAGACCGGAGCGCTGATCCTTCTCGAGGTCGACCTGCGTGATATCCCCGTTGACGACTGCCTGGGACCCGTAGCCCAGGCGCGTCAGGAACATCTTCATCTGCGCGGGTGTGGCGTTCTGCGCCTCGTCGAGGATGATGAACGCTTCGTTGAGCGAGCGGCCGCGCATGAATGCCAGCGGCGCAACCTCGATCTCACCACGCTCCATCGCGCGCGTAAAGCGCTCAGGTGGCATGAGCTCGTAGAGCGCGTCGTAGAGCGGCCGCAGGTACGGATCGATCTTTTCGGTGAGGTCGCCTGGAAGGAATCCGAGCCGCTCCCCTGCTTCGACGGCTGGCCGCGTGAGAATGAGTCGCGCGACCTTGCGATCGCGCAGCGCCGTTACGCCCGTCGCGACGGCGAGGTAGCTCTTTCCCGTGCCGGCAGGGCCTGTCGCGAACACCAGATCGTGATTCCGGATCGCCTCGACGTAACGCTTTTGGTTCGCGGACTGCGGGGTGATACGTCTTCCGCGAACGGTCGTCGCGACGACCTCGCGCAGCTGCTCGGGCGCGCCGACCGGCGCGTCCTTCGCATCGCCGATGAGCCGCTCCAGCGCGGGCTTGCGCAGATTGTCGTCGCGGTCGGACAGCGTGCGCATCGCGCCGACGAGCTCACCGACGCGCGCGACGTTGGCGGGATCGCCGGTGATGCGCAGCTCCGCGCCGCGCGACACGATCTTCACGTCGAACTCGCGCTCGATGCGGTCAATGTTGGTGTCGTTGTTCCCGGTGACGAACATCATCTCGTCGGGATCCGGGATGAGGATGGTGATCTGGGCCGGAGCGCTCACGACGGCGCCTTCTCCTTCAACAAGGCGCCGACAAGACCCGCGACCCTCTTTCCGTCGGCGCGGTCCTTCGTCTGCGCGAGCACCTTCGGCATCACCTTCCCCATGTCGCGCGGACCCGTCGCGCCCGACTCCGCGACGACGCGCTCGACGATCGCCCGCAGCTCGGCGTCCGACATGTGTTGCGGCAGATACGTCTGCAGGATCGCAAGCTCCTGCTCTTCTTTCGCCGCGAGCTCCGGACGATCGCCCTTGCGGAACGCGTCGATCGAGTCGCGGCGCATCTTCGCTTGCTTCTGGAGGACTTCCTGCACCGCGACGTCGTCGAGGTCGTCCGGGTGGTGCTCGGCCATGTACGCCTGGCGCGCGCCCTCGTCCTTGCCCTCCGCGACGAGACGCTCGATCGTCGCCTGGAGACGATCGACGCCTTCACGCTGGAGCGCGGCCAGCAGGAAGCGCAGCGTGTCACGCCGGAACGTGTCGCCGGATTTCATGGCGGCCCGAAGATCGCTCTCGAGCCTTTGTTTCAGGGGCGACGCGACGGCGGGGCTCTCCGAACTAGCGCTTGCGCCGCTTGGCTTCCTTGCGCTTGCGACGCGCGGCGGGGCGCTCGTAGAACTCACGGCGGCGGGCTTCCGCGAGGATCCCAGCTTGCTGGATCTTCTTGTTGAAACGGCGAAGGGCGGCCTCGAATGACTCGCCATCACCGACGATCACTTCAGACAACGTCCTTGGATCACCCGCCCTTCGGTCTTATGAGACTGGCTGACAGAGACAGAACGCCGGCCTTCCACAAGGCCGACGGGGCCCATGATATGCGCGAGCAGCCTCCCGCAGCACGCTAAAGCTACGCATCTTTACTGCCCCGGTCAGCCTGGCGGCCAGGCGAAGTCCCGCCCACCGAGCACGTGGAAATGCAGATGCCAGACGGTCTGCCCGGCATGGTCGCCGTTATTGACCACCAGGCGGAAGTTGTCGCCGACGCCGCCCTGGCGGGCAACGCGGCGGGCCGCCTGCAGCAGCCGACCTCCCAGCGCTTCGTCGTCCAGGTCTGAAAGCCTCTCGATGTGCTGCCGTGGGACGACGAGGACATGGAATGGCGCGCGCGGAAAGACATCGTTGATGGCGACGACGTGCTCGTCTTCGTAGACGACCGTCGCGGGGATCTTCCCCGCCACGATGCGACAGAACAGGCAGTCGTCCACGCAGCCAAGAGAATACCGACGTGGTGATCCCTGCCGGCATCGTGACCTACCTGCTCGCGTCCATCTCGTTCCCGTACTGGGTCGCGCGCGCGTACGGGGTCGATCTGCGCGCGGTCGGAGAACGCAAGCTCGGTGGCGGCAACCTCGCCAAGAGCGTCGGCCTCGCGCAGGGCATCGTCGGCGGGACGCTTGACGGGGCGAAGGGCTGCCTCGGCGTGCTCGTCGCGCGTTGGATCGGATTGCCGATCGAGGAGCAGCTCGCCTGCGGCATCGCCGCGATCGTCGGCCAGATGTGGCCGGTGTTCCACGGGTTCGATGGCGGCCGCGCGAACGCGACGGGCTGGGGCTTCGCGCTCGCTGCCGATCCGATCGCGGCCCTGATCATGGGCGTGCCGCTGTACCTCAGCCTGCTCGCCGCGCGGTTCGTCCATCCGCGGCCGACTCGCTTGCTTCCTTTGGCGAGCATTCTGTCGTTCGGGATCTTTCCGGCCGTCATCTGGGAGCAGGAGGGCAGCACTCCGACGGTCATCGCGGGGTTTGTCGTGCTCGCGCTGATCCTCGTGCGCCGCCTGACCGCGGGCCTGCGGAGGGATCTCGCCACGGGTGCCCCGCTCGCGCGGGTGCTCGCCAACCGAGCGGTATACGACCGTAGCGAGCTCCAGGAGCGTGGCGTCGTCGCCATCTAGGGCGACGCGCCCCGCACCAGGGCTCCGCGGCATCCGGTGTGCTCTGCCGCGTGGTATGCCGCCGCTGGATGGTTTCTACCCGCTGGTATCGCTGGCGGCATTCCTCTCCGGCGGCTGCTTCGGCTTCTACGCGGCCTGGCGCGGCTACGCCGAGCGAATGGCGCACCGGCGCCAGCACCCGCGCGAGCGGCGCGAGGTGGACAGCTGGGCGGCGTGATCCGTTTCCCGCGCAGCGGGCGACACAGCGAGCTCGAGTGGCACGAGCCGGCGGGCGACGCCCCACGTTCCGCGCCGGTCACCTCGGAAGCCTCGCTGATCAGCTTGCTCGACGCGAAGCGGCGGCACGACGGCGATGACGACGGCGACGGTGGTGGTCGCGCGGCCTAGCTGAGGCGGTCCATCGCCAGCGCGACGGCCGCGATCGCCGCGGTCTCGCTGCGCAGATTCCGACCACCGAGCGACACCGTCACCGCGCCGCGCTCGCGCGCGAACGTGACCTCGTCCTCGGCGATCCCGCCCTCCGGTCCGATCACGATCGAAAGGGCCCGCGCGTTCGCAGGCAGTGCGTCACGAAGCCTCGCACGCCGCTCGCCTTCCCACGCGACGAAGACCGGCGCCGGCAGCGTGGCGAACAGGTCCTCCCACGCGCGCGCGGGCTCGATGGTCGGGACACGCCCGCGCCGCGCGGTCTCGGCGGCCTCTTTCGCGATGCGGCCCCAGCGGGCGCGCTTGGCCTCGCCGAGGCTGCGAGCAACGGAGCGGGCGCTGGTGAAGGGCACGATCCGCGACACGCCGAGCTGGGTGACCGCCTCGACGACCTCCTCGTCGTGGTCGCTACGCAGTACGGGTAGCGCGAGCGAGAGCGCGACCGTCGGCTCGGCCACGGTGAAACCGCGCTCGCGTACGACCGCGGTGACCGACGTTGACCGCACCGCCTCGATCGTTACGACGGCCTCCGCGCCATCGGCCACCAGCGTGACCTCGTCGCCGGCACGCAGCCGCAGCACGGTCGCGATCTGACGCGCCTGCGCGCCGCTGAGCGTGACGCGATCGGCGCGCAGCGTCTCCGGCGTGACGAAGAAGCGATGCACTACCGGCCGAGCGCGAGCGCGACCCAGTCGTCGCGCTCGGTGCGGTCGAGCACCTGGAGGCGCACGTGCGCGAACGCGTCGCGCGTCGCGGACTCCGCCGGCGCGCTGATGCCGGCCACGAGCAGCGTGCCGCCGCCCGCGAGCCGCGCCGCGAGATCCGGCGCGATGCGCTGCAGCACCGGAGACACGATGTTCGCGACGACGACGTCGAAACGGCCCGGCACGTCCGCGGCGCTTCCCTCGCCGACGGGGATCGCGACACCGTTCCGTGTGGCGTTCTCCCGCGCGGCGTCGACGGCGAGCGCATCGGTGTCGACCGCGACGACGGGCGAGGCGCCGCGCTTCGCCGCGGCGATCGCGAGGATGCCCGAGCCTGTTCCGACGTCGAGCAGGCTCTTGCCGTCGACCGGGAACGTCGACAGAGCCTCGAGGCACTGCTGTGTCGTCGGGTGCAGCCCGGTCCCGAACGCCATGCCCGGATCGAGCACGAGCTCGACGGCCTCGTCGGTGGTCGCCTGCGCCCACGTCGGACGCACCAGGAACGCGCCGATGCGGATCGGGACGAACTCGGCCTTCCAGCTCTCGAGCCAATCCTTGTCCTCGACGCGCCGCGCGACGAGCTCGCCGATGGGGCCGAGGCCGAAAGCCTGGAGATGGCCGAGGGCGTCCCGCACGTCGGACACCTTGGCGAAGGCGTCGGCGTCCTCGACGAGGTAGGCCTTCACGGTGTGATCCGTTCCCTTCCCTGCCTGGAGCGGCACCTCGACGGCGATGCCGTTGTAGCCGACGCGTGTGAGGATCTCACTGACCGCTTCGACGGCCTCCGCCTGCGCGGGGACGGCGATCTCGAGCCAGCGGGTGGGCGGCGTCATTCGCCGCCGATGGCGTCCTTCAGGCGATCAAAGACGCCGCGCGTATCACTCTCGTCGCGCTGCTCGGGCGCGCCCTCGATCTCGTGGAGCTGCCGGTAGAGCGCCTTCTGTTCCTTGGTCAGGGTCCGCGGGATCGCGACGTCGAGGTACACGAGCTGATCGCCGCGGCCCGACGAGCCCAGATGCGGGACGCCCTTCCCGCGCAGGCGGACCATCTGACCGTGCTGAGCGCCGCCCGGCACCTTCACCCCCGCGGTCGGGCCCTCGATCGTCGGGACCTCGAGATCGGCACCCAGCGCGGCCTGGGCCGGCGAGATGCGGAGTACGTGCACGAGATCGTCGCCCTCGCGTCGGAAGAGGGCGTTCTCGCGGAGACGGATGAGCACGTAGAGGTCGCCCGACGGGCCGCCGCGAAGACCGGCTTCGCCTTCGCCCGCGACACGGAGCTGCTGCCCGTCGTCGATCCCCGCGGGGATGTCGAGCGGGAGCTCGTGATCGCGGCGCTCGCGGCCCTCGCCGCGGCAGCGCGTGCACAGCGCGTCGACCGTCTTGCCCGAGCCGCCGCAGCGCGGGCAGGTCGATACGTTCACGAAGCGGCCGAACACCGATTGCTGCACCTGCCGCACCTCGCCCCGGCCGTTGCAGGTCGCGCAGGTGGAGACCTTCGAGCCGGGTTCCGCGCCGCTGCCTTCGCAGCGCTCGCAGGTCTCGAGCCGTGGCACGCGGATCGTGCGCGCGCCGCCCTTCACCGCATCGATGAGCTCGACCTCGATCTCCATCCGTAGGTCGGCGCCGCGCATGGGCCCGCGCGGCTCGCGCCGCCGGAACTCGCTCCCGAAGAACGTCTCGAAGAGATCGCCGATGCCGAAGTCGCCCAGGCCCTGGCCGTTCCCGAACATGTCGTAGCGCTGGCGGCGCTCGGCGTCGGAGAGCACCTCGTACGCCTCGGTGACCTGTTTGAAGCGCTCCGCCCCGTCGGCGGCTTCGCCGACATCGGGGTGATGCTGTTTCGCCAGCCTGCGGTACGCGCTGCGGATCTGATCCGGCGTCGCGTTGCGCGGCACGCCGAGAAGCTGGTAGTAATCCGCGGTCTTCGCCATCACCTGCCATTATCCCGGCTCATGGGCGATCTGTTCCGTATCACGACGCAGTTCCTGCACGTCTTTTCCGGGGTGCTCTGGATCGGCGGCGGCCTCTACACGCTCTTCGTGCAGCTCCCAGCGCTGCTCGCCGCCCCACCCGCGGCGCGGGGACCGGTCTCCGCTCAGCTCGCTCCGCGGCAGATCAACTACATCCTGCGGGTCGCGGAGGTCACCATCGCCACGGGCTTCCTCAACCTGCTTGCCAGCGGACGGGCGCAGCAGCTGCTCGACCCGCTGTCCTCCCGCTGGAGCATCGTCCTCGGTCTCGGCATCCTCCTCGCGATCGGCCTCTACGTGCTCGTGCGGATGACCGTCGTGCCGTGGACGCGCCGCATGCTGACGCTCGGTCCACAGGCAGCCGCCGGAGACGCCGCGGCCGCGGCCGAGGTGGGCCAGATCATCCAACGTGTCAAAGCGATCGGCCGCGTCCAGATCGTGCTCGGCGTCCTCATCATCCTCGCGATGGTGACCGCCCGTCTGTCGTGAGCCCACTCGCGCTCGGCACGGGACTCTTCATCGTCTACGGTCTCGTTTACATCCTCATCGGTGCGCTGACCCCGTTCATGCACGACACGCCTACCGGCCGCGAGATGCTCTTCCTTTCGCCGCGCACGGACACGACGTTGTTCGGCGCTCGGCCGGCCGAGCTCCTGCGCGCCGACCCGCAGCTGTCGCAGCTGCGATCCCTGTTGATCCAGGTCATCGGCGGCCTCCTGTTGAGCGCCGGTGTGCTCATCCTCGGCATCACCTGGTTCGCACTGCGTGCGGGACAGGGCTGGGCGCTCGCGGTGCTGTCGGTCGCCGGCCTCGTCGTGCTGCCGATCTGGGTCATCGTTTTCCGTCCGTACATCAGCGCGGGAGCGTCGCCTGAACTCGCTGACCTGCCGCCGTTCATGTGGATACCCGCCGCGGTCCTGCTGCCGGCGATCGCGCTGTCATGGATCGGCCTGCGCGCGGAGCAATGAGCGGCCTCGTCTTCGCGGCGATCGCGCCGCACGGCAGCATGGCGATCGCGGAGTGGTGCAAACCGGAGGAGCGCGCGCTCGCGGCGACGACGCGCGCAGCGATGGAGGATCTCGGCCGCCGCTTCGCGGCCGCGAGGCCCGACGTCACCGTCGTGCTGACACCGCACAACATCCACGTCGAGCGCGGCATGGCCGTCGTGCTCGCGGGCACGATGGCGGGGACGCTCGAGAGCGGCGCGACGCCGATCACGATGCGCGTTCCCGTCGATCGCGATCTCGCGATCGCCCTTGCGGTGGCGGTCGGCGAGGCCGGCGTGCCGATCGCGGCCGTGAGCTACGGCGCAAACGACACCGCGGCGGCCGTCTTCCCGATGGACTGGGGCACGCAGGTGCCGCTGCACTTCATGGGCGGGCGCGACGACCCGCCGACACCGATCGTGATGATCGCGCCCGCGCGCGATCTTCCCTGGGACGCGCACGTGAGCGCGGGTCGCGCGATCGCGAAGGCCGCGCGCTCATCGGGGAGGCGCGTCGCGCTCATCGCGTCGTGCGACCACGGCCACGCGCACGATCCCAAGGGACCGTATGGCTACAGCCCGGCGTCGAAGGAGTTCGACGACCGCGTCGTCGATCTCGTGAAGCGCGATGCGCTCGGTGAGCTACTGACGTTCGATCGCGCGTTCGTCGCCGAGGCGAAGGCCGACAGCTTCTGGCAGATGCTCATGCTGCACGGCGCGCTGCGCGACGAGTGGCGCGGCGAGTTCTTGTCGTACGAGACGCCGACGTACTTCGGGATGCTCTGCGCGGCGTATGCGCCGCGAAGCTAGCTGTTCGCCAGCGCGGACCGTATGCGAGAAAGAACAAGAGCGCGCCCGCGAGCCAGCGCGGCGTCATCCCGGCGAGCGTGCTCAGTGCCGCGATGACCGCGAGGACGGCGGCTGCCTGCGACGCAAGCTCGCGAGGACCGTAACCGAGGGCTGCCACCCAGGATGCGAGGAGGATCGCAGCGCCGATGGCGAGCAGGCGTGCGCGGCCAGCCGTCGACGCGAACGAACCACGCTGACGCCAGGAAGAGCAGTGCGGCGATGACGTAGGGAGCCGGCGCGGCCGCTGGAACCTTCCGCCGAGACCGTCGTCATACCGCCATCCGGCCCAGGCCGGGAAGGAGGACGGTATGAGACGGTTCATCGCCGGCGCGGCTGCCCTCGTCGCCGCGCTCGTCGTGAGCACCCAGCCGGCCGCG
>DASYUY010000042.1:0-38399 GCA_036000705.1 Candidatus Limnocylindria bacterium | reverse complement strand
CTCGATCTTCTCGCGCAGCTCGCGCACCTCGGAGCCCTGATCGTCGTCGCCGAGCTCCTTCTGGATCGCCTTCATCTGCTCGCGCAGGATGTATTCGCGCTGCGTCTTGTCGAGCGTCTGCTGGACCTCGCTCTGGATCTTCTGCTTCAGCTCGAGGATCTCGTTCTGCTTCGCGAGGAACACGCCGAGGAACCGCAGCCGCTCGATGACGTTGCGCGTCTCGAGCAGGTGCTGGCGCTGCTCCAACGTGAGGTCCGGGCTGGACGCCACAAGGTCGGAGAAGTGCGCGGGATCGTCGGTATTCTTCGCGGTCATCGCGAGCTCCGGCAGGATCGACCCGCCGTTCTCGACGTAGCGCTCGAACAGCGCCTTGACGTTGCGGAACTGAGCCTCGCGCTCGACGGGATCGCCGAGCTCCTCGGCGATCGGCTCGAACGTCACGCGGAAGAACCGCGACTCCGGCTGATAGCCGGTGATGCGGACGCGCTGGGCGCCCTGGACGATGATCTGCGCGCTGCCGTCCGGGATCCGGAGCAGGCGCACGATCTCGGCGACGGTGCCGACGTTGTAGATCTGTTCGGGCTGGACGTCGTCGATCTCGGCATCGCGCTGGGCGACGAGCACGATGAGGTGCCGCTCCTCCGCCATCGCGGCGTTGATCGCGGCGACGGACTTCTCGCGGCCGACGCCGAGGGGCACGACCAGCTTGGGAAAGACCACCGCTTCGCGCAGCGGTACCACGGGTAGATCGCTGGGGTACGCGCCCTCCGGTGTGGTCGTCTTCGTTTCGTCCGTCATTTTGGTCCTCTGTTTCTTTTCGCGGTTCGGGTCCGCGCGATGGATGTGTTCGCTATCAGAACGGCGTGGCCGGGTCCACCATTCCGCCCGGCCACGCGCTCCCCGTTCGTATTGGTACTACTTCGAGTTGGTCGCGTTGACCTTGATCGTCCTCGGCTTGGTGTTCTCGGCCTTCGGAAGCACCAGCGTCAGAACGCCGTTCTCGAACGTCGCCTCGACCTTCGTCGGGTCGATCGCGACGGGAAGTGTGAACGCGCGCTGGAACTTGCCGACGCGACGCTCCTGACGAAGCCACCCATCCTCGGTCACATCGGTCTGGCTCTTCACCTCACCGCTGATCGAGAGAGAGTCGCTCGTCGCGTTGATCTCGAGCTGCTCGCTCGACACACCCGGAAGGTCAGCGCGCAGGTGGTATGCGTCCTTCGTCTCCCAGAGGTCGACCGGGACCGCAACCTGGCCCGCGGCGAGCCCCGTCCAGGTGTTCGGACGGATGAAGCTCTCCTCGAAGAGACGATCCATGGCGTCGCGCAGCGAGACGATGTCGGTCATCGGGCTGAAACGTGCGATGGTCATGTCGTCTTCTCCTTATCTAGAAGCGCGTGCCTTCGTTTCGGCCGCGCTTCGATCTGTCTTCGGCGGGCGTCCCCTCACCGGCGGCGTCCTCGCGCTCGCCGCCGAGCTCCGCGAGCTCGCGCACGAGGTCCTGCATCAGGTCGGTGGCGTCGCGCATGTGAAGCAGGAGCTTCACGCCCGCGAGGTTCACGCCCCGCACCTGCGTGAGGTACCGGATGACGCGGACCCGCTCGAGATCCTCGTCCGAGTAAAGGCGGATGTTCGTCTGGGTCCTGACCGGGTCGAGCAGCCCCTCTGCCTCGTAGATCCGCAGCGTCCGCGGGTGGCAGCCCGCGAGGCCGGCCGCGATGGAGATGACGTAGACGGGTCGGTGACCACCTGCCATGTGCTCTTATATAAGACCTATCAACGGCGTTGTCAACCTTCTTACTCGTCCGCGCACAGGCGTGTCGGGCCGCCTTCCGGGCGACCGGCGATCGGGTGGACAATCGCGCGCCGGTGCGCTTCGGCCTCGACTTCGGTACGTCCAACACCTCACTCGCGGTCTGGGACGGCGAGCGCTCGACCGTGCTGCCGATCGATCCCCTCGCCGGCGCCGCGATGCCGACCGTCCTCTACGTCCGTCGCGACGGCTCGAGCCTGGTCGGGCGGGCGGCGATCGAGGCGTACCTATCCGACAACCGCGAGCGCGGACCGATCAAGCGCGAGTTCAAGCCGCTGGGGATCCGCCTGGAATCGTCGAACCCGCGGCAGAAGACGGTCGAGGCGCAGATCCTCACCGACACCTCTTCGCCGGGGCGGTTGTTCCAGGCGCTGAAGACGTTCCTCGGCGACCCGCTCGACGTCCGCACGAACGTCTTCGGCGAGGCCCGTGGGCTCGAGGATCTCATCGCCGTGGTGCTGGCGCATGTGCGCGAACGAGTTGACGAGCTCGTCGGCACGCTGCCCGACGAGATCACGATCGGCAGGCCGGTCGAGTACATCGGGGGCACCGCGGCCGAGGCGCGCGCCGTGTCGCGGATGCGCCGCGCGGCCGACCTCGCCGGCTTCAAGGAGGTCCGCTTCGTCTTCGAGCCGGTCGGCGCCGCGCACGCGGCCGACGTGACGACGGGCCGGACGCTCGTCTTCGACTTCGGCGGCGGCACGCTCGACCTCGCCATCGTGCGGCGCGAGGACGACCGGCTCGAGGTCCTCGCGACAGCGGGCCGCGACATCGGCGGCGACCGCTGCACCGAGCGGCTCATCGACGACGTCGTGGCGCCGCAGCTCGGCTCGCGGGCGACGTGGGGGCCCAAGCGTTTGCGGCTACCCGCGTTCATCGTGAACGCGCTCCACGACTGGCACGCGCTCTCGGCGCTCAACGAGAAGCCGCTGCTCGAGGCACTGGATGATCTCGTGCGCCAGGGCGCGCCGAAACGCGAGCTCGCCGCGCTGCGCAGCGCGATCGAGCTTCAGCTCGGCTACGAGATCTTCATGACCGCGGACGCCACGAAGATCGCGCTCTCGAGCGATCCGGCGGCGCTCCTCACCTATCACCGTGCCGCGGTCGACGTGGACGCGCGGCTCACGCGCGGACGCTTCGAACGGCTCATCGACAACCTGCTCACCGACACGGAGTCGCTCATCCGCGACGTGCTCGTGCGCGCGACGGTCAGCGCCGCCGACATCGGCGAGGTCGTCACCACGGGTGGATCGAGCGCGATACCAGCCTTCCGCGCGCTGCTCGCTCGACGCTTTCCGAATGCGCGCGTCCGCGACGCCGCGGCGTTCACCAGCGTCGCGGCCGGCCTCGCGATGCCGGGCGTCGGGGAGGCCGCGCTCGCGCCCTAGCGCCGCGTATGCTCGCTGAGATGGGGCGCATCGCTCCACTTCGTGGATACGCGGCCGCCTTCGCGGCCGTGGTCCTGGTCACCATCGTCATCGGCGCGATCGAAGGACGCGCGCACGTGGCGAATATCTCGATGCTGTATCTCATGGCGGTGCTGGGTGCCGCGACTCTCCTTGGCCGCGGGCCGGCGATCGTGGCGTCCTTCGCCTCATTCATCGCGTTCAACTGGTTCTTCGTCGAGCCGATCCACACCCTGAGCGTCGGTGACCCGAAGGAGTGGTTCGCGCTCGTGCTCTTCCTCGTCACGGCGGTGATCACGAGCCAGCTCGCGGCGGACCAGCGCGAGCGAGCCCATGAGGCAGCCGATCGCGCGCGCGACGCGACGCTCATGTTCGAGATCGCGCGCGTCCTCGGCGAGCCCGACCTCGACACAGCGCTCGCGGCCGTGACCGAGCATCTGTGCCAAGGTCTGGGCGTTGCCGGCGTGATCGTGGAGCTCGACGGCGAGGACGTCCCGAAGCGGACGATCGCCGGTGACGCCGCGGCTCTCCACGGCGCGGAGATCGGTTCGCTGGCAGCGTGGATCCCCTCGCCTCGTTCGGCGACGCGACCCGGCGCGCGCTGGATCCGGGTCATGGGCTCAGGCGCCGCGGCGCGCGACGAGCGCGTCCACGCCGTCCCGTTGCAGGCGGGCGGGCGGCGCATCGGCACTCTGGCGATCGTGCGGGCGGGGCCACGACCGCGCACGGCGGACGATCGGATCCTCGCCTCGGCCGCGACACAGCTCGCCGGCGCGATCGATCGCTCGCGCTTGCGCCGACGGGCGACGGACGCCGAGATCCTCCGACGCGCGGACGAGCTGAAGAACGCACTGCTCGGCGCGGTGTCTCACGATCTGCGAACGCCGCTCGCGTCGATCGTCGCGTCCGCCGGCAGCCTGCGTCAGACCGATGTGCGCTGGACGGACGAAGAGCGCGAGAGCTTCCTGTCGGACATCGAGCACGAGGCACGTCGGCTCAGCCGGATCGTCGGCAATCTTCTGGACCTCTCGCGCATGGAGTCGGGCACGCTGCATCCAGAGCGCAGCTGGTACGACCTCACCGCCCTCATCGATGACGTCGTCGGACGACTGCTACCCCTCACTCACGATCATCCCGTCGAAGTCCGCGTGCCAGAAGACCTGGCACCGATCTCGCTTGACTATGTCGAGATCGACCAGGTGCTCTCGAACCTTATCGAGAACGCCGCTCACCACACCAAACCCGGAACGCCGATCTCGATCAGCGCGGCGATCGAAGGCGGCGAGGCGGTCGTCGAGGTCGCCGATGGCGGGCCGGGCGTGCCGCAGGATGCGCTCGATCGGGTCTTCGAGCCGTTCTTCCGCGGACCGGCCGGTGGGAGTCCCCGAGGCACCGGGCTCGGTCTCGCCGTCGCGCGCGGTCTCGTCGAGGCGCACGGCGGCCGCATCTCGGTCCGGAACCGACCGGAGGGCGGTGCGGTGTTCACTTTCACGCTGCCGATCGAGCAGCCGGGGAGCGCGCGAGTGCCTGCGAAGACGCGGTGAGTCCCGCCGCCGGCGCTCGGATCCTGCTCGTCGACGACGAGCCCGCGATCGTGCGTGCGGTCCGCGCCAATCTCGGGAGCCGCGGCTTCCGGGTCGACGTCGCGGAGTCCGGCAGCGAGGCGCTCGAACGCGCCGAGTCGCACCCCGATCTGATCCTCCTCGATCTCGGCCTTCCCGACCTCGATGGCCTCGATATGATCCGCGCCCTGCGGGGTCGCGGACGGGCGCCGATCATCGTCCTGTCGGCGCGCGGCGCCGAACGCGACAAGGTGCGCGCGCTCGATCTCGGTGCCGACGACTACCTGACGAAACCCTTCGGCGTCGAGGAGCTTCTCGCGCGCATCCGCGTCGCGTTGCGCCACACGCTGCAGTCAGGTGCCGACGAGCCGGTGTTCCGTACGCGCGGGCTGACCGTCGACATCGAGCATCGACGGGTCACGGTCGACGGTGACGAGCTGCATCTCACGCCCACCGAGTACGCGCTCCTGACAGCGCTCGTTCGGCACGCCGACCGCGTCGTGACCGATGCGATGCTGCTGCGAGAGGTCTGGGGACCGGAGTACGGCGACGAGGACCACTATCTGCACGTCTACGTCGCGCGTCTGCGCAAGAAGCTCGAGCGCGATCCGCAGAAACCGCGCTATATCGCCACCGAACCGGGGATCGGGTATCGGCTCCTGACCGAGGAGGCCTAGACCGGGCGGCGCGTTTTGAGCGAACCGTGAGCGCGCGACGCGATCCGATGAGCCCGCGCTAAGGGTTCGCGTCGCAGGCTTGTTCCACGTCGAGGCTTAGCCGAAGAGCGCCTTTCGCACGCCCGCCTCGTCCTTCGTTGGCGATAAGACCACGATCCGGTCGCCGATCTGGAGCGTCGTCGTGTCGTCGGCATGCACGACGAGACCCTTCCTCACGATCCCGCCGATGGCGGCGCCCTCAGGAAGGCCAAGCGAGCCGATCGACCGGCCTGCGGACGGCGTTCCCGCCGCGATCTCGGCTTCGATGAGCTCGAGGTGTGAGCCGGTGAGCGGCATGAGCGGAAGGAATCCGCCCGAGGGCAGCTCCTGCTCGATGACGTTCATGATCACGCGCGTCGACGAGATCGTCTCGTCGATGCCGAGCGCCTTGAAGACGATCTCGTTCTTCGGGTCGTTGACGCGCGCGATGACGCGCGGGACGTTGCACTTCCACTTCGCGAGCTGGCAGATGATGAGGTTCGCGGGGTCCTCGCCGGTCACGGCGATGACCGCGTCCGCCCTCTGGCACCCCGCCTCCAATTGATAGCGGCCCTCGTCCGCGGGCGCGTTGAGCACCACCGAGCCGAGCTGGTCCTCGATGACCTGCGCGCGGCGCCGATCGCTCTCGAGGAGCATCACTTCGTGCGAAGCCTCGAGGAGAGCCTTGGCGAGGTGGAAACCGACCTCGCCTCCGCCGGCGATCACGAAATACACCTAGCGCAGATCCCCGGCCATCGCGGCCTCGGCCTGCTTCGACTTCTCGAGCAGCACCTTCCCCACCTCGGCGTCTCCCATGAGCATCGCCTCGAGAAGCGTGCCGAGGATGGTGGTCCGCGAGACCGTGCTGATGTCATGGACGCGGTAGAGAGCGGCGCGGATCGGATCGTTCACCTTGGCGATCACGCGCTTCACGCCGAAGATCTGGCGCGCGATCTGCGCGGCCATGAGGTTCCGGTTGTCGCCCTGGGTGAGGGTGAACACCGCGTCGGCCTTGTCGATGCCCGCGGTGCGCAGCACCTCCATATCCGTTCCGTTCCCGAGCAACGTCGTGCCGCCGAAGCCCTGCGGGAGGTGCACGAACGAACCACGGTCGAGGTCGACGATCGTGACCGCGTGGCCGGCCTTGTCGAGCTGACCCGCGAGGAAAGCGCCGACGCGCCCGCATCCGACGATGACGATGTTCAACGTGTCTCTTCCTGACGATACGCGAGGACCGCGCAATGCGCTCCCACGTAGACGCCCTGGACCGTCTTACCGACGTACACCCTGCCTAAACGCTTGCGGAACGGCATACCAAGCACGATGAGGTCGGACTTCCGATCGCGCGCCGTATCGATGATCGCCGCCGCGGCCTCGCGCGCTTGCACCAGCTCGGTCTCGATGTGCGCGCCCGCTGCCTCCGCGACCTTCATCGCGTCGTCGAGCACACCCTCGCCGCGCTCGCTCTCCGGCTCGAGGACCGCGTCGAGAGGCAGATTCCACCGCACCTCGATGACATGGATCGCGACGATCTCCGCCTTCGTGGGCTTGCCGAGGGCGACGGCGACGCGAATGACCTCCACGTCCACGCTCGTGCCCGCGAGCGGCACGAGGATGCGTTTCAACTGCATGGCTCGCGGGAGTCTACCGTGATGGATCCTCTGGACCGCGCGGCGTGACGCCGTGTCCGGGGTCCTCCGAATGGTACGGAACGTCGATGACGATCGTGTTGGGACGGAAGAGCAGCGACAGCTTCAGACGCAGCGCGGTCTGGCTGTGAAGGATCCACTCCCACCAGTTGCGCGGCACGAACTCCGCCAGGACCACGGTGATCGGTCGGTCGTCGCGCTCGTCGATGCGCTCGATGTAGCGCAGGAGCGGCTGCAGCAGCGAGCGGTATGGCGACTCGATGACGTCCAGAGGCACCTCGGTGGTCCACCGCCGCCAGCGGCGCGCGAACTCCTCCGCGCTCTCGGCGGTCGACGCGATGTGGACCGCGCGCACCGTCGGTGAGATGGACCGCGCGAACGCGACCGCCTGCAGCGTGGCGCGGTCCAGGCGCGCGACGGGGATCAGCACGACCGGCGGCTTGAGGACCGGTATCGGCTCGTCCGGTCGTTCGAGGATGAGCGCGTCGTGCACGGTCCGGTAGTGGCGGTTGATCGCGTAGAGGAGCGCCACGAGCACGGGCATGACGACGAGCACCATCCAGGCGCCGTAGAAGAACTTCGTGTACGCGACGACGACCAGGACCGTTCCCGTGACGATCGTGCCGAAGGTGTTGATGAACATGCTGAGGCGCCAGCCGGGGTTGCGCAGGCGCCACCAGCGGCGCACCAATCCGCTCTGTGACAGGGTGAACGCGACGAACACCCCGATCGTGTACAGCGGGACGAGCTCGGTGACGCTGCCGTGGAAGGCGGCCAGTACGGCCGCGGACATGAGCGCCAGCGCCACGATCCCGAACGAGAAGGCGAGGCGCTCGCCACGGAACGCGAACTGACGGGGCATGAAGCGGTCGTCCGCGAGCACCGACGCGAGCCGCGGGAAACCGCTGAATCCGGTGTTCGCGGCGAGCAACAGGATGATCGCCGTGGAGATCTGGACGACGAGATAGAACGGCGACTCTCCCACCACCGAACGGGTGAGCATGCTGTTCACGGTCTCGAGCTCGGAGGCGTCCGGCACGATGCCGATGCGCGTCGCGAGGTAGGTGATGCCGAGGAAGAGCGTCCCGAAGATGGTGCCCATCCAGACCAGGGTGATCACGGCGTTGCGCGGCTCGGGCGGCTTGAAGTTCGGGACACCGTTGGCGATCGCCTCGCTTCCGGTAAGACCGACGGAGCCGGATGCGAACGCGCGCAGCACGATGAGCGGCGTCAGCGCCTCGAGACCCTGCGGCTCGAACGCGTCGCGTGGCGCGACCGCGACCGGCATGTCACCCGACGCGATACGGAACAGGCCGTAGGCGACGAGCCCGAGCAGGGAGATGACGTAGATGTAGGTCGGCGCGGCGAAGATGACGCCGGCTTCGCGGATACCGCGCAGGTTGCCGATCGTGAGCAGCGCGATGAGGCCGACCGCCCAGAGGACCCGATGGTCGTGCACCGCGGGCACGAAGCTCGAGATCGCGGCCACGCCGGCCGCGGACGAGACGGCGACGGTGAGGACGTAGTCGATGAGCAGCGCCGACGCGGCGATAAGTCCGGGGACGACGCCGTGGTTGTCCTTGGCGACGATGTAGCTGCCGCCACCGTTCGGGTACGCACGGATGACGCGCGACTCGGAGAGGATGACCACCGCGAGCACGACACAGACCGCGATCGCGATCGGCATCGTGAGCGCGAGCGCCGCGCCGCCGGCGATCGCGAGCACACGCATCGCTTCTTCGGTGGCGTAGGCGGAGGACGAGATGTTGTCCGAGGCCATGATCGCGAGGCCGGTCTTCTTCGACAGACGCTCGCCGGCCTCTTCCTCGGAGGTGAGGCGCGCGCCGAAGAGGATGCGGCGGGCCGTCTCGTACGCGCGGCCGAGCCCGCTCTCCGCCGCGTCCACGCGCGGCGTCGCGATGTAGTGCCCGCCGCGGCGGCGGAACTCGCCCGCGGCCGGACGGACGATGCGCACCCGGCGATCGCCGAGCTTTGCTCCGGCTTGGGTGTTGCGCTCTTCGAGTGACGGCGCGTCCGAGTCGCGGCGATCTCTATCGCCTCGGTCGCTCATCCTCCACGACCAGCGGCTCGGGATCGTCGAGGTGATAGGGCACGTCGAGCACGGCGGTGTTCCGCCGTACGAATAGCCGTAGCTTCAGCAGCAGCGCGGTCTGGTTGTGGAGCAAGGCCTCCCACCAGTGCCGCGGCACGAACTCGGCGAGGACCACGATGATCGGCCGTCCGGGGCCATCCCGGTCGATCGCATCGAGGTACTTGAGCAGCGGTGGCATGAGCGCACGGTACGGCGAGATTATGGTATCGAGCGCGATCTCATCGCCCACGACGGTCTCCCACCGCCGCGTGAACGCGCGTGCGCCGTCGGCGTCATACGAGATGTGAACGGCGTGGACCTCGCCGCCCATACCGCGCGCGATGCCGAGCGCACGCAGCGACGCGCGGTCGATCCGGCTGATCGGCACGACGACGCGAGGCAGCGTCGGCAGGACCCGGACCGGAGCGGTCGCAGCGATCAGCAGGCTGTCCTCGATCGAGCGGTAGTGCCGGTTGATCGCATAGAGCATCGCGACCAGCACCGGCAGGATCGCGATCACCATCCACGCGCCGACCTCGAACTTGCTGACGCCGACGACGACCGCCACCACGCCGGTCGCGACGGCTCCGGCGCCGTTGATGACCGAACCGACTTGCCAGCCGCGGCTGCGCTCCCGCAGCCACTTCCGGACCATGCCGCTTTGCGACAGGGTGAAAGCGATGAAGACGCCCACGGTGTAGAGCGGGATGAGGCCGGTGACGCTCGCGTCGTACGCGACGATCAGGAACGAGGACACGAGCGCGAGCGCCACGATGCCCGTGCTGAAGGCGAGGCGATCGCCCCGCTGCGCGAACTGCCGCGGCATGAACCGGTCGACGGCCATGATCGACGCGAGACGCGGAAATCCGTTGAAGGCCGTGTTCGCCGCGAGGATCAGCAGCAGCGCGGTCGAGAACTGGACCAGGTAGAAATACCAGCTCGTACCAACGAGCGCTCGTGCAAGCAGACTGAGGACCGTCTCGGTCTCGCTCTCGTCCGGCTGGATCCCGATCGCGGTCGCGAGGAAGCTGATCGACACAAAGACCGTGGCGAAGAGCGAACCCATGACGACGAGCACGATCCGGGCGTTGCGCGCCTCCGGCGGCTTGAACGCCTGCACGCCGTTGGCGACAGCCTCGGTGCCGGTGAGGGCGACGGAGCCGGACGCGAATGCGCGCAGCAGCAGCAGGAGCGTCAGTACTTGCGTGCCGTCGGGTGGGAACGCTTGGATCGGTGGCGGCGGGGCCGGCAAGTCGCCCGCCAAAGCTCGCCAAAAGCCCGTGCCGATGAGACCGAAGATCGCGACGACGTACACGTAGGTCGGCGCGGCGAAGATGTTCCCGGCCTCACGGATGCCCCGCAGGTTCCCGATCGTCAGCAGCGCGACGAGGGCGAGCGAGAGCGTGACACGGCCGGCGTGGAGATCCGGGAACGCGCTGGTGATGGCGGCAACGCCCGCGGCCACCGACACCGACACGGTCAGGAAGTAGTCGACGAGGAGCGCGCTGCCGGCCACCAGGCCGGGCACGACGCCGAGGTTCTCTTTCGCGACGACGTAGCTCCCGCCGCCGTTCGGATAGGCCTTGATGACCTGGACGTAGGAGAGGACGACGATCGCGAGGACGACGACGATCGCGACGGTGAGCGGGAGGGTCAGGGCCGCGACGGCTCCGATCCCCGCGAGGGCGAGGACGCGCATCGTCTCTTCGGTCGCGTACGCGGACGACGAGATGTTGTCCGACGCGAAGATCGCGAGCCCGATCTTCTTCGAGACCCGCTCGGTGTGCTCCTCCGCCGTGGCGAGCCGGCGGCCGATGAGCACGCGACGCACGTTGGCCCACGCGCGTGCCGCACGGCCCCCCGGCTCGAGCGCTTCCTCGGTCGCGACGAAGCCACCGCGCGTGCGCTTGAACTCGCGTGGGCGGACGATGCGCACCACGCGATCGCCGGGACGACGCCCGCGCCGCTCCTCGCGCCGTTCGAGACTGGTCCGGCCGGGATCAGGTGCCGCGGAGGTATCGCGGTCGTCGCTCAACGGTCACCCAACGCCGTCGAGTCTATGGAGGAGCGCGCGTGTTGAGAGGTTGTTTAGGTGGTTCCCGTGCGTGCGTGCTCGACGCCCGCGTCATCGACGAGGATTACTTCGCGCGCGCCGGACGCGTCCGCGGCATCGATGGACACGACGTGCGCCGGCGACGTGAGCACCTGTGTCACGAACCCACCGGGACGTGGACTGGTGAAGGTCGCGCGGACGACGAGCTGATCGGCACGACGCTCGATCGCGACGATGCGGATCGTGTATCCACCCGTGCTCTGCTGACCCTGGAACGCAGCGACCAAGACGCGGCCGGCGGACGGTGCCGCGTTCGGGACCAGACGCGCGATCGTCGCGCGCGTGGCGTCGGTCGTCCCCACCACGATCATCACGGCGCCATCGTGTCGGGACTGCGCGGTCGTGGTGACCTCGGCGAACGCGACTGACCGCGGCGCCGGCGCCGGGCTCAGCTGGCCACCCGTGCGCGTGCCGCACGACGCGACCAGGACCAGTGCGAGCGCCGCACTAGACGCCGAACGCCAGGCGATCGGCGAACATCTCCGGAAGACCGCGGGCGCGGATGCGTCGTTGCGTCTCATCGACCTGGTACGACGAACGATAGAAGGTGACGGTTCCCGCACCGGTGTCGAGCACGGCGTACGCCGCACGCGGGTCGCCGTCGCGCGGTTGCCCAACACTCCCGGGGTTGATGAGCATCCGATCGTTCAGCTTGTAGACGTGGTCCGGTTTGGGTCGGATCAGTCTCACGCCGTTCGCCAGCTCGGCGAACATCGCCGGAACATGGGTGTGGCCGTTGCAGCAGAACGGCGTGCGCGCGCGCGCCAGCGTGGCGCCGGCCGTGAGCGCATTCGTGACGTACTCCCACAACGGGTCGCGAAGGCTTCCGTGGCACAGGGTGAATCGATCGACACTGTGTACCGTCGGCAGCTCGGCGAGCGCGTCGCGCTCGGCGGCGGACAGCCACTGTTGGTGCAGGAGCGCGGCCTCGGCCGCACGATCGTGGAAGAACTCGAGGCCCTGACCGGTCGCGACCGCGCGGTCGTGGTTGCCCTGCACAAGCAGTGCGCCCCGCTCCCGCAGCAGCGCGAGCGTCTCCGACGGATCTGGTCCGTAGCCCACCGTGTCGCCGGTCACCCACAGCGCATCCACTTTTCCGAGCTCCGCGAGGACGGCCTCGAGCGCGACGAGGTTGGCGTGGACGTCGGACAGGAGACCTACGCGCACGCGGCCTTCGCCTGCGCGAGCGTGAAACGCCGCTCGAGGAACGCGCGTCCGATCACGACCGACGCCGCGCCCCAGCGCGCGAGCGCGCGCACGTCGTCCACGTCGCGCACGCCGCCACCCGTGTGGAACGCGACACCAAGACCCGCTCCAACCTTCGCACGCAGCTGTTCCATCAGCACGAGAGGCGGACCTCCGAATTGGCGGTCCGTGCCGAGGTCGATCACGTACAGTGCGCGGATCCCGCGCAGCGCCGCGATCTCGGCGGCCTCGACCGCGTCGCGGCCGGCCGCGCGGCGCACCAGCTCCCGGTCGCCACCGCGTGGCGCCAGCGAGCCGTCTCTCGCTTCGATCTCCACGATCGCGCGGTCGCCCAGGCGCGCGATGCGGCGCAGGAGCGCGTCGTCGCCGAAGACGGCGCTGGAGAAGAGCACGCCGGCGAATCCGGCGGCGATCGCCTCCTCGGCGGTCACGATCGAGGAGATGCCGCCGGCCAGTCGGGTCGGCACCGAGGTCGATCGCGCAATGTCCGCGAGGAGGTCCGCGTTCGCCCGGTCGCCGCGTTCGGCGGCGTCGACGTCGACCAGATGAAGCTCGTCCGCGCCTTCGCGTACGTAGCGCGCCGCCAGGTCGGCCGGCCGGACGTCCGCGCCGCTGCCGCTGCCATACGCGACGCGTCCACCGCGAACGTCGACGGATGGCACGATCACCACGGTCGGCGACGCGCCTCCGCCGATGTGCGTGGGAAGCGCGGTGGGGTGGCCCTCACCTTGCGCATGACGACCAGGTTGCGACCCGGCAACACGTCGCCGACACCGAGCGACGCTGTGGGAACGATGGAGGCGATCTCTCCACCGAGCGCCGCGCAGGCCTTCTGCGCGCCTGGGAGCTCCGCATCCACCCGTCCTTTCCATACGATCGCGTCGCCGCCGACGCGCAGGAACGGCAACAGGTACTCGCTCACCATTCCCAGTGTTCCGACCGCGCGAGCCGTTCCGACGTCGTAACGATCCCGGCGCTCTCGGCCCAGCGCTTCCGCGCGCACGTTGCGGATCTCGACGTCAGTCAGCCCGAGGAGCGCGCAAACGTCCTCGAGGAAGCGCACCTTCTTGCCCACCGATTCAACGAGCGTCACGCGGATCTTCGGGAGTGCGATCCGCAGCGCGAGGCCGGGAAAGCCCGCCCCGCTGCCCACGTCGATGAGGCGCTCGTGCCCGCTCCAGCGGCGCACCGCGAACGCCGTGAAGGAATCGAGGAAGTGCTTGTGCGCGATGTCCTGCGGCTCAGTGATCGCGGTGAGGTTCACGGACGTATTGCGTTCGATGAGCTCATCCCCGAGCCGCTCGCAAAGCGCGACCTGCTCGGTCGTCAAGTTCAGCCCGAGCCGTGCCGCCTCGCCCGCGAGCGCGGCGAACGGGGGCGAGGCGACGGGCACGCCGGTATCGTACGTGCGTGAGGATGAGAGCGGCTCGCTTCGCCGTCGTCGCGTGCGCGCTGTTGTTCTTCGCCCTCGCGAGCTCCGCGTCCGCGGCAACGCTCAACGTCGACATCTCCGGGTTCGCGTTCCGACCCGACGTGCTCTTCATCACGGCCGGTGACACGGTGACCTGGACGAACCGCGACAGCGCGCAGCACAGCGTCGTGTTCCTCACCGGACTCGGGCAGACGGAGACCTTCGGGCTGGGGCAGAGCTCGTCGCTCCGCTTCATCGCCCCGGGTACCTATAAGTACATCTGCGGCCTGCATGGCCAGAGCATGTCCGCGATGGTCGTCGTGGAGCCCGCGAGCGGGCCGGTCGAGGCCGTGAGCGGCGGAGCACCGACTTTCGTTCCACCCACCCCGACGCCGATCCCAAGCGCGGGCGTCGTCGTGAGCGGTGCGGACGAAGGGCCCGTGCTCCCCTCGAACGCAGCGGACACGGGCGGCGACGCCGGTCGGGCCGCTGTCTTCGCGGGCATCGGCGCGCTCGTCGTGTACCTGGGCGTGCGCGGCGGCACCCTGATCCGCCGCCGATGAGCGCGCGGGCCGCGCGGATCGCGGCCCTCGCGACGCTGCTCCTGTTCGTCGCGCTCGCATCCACCGCGGTCGGCGCGACGGCGAGCGTGAACATCATGAACTTCGCCTTCGTGCCCGCGAGCGTGACCATCAACATCGGCGACACGGTCACCTGGACGAACAAGGACGCTGCGGCACACAGCGCCGTCGTGAATGGTGTCGGCCAGACGCAGGTGCTGGCGCAGAACCAGAGCGGATCGCTGACCTTCAGCGCGGCGGGAACGTTCCCCTACGTCTGCGGCATCCACGGGGCGGCGATGACGGGCACCGTCGTCGTGCGCGCCGCGGCGACGGCGGCGCCGACCCCACCGCCAACGGTCGCCCCGACACCGGTGCCCACCGTTCGGCAGACCATCGCGCCCACGGTCGAGCCGACGGTCGAGCCGACGCCGACGGCGACCGCAACGCCGACAGCTACGGCGAGCGCTCCACCCTCGACAGCCACGCCGAGCGCGACCGGCGCGGCAAGCGTCGCGGCCGCCGCGCCTTCGGGGCAGGCGCCAGCTCCGGTCGTATCCGATGACGGCGGCCCGTCACCGCTCCTCATCGCGGGCGCGGCAGTCGCGCTGCTCGCGGTCGCCGCGGCCGCTTTCATACGCATCCGGCGGTAGGCGCGCGTCCTGCATAGCCGCCCAGCGATGCGCGGTGAGACAATCGAACGACCGATGACCGTTCTCCGCGTCGCCTCACCCGCCGACGACATCGCCGAGGTGCTCATCGACGAGCGGGCGATCGCCGCGAAGGTGCGCGAGCTCGGCGCCGCGATCGCCGACGATTACCGGGGCAAGGACCTCGTGCTCGTGAGCATCCTCAAGGGCGCGCTGCCGTTCCTCGCCGACCTGATGCGACAGGTCCCGATCCCGCTCGCGCTCGACTTCCTCGAGGTCTCGTCGTACGGGGAGGCGACCCAGTCGAGCGGTGTCGTGCGGATCCTGAAGGACCTCGCGAAGCCCATCGAGGGCCGTGAGGTGGTCATCGTCGAGGACATCCTCGACACCGGTCAGACGCTCGCGTACGTGATCGAGCATCTGCGCTCGAAGCAGCCGGCGTCGGTCCGCCTCTGCACCTTGCTCGACAAACCAGCGCGCCGCATCGTGCCGATCCGGATCGACTATCGCGGGTTCGAGATCCCCGACAAATTCGTCGTGGGGTACGGGCTTGACTACGCCGAGCGTTACCGCAACCTGCCGTTCATCGGCGTGCTCAAGCCGGAGGTGTATCGGGGGGAGCCGTGAGACGGCGAACGCTCCTCGGCCATCTCGCGACCTGCGTCGTCGTCGCCGCATCGACGATCTCGTTGTCCGAGCCGGCCCGCGCCGCGCCGCTCGCCGCGGTGCCGGAGACGGTACGCGTGAACGTTTCTCTCTACGGCACGTCGTACGCGCTCATCGGATCGACGGGCGCGATGACCGCCACGACCGAAGACGGGAAGGTCCTCTACACCGGCGGGCAGCGCATGGTCGCGCGCACGAATGTGCAGCGCATCGAGGGCGAGCCGGTCACGCTGCCCCCTGCGCGTGAGGGACTCACGCGCGAGGAGCGGGCCAGCCGTCTCGAGTTGCTGCGCGAGGCGCGGCGCGCGGCGCGCGAGGCCCAGGCGAGCGGAAAGCTCGTGACCGTGCCGTTCGAGGTCTCGCTGCTCGCGGGGTCGGACGACGCGCTCGGGACGCCGGTCCTGTCGGCGCCACGCGTCAACGTGATCCGCTTTGCGGCGGACTTCGGCTATCTCAACTTCGGGGGCCGCCTCTTCCGCGGGACGCTCGAGATCACCACCGACGACGCCGGAGACATGATCGTCGTCAACCAGGTCGAGACCGGGCGCTATCTCGCGTCCGTCACCGGGGCCGAGTCGCCGTCCAGCTGGCACGCGAACGCGCTGGCCGCGCAGGCGATCGCGGCGCGCACCTACCTCGTGACGCACTTGCGCCGGCACGCGAACTACGACCTCGAGGGCGACGTTCGCGATCAGGAGTACGCCGGCATCGGGACCGAGGCCGACTCGACCGTGCGCGCCGTCGAGCGCACCGCCGGCGTCGTCGCCACGTACCGCGGCGCGCCGATCGAGGCTTTGTATTCCGCGAACGCCGGCGGCGTGACCGAGGACTCGGAGAACGTCTACGCGAACGCCCTGCCGTACCTGCGCAGCGTTCCGTCGCCGGGTGACGAGCTCGCGAAGGACAGCGGCTGGGGCAAGACGAGCTGGGAATGGAACCGCGAGTTCACCGCCCCGCAGCTCGGTGACTACCTGCGCTCGCGGGGCATCAACGTCGGCGTGCCGCAGCGTATCGAGCTCCTGCGCGTCACCAATGCCGGCCGTGTCCTGCAGGCGCGCGTCGTCGGCACGACCGCGACGCGGGACATCGGGAAGGACCTCACGCGCTATTACTTCGGGCTGAAGAGCAGCCTATTCACAGTTCAGCTGACCGAGGGCGGAGAAGCGGAGTGGGTGTCGTGGCGCGATACCGCTCGCCTGGTCGACATGGGCATCCTCGGCGCGGAGCTCATCGGAACGACCTACGAACGGATCCTCAACGAGGAACGCGAGCTGTCCTCGATCCGCATCACCGGCGCCGTCTACAAGCTGCCGCCGCGCATCATCTTCTACGGTCGCGGCTTTGGCCACGGCGTCGGAATGTCGCAGTGGGGCGCGCAGGGCATGGCGCTCGGCGGCGCGAACTACGAGCAGATCCTGAAGCACTACTACCAGGGCATCGCCCTCACGAACATCGGCGGAGCGTGAACGCGCTCCCATAGCATGCGCGCGTGCTTCGTCGGGCGCCCGCCGTCCTCGCCGTGTGCGCCGCGGCCTGGCTCATCGGATGGGTGACACAGCGCTCGGAGCCCGCGGGCTTCGACTTCATCGCGATCTATGCCTCGGCCCGCCTCGTCGCGACCGGCAATGCGGGCGCGGTCACCGACCGAGACGCGATCTTCGCGATCGAGCGCGCGACGCTTCCCGAGCGCACGCTGTTCGCCAACAACGCCAACCCGCCCGCGCTCTCACTCGTTCTCGCGCCCATCGGCGCACTGCCGTTCGACCTCGCCTACGCGGTCATGCTCACGCTCAGCGTCGCCGCGCTCGCCGCATCGGCGTTCCTCATCGCTCCGTTCGCTGCCGCCGACCAGCGCTTGCGGCTGTTCCCGTTCGCCCTGCTCGCACCGCCCTCGACGATCGCGTTGGCCCAGGGCCAGACGACGCCGTTCATTCTGCTTGTCATCGCCGCGTCCCTGCGAGCGCCGCCCGCCACGAGCGGCGCGCTGCTCGGTCTTCTCGCTCTACGTCCGCAGCTGCTGCCCATCTTCGCGGTCATCGCGCTCGCGGATAGGCAGCGGCGCGTTCCGTTCCTCGTCGTCGGCGCGGCGATCGGCCTCGTCTCGCTGCTCATGGTCGGCCCGGATGGTCTCCTCCGCTATCTCGACCTCCTCGCGCCTCAGGCGGCCGAGCTTCGCCCGGGAGAGCTGGGGCTCGGAGCGCTCGTGCGGCGCGCGGGCGTCGGCGCGTTCGATCCGGCACTCGCGAGCATCGCGCTCTCCGCGATCGCGTTCCTCGTAGCCGCCGTGTTGATCCTGCGGATGCGGGCCGAGCATCGTGTGGACGTAGCTGCGCCCGCGACGCTCCTGGCCACGCCGCACGCACTGCTGCACGACGCGATCCTGGTGTACCCCGCGATCGCGGCTCGCGCGCAGACGACCCGCTCGACGCTGATCTGGATGGGCACGGGTCTCGTCGCGGTCCTGGTGCATGAAGCGGGCATTCCGGTCGGCCCGCTATGGCTGATCGCTCTCTTGTTGTGGCGACCGCGGACTGCGGCGCCGCCCTGAGCTCGCCATCAGGAAAAGCGCGAGGGCGATGGCGGCGAACCCCCGGGCTCCTGAGCCGCGACGGCGGAGCATGACGGCCGCTCCGACGACTGGACCGGGCATCAGACCGGCGTTCCGGCCGCACCGTTTTGGCCGCTCGCATCGGCGCTCTGGCCGGCCCAGCGCTCGCGCCGCGGGAGCGCTGCGTAGACGACGCCGGTGACGGCCAGCATCGCGATCGAACCCACGATGCCCGGCAGGTCCGTTGCTCTGACGAGCGAATGGATCTCGGGGGTCGCGGGCGCCGCCGTCAACAGGTTGACGGTGAGGACGATCCCGAAGGCCAGACTGAGCCAACGCCAACGCGGATCGGGGATCAGGAGCAACAGAAAGACGAGCGCGGCGTAGCTGTAGCGCTCGTGCATCGTGGTGAGGAACGAGAACGCCACGAGCACCGACGCCGCGAGCGCGACGATCAGCGTCTTCGGGCGTGGGTCGCGTATCACGGCGAGCGCGACGACGAGCTCGAGCAACGCGGTGACCGCCAGGCCGAGGTGGCGCAGCGTTACGGGTCCGATGATGGTGACGCTGTCGCTCACGAACTTGCCAGGCGCGGCGGCTTCCTGGACGAGCCACCAGACGTTCCAGCCCCAGATCGACAGGGCGGCGTACTTCTCGTTCTGATATTCGGCCACGCCGCGCAGATAGTTGGACGGGCCATCGGCGGCAAGGAACGGCAGCCACAGGACCACGATCACCGCGGCGCCGATCGCACCGGTCCGAACGAGACCGCGCCAGCCGCCCGTCGCCCAGAACCACGCCGCGAACGGCACGACCATCGGGAGGGCCTGCGGCTTGGTCATCAGCGAGAGCGCGATCAGCGCGGCCGCCCAGCCGTTCCGCCCGTTGATCGCGACGACCGTCGCCCCGAGCGCGAAGACGACGTAGATCGACTCGTACTGTCCCCACCACGCGCTGACATAGAACACCGCGGGGTGAAGCAAGCACGCGACCGATCCTGTGACGGCCCAGCGTGGCCGATCTCGTAGCGCGTAGCCGACCAGCACCGCAAGCCCGAAGTCGGCGAGCGTTGGCGGCAGCTTCATCAACACGCGAATCGTCAGATCCGCGCTGTCCGCGGCGGTCCGAAAACCAGGCTCCACCGCGGCGAGCAGACCCCAGATGTACGCCATGACCGGCGGGAACGAGAGGTGCTGGTCGTACGCGTGGGCCAGTCCGCCCTGGGCGATCCCCTGGACCCAGTTGACGAATACGTCGATGTCCCCGGTCACGTCGCGGGCCGGAAGAAGCATCAGGCGGATGGCCAGTCCACCGACGAAGCCGGCCGCCACGAGGGACGATCGAGGCGGCGCGACAACGCCACTCCGAACTGCCGTACCCACGATGCGTGTCACAGGCTAGACCACCATCGCCACGGGGAGGTGCGTCGCTGCGTACGGTCGACCGTATCGGTCCCGGCTCGATGGAGATCGACGAAGGGATCGCGGCGTTCCGCCGTCGGGGTGACCTGTATCCTCCGCGCATCGATCTCGATCTCGTCCTCGTTGGTGGCGCGGGCCATGTTGGGCTACCGCTGTCTCTCGCGTTCGCCTCGACGGGCCTGCGCGTGGGCATCTACGACATCGACGCGAACGCGATCGCGCGGATCCGCGGGGGCGAGATGCCGTTCGTCGAGCGCGGCGCCCCGGAGCTGCTGACGAAGATGCTCGCCGCCAAACGGCTCGAGCTCGACACCGATGTCGCGATGCTCGAGCGCACCGACACGATCATGATCGTCATCGGCACGCCGATCGATGAGTTCCTCAACCCGAAGCTCTCAGCGCTGCGAGACACCATCGGCGAGCTTCTCCCACATGTGCGCGATGGGTCGCTCATCATCCTCCGCAGCACCGTCTTTCCGGGCACGACGGAGCTCGTCGCGGAGATGCTGCGCGTCGCGGGAAAGCGTGCCGACGTCGCGATGTGCCCCGAGCGGATCGTCGAAGGCCAGGCTCTCGAGGAGCTCCGCACTCTGCCCGAGATCATCGGCGCGGATGAGGACCGCGCCGGCGAGCGCGCGGCGACGCTCTTCCAACGCCTTCAGCCGCGCACCATCCGCGTGAGCACCCGCGAGGCGGAGATCGCGAAGCTGCTGACGAACACCTGGCGGTACATGAAGTTCGCGATCGCAAATCAGTTCTTCATGCTCGCCCACGATTCGGGGATCGAGTACGAGAACGTGCTCCGCGCGATCAAACAGGACTACCCACGTGCCGCGGACCTGCCGGGTCCGGGCTTCGCCGCCGGACCGTGCCTGCTGAAGGACACGATGCAGCTGGCCGCCTTCGCGCCTGACCACTTTCCTCTCGGGCATTCGGCGATGCAGATCAACGAGGGGCTGCCGACCTACATCGTCTCCGCGGTGGAGCGGCGCTTCGGCGGGGTGCGCGGACGCACGATCGGCATCCTGGGCATGGCCTTCAAGGCCGAATCGGACGATCCGCGCGCGTCGCTCTCGTACAAGCTTCGTCGGCTGTTGCTTTGGGCGGGAGCGAACGTCCTCTGCACCGACCCGTTCGTGAAGAGCGATGGACTTGTCGCCTTGGAGCGGGTCGTGCGCGAGTCCGAGATCCTCGTTCTCGGCGTCCCGCACAAGGCCTACCGGGAGCTTGATCTCGACCGGCGCTGCCTCGTGGACGTCTGGGGCGCGCTCGGTCCGATCAGCGTCTGATGCGCGTCCTGGTCACCGGCGCCGGGGGCTTCATCGCCGGCTACCTGATCCCCGAGCTCCTCGCGGCCGGCCACGAGGTGATCGGGCTCGACAACGAGAGCAAGTACGGCGCGGTGCGCCGCTCGTTCGATGGCCACGCGCGGTACCGGTTCGTGCGCGGTGATGCCAAGGATGCCGGGCTGCTCACGCGGCTGGCGCTCGAGTGTGACCAGATCGTCGCCGGCGCTGCGATGATCGGCGGCATCGCCTACTTTCACGACTTCGCGTACGACCTGCTCGCGGAGAACGAACGCATCACCGCGGCGACCTTCGACGCCGCGATCGCGGCCCGGCGGGATGGTCGGCTGCAGCGGATCGTCGTCATGTCCAGCTCGATGGTCTTCGAGTCCACGGCCGTCTTTCCCACGCCCGAAGGGGCGGAGCGGACAGGTGCCCCACCTCTCTCCACATACGGCTTCCAAAAGCTCGCGACCGAGTACTTCGCGCGTGGCGCCTGGGAGCAGTACGCGCTCCCGTTCACGATCGTGAGGCCGTTCAACTGCGTCGGGATCGGTGAGCGCCGGCCGCTGCGAGCTGGTGACATGACCGCGGGAAACCGTCGGCAGGCGCTCAGCCATGTCGTGCCCGATCTGGTGCAGCGCGTCCTCGCGGGGCAGGACCCACTTCATATCCTCGGGGACGGCGGGCAGGTGCGGCACTACACCTACGGCGGAGACATCGCTCGCGGCATCCGACTCGCGATGGACTCGCCAGACGCGATCAATGAAGACTTCAACATCTCCTCTTCCGAGGGCATCACAGTGCTCGACCTCGCGGGCCGCATCTGGCGAAAGCTGCGCGGCGATGCGCCGTTACGCATCGTGCACGACGAGCCGCTCACGTACGACGTGCAGCGTCGTGTTCCTGATGTGACCAAGGCGCGGCGCGTGCTCGGCTTCGTGGCGACCACAAGCCTGGACCGCGCGCTCGACGAGGTGATCGCGTGGCTGCGCGCGGAGACCGCTGCCGGCGCGGCGTAGCGTGCTCAGCATCGTGCTTCCTGTCTACAACGAGGCCGAGAACATCGAGCCGGTCCTTCGCGGTCTCGAAGCCGGCGTGCGGACGCCGCACGAGATCATCGTCGTGTACGACTTCGACGAGGACACGACCGTGCCGGTCGTGCGACGCCTCGCGCTGCCGAACGTCCGTCTCGAGCGCAACGCCCTGGGGCGTGGCGTCCTGGCGGCGATGCGCGCGGGCATACGCGCTGCGAAGGGCGATCTCATCCTCATCTCGATGGCCGACGGATCCGACGAGCCCGAGGTCGTCGATCGCATGGTCGCTCGCGCGCGCGATGGGGCTGACGTCGTCGCGGCCAGCCGCTACGTGCGCGGTGGCAGGCAGATCGGCGGCCCGATGTTCAAGGCACTGTTGTCGCGCCTCGCCGGACTTTCGCTCCACCACCTCGCGGGCCTGCCGATCCACGACGCGACGAGCAACTTCCGCCTCTACCGGCGGTCGTTCCTCGACAGCGTCGAGATCGAGAGCCGGGCCGGCTTCGAGCTCGCGCTCGAGCTCACGGTCAAGGCTCATCTCGCGGGCCGGCGCATCGCCGAAGTCCCGACGGTGTGGCGGGACCGCAGTTCCGGTACGAGCCGTTTCCAACTGCGCAGCTGGTTGCCCCAGTATCTCCGCTGGTACGTCCGCGCGTTCCGGCGCGGCTGAGCGTCCCGCGGCCAATGTGATGCGCCAGGACGCGCTCCTCGCCTAGCCCGCGCTCGCGCGATGGCCGGGCGGCCCGCGGGTCGAAGGCGCGGCGACGTGAGGCGCGGTCCGCCTGAGCATCGTGTATACGACGCCGGTGATGCCGAGCATCGCGAGCGAACCAAGCACGCCGAGCAGGCGCGACGCACGGACGACCGAGTCGATCTCGGCGGTGGGCGGCACGGACGCGAGCAGGTTGAGCGTGACGACCACGCCGAGGCTGACGTTGACCCATCGCATCCGCGGCTCGGGAAGAAGCAGAAGCAGGAAGATGAGCGCACCGTAGCTGTAGCGCTCATGCATCGAAGTCGCGAACGAGAACGCCACGAGGACCGACGCCGCGAGGGCAAGAACGAACGTCCTTGGGCGCGGGTCCCGGATCACCGCGACGGCGATGAAGGACCCAAGAAACGCGGTCGCGAGGAAGCCGAGGTGCTTGAAAGTCAGCGGGCCCACGATGGCCACGCTGTCATATGCGAAGCCGCCGACGGCGAACTCCTGCACGAGCCACCAGATGTTCCACGCCCAGACCGACAGGGCGGCGTGACCCTGGCCCTGGTAGTGCGCCACGTTCCGCAGGTAGTTCGCCGGACCGTCGGCAGCCACGAACGGCAGCCAGAGGATCACGATCACGGCCGCGCCGATCGACGCGGCCCGAACGAGACCGCGCCAGCCGCCAGTCGCCCAGAACAACGCCGCAAACGGCACGAGCAGCGCAAGAGCCTGCGGTTTCGTCATCAGCGAGAACGCGATCAGAGCCGCAGCCCAGCCATTGCGCCCGCGGGTGGCGAGGATCGCTGCCGCCAGCGCGAAGAGCAGGTAGATCGATTCGTACTGTCCCATCCAGGCGCTGACGTCGATCACAGCGGGATGAAGCAGGATCGCCGCGGCTCCCGCGACGGCCCACCGCGGCCGGTGTCGCAGCGCGTACGCGACGAGCCCGGCGAGGCCGAGGTCGGCCAGGGTCGCGGGCACCTTCATCAGGATGCGGACGGTCTGATCGCTGCTGTCCGTCGCCGTCTGGAAATCCGGTTCCACTGCCGCCAACAGCCACCAGATGTAGGTCGTGACCGGCGGGAACGTCAGCTTCGCGTCGTACGCGCTCGGCAGGCCGTTGCGAGCGATGCCGTGGACCCAGCTGACGAACAGGTCGATATCGCCGCTGATGTCGGCCCTCGGGAGGAGCGTCAACCGGACGACCAGACCCACCGCGACCGCGGCGGCCAGGGACAGCGTCAGGGGTCGGCCAAGCGGCGTGATCGAGGTCAGCGATGCACTACTCGCCGACGAACCTCTGCGAGTTCCCCATGTGCGGGTAGACGCGCGCCTGCACCACGGCGAGCAGCTGTCTCGTGTGGTTGCGATCGTGGTGCACCCACTCCTGCAGCAGGTCCTTCACGCGCAGCGTGCCGACCTTGGGATGCTCGCCGCTATGCTCCAGATCCGCCGCGGTCAAGGAGCGCACGAGCCCGATGCTGTCGTGGCGCAGACCCATGAACTCCATCCACAGGCTCTGACTCATGCGCGCGCAGTCGTTGCGCTCGCGCGCGACCGCCTCCTGGTCCCACGCGATGAGCGGTTCAGGGGTAGGGGCCCCTGTCAGCGAGCCGCGGCGAGCGTGGGCGATCATGTCGCGGATCCGGCCCGCAAAACCGCGTCGCTCGGCTTCGATGAGGTGTCCGACGCACTCGTTCACGCACCACTCGCCCGGCGCCGGATGCCACTGCGCCCCTTCGTCTCCGAGCGCGCCTAGCTCGCCTTCGATGAGCGCGCACGTGGATGCGAGCAGGCCGGCGATCACCGCGGGCGGGAACGCGGCCGTGGAGCTCATGAGATGAGCTGGGGTGCGCTCCGGATCGGGACATGGACGTTGAGCACCACGGTGCCGTCGGGCCGCGTCTCGTGCTGCGACTCGCCATGCAGCAGGTCCAGGCGCTCACTGCGCCGCAGACCCGACTGCAGCTCGCCGTCCGGCGGCAGCTCCTTGCCGTCGCTCTGCAACAGGATCTCGAGCTTGTCGTCCTTCCAGGTCATGCCGAGGACGAGGTCCTTGGCCGTCGCCTTCTCGATGCGCTCCACCAGCGAATCCTGGATGAGCCGGAAGATCGCGACCTCGTCGTCCGACGGCAGGCGCCGGTCGCGACCGGTGCTGGAGAAGTCGATCCGGATCCCATGCTTGTCGATGAGCGTCTGGACGTAGCGGCGCATCGTCGGCACGAGGCCGAGGTCGTCGAGGATCATCGGCCGCAGCTCGAAGATGAAGCCGCGCAGCTCCTGCAGCGTCTTGTTCACCATCTGCCGTAGTGCCGCCAGCTCGGTGCGCGAGCGCTGCGGGTCCACCTCGAAGAGGCGCTCGCTGATCTCCGACTGGAGCACGACGTTCGCCATCGCCTGCGCAGGCCCGTCGTGGACCTGGCGCGCGATACGCTTGCGCTCCTCCTCCTGCGTGTCCACCACGGCCTGCAGGAGGCGACTCTCGTCGATGACCGGCGCTGTGTCGGCGGGCAGCGGCGCCTGCGAGCTCGTGTGCACGTGGTTCTGGGCGGCCGTCACGAGCGCTCGCGCGCGATCGAGCAGCTTCTTCTTCGCCTGCAGCCCCGCGAGCTGGGCCTCCATCGTCATGCGGCGGTTGAGCGCGGCCGAAAAGTCGTCGGTCGCGGTGAAGATCTCCTCACGTTGGAAGTTCCCCGGGTTGGCACGCACCTCTTCGACGCGGACCCGTGTCTGATCCTCGCGCGCCTTGAGCCGGCTCACCTCGGTCTGCGTCGATTCGACCAAGAGATCGAGCTCGCGGACCTCGGCGGTGATCTTCTTCTGCTCGGTGACGAGCTCGCTCGCAAGGTCGGGTGCTGCCACGCTCAACTACCCATCTCCGGGCCCTTGATCCACCCTTGCCGGATCGCATACACGACAGCCTGCGTGCGGTCGTTGACCGAGAGCTTCCGCAGGATGCTCGACATGTGATTCTTCACCGTCTGCTCCGAGATGGCCAGAGCGTACGCGACTTCCTTGTTCGTCATTCCCTGGGCGATGTTATCGAGGATCTGGACTTCGCGCGGCGACAGCGGCGCGAAGACGTGCGACGAGCCGGGCCCGTAGACCGAGAGCTCGCGGAACTCCGCGAGGACCTTCGACGCGACGGCCGGCCGGTTGAACACCTTCTCGTTGATGATGAACTGCCCCGCGCGCGCCTTGCGGATCGCGTCGACGAGCTCGACCGGATCGCAGTCCTTGTTCAGATACGCCGCCGCGCCCGCGCGGATCGCCTCGAAGAGCGTCTGCTCTTCGTCCTTCGCCGTGAGCACCACGACGCCGACGTGAGGCAGCTCGCGGCGGATGCGCTGCGTGACCTTGATCCCGGACGTGCGCGGCAGGTCCGCCTCGATGACGAGGACGTCAGGCTCGAGCTCGAGCGTTTTCGCGGCGGCTTCCTCACCGTCGGACGCGGTACCAACGACCTCGATGTCGGCTTCCTTCTGGAGCACCTGGCTGATGCCCATGGTCGTGAGGCGACTGGAGTCCGCGAGGACGACGCGGATATTGCGATCCGCGTTCTTGTCAATCTTGTCGGCCAAGCGACCTTCCTCTTTCACCATACGTGGGGCTAGTGGAGCCCTCGATCGGAAGTTGCAGTGTAACGGCGGAGCCCTTGCCGGGGGCCGACTGGATCTGCAGGTTTCCACCGATCAGCTCGGCCCGTTCGCGCATCGACAACAGGCCCACTGACTTCGCGCGACGCGCGGCTTTCACCAGGTCGAAGCCGATGCCGTCATCCGTGACGTGCAGCACCCAGTTGCCCGCGGACCGCTGCCACACGATGCCGACCGCCGCCGCCTGCGCGTGCTTGTGGACGTTCTGCAACGCCTCCTGCAACACGCGATACACCGCGAGCTCCTGCTGCGGCGAGAGCGTGGTCTCCGCCGTGTCGAGCTTCGTCGACACCTTGATGCCGCAGCGGGTCTCCCATTCGCTCGCATAGTTGCGCATCGCGTCGGCGAGGCCGAGCTCGGTGAGCTCCGGTGGCCGGAGGTCGTAGATCATCGCGCGCACCGAATCGAGCGAGGCGCGGAACTGTCCGCGCAGCGTGCCGAGCTCGCTGCGCAGCGTCTGCCGCAGCTCGGCCGGCGCGCGCTCGGCAATACGCTCGAGATAGTCGACTTCGAAGATCGCGTTGGCGAGGACCTGCGCCGGCCCATCATGCACGTCGCGATACAACCGTTCGCGCTCCGCCTCGAGGCTCTCGAGAACGCGCTGCGCGACGTCGAGCGTCTGCGTGTCGCCGTGCGGCTCAGGCTCGATGCCGGAGCCGAGCAGGTACGAGACGCTCGACTCGATGTGCTGCACGACGAGCTGGAGCTGTTTGAGCCGCCGATACGCCCGCTGGGTCGTTTCGTCGAGCGCGCCTTCGGTCGATCGGCCCGACTGCGCCTCCGCCATGCGCTGATAGGCGCGCGAGAACTTCTCGACCTGCTGGCGCGTGCGCCGGACATCGCGCCGCAATGCGTCGACCAGCGCATCGAACTGCGCTTCGAGGTCGTCCGCATCTTTGACGAGTCGTGTCGGCTGTGGGGTCGTGCGCGGAGTATATGGACGGACACCGGACATTCCGGCGACCATTGCGTCTCAGCGCGGCCGCTCGAGCAGAACTGCGCGCGCGTCCTCGGTGACGACGCGCCAGCCCTGCTCCCGCAGGGCCGAAACGAGCGCGCGATCCGGCCGCAGGAGTACCTGAGCGACTTTGTATCGATCGAGGACCTGCTTCCATCGCGGACCCAGCTCCACCACCTCGCGCCAGTCGGCGAAAACGTCGGGCAGGAACGGAAAGAGCCGGCCATCGACGAACACCGGTCGCTCGGACGCACGCCAGATCAGGTAGCCGCCCCAGTCGTACTCGTTCAGCAGGACACCGGACCCGGAACGCAGTGCGTCGAGCGCGGCGGTCGGATAGGCCCGTTCGTCTGGCGCACCCGGCACGAACGCCAGGCCGACGAGCGCCATCGCGACGACCCCCGCGCCGAATCCGACGATCGCGCCCCCGGGATACGCGCGGCGGCGCGCCAGCCACGCGTCAAAGGCGGGCCATATGCGGGGCATGGCGGCGGTGATGAAGGGCACGGCGGCGAACGCGAAGTACGGCATGTGCCGCTGCGCTGATAGCCCGAGCCAGAGGAGCGGCGCGAGCAGCAGCACGTCGAGCAGCGTGCCGCCGCCGCGCAGCGCGAGCGCGAGCGTCCCGATGACGAATGCGGCGAAGAGCGCGCCCGCCGGACGCGTCACGTCCGGTGGCGACTCCTCGACGATGAAGCGTGGCGGCGCGGTCGCGTGCGACGCCGCGGCGCCGAGACCGAGCGAGCCCGGATCCACCAGCGACGCGGCGAACGCCGTGCTCGCCGTGATCGCGAACGGCACCCAGCTCCTGCGCGTGACGAGCGCCTCGAGCGTGAAGATGCCGACGAGCGCGAGACCGACCGCGTAGCCGCCGTGAAGGTTGGTCCACACGAGCATCAAGGGAGGCACGGCGAGAAGGACGGCCACGCGACCGGCGCGCGCGGTCAGGAGCAGATCGAGCAGCAGCGGGAACAGCGCCAGCGTGAAGAGATGCGGTCGGTCGGTCCACACGATCTCCGACAGCAGCAGCGCCGCGCACGCGACGGGGACCGCGACGATGACCGGTCCGCCGCGCAGCGCGACGCGCGTCACGAAGAACGCGCACACGCCGACAAGAAGGCCGCGCAGGATGACGAGACCGGTCCAACCTCCGGCGAGATACGCGAGATAGAGGACGATCTCGCCCAGCCACTCGCCGACGCTGTACGGCTGCCCGCTGACGGTGCTCGAGAAGACGTCCGTGCGCAGCAGCGCGCCGTGGTCGAGCATCCACTTGCCCGACGCGAGATGCCAGTACGTATCGGGGTCGCCCGGCGGCGTCACGAGCGCGACGGAGAACGCCGCGAGCGCGACGAAGAGCGGAGCGACACGGCGGCCGTCGAGAATTCTGCGGCTCATCGTCGGATCGAGCACCCGAGGTCACCGACCACCGGGAAGATCTTGATCGTGTCGCGTGTGACGGCTGCGCCGAGCCATGGTGGACGTTCGGCGCCGGTGTAGATCGCGTCGTAAGCGCGGAAGTGTGTCGACTCGAGAACGACCGAACGTGCGCCATATGACGCGGCAGCGCAACTGAACTCCGGCCCGCCATCGGCGGGAGTCACGATCACCGATCGCCCGCTGAGCGTGCGCCAGGCCGCTGCGTCGATCGCCATGAACGGACCATCCGGGATGGCATCGAGCGCGGACGCGCGCATACGTGCCACCGCGTTGAACGCCGCGTCCCACTGCACGACCGCCCCGGCCGACAGGGTGACCGCGATCGCAAACGCTCCGGTGACCCAGATGCGGGCGATTGTCGCGTGACGCGCCGCGAGCGCGCGCTCCGCCGCGGCAGCTGCGAGCGCGAGCCCGAACGGGAAGAACGCCGCAAGCGAGTGCAAGTACGAGCCGCGCGTCGAGTGCAGCGTGAAGACCAGCGACTGCGCCAGGAAGACGAAGGCGAAGAGCGAGGACCACGCGCGTACGTCGGCGCGCGCGCGCAGCTGCCATGCGGCGACAGCCGCCAGGGGACCGAGCAGCACGCAGAAGGCGAAGAGCGCCGTCAATGCGTTCGTCACCACGGCCCCGGCCTTCGCCGCGAGCGCATCGGGGAACGCGGCGAGGAAGTCAGATAACGCCGGCGGCGCGATGCGGAAGAAATCTTCGTATCGCACGAGCAATACCCCGCGCGCGAGCAGATCTCCCGTGCCGAGGCTGAGATCCCGCGCGAACCAAGCCCCGCCGATCGCGAGCGCGAGCGCGCTGCCTGCGAGACCTGCCCGACGCGACACCGACCGCGCGGCGAGGACGAGGAGCGCGAGACCGAAGAGCGCCCCCTCCGCGCGCGCGAGATAAAGGAGTCCGACGAGCAGCCCGGCGAGCGCGCCGGCGCGCAGCGAGCCGCGTGCCGCTCGGCCGAACGCGAGGAAGAAGAGCGTGCCGATGAGGGCCGCCGGAGCGAACGAGTCGACGGCGACCCAGCCCGGCGCGAAGACGCCCCCGAGGCCGACGACGGCCGCGGCGCCGAGCGCATACCGCAGCGACGCGTCGAGCGAGCGCGCGGCCGCGTAGGTCGCCGCGGGCAGGAACGCGGCGACGGCGATCACGGCCGTCTGTGCCGCGCGGAACTCACCCAGCAGACCGCCCAGGAGGGCGATGCCTCCGGCCTGCAGCGTCGTCGCGAGGGGCAGCCAGAAGCGGTGACTCGCCACCGGGAGCGCGGCGAAATCCGGCGCCTCGAGGAAGTTCCAGATGAAGTCCGCAGTAAGTCCATCGCCATGCGCGAGCCGAGCCGCGATCGCGGAGTAGTAATACGCGTCGGTGTAGCCCGGCTGCACGACGATGACGGCGCTCGCGATGCGAACGATGAGTGCCGCTACCGACACGAGTAGGAGGGGTCGGATGCGCGCGAGTCTAGTGGCGATGAGCCGCCAGCGGCGACCGCGAGCGGCGGGTGTCGCTCTCTCGCAAGACGGGCCTGCTCGATGTGTCCTCTGGGTGGTTCGGTTATCCCACGGTCTCGGTGCTCGCTCGCGACGCCCGCCGCTGTCGGGCAGTCCCGCTAACCCCCGACTCGCTCTGTCCTGTCCGAGCGGACATAGACGAACGCGCCGACGACGATGACCGAGAAGACGCTCACGGCGCGATCGAGCACCGCGACGGCGACCGCGTTGGAATTGGAGAGTCCGAATCCTTCGGTCAGGACGTAGACCATGGCGATCTCGACGAAGCCAAAGCCGGCGGGCGTCAGCGGCACCGTGGTGAGGAGCGACGTCGCGACCGCGACGAAGACGATGCCGGAGGCGGGCAGATCGAGACCCAGCGCCCACAGCACGAAGAAGAGGCGCATCGCTTCCGCGCCCCAGATGATCAGCGTGAGCGGACCGGCGACGGGAAGCGCCCGGAAGCTGTGAAGCACGCCTTCGCGGAACAGGCGACCGATACGGCGCACCTCACGTGGGAAGAAGCGCGCGATCCTGGGCCCGACGGCGTAGACCGCCACCAGCCCGGCGGCGATCAGGAGTCCGAGCACGGCGCCGGTCACATACACGATCCACAGATCGGGAAGGATCGTGCGGCCGAACGCGACGTAGCCCCCGACGACGAGAAGGCCGAAAACGACGATGAGGTCCAGCAGGCGCTCCGCGACCACGACGCCGACCGTTCGCGAGAGCGAGATGCCGAAACGTCGCTTCACAAGATAGGAGCGATAGAGATCGCCGAGCTTTGCCGGGACAAGGCTGTTGACGAACCACCCGAGGAGCAGGATCCGCACGAGATCGCGCCACCCCAGGTCGGCTCCGCCCTCGCGCAGCAGGCGCGCCCAGCGCGCGGCGCGCAGCGGGAACGTCGCGTAATACACGGCCAGAGCGGCGCCGACCAGAAGGATGTTGGACCGGCCGATGGTGGCGGCGGCCGCGGACCAGTCGACGTTACGGGCGAAGAGCGCGATGAGGACGAGCGGGATGATCGTCGAGACGAGCTCGCGCCACCCGAACAGCTCCCGCCGTACGGCAAGCTCGTCGGTATGCCCCGCGACCTCGGCGAGCTGCTCGATCGTAGGGTCTTCGACGTGGATCGGACCCTCGGCCTGCGCCGAGGTCCGGCGGCTCACGTGCGGCTCTTCGCGCGCCGCCGGGCCCACCACTTCCGCAGCACGTCGATACGGGTCATCACGTGGATGTAGTTCCCCGTCAGCTTTCCGATCACGCTGCCCTCGCGCAGCGCCGCGATGAAGTCTTCGCGGCCCGCGAAGTCCTCCACCTCGACCCACGCGCGTCCGATCTCGGACGCGCGATGCGCGTCGCTCCCGGCGGCACCGGGGAGGCCCCTCTCCTTGGCGAACGCGGCGGCACGGAAATTGTCCTGGGTGAAGGCCTCGCGTGCGTTGAACACCTCGATGCAATCGACGTCCTGCCACACGCGTTCGAGCACCGCTCGGCGCAGGTGGAACATCCGGTTGCGGCTGAACGGGTGCGGGACCGAGACGAGGCCGCCTTGATCGCGGATCCGCGCGATGGTGTCCTCTGCGCTCTGGTCCCGCGGGATCGGCTTGTCCAGGAACAGGCCGATGATCTCGCCGTCGCGGGTGCTGACCTCCTCGCCGACGATCACGCGGAAGCCGTCGGCGAGCTCGCGCAGCCGCAGTGCGCCCTCGATCGTGTTGTGGTCGGTCGCGCAGACGACGTGGAGCCCCGCGGCTTTGATCGCGGCGGCCTGCGCCCGCAGGGACGTGCGGCTGTCCGGCGAGTACTCGGTGTGCGTGTGCATATCCACACGCAGTTTCCGCGTCCCGTCGCCGGTCACGCTCGCATCGTGCCATAACACGACGGGCTATCGGCGTAGATAGACGTAGAGCCCGTTCGTTTCGCGGTCGAGGCGATAGCGGTCGACGACCGCGCTCGCGAGTGCCGAGAGCCAGCGCTGACGCTGGTACAGCGGCGCCTGCGACAGGCGTGCGAGATCGGTCTCGCTCACGACCGCGTCGAACCCGCCCGTGCGCACGGCCGAGATCAAACGGTCGCCCGCAGGGAAGTCTCCGCGCTCCGCGAGGCGTGACCACAGGAAGATGTCGTCGACGACCGGCTCGCGACCGTCAGCGACCAGAAGACCCGAGTCCTCGACGAGCAGTAGGCCGGGTATCGCCCGCACGATCGCGACGCGATCCGCCGGCGCCCAGGCGCCCGACGAGATCGCCCGCACCGGCATGATCCCGAAGGGATCGAACAGGGCCACTGCGATCAGCGCCTGAACGGCGACGGCGACCGGGTAGACGTTGCTGCGCCGCAGACCAGACGCGAGCGTCGCGATGCCGAGCGACGCGGCGACGCTGAGGTCGAGGAGGTAGTTGATCGTCGCGCCATCACGGCCGCCGAGGACGACGATCGCTCCGGCGGCCAGTGCGTACGCCGCGATCGCGTCGAGCGCTCGCCGTCCCATCGCGTACCGGAGGATCGTGACACCGAAGACCAGCAGGCCGACCATGACAAGGAGCGCGGCCTGCTCGGCCCGCCATGGCAGCGCGTTCCACGTCACCACGTGCTCGACCGTCGCGACGCCGACGCTTCCGGTCGCGAGCAGGACCGCCGCGCCCGTCGCGACCGTGGCAGCGGCGTAGCGCGCGGCCGCGCCGCGATCGCTCGACAGCAGGAGAACCCCGAGCGCGAGCGCCGCCAGTCCAGCGGTGGGCTTCGCGCAGACGGCGAGCGCGATCGCGATCCCGGCGACGAGCGGATGGCCCGGTCGCCTGGTGAGGCCGAGCACGGCGACGACCGTGAGCGCCACGGCGACGAGGTCGGGCTTGAGCGCAGGTGCCCAAACGGTGACGGGTATCGCGGCGAGCCAGGCGGCCGCGAGCGACAGCGCGACGAGGGCTCCGCCCGCGCGTGCGGTCCATGCGATCGCGCCTGCGACGAACAGCGTCGCGCCGATGCTCAGGAGGCGACCGCTGATGAACGGATCCCCGATCCCCGCCAGCTGAAAGTACAACGGGGGATAGTTCGCGGCGACGAAGATCAGATCGCTCGTCGCGCCGAGCGGCGCGTACTCCAGGTGGTCGCGTGCGAGGATCGCGGCGTGCGCGACGGCGCCTTCCCCGTAGAGGATGGGCGCTCGCAGGGCGATCGCGAACAGCCAGTGCGCGATCGCGACGAGCGTGAGCGGACCGGTGACGGCGAGAAGGATCCACCAGCCGACCGGTCGAACGGCCATCACTCGGAGTGCAGAGGTATCGCGCGAGCGACCTCGCGCCAAAAGACGACGAGCATGATCTGCCGGAGTGCGACGGAGGCGACGAGCAAGGCGAGCGCGACCGGCGCGAGCGCGTCGTCACGCCGCAGCAGGAGCGTGATCCAAAAGATGCCTATGAACACGCCGACGTCAGCCGCCGAGACGAGCACGAAGGTGCGCGCGCGCAGTGGAAGCAGAACGAAAAAGGGAAGCAGCCAGATCGAATACTGGGGCGAGTAAAAGCGCGTCCAGAAGAGCACCGCCGCGACGGCGAGGGCGAAGCCGACCACGGGATCCGCCGCTCTCAGAGCGCGAGGCAGCACGCCGATCGCATACGTGAGTAGGAGGCCCGCCGTGGTGACGCCGACGATGATGAGGCTGGGGTCGACGCCGGCGGCCTGCAGCAGGGCCGTGGGGATCTCCCAGATCGAGTCGAAGTTGGCGGGCTTCGCGACGGCGTACGCCGCGACGAACTTGGCCGTCGACCGTGCCGCGACCGTCGCCGGCAGGTAGAGCACCGCGAGAGTTGCCGCGAAGACGAGCGATCCCACCAGCGCAGCGCGGCGTTCACCACGCACGAGGCTGCGGCCGATGAGGATCGGCGCGAACGCCGCGGGGTAGAACTTCGTGACGGTCCCGACCGCAAGCAGGACAAGGGAGCGTAGGTATCCGCTTCGCCTGGCGAGGATCGCCGCGCCACCAGCCATCACCGCGGCGATGACATCGAAGTTGATCCCGGCGGTCAGGAGCAGCTGCGGCGTGCAGGACCAGTAGACCAGCGCGCGTGCCGGGCTCGAGGCGCGAGCGAAGATGAATCCACCCAGCGCCGCGGATAGGACGACGAGGGCAGCCCACGCCGTCACGAACCCGGCACTGCTGTTGGTCGCGAGCGAGAACAGGGCAGAGACATAGCCGATGACCGGCGGATACGCGAAGTCGACGTCGGCGTACGGCAGTTTGTGCCCGGCCAGTCCGGAATCGCGCCACATCGCGAAGATGTCGCTCCAGGCAAACAGCGTGAGCACCGGTGGAAGTAGGTCGAACACCGCGAGGACACGTGGGAGCTCAGAGGCGGTCGTGACCACGGCCGCCGCGATCGCGGGAACGAGGGCTCTCACGCCGCGACCGATGTCTCGAGGAGCCGCAGGTGCATCGCGCCAGCCTAGGGACTTTTCGGCCAGCGACACCGACGCTAAACGGCTCGCGCCCGCGGGCGCCGGCCCGCACGATGCGCATCTGCAACGATCTGAGTGACTCGCGCCTTGAAGAGCTCGACGTCGAAGCGGCGCGCAGAGCGACGCAGCTCCTCGATGTCCCAGGCCCGATGCTCGACGCGCAGCACCGCGTCCGCGAACGCGTCGGCATCGGCGGTCGGGACGAGCGCGCCGTCGACCCCGTCGCGAACGATCTCCGGCGCACCCCCGGCCGCGAGCGCGACGACCGGCGCTCCGGACGCAAGCGCCTCGACGCACACGATGCCGAAGTCGTCTTCCGTGGGGAAGATGAGGCCGCGCGACGCGCCCAACAGCTGACGGAGCGTGACGTCGTCGAGATGCCCCGCGAACGCGATGTTGTCGCGCGCGATGGCCTCGAGCGCGGCGCGTTCGCGGCCCTCGCCCACGACGACCAGACGCATCCCCAGGCGCGCGAACGCGCGCACCGCGACGTCGGCACGCTTGTACGCGGACAGGCGGCCGACGTATACCCAGAAGTCGCCGCGCTGATGCTGCGGGGTGAACGCGTCGACATCGATCGGTGGATACACGAGGTCGCTCTCGCGTCCGTAGTAGCGCTGGATGCGTGCCGCGACGGTCCGTGAGTTCGCGATCCAGTGGTCGACGCGCGACGCGAACGCGCGGTCGGTCTCGCGTAGGCGGGCCAGCAGCTCCCCCACCGGTCCACGCAGTGGCGCCGGGACCTCCTCGCGCAGGTACTCGTCGCTCCAGTCCCACAGGTACCTCGTCGGCGAGTGGCAATAGGCCACCTCGACCGTGTGCTCCGCCAAGGTGAGCCCCTTGATGAACGCACTGGTGGACACGAGAGCGAGCTCGGTGTCGCCGGCGACGCGAAGACCCCGCGCGGCGCTGGGATACAGGGGAAGGAGGAGGCGATGCCGGCCGCCGCCGATCGGGAACTGCTGCAGATAGCTGGTGCGGAGCTGCCAGCCCGCGAGATCGCCGTAGCGGCGGCGATCGTGGAAGAAGGTGTACACGGGCGCCTCGGGCCACATCGCGTGGAGCACGTCCACGACGCGCTCGGCGCCGCCACGCGCGGCGAAGTACTCGTGCGCGAGCGCGATCTTCATCGGCTGAAGAGGCGCCTACGCAGCACAAGGAGCGCGAACAGCGGCAGGACACGTTGCCGGCGCCAGCGGCGGGGCTCGCGCGCGAGACGCCATAGCCACTCGAGACCGACGGCGTGCAGCACGGCGGGCGGCACCTTCTGGACGCCGGCAAGCTGATCAAAGACGCCACCGACGCCGATCGCGACGCGGATCCCCGTGAGCTTCGGGAGATTGCGCGCGATCCAGCGCTCCTGCTTGGGCATGCCGTACGCGACGAGCAACACCAGCGCGCCACTCTCACGGATGCGCTCGACCGAGACCGCGTCGTCGGCCGGCTCCGCGGATCCCGCGTGCACTCCGGCGACGACGAAGCCGGGTGCCCGGCGACGCAGCTCGGCCGCGGCACGCTCGGCGACGCCGGGCGCGGCACCGAGAAAGAACGTGGGCGCGCGCCGCTGCGCGAGATGCGGGACGAGCGCGTCGACGAGAAGGCGACCGGGAACGCGGGGCAGCCCGTCGCCCAGCAGCCGCGATGCGGCGACGACGCCACTGCCGTCGGCCACGACCAGCTGCGCCTCCCGCGCGATCCTTCCGACCGCCTCGTCGTCGCGCGCGAGCATGACGAACTCGGGGTTCGCGGTGATGACGAAGGTCAGCTCGCCGGCATCGAGGCGACGCAGGATGCGCCCTGCCGCCGCGCTGAGATCGACGCGGTCGAAGCCCACGCCGAGCACGTCGACCCGCGCGGACACGACCTTACTTAATGGACGGCGACGAGGCTTCTGCGGAAGAAGTCGATGTGCTCGAGCGCCAGGCCGGTGCCCTTGGCGACGCAGTAGAGCGGATTCTCGGCGACATAGCAGGCCACGCCGGTGACCTGGGTCAGCAGCTTGTCCATGTTGCGCAGGAGCGCGCCGCCACCCGATAGGACCATCCCCTTGTCGATGACGTCCGACGCCAGCTCGGGCGGCGTCTCCTCCAGCACGCCTTTCACCGAGGTGATGATCTGCTGCAGCACGGGATCCATCGCCTCGGTGATCTCGTTGCTTCCGATAGTGATGGTCCGCGGCAGGCCGGCGATGAGATCGCGTCCGCGGACCTCCATCGTGAGCTCCTGGTCCATCGGCATCGCCGAGCCGATCTGGATCTTCACGTCTTCGGCGGTCCGCTCACCGATCATGAGGTTGTAGCGCTTGCGCACGAAGTTCGCGATCGCCTCGTCGAGCTTGTTACCCGCGGCGCGCACGCTGCGCGACACGACGATGCCACCGAGCGAGATCACCGCGATCTCCGCGGTCCCACCGCCGATGTCGATGATGAGGTTGCCACTCGGTCCGGAGATCGGGATGTTCGCTCCGATCGCCGCTGCCAGCGGTTCCTCGATCAGATGCGCGTGACGTGCTCCCGCGCGGACCGCCGCGTCCTTCACCGCGCGCCGCTCGACGCTCGTGACGCCGGACGGCACGCAGATCATGAGCTCCGGGTGGAAGATGCGTACGCGGCCGCAGACCTTGTCGATGAAGTACTTGAGCATGTACTCGGTGATGACGTAGTCGGCGATGACGCCATCACGCATCGGCTTCTGCGCGGTGATGTTGCCAGGCGTGCGGCCGAGCATGAGCCGCGCCTCCTCGCCCACCGCGACGATCCGCGGTCGGTTCGTGCCGTTCTCGTGCGCGAGCGCCACAACGGATGGCTCGGTCAGGACGATGCCCTTTCCACGGACGTACACGATCACGTTCGCGGTGCCCAGGTCGATGCCGATCTGTTTCGCGAACATGTGCGGTACAGCCTAGAACGGTGGGCACATCGGCGCGTTGCGCGAGATGGCGTCCTAGGCGGTGGGACGAGCGCCGCTGACTCGAGGAATGCTGCGACCGATGACCTTGGTCTTCGAGAGCACCCACACGAGCACGTAGTACGCGAGGTATACCGCGACCTCGAGGAGACCCGGGTCGGCGGAGTAGCCCACGAGCGATCGCAGGACCGAGCCGATCCCCTCGCCGTCGGGTAGTGAATCCCGCAGATCGAACACCGTCGGCCCGCCGGGCAGCCCCGCCTCGACGAACTCGTGCACGCCGTGCGTGACCAGGCCGGCCGCGAACACGACGAGGAGCAGGCCGGTCACGCGGAAGAAGGTGCGGAGGTCGATCCGACGGCCGTACACGTAGATGAGCACGCCGATCGCGATGGCGATCGCGAAACCGATGAGCGCCCCGAGGAGCTTGCCCTCGCCCGGTGCGGCGAACAGCAAGAGCGCCGTCTCCACGCCCTCACGCAGGACGGTGAAGAATGCCAGCGCGAAGAGGCCCCAGGCCGGGCCACCGGAGGCCAGCGCCTCCGCGACGCCGCCCTGCAGCTCGCTCCTCAGGTAGCGCGAGCGCTGCAGCATCCAGAAGATCATCCAGGTGAGGAAGGCGGCGGCGAGGAGCATCGCGCTGCCCTCGTAGATCTGCTCGATCGCGCCCTCGAA
>DASYUY010000041.1:0-19533 GCA_036000705.1 Candidatus Limnocylindria bacterium | reverse complement strand
AGGTGTTCGTCCAGGCGATCGAAGCTCTGCTCCCAGAATTCGCGATAGCGCTCGACCCACTCGGCGGCTTCCTCGAGGCGCTGCGCCCTGAGTCGGCACGGGCGCCACTGCGCGTCGCGACTGCGCGCGATGAGACCCGCGCGCTCGAGCACTTTGAGATGCTTCGAAACGGCGGGAAGTGTCATGTCGAAGGGCTTCGCCAGCTCCGTAACGGACGCCTCGCCCTTGGTCAGGCGGGCGAGGATCGCCCGACGTGTCGGATCGGCGAGTGCCCCGAAAGTGATGCTCAGGTGGTCCGCGGCCATTGTCTACTACACCATCCGGTTAACTAACTAGATGGTTTAATACACGGCTCCGTCGAACCTGTCAAGTGCGCCCGGCGGCCGCGTGGCACCAAATGCGGCAGGCGGGCGTTAGCCTGAATTGCGGTGTCTCCCCCGAATGCCCGTGTTTACGCCCTGTTCTTGACCATGACGGTCGTGCTCGTCGCGGCCTGCGGGGCGCCGCCGAGAGCGATCGCGCCCGAGGAGAGCCCGGGCGTCGGCGCCTCCGAACCCGCGGTGCCGACCGCGCCGGCGACCACGTCCCTGCCCGTGACCGTCGCCGAGGCGAAGTACGGCGTGCTGTCGGCGCGCACTGCCCCGGGCGCCCGCTGCGAGGCGAGCCTGCGGATCGCCAGCGGTGTGTACGGGGATGCGCCGCCCGGCACGCTTCCCGTACAGACCGCCGGACCGGACGGGCTCGTGACCTGGACGTATTCGGCCCCTCGCGTGCCGGCCGGGACCGCGAGCTATACGGTGCGCTGCCAGGGCGACACGACAAGCGAGCCCAAGACCGGAGTGTTCACGATCCCCACGCGTCCGATCGCGCCCACCTCCTTCACGGTCCGCGTGACGACGGAGGAACCGCCGCATGAAACGTTCAATCCGGATCCGTTACTCGTTCCCCTGCGCGACGCCTCAGCGGCGAAGATGAAGGCGACGCTGTCGACCGAATGGAGGACCGCGACCCGCGCACTTGGATCGCTTCAGGTGGTCGACGGCTCGGCGGACATAACGGTGTTCGTCGTCGCTTCGAAGGACACGTCACATTGGGTCGTTGGCACCGACGAGTCGCAACAGGTCGTCGTCTTCGTCTCGGGTGAGATCGGTCCCCGCAACGTCGAGAACAACGTCGCGGTCGCGCTCCACGAGCTCGGCCACATCTGGTGCTGTCGCGGACCGGACACGAGCGACGGCCATTGGCTGACGAAGCAGGCGAGCCCCGGGCTATATGGCGTCGACAGGTACGGACTGATGAACGACCCCGTCACCTGCGTGAGCTTCGGCTCCGTGCTCAGCTGCCCGAACCGCTTCAGCGACCGCGAGATGCTCGCGCTCGGGTTCACGAACTTTCCGCCGCCCGCGCCCGATCCCTGCATCCAGCAGGGCCTGGCGCTCCGTTCGCAGATCGCGAGCGCGCGGGCGACGCTCGGCAACCTCGAGGCCCAGATCCGCGCGATCGAAGTGCAGTACCCGAGCGGCGCGCCGCCGACCGTCTACAACACTTACGTGTCACTGATCGCGCAGTACAACTCGCTCAACGACCAGACCAACCTGAAGATCGGGCAGCTCAACGGCCTGCCCTGCGATTCGAGCTAGAGCGCGAACTCTCCCGGCGCGATGCAATCGCGCCCGCGCATGTAGGAACGCACGGCCTTCGGGATGACCAGCGAGCCGTCCTTCTGCTGGTAGTTCTCGATGATGGATATCAGGAGGCGCGGGAGCGCGACGCCCGAGGCGTTGAGGATGTGCGGGTGCTCGGTCCGCGCTCCGCTGTCGCGCTTGAAGCGGATGCCACCGCGGTCCGCCTGCAGCGAGCCGCCGTCGCTGGCCGATGACACCTCGAGCCACTCGCCCACACCCGGTCCCCAAGCGTCGATGTCGTAGCCCTTCATGGCGACGAACCCGAGGTCGCCTGCGCAGCGCTCGGTGACGCGCACCGGCAGCTCCAGCTTCTCGACGACGTCGACCGCGAGCTGTGTGAGCCGATCCAGCTCCTTCGGCGAGTCCTCCGGCAGCGTGAAGCAGACCATTTCGACCTTGTCGAACTGGTGGCCGCGCTTTATCCCCCGCACGTCACGCCCGGCGCTCATCTTCTCGCGGCGGAAGCAGGCCGTGTACGCGACATAGCGCAGCGGCAGGCGCTCGAGCGGGATCGTCTCGTCGCGGTGCTGCGAGATGAGCTGCGTCTCAGCGGTCGGGATGAGCCACAGGTCATCGTCGTCGTCGCGATACAGGTTCTCGTCGAAGTGCGGTAGATGCGCGGACGTGACGAGCGTCTCCTTGCGCGTGACGAACGGCGGATAGATCTCGGTGAAGCCCGCGTCGACCTTGAGGTCGAGCATCCACGCGATGAGCGCGCGCTGCAGCGCCGCGCCCGCGCCGCGGAGGTTGTAGAAGCGCGACCCCGACAGCTTGACCCCGCGCGCGATGTCGAGGATGCCAAGGGCCTCCCCGACCTCCCAGTGCGGCTTCGCGGGGAACCCGAGCTCGCGCTTCGGGTCCTCGCGCACAACGCGGTTGTCGTGCTCGTCCTTCCCCGGCGGCACATCGGGCGCGATGTCGTTCGGGATCCAGAGCACCAGCGCATCGCGCTCGCTTTCGAGCGGACCGAGCCTCGCGTCGATCTCCTTGATCTGCTCTCCCACTTCACGCATGCGCGCCTTCACGGCGTCCGAGGGAGGGCCGCCCCGGCTCGCCCTGTTCCGTTCGGCCTGGAGCTGCTCCTTCTTCGCGCGCAGCTCCCGGCTCTGCTTGTCCAGCTCGAGGATGCGGTCGAGCGGCGCGTCGAAATGGCGAGCGGCGAGCATCGCGCGCACGCCTTCGGGGTCCTCACGCACTCGCTGGAGGCGTTCCATGAGCGTGTCATTATCGGCGTTCCATGTTCAACGTCGTTCTCGTCGCGTTCGAGGGTCCGGACCGCTATTCATTCGTCGGTGGCCTCGCGACGCGCATGATCGATCTCTCCGGCGCGCTGCTTGAGCGCGGGCACCGCGTGCATCACCTGTACGTCGGCGATCCATCGCTCCCGACGCGCGAGGAGCGCTACGACGGGCAGCTCGTCCTCGAGCGCTGGTGCCAATGGATCAGCCGTTACCACCCGAAGGACGTCTACGACGGCGAGGAGGGCAAATACCTCGACTTCTCACGCACGGTTCCGCCGCACCTCGCGACCGACGTGATCGCGGCGGCCGCGTCGCGAGGTGAACGCAGCGTCCTGCTCTTCGAGGACTGGCAGACCGCCGCTGCGGCCATCAACACCGCGACGCTGCTCGTGGCGCGCGCGGATCGATCCGCCGCGCTCTTCTGGAACGCGAACAACACTTACGGCTTCGGCCGGATCGACTTCCCGCTCCTGCGGCGGGCCGCGTCGATCACGACGATCTCGCGCTACATGCGGATGGAGCTGGCGAAGGTCGGCGTCGAGGCGGCGGTCCTCCCGAACGGGATCGCCGACCGCTACCTGAGGCCCCTGCCACCCACTGACATCACCGCGCTGCGCAAGTCGTTCGGCGATCGCCCGACGTTCGTGAAGGTCGCGCGGTTCGACGTCGACAAGCGCTGGCTCTGGGCGATCGACGCGATCGCCACGATGCGCGATGCCGGCCTCCGACCCCGGTTCGTCATGCGCGGCAGCCGCAGCCCCTACGCCGAAGTCGTCGGCGACCGCATCTTCTCGCGCGGGCTGACGGTCGAGCGACTCGCGCTGCCGCAGACCGCGGCGTCGCGCGATCTCGCCGCCGCGATCGCCGCGACGACCGCGGAGGTCGTGTTCCTCGACTTCTTCATCGACGAGAAGGCGCTCCGTGCCTTGTACGCGTCGGCGGACGGCGTGCTGGCAAACTCGGAGAAGGAGCCGTTCGGCCTGGTCGGACTCGAGGTCATGGCGTCGGGCGGCATCGCGTTCCTGGGCCGCACCGGTGAGGACTACGCCGTGCCGTTCGGAAATGCCGTCGTCGTGCAGAGCGACGATCCGCGCGAGCTGCTCACGTCATATCTGATGCTGCGCGAGCGCCCGGAGCTTGCGCGCGCCATCCGCACCGAGGGCCGCGCCACCGCGAAGCGCTTCGCCTGGCCGCGCATCCTGGAGGGCTACGAGTCCGTCTGGGAGACCGCCTTCGTGCTGACGGGCTAGATCCGCTCGAGGATCCCGTAGCGCACCGCGCGCCGGATCGCCCACGCATCCGTCTCCCAGCTGCGGCGCGTCGCGGGATCGACCATCCAGCGCACGCGATGCACGAAGCGCGCATGGTCATCGAGGTAGCGCTGCATCGCCGGTCGATCCTCGAAGAGCACCCGGTGCCAGAAGCGTCCCGCGCGCAGGGACCGGAACCAGCCGCTGCGGACCGCGGTCGCGACGGCTCGGTCCGAAGTGCGGTCGTTGACCAGCTCCGTGCGCGCGGTCCCGATCACGCCGGCCTGGCGGTACGTGCCGGTCGCGGTCCGGCGCTCCGCGCACGCGAAGACGCGCGAGTCAGGCCTCGCGTCGACGAGGATGCCGCGCGGCCGCAGGATCCGATGGGCTTCCCTCAGGGCATCGACCATGCCCCCTCGTGGGACGCATCAGAGCGTCCACGAGAGGATCGCGACGTCGAAATGAGCGTCCGCGTACGGGAGCTCCTGCGCGACGCCGACCTTGAACGTCACGTCAGCATGGAGCTCGCGCGCTTTGGAGCGCGCGAGGCGGATCGCGTCGGGATCCGGATCGACGCCGACGACCTCCGACGCGTACGGTGCGCACCCAAGGGCCATCCGGCCATCGCCACAGCCGATGTCGATGACGCGCTTGCGCCGCACGAGCCCGACGCCGCCGTATTCTTGGAGCTCGTCCTCCGGCGGGGGCCGCAGCAGCGATGAGATCGCCGGTAGGAGGCGGCCGACCGCGCTCGTACTTGTCACCATGACGACCGGACGATACAAGGAGGAGCGGCGTGGTGGATCGAAGTCACGACATCGAGACCGACGCGGAGCGCGAGCGCCTACGGAGGCTCGTCGCGCGACTTAGTGATGACGACCTCCGTCGGCCGATGCCGGGGGGCTGGACCGTCGCCGGGGTGCTCGCGCACGTCGGTTACTGGGACGCGCGCGCGATCTACTTCCTCGACAAGTGGGGACCCGATGGCGAGCCCTCGGTCTACGAGCCCGAAGACACCGACGCGGCCAACGATTCGGCCAAACCGCTCTGCCTCGCGCTGCCCCCGCGCATCGCGGCGAACTTGGCGCTCCGGCTGGCCGACGAGGCCGATAGCAAGGTCAAGGCGCTGAGCGACGCGATGCTGGCGAAGATCCGAGCGAAAGGGAACCCACCCTTCAATCTCTCGCGCGCGATCCATCGCCGCGAGCATCTGGACGACATCGAGCGGCTCTTCCCGCCCAAGTAGGACGCGCGAAGTCAGCGGACCGCGTTGAACAGCGCGCCGACCCAGTACCAGCGGCCGTCGACCTGGTCGAACACGAGCTGGACGTTGCTCTGCGGTGTCGTGCGCGGCGCTGTCCCGATGAGCGCGAGGGCGACGGCCTTCCCGAACGACAATCGGCCCGAGCTGCGTCTGCGCATCCGGACCGTCATTGCATTATCCGTACTGCTCGCGAGCGCCGGGCAACATCGCGCCGCCTCGTGCGGCCACGGCGGCCAGGCGGTTCGGATCCATCAGAGAGGTGCGGATGTCGTCGGGCGGCTCCGCGCCGGCGTACCACCAGACGACCTCGAGGTTCGCGCGGAACAACGCGTCGAAGACCGCGTCTTCGGGACTCGAGTTGCGGCTCGAGTACCACCAGAACCAGTCACTGCCCTCGGCGACCATGAGCGGCTGGCGCACGCTCTTCGGCATGTAGCGGAGCGCCCCCCACTGTTCCTGCGCGAAGCGACGGGTCCGCTCGAGCGCGCTCCAGGCGCCCGCGTGGGCTGCCTCACCAATCCACACGCCCAGCGTCCCGTCGATCCACGATCCGGTGTGAAGGTTCGGGAGCTCCACGTTCGCGGGCGTCTTGTCGAGGAACTCGCTCACCCGCACGGTCTCGAAGCGCTCGTCGGCCTGCAGCATTCCGTAGAGGTAGCGCAGGAAATCGTTCCCGTTGTTCGGGTACTGCTCCCAGGCGTTCTCGCCGTCGAGGATGATCGTCGCGAGATACGGTCCGCCGTCGTCGGGCAGTCGCTCGCGGGCGCGCTCGAGCTTCCAGATCATGTCGCCAACCGCGTCGTGCGGCGACATGTCGCCGTACAGGAAGCCGATGCGGTCGGAGATCTCGCGGTCGCGGAAGATCGCAGTGCCACCGCCCGGTATGCGATACGGCCGATAAAGCAGCTGCGGCTCGAGGAGCCCGCCGACCTCGTCGCGCTTGAGCTCGACACCCACCGAGCGCGCGAGGACGCCCTCGTCCGAGGCGAACCAGTCGAGGCCGGCCTTGAAGATGGCGCTCGCGGCCTCGGGCGAGATCGAGCCTTCCGACGGCCACGTCCCGCGCGGCTTCTTGCCGAAGGAGCGCTCGTGCGACGCGATGGCCTCCTCGATCTGGAACGCCGCGTCGTCGGGATAGGCGAACGGCGGATCGGGGATGATCGCGTTCGGTTCAGCGCGGAGCGCGCTGCGGCTGTCGATGATGAGCGGCAGGATCGGGTGGTAGTAGGGCGTGGTCAGGATCTCGACCTGCCCGTCGTGCTCGAGCCGGTGATAGAGATGGGGCACGCCGGAGGCCATCATCCGCTGCCGCCCGATCACGTAGCGCACGTCCTCGCGCGTGTAGCGCTGGCCCTTCTCGCGCAGCTCCTTGAGCCGCGCGTCGCTCTCTATGTCGTCCGGATCGATCCAGGCGAGGTTGAACCAGAGCGCGAGGTCGACGAAGTAGTCGTCCGACAGCAGCTCGGGGCGATCGCGCGTGGCCATGCCGAGCTGGAGCAGACGCCGGTACTCGTCGTGGCGGTGGATCACGTTCCCGTGATGGATCGAGAAGAATCGACGCAGCATGTGCTCCTTCTCGTCGGGTGTGAGGAGACCGTCGACGGTGCGCATCGTCACGCGCGTGTCCTCGTCGTCCGCGCCGCGCGCGTAGTCCTCGAGCTGGTCCCGCAGGCTCGGGACCATGGTGAAGTGCGCCTTCACGCCGGGGAACTCCTGGAGCAGCCGTGCCATGTGGAGGTAATCCTTCGACGCGTGCAGCCGCACCCACGGCAGGACGAACTCGCTCGTCTGCGGATGCCGGTAGTAGGGCTGATGCATATGCCAGATGATCGCGACGGGAAGCTTCCCGTTCACCGCGCCTTCACCGCCTCATCGAGACGGCGGCGCACGAAGTCCTTATCCAACGTTGTGAGCAGCCAGCCCGCCTTCGGACCGCTGGCCTTGCCGAGGAACGCGAGATAGACCGCGCGGAACGCTTCCTGCGACACCTTGCCGTTCGCGACCAGGCCAACGCGCTTCGCCGTCTCGTACAGCTCCTGTTGCAGCGCCTCGGGATCCTCGATCTTCCCGATGAGGGCCTTCACCGCTTCAAGGAAGCTGCGCTGCGCGTCCGACAAGGCGACCGCGGGCAGCTGGGCCAGGACGCCGAAGCGCGCCTCGTCCGGCGCCCAGCGCTCGAGCCAGACGCGCGCCAGCGCGACGCGCTCGTCGAGATCCTTCCGTTCGCCCACGCTGAACGCGGCGTCCTTGCGGCGCTCGGCTTCCTTGATGGGATCGACGCTCGGGATCTGGACCCAGTCGGCGACGGTCGCGAAGCGAACGTGGAAACCAGGCGGCTCGGGCTCCTCGGCGACCTGCGAGAGCGCCCACACCTTGGCCTGATCGCTCTCGGGATCGTTCCGGAACGCGTCGGCGCAGCGGTCGTACTCGTCGACGAGCTTTGGAAGCGTGTCGCCGGCGGGATCGAACTCGACGTGTCGTTTCGGATGCGTGCGCAGCATCAGGAAGCGCACGAGCTCCGGCGGGTACACCTTCACGAGGTCGGTGGCGGCCGCGCCGAGTCCCTTTGATGTGGACATCTTCTTGCCGGCGGTGGTGAAGAACTCATGCACCAGGCCGATCGGAGGCTCCTTCTTCCAGACCTCGCGGTAGATCTCGTTGGCGCGGTCGCGTGATCCGCCGGCGGTGAGGAGATCCTTGCCGCCTTCCTCGTACGTGACGCCAAAGTGGTCCCACATCGCGCACCACTGCAGGTTCCAGTAGAGCTTCGCGTTGCCCTGGAAGGGCGAGAGCCGGCCGCTGTGGCCGCAGCCCTCCGCCCACTCGACGTGGTCTTTGCGGCACTCGTATGCGACGGTCTTCCCGTCGTAGTCGAACGCGTACGTCGTGCCCAGACGGCCGCAGTTCTCGCAGATCACGCCGATCGGCAGCCAGCGCTCGTCCTTCTTCACGTGCGACACGCGCTCATAGACATCGCGGATCGTCGCGGCGTTCCGCAGCACCAGATCGATCTGCCTGTCGAGCTCGCCGGTGCCGTACAGATCGCGCATCCAGTGGGTCTCCTCGGGCCGGATGCCGAGCGTCGCGAACGTGTCCAGGTACGCCGAGGCGTGATAGCGCGCGAAGTCGGACGCGACGGAAGGCTCGGGCGAGGGGATGTGCGCGAACGGCTTGCCCATGTGCTCCGCCCACGCCGCCTTCTCCTTCAGCGACTGCGAGTCCATCGGGTCGTAGTCGTCGATGGTGAAGACGTAGCGGATGCGGAGGCCGCGCTTCTTGAACGTGCGGTAGAGCGCGTCGGTGATGATCGGGCCACGCAGGCCGGAGATCGGGACCGCGCCCGATGGCGTCTTGGAGTCGCGGATCACATGTTGGCGATCGCTGGCGAGGAGATCGGCCTCCTCATCCGCCCAGAAGCGCGCCTTGTGCCCGTGCTCCGACCCTTTGGTCGTCACGCTCGCGCTGGACTCTACGCTCAACTGACCGCCAGGATCTTCATTTCGAGCGTGCCCGCGGGAACGGAGAGCTTCACCGTTTCGCCGGTCTTGTGGCCGAGCAGCGCACGTCCGACGGGCGACTCGTTGCTGATCTTGCCCTCGGTCGGCGACGCCTCCGCCGATCCGACGATCGTGTACTTCTCCTTGTGTCCCTCGGCCTCGACCGTCACGTGGCTGCCCACTTCGACGAGATCGTGCTTCTCGTTCTCGTCGATGATCTGGGCGTTCTTGATCATCTGCTCGAGCGTCATGATCCGGCCCTCGAGGAACGCCTGATCGTTCTTGGCCTGCTCGAGCTCGGAGTTCTCGGTGAAATCGCCGAACTCCATGGCGGCGTGGATGCGTTCGGCCACCTCGGTGCGCTTGGTCGTGCGCAGCGCTTCGAGCTCAGCCTGCAGCTTCTTGAGACCATCGGCAGAGACATAGACCGGCTTCTCGAGATTGTTCATTGAGCCTCCGTTACCCGTCGGGTGCGACTCGCGCTACCCACCGCCCTAGAAACAAAAGAACTGAAGACCTCGCGGCCCTCAGCACTCCGGGCTACCTATGCTGGCGACAGATTGTACACGGACAGGACCGCCCCGGCGACGCTCCGAAGACGAGTTTTGCGGTGGTACGGCCGGAGCGCGCGCGACCTTCCCTGGCGCCGGACGCGCGACCCGTACGCGGTCCTGGTCTCCGAGGTGATGCTCCAGCAGACCGGCGTCGCGCGAGTGCTTCCCGCGTACACGGCCTTCCTCAGGCGCTTTCCCACTCTGGCGGCGCTGTCCCGAGCCACGCTCGCGGACGTGCTCCGGGCGTGGTCGGGGCTGGGCTACAACCGCCGCGCCCGCGACCTGCACCGCATCGCCCGGCTGCACCCGCGCGCGCTTCCCCCCACGCGCGAGGCCCTCGACGCGCTGCCCGGGGTCGGCGCGTACACCGCCGGCGCCGTGACCTGCTTCACCCGAGGCGAAAGCGTGGCCTTCGCCGACACGAACATCCGCCGCGTTCTGGGCCGCCTGCTCCTCGGGCGGATCGCGACCGAACGCGAGGCGGTCGCCCTGGACGAGCGACTGTTGCCGCGTCGAGCCCCCGACCGCTGGCATCACGCCCTCATGGACCTCGGCGCGACGGTCTGTCTCGCGCGAACGCCGCGCTGCGAGGTCTGCCCGATCGCGGACGCGTGCCGCTCGCGAGGTCGCGTCGTGCCTGCGGCGGCGCGGCCTCAGGCCGCGTTCGGGGCGAGCGATCGGCGCGTGCGCGGCCGGATCGTCGCCGCGCTCCGGGACGCGCCAGACGGACTCGGGCCCGCCGAGCTCAGGCGCGTGGTCGGCGACGACCGGGTCGCACGGCTCACGTTGAGGCTCGAGGCCGAGGGTCTACTCGCTCGAACACCTGGGCGCGTGCGACTTTCGGACTGAATGCGCCTATGCTGCGGCCCTTCGCTGCGGTGGGCGGGGCGGGGAGGAAGAACATGCGCGCGCTTATCGCGGTCGCCATCGGACTCGCGCTCGTGACCACGGGCTCTCAGACGCTGGCTGCGACACCCACGCCGATCGTCTATCTCGCGCTGGGCGACTCCCTCGCTGTGGGGATCGGTGCATCGAGCGTCGCCGAAACGGCCTACGTCCCACGGTTGTTCCACTACTTCCATGGCACGTCGCACGGGGGCGTCGACACTCTCCTGAACCTGGGTATCGGGGGCGACACGAGCTACTGGTTCCTGAGCGGCATACCCGGGGGCGCGGGGCCGCAGCTTGGGCAGGCGCTCGCGGCGATCGACGACCGGACGACCGACACTCGCGTCGTCACGCTCGACATCGGTGGCAACGACCTGCTCAACACGCTCTTCCGGGACCCGGCGTGCCTTGACATCGCGAGCGTGGCGTGCCGCGCCGCGATGGCGGCGACGCTCGCGGCCTTCGCCACCAACTACCAGATCATCCTCACCGCGCTGAACGGGGCGCTCGCCGCGGATCCCGGGACGGAGCGAGTTTTCGTCATGACCTACTACAACCTCTGGGGCGGCACCGGCGACCCGCTCGAGGCCGTGGCGGATGCCGTCCTCCTCGGCAGTGACCTCGCGATCGACTGTGCCGCCAATCTCGGCGATGCGACCAAGGTCGGGCTCAACGACCTGATCGCCTGCATCGGAATCGCGAACGGCGCTGAGATCGCTGACGGATTCGGGGCGGTGGGCGACAACGCGCTGCACCTCACCCATGTCGCTGAGGGCGACATCCATCCGACGGACGCCGGATACGCGGCCATCGCCAGCGCGTTCATGGAGGCGGAGAAGAGGTAGCGCGCGTCCGTCGCGCCGCCGTCATCTCTTCAGCGTTCGCGCGAGGAACGCGTCGAGCGCGGCGGTCGCGTCGGGCGAGAAGAAGTCAGCGCTGTTGTGATCGGCGTTGGGCAGGAGCTTCAGCGTCGCGTCGACGCCCGCGCTCTTGAGCGCGTCGTAGAGGAGCTGGCTCTGGCCGTGCGGCACCGTGCAGTCGTGCGTGCCGTGCATGATGAGGAACGCCGCGTCGTCCTTCGACACGTACACGATGGGGTTCGCGCGCTTCGCCTTGTCAGGGCAGCTCGAGATCTGGCAGCCGACCAGCAGCGACTCGCCACTTCGAGGTGAATCGGCCTTCTCGCGGCGCGGCGGGTTGCACACCATCTGCTCGTCCATCCGCAGGAAATCGGTCGGCCCGGACCAGTCGACGACCGCATTCACGCCGCTCGACCGGTCGAGATTCCCGCCGGTGTCCCCCTCGAGGCCGGCGACGCCGCCGGTCGTGCCCAGCAGCGCGGCGAGATGCGCGCCCGCGGATGCGCCCCACGCCGCGATATGGTCCGGATCGAGCGCGTACTTCGCGGCGTTGGCGCGCACCCAGCGCACCGCTGCCTTCACGTCGAACAGCTGGGCGGGGAACGCGGCGTCGCCGCTGAGCCGGTAGTTCACGCGCGCGACCGCGTAGCCGAACTGCGGATAGAAGGCGGCGGGACCGCCGGCCTTGTCGCCCTCGGCCCACGCGCCACCGTGGATCCACACGATGACGGGGAATGGCCCGGGCCCGGGCGGAAGATCGAGGTCGAGCGACAGCCCTTTGCCGTTCACCGTCGCGTACGTGATGTCCGCGACCGTGTGCGGCGTTGGGCTGGCTGAACGCGCGGGTGTCGCGGGCGCGGAGCAGGCGACCGTGACGAGCGCCAGCAGCGCCGCCGCGGCGCGCGTCACGCCGCCGGCTCGAGCCGGACCGTCGTGTCGAGGACCTCGACGCGCAGCATGGACGCGAGCGACTGGCCGCTGCGCGGATACTTGCGGCGCAGCGCCTCGCTCACCGCGGCGATCGTTTTCGGCGAGCTGTCGTGTGTCGCGCGCACCGCGACGCGCTTCCGACCCGCGACCACCGCTCCGTCGCCGCGTGCGAGCAGTTCGCGGTACCAGCGTCCCCGCGGTCCGCGCACCGAACGGACGTAGGGCACGTCACGGGCGACCACGATCCAGATCGGGACGGAGTGCTGCGTCCCATTCGGCGATCGTGTCTCCATGTCCACGACCTGTTCGCGGTCGAAGAGCGCGAGGACGTCCTTGGAAAAGCCCGCGCTCACACCAGCACGTCCGGCAGCGGCGGCCCCGCGACGGCCAGTGCGTAGCGCTCCGGCGGCAGGAACAGCCGTGCGATGTCGACGACCTGGTCCTTCGTGACGGCGCGGAGCTCGCGCGGGTAGCGCTCGAAATGGTCCTCGCCGAGGTCGAACATCTCCGCCTCGAGCACCATGGCCGCGACGCCGCCGGGGCTCTCCAGCGCGACGTCGAGCTCGCCCACGAGCTTGTCCTTCGCCAGCGCGAGATCGTCGTCCGCGATCTGGCCGATCGTCACCTTGCGCAGCTCCTCGAGCGCGACCTCGATCGCGCGCTTCACGTTCTGGGGGTTGACGCCCATCCGCACGATCCAGGGGGACTGGCCACGGCTCGCGCCCATGCCGCTGAAGACGTAATACGCGAGGCCGAGCTGGTCGCGGATGACGTGGCCGGCGCGACTCGCGAAAGTGTCGGCCGCGTACACCATGTTCGTGACGCGCGCGGCCACAAAGCGCGGATCGGTGCGTGGGAGGCCGGGCCAGCCGATGATCACGTCGCTCTGCGTCTTGTCCGGAACGAGCTCCACGCGATGCTTCGTCGTGGCCAGCGTGGCGAGTGGGTGGCGTGTCTCGTGCGGCTTCGCGCGCTTCGCCCACTTCCCGATCGCGTGATCGACGGCCGCGGTCGCATCGCGCGCTGTCGTGCCGCCGGCGATCACGAGGACCGCGCCGTCCGGCGCGATCGCGGCGCGGTGATGTGCGCGCACCTCGTCCGCCGTGGCCGTGCGCACGACCGACACGTCGCCGATCGGCGGCACGCGGAACGGATGTCCCTCTGGATACACGAGCTGGCGCCACGCCCGGTCGGAGACCGCACGCGTGTCACGTTCGTCCTTCTCGAGCTGCGCGAGCGTCTGCGCGCGGACGAACTCGATCTCGGCGTCGGCGAGCGCGGGCGTGCGGATCGCCTCGGCGATCAGGCCGAGCAGGTCCCGCAGGTCGCTGCCGAGGCACTGCGCGCTGAACACCGCCGCGTGCTGTCCGACGTCGAGCCGAGCCACGGCGCCGAGAGCATCGAGCGCGCTCGCCCAAGCCGTCGCGTCGCGCGTCTTGGTCCCACGCAGCATCGCCTGCGCCATGAGCCGGGCGATCCCCGCACGCCCCGCGGGCTCGAACCACTGGCCGGCTTCGACCGCGAGCAGTACGGACGTGGAGCGCAGGTCGGCGATCGGGACGATCGCCACACGGAGGCCATTGGAAAGGACGCTGCGCTCGATGCGGTTCACGCCGTGTTCTCGGGGACGAACCAGCCGACGTTGCGCGCACGTTCGATGAGGATGTCGCGCGCGGCGTCGCGGATCTGCTCGCGCGTCACCGCGGCCAGTTTCTCGTACCACTCGCCGATGGAATTCGCGGCGCCGGTCGAGAGGAGCTGGCCACAGCGGTACGAGCGCCACGTGATGGTATCGGTGTTGAACGCGGTCGCCGCCAGGAGCTGACGCCGCACGCGCTCGAACTCCGCATCGCCCACGGGATCGGTCGCGACCTTCGCGAGCTCCTCGAGGAGAACGCGCTCGACATCCGCGTGCTTGACGCCCGGGCGCAGCGTCGCGTCGGCCAAGAACAGGTAGGGGTCCTTCATCAGCTGGAAGGACGCGTCGACATCGGTCGCGAGCCCGGTCTCCACCAGGGCGCGATGCAGGCGCGAGGAACGTCCCGACGCGCCGTCACTGCCGGTCGAGGTTCCCGCGAGCGCGACCGCGAGCGCGGAGAGCGCGGCGGCGCGCGGGTCCGTCGCGCGCGGTGCGCGGAAGGCCATCATGACGATCGGAAGCGTGCCGCCCGCGCGGCGGACGACGATTCGACGCTCGCCGTGCTGCACGGGCTCGGGTGCCTTCGGCGGCTCGCCGAGATCGTGCGATGGCTCGAGCGGCCCGAACGCCACCGCGGCGTCCTCGATGAGGCGCTCGGGCTCGTCGTCGCCGGTCACGACGACGTACGCGTTGTTCGGCGCGTAAAAGCGCCGGTAGTGCGCGTACAGCCCGTCGCGGGTCATGAGCTTGATCTCGTCCTTGCTCCCGATCACGCCCTGACCGTAGGTGTGCCGGCTGAACGCGACCGCCTGGAGCTCCTCGCCGAGGAGGAAGGACGGGTCGTTCTCGTAACCCTCGCGCTCGCTGACGATCACGGTGCGCTCGGCCTCGGTCTCCTCGATCGATATGAGCGCGTTGCGCATCCGATCCGACTCGAGCTCGAGCGCGGTCCGGTAGTGCGCCTTGGGGACGGTCTCGAAGTAGCAGGTCACGTCCTCGCTGGTGAAAGCGTTCCAGAGCGCGCCATACCGGGCGAGCAGTTTGTCGAGATCGCCCTTCGGGTGGGCCGGCGTCCCTTTGAAGAGCATGTGCTCGAGGAAATGGGACATGCCGGTCGTGCCCGGCACTTCGTTGCGCCCGCCCACCTGATACCAGACCCAGAGCGAGACGACAGGGGCATGCCGCGCCTCGAGCGCGTGCATGACGAGCCCGTTGTCGAGGCGACGCGTAGCCGGGGCTTCGGTGGCGGCGGGGATGCAAAGAAGTCTAGCCATCCGCCGAGTTGACCCCATGACCTTCCGGGCGTGGTAGCACCTGCTGAGATGCCCGCCTGGTTTGAGCGAATGGCCGCTCGCGAGAGGGCCGCACTTCTTGCCTGGACCTCGGCCCTGATCCTGGCCACCGCGCTCCCTCTGAGCTACTGGAAAGCGCCCCAGGAGTGCTTCTACTCGCCTGAAGACTTCGCACGATGCGACCCATGGAGAGCCATCGGCGCCCTCGCCGAGGCCTCAGCGGCAGCACTCATGACCGCCGCGCTTTGGATGACGAGGAATCCAGCGACGACGCGCCCGCAGAGCGCCGTCCGCGCCGCAGGCCGCTTGGGATTGCTGCTCGCGATCGCGGGCGGTCTCACCGCTGTCGTCGGCGACGCGTATCTCATAGCCCGACAGATCGCCGCGGTGGGCTACGCCGCGCTGGGCCTCGCGCTGTTCGTCGAGAGCGATCGCGGGAATTTCCTCGTCCGGTCACGGCTGGGCATGCTCCTCGGGATCACCCTGGCCATCTGGGCACTCAGCTACTTCCCGCGAGACGATCAGATCCTGCCGATGGGTGGCTCGTTCTTCTTCATTCCATATGTCGTCTGGGCGGCTCGGCTTGGCTACCGCCTGGGAACCAACAGGACTCCGACGACAAGGAAGGCACGACCTGTCGAGCTCAAGCTCGTCGGTGACCTCGGCGCGATAGTTCTGTTCTTCCTCGCGTTCCCTTTCTGGATCACATCAACCTTCGGCGTCGCGACACTCGGCGATCCTTCAAACGACGTGACGGTCAAGAACGAGACCGGTGAGGCGATCATCTTTTACGAGGACAGACGCGTGACGGCCTACCGCAAGCGCATCGCGGCCGGGGAAACAAAGGCCTGGGGCTGGCTCGAGCACGGCGCGTACTCGCCCGCGGCCGAGGATCTGACTGGGGCAAAGATCTTCTGTCGGTATCTCTTGGACCGCGAACTACGGCGCAGCCACTACCTGATCACGGTCATCCGCGAGCCCTCATCCTGTTCTTCGCGGTAGCGGTCACCCCTACGGCGTCCCGAACTTCGCGGCGAAGACCGCCTTCACGGCGATGGCCGAGTCGACCGAGCCGAAGATGCCGGGACGCTCGGTGTACTCATCGAGCACGGCGGCGATCGCGATCGACGGCTGCTCGAAAGTGCCGAACCCGATGAACCATGCGTCCACCTTGCCCGAAACCGATGTCTCGGCGGTTCCGCTCTTGCCGGCGGTGCTGATCGAATACGTGCGGAACACGGAGGAGACGGTGCCGTCGGGATCGGTCGTGACCGCGTGCATGCCGTCGCGGATGAGCGAGAGATCGGTCGGGATCGAGAGCGAGGAACCCGCCTGCGTTTTCGGGAACGTCTTCAGGACTTTCCCGTCGCGATCGCGCAGCTCGAGCACCAGGCGCGGCTTCCACACGATCCCGTCGTTCGCCAGCGCCGAGGCGTAGTTGGCCATCTGGAGCGGCGTCGCGAGCAGATAGCCCTGCCCGATCGCGAGGTTCGTCGCGTCGCCCGGGTTCCAGACCTGTTCCGCGGAGGTCGTGAAGCGTTGCTTCTTCCAGTCCGGGCTCGGTACGAGGCCCTCCGCCTCGAAGACGAAGTCGATGTCCGTGGCCTTTCCCAGGCCGAAGCTCTTCGCGGTGTTGGGGAGGATGTTCGGGTCGCGATCGTTGAGCCGCTTGCCGATCTCGTAGAAGAAGGTGTTGCAGCTTCGTGCGAGCGCCGTGCGCAGGTCGATAGGCCCGAGCGCGACGGTCTCGTGATTCAGCTGGGTCCATTGCGCGCCATACCCGCTCCACTGCGCCGGGCAATCGATGCGGTCTCCCCACTTGTAGACACCGTTCCGCAGCGCGGCTGCCGACGTGACCGGCTTGAACGACGAACCGGTCGGATACTGGCCGAACGTCGCCCGATTGAAGAACGGCAGCTTCGGATCTGCCGAGTAGCGCGCGATAGCCGCGGCGTCGCCCGAGACGAAGGCATTGAGATCGAAGGTCGGTCGGCTCACGATCGCCAGGATCTCGCCGGTCCAGGGATCCTCCGCGACGATCGCGCCCTTCTGATCGCCGAGCGCGCCCTCGGCCGCGCGCTGCAGCTTCGGATCGAGCGAGACGACGACGTCGCGGCCGGGCACGGGCGCGGTCTCGGCGAGCATCTCGACCGGGCGCTCGTCCGACTCCACGATGCTGAGGCGCCATCCGTAGCTTCCGCCGAGCTCGTCGTCGAGAGTCGCCTCCAGCCCGGTTTCCTTCTTACCGATGAGGTCGCCGGCCTGTACGCCCCGCGCGGTCTTCGCCTTCGCTTCGTCGTCGCCGGCCTCGGCGAGATACCCGAGTGTCTGCGCGGCGAGTCCACTCGGGTAGCTGCGCACGCGAGTGGCCTGGACCTGGACGCCCTCGATGACCGCGAGGCGCGCGCGAAGCGCCTCGAGCTGCGCGGCGGGGATGGTCTTGATCGGAACGAAGAAGTCGGGCTTGACCCAGGACTGCGTGTACTTCGCTTTGATGTCCTCCGGCTTCATCGCGAGAGCGGAGGAAAGCGACGAGAGAAGTCCCGATTCGGAGCGCATCTGTCCCGGGATCACGCCGACCACGCCGGCTTCGACGAACGTCGCGAGCTCAGCGCCGTCTCGCGCGATGATGCGGCCGCGGGACGTCGGCAGGCGCGTCATGCGAACGAGCCGGCCCGCGGTGAGATGCGGCAGGATCGCCTCCGGCGTCCACGCGATGCGCCAGACGGCCTTCTCCTTGTCACCCACGAGGACCATCTGGAGCGACGTCGCACGCGCGACATCGCCGACGCGCTGGGTATGGAAGGTAACGCCGAGCGGAACGGTGGCCCTGCGCGGATCGGGCGAGCCATTCGGGAGCGCGGGATGCGTCGCCTGCCCGGGCTTCGCTTCGAGCGAGCGAAGTGTCATCTCGTCGGCGATGCGGGGTAGGCGATCGATGAACCCGGCCGTCGTCACCTCGGCCTTGGCGTCCTCGGTGAGGAGATCCCACATCGCCTTGTAGTCGTTGTGTTCCCAGGCAGCGGCGTACTGGCGGGCGACGGGTTCGGGCATCGGCGGCCCCGGTTCGCACGCGCTGAGGACCGCTGCGCAGGTGATGACGAGCGCGAGCACGGGGGCCGGGGGGCAGATGCAGGGGGTCCGAGGGGGCGAAGCCCCCTTGCCCCTAGTAGCCAGCGGCGTAACCCTCGCGGCGCGGATCCGCGCCTCCCGCGAAGGCCCCGTTCGGCTCGATCACGATGGCCTGCGCGCCGCCGGTCACCTCGTCCCAATCACCCACCAGTAGCACCTCGTGGCCTTTCGCCGCGAGCGCCCGGCGCACGGCCTCCGGGTACCGGCGTTCCATCTTCAACGTGCGGCCTGAGTCGTGGTACCAGCGCGGCTCCTCGATCGCGCGCTGGACGTCCATCCCGAAGTCGATGAGCCCTACGCCGAGCTGGAAGTTCGTCTGCACCTGCGCGTGCCGCCCGGGCGTGCCGAACACGAACCTCGGCATCGAGCCGTCCAGCGCGATGACCGTGTTCAGCGTGTGCACCGGCCTCTTTCCGGGAGCGATCGCATTGGGCGAGCGCGGATCGAGCGAGAACCCGGTCAGCCGGTTGTTGAGCAGGATCCCGGTCCCCGGCACCACGCACGCGGCGCCGAACGCGCTGAACACGCTCTCGATCAGCGACACGGCGTTGCCGTCGCGGTCGACGACCGCGAGATACGTCGTGTCGGCGGGGGTCATGAACGACCCCGCGTCGATGTGGTCGCTGGCCTTCGCATTCAGCGCCCGGCGGCGGCTCGCCACGAAGCCCGCGTCAAGAAGGCGACGCGCCTCGAAGTCCACCCGCGCCGGATCGCCGGCGTGGGCATCGCGGTCAGCGAACGCCAGCTTCTTGGTCTCGACCATGAGATGCACGAGCTCGGCGCTCCCCCACTCCTGCGAGGCGAGATCGAGCCCCTCCGCGATCGCGAGCTCTTCGAGAAGGATGTGACCCTGCGACACCGGGGGCTGACCGAAGACACGAAGGCCGCGGTAATCGACCGCGAGCGGCTCGGGACGATCGGTGTGGTGTGCCGCGAGGTCGGCGCGATCGATCACGCCTCCGATCGATGCGATCGCGGTGGCGAAGCGTTCGCCGAGCTCGCCGCGATAGAAGGCGTCGGAACCATCGTGTGCGATCGCGCGCAGCGTCGCCGCGAGGTCGGGCTGCTGGAGCATCTCGCCGGCCCGCGGCCAGCGACCTCTGGGCCCGAACACACGCGCGGCTTCATCGTCGCGCGCGAGTCGCTCGCCTTCCTCAGCGGTCGCGGCGGCGAGCACGTCGCTCACCGGAAAGCCATCCTCGGCATACGCGATCGCCTGTGCGAGCGCGCGGTCCAGGCCGAGGCGCCCGTGTTCTGCAGCGAGGTCGGCGAGGGCGGCGATCGACCCCGGGACCGTGGCG
>DASYUY010000040.1:0-11100 GCA_036000705.1 Candidatus Limnocylindria bacterium | reverse complement strand
GCCGAGCGCATCACCGAGACGCTCGCGCACATCCACGTCGCGCGCGCGCTCGGCGAACAGGCCAAGCGCGTCCCGGAGCGCGCGCCGCTCTTCGCGCGCGCCGCGCGCCGCGCGAAGCTCGTCGCGCAGCGCAACGCGAAGGAGATCGGCGACGGCGACGGCGGGGTGTTCGCACGCATCGCCGAGTGGGAGCGCGACCGGACCGCGGCCCGTAGGTGACCACAAGCTCTCGCGCTACTCCCGCGCCCGCTCGCGGCCCGCGCTCAGCACGTGAGTCCACGCGCGAGGGCGAGATCCTCACCGCGGCGGCGCGCATCTTCCGCGAGAAGGGCTACCACGGCACGAGCATCCAGGACATCGCCGAGGCCGTCGGCCTGCTGAAAGGCAGCCTCTACCACTACATCCGCTCGAAGGAGCAGCTGCTCGCGCGCCTCTTCGAGGGGTCGCTGGGCGACACGATCGCCGAGCTCGAGTCGATCGCCGCTCGCGACACCAGTCCGACCGAGCGCCTGCGCGACATGGTGCGCGTGTACGTGATGTCGGTGACCGCGAATCTCGATGCAGTCGGCATATACCTGCGCGAGTGGCGCTCACTGCCCGCGCCGGAGCTCGCGCGCGTGCGCGCGCGGCGCCGCGCGATGCGGCGCCTGTTCGAGGACGTCATCGCCGAGGGAATCCGCCGCAAAGAGCTCTCGGTGAGCGACCCGAAGATCGCGGCGCTCGCGATCATCGGCATGTGTAACTGGACCTACGAGTGGTACCGCCCGCGCGGGAGGCTCACGCCCAACGCGCTCGCTGACGAGCTCGCCGACCGCGCCGTCGCGAGCGTCGGTTAGTCCGCGGTCGGGAGCGTCAGTTAGGCATCGGTCTTCCCCGTCCGACTAACGCGACGCTGCGCTCCCCCCGTATGAGGGAGACCCATTGCCGCCGCGGTGCGCGTTAATGGGCATGTGAACGAATCGCAGAAGCGAAAGCAGCGGGAGAGCGACGAGCTGGTCCAGCTGGTCATGGGTGTCCTGTTGATCGCCTTCGCGGTCGTCGGGATCGCCGTCCTCATGACCGTACGCGTCGCCGACGTCCTCTCCCGCTACTAGACCACCCTTAGCGCGCGGTCGGGAGCGATCCCGCACCGCGAGCGCGCGACTAATCCCACTAGCGTGCGACTAATCCCATCGCCTGCCACACCGGGACCGCCAACGCGATGGCGGCGAGCCGGATCACCGTGAGCGCCGCGCCGACCTGCGTCCCCTGACGATCATCGAACGCCTCGCCACCCGTCGCGTCGCGTGCGATGAGGTACTCGAGGCCCTGATACGGCAGCACCCAGACGTTCGCCGCGACGAGGACGACGAAGCCCGCGACCCACGGTGAGATCCCGAGCGTCGGCGCCGCCGGGACCAGCGCGAGGCTGAGGAGCACCATCGCCGGACGGCTCGGCAGGACGATGCGGCTGAGCATCACCAGCACCGCGAACGCGATGACGAGCAGGCCCGGCGAGCGCAGCCCGCCGGTCGCGTCGAGCAGCAACGCGGAGATCCACTCGTCGACTCCCCCGCCCTGCAGCACCGCGCCGGATCCGAGCAGCACGCCGAGGAAGATCAGGAAGCCCCAGTCGAGCGACGAGCGGAAGCGTTCGCGGTCGATGACGCCGGCGGTCGCGATCACGAGCGCCGCGAGCGCGAGCCACGCCGCGTCCACTTGGAGCAGGGGCTGCGCCGCGAGGCCGACGACGAGGACGGCGAGCCCCGCGATCGCGACGCGCTCCTGCCGCGAAAGCGGTCCGAGGATGCGCGCCTGCCGGCGGATGATCTCAGCCGAGACCTCCGCGTGCCGCTCGGGCCGCAGCATGAAAAGCAGGACGACGAGCGCGCCGACGAGGCACGCGATGCCCACGGGCGCGGCCGCCGCGAGCCACCCTGTCCAACCGAAGCGACGCTGGTCGTCGGCCGAGAGCAGGCCGACGACGAAGAAGTTCGTCGCAAGGCCGGTGAGGAAGACGCTCGAGAAGTACCAGTAGCCGACCAGACCGGCGAAGGCGAGCGACGCGCTGCCCTTGCTGCGCGGCGCGTAGCCGAGCGCGCGGGCGAGCTCGTGCGCGAGCGGCGCGATCGCCGCGACGCGCGCGACCGACAGCGGCACCAGCGGTGTCAGCACGACGCCGCCGAAGAGCAGCGCGAGCAGCTGCCCGGTGTGCGTCGCGGGGAACGCGCGCAGCAGCATGAGCGCGGCGCGGAAGAGCAGGCCGGAGCGCACCATCGCGGCGGCGAGCGTGAGCGCGCCGAGGGCGAGCACCCACGACGACGAGGCGAAACCGGAGAACGCCTGCGCCACGGTCGCGAGGCCGAGCACGCCCCACGCGCCGGCCATCGCGAGCGCGACGGCGAAGTCGGGCACGGGCTCGAGCAACCATGCGACGCCGGCGCCGACGAGGATCGCGAAGATGTGCCAGCCGGTGACGCTGAGACCGGCGGGTGGCGGGATCCACCACAGCGCGAGCGGGACGGCGACCGCAGCGAGCGCGCCGATGAGCCGCGAGCGCGCAGCGCGCGGACGCGGACGCACGTCGAGGACGAGCGGGCGCGCTTCCTCGAGCTGCGGCGCGCCGACGAGGGCGCGCTGCCGGCGATCGAGGGTGTCGGCGAGCGCGGTCGCGACGCGCAGGCCGATTTCGGGCCGCTCGCGCACGAGCTGCTCGAAGCGCTCGCGCGGGAGGCGCCAGATGCGCGCGTCGGTGGTCGCGTTGACCGTTGCCGTTCGTCGCGACAACAGCAGGCCCATCTCGCCGAACGTGCCCGGCGCGCTGACTTGGCCCACCTCGACCGCGCCGTCGGGCGAGTGCACCGCGGCCGAGACCTCGCCGCGTTCGAGGAGATACAGCTCGTGGGCCTGGGTCCCTTCGCGCGTGATCTCGGTGCCCGCGTTGACCTCGATCGGCTCGAGGGCGCCTGCGAGGCGCGCCAGGCTCACGCGGTCGAGATCGCGGAAATACGGAACGAGCCGGAGGAGTCGTTCGAGTGCGTCGTCATGGTCGTCGGGCACGGCGGGCGAAGGCTAGCGCGTGCCGCGGGCCCGGATTGCTCCGGGCCCACGGCCTGTCGCTTACTTGGGGATCGTCACCGAGGTGACCGAGAACGCGACGCCGTCCACGACCTCGCGGGCGTACACGATGTGCTTGCCGCCCTTCACACCGGTCAGGACCGCGCTGAACGTACCGCCAGCGAGGGACGCGACGACCAGCGCGGCGAAACCGGGATCGTCGAGCGCGATCTCCACTCGTCCACGTACGGTGGCGCCATCGCCGACGACGTACGAGAACGGCGCGGTCGCGTCAACCTGATCCATGAACGCGTCGGGCACGTCGTACCGGAACGAGTAGCCCGTGGCCTCGTGCAGCGTCGCGCCCGGTCCAGGCTCCCCGACCGAGGACTGCGGCACGTCGATCACGATCGTGTTCGTCGCGAGATCGATCCGGCATGGCGCGTTGGGCGCGCCGAAGTAGAAGGCCGCTTTCCCGTTGCCGGAGCTTGAGAAGACCGATGCGGGCCCGCCCGCGCTGCAGACGACGCCGCTGGTCGTCTCGTCGGCCTTCGCGTAATAGAGGGCGTTGCCGAACCACCACTGGATCATCCAGGCGTTCCCGCCGGCCGCGGTGATCTGGATCGCCGAGGCGTCGGCGACTTCGATGCGTGCGTGAAGACCTGTGGCGTCGGCCGCCAGCCGAGCGCTACGCAGGTCGAGCTTGGGGACGTTCGGGCCGACCGTCCCCTGCTTCGGCCAGTAGGCGTCGCCCGCGCCATCGACCGCGTAGTTCCCCGGGCCGAGCCCGTGACGACCGCTGACGTCCACGACGCTCTTGTCGGAGGCGCGTCGAGCCGCGGCGAGCCCGGTGATCGGACCGGGCGCGGCCGGGCTCACCGAGCCGACCGACGCGATCAGGCTCGGGCCGCCGGTCTGCCGGACGATGTGCACGTTGGGCGCGCCGGCGCTCGAGGTCTGCGCCGGATCGAACAGCTGATTCGCGGTGTCGTTGTACGCGATGAACGCCGCGCCCGCGCTGTCGATCTGTATCGACATGAAGTCGCCGAGGTTGCGGTCCGCGGGCTGGACCGCGGTGCAGTTGAGACCCTGCACACAGACGGGATTCACGTGGATCGCGTGCGGTGTCGCGCGCGTCACGCTGAAGGTCGGCGACACGCCCGTCGCGGCGAGACTCTGCGCGAAGTAGATGAACCACGGTCCGCTGTTCTCCGCGAGCGGGGCCGGGTTCGTGGTGCCGTACCACGCGAGGGCCACGCGCCCGACGGAGCCTGCGACGACCGAGGTAAAGACACCCCGTGTCCCGGCCGGGCTGACCGTCCGCGGTGCCGACCAGCTCGCGCCGTGGTCGGTCGAGACCGACAGCCTCACGCTGTCGTCCGCGGGCTCGAGCCACGAAAGATAGATGTTGCCGGCGAGGTCCAGCGCGATGCGTACCAGATCCGCTGGATATGGTGACTGCGCCATCGTCGCGACGGTCACCTCGGTGAAGGTCAGTGGACCCGTGAGCGCGCCCTGGCCGACGCCGACGACGACACGGTCGTCATCGCTGTTGGCCAGGTAAATGGCGTGCGTCGCGGGATCGACGGCGATGCCACCCGGGTTGCCGATGCTGACCGCCTGCGTGAAGGCCGGCTGCGACACGACCTCCCAGTTCGCCCCGAAGTCGGTCGTGCGGTACACCGCGTCGCCGCCTGACACGAGGTCGTCGTTGAAGAGGTACTCCACGTCGACGCCGCCGAGGACGTCGTGAGCCAACCACATACGGTCGGCCCCGCCCTCGGCTTGCTGCGTCGTCGTGAGGATGTTCTGCACGAACCAGGTGTTGCCGCCGTCGAACGACGTGCAGGTGAGCACGCCGGCGAGCGCCTCGAGATCGACGAACATCACGACGTGCTGGCCGGCGACCGACGTGAACGCGATCTGGTCGGTGTCGCCGCCGCCCGGGCCGATGGGCGTCGAGCAGGGGCGTAGCCCGACCGGTGAGATCTCGAGCTTCTCCAGGTCGTAGCTATCGCCGTGATCGAGCGAACGCCACAGGAAGGACTGCCCGGTCGAGAAGCCCCACGGGCCGCTCGTCCAGACGTTGCCCTGTGGATCGAGCGCGAGGCCGGGCTCCGTGACAAAGCGCTGCGGGTCGACCTGCGTCGACACGCCGAACGCGATGGCCGGCGTCGCCGCGACGGGTCCGGCGAGAGCGGTGCTGCGGGGTCCGACGGTGAAGGCGAGGACCGCGAGGCATGCGAGTAGAGCGAAAGATGTTTTCCTCATGGGTTGCGGGCGTGCTGCAGCCGTCATGCCCGCTCGCCCGACGAACAGGCGCCCGCCCGTAAACGCTCCGTCAAAAGCGATCGCGAGCGCGTGTGGCCGCTCGTTCGGCGACCGGCCCGGCAGTGCGGCGGACCAGACGACTTGCGAGAGGCGGGGCGGCAATACGGCCCGCCCCGCTCTCTATCTGCGACCCCGGGGAGAATCGAACTCCCGACGACGCAGCTTCGAAGGCTGCCGCTCTATCCGCTGAGCTACGGGGTCGTGCGCAGAATTATCGCAGTCACAGGACCTCGTCAGTCACTGGGTCACGGCGTAGATCTGCCAGTCGCGAGGCACGCCCTTGAGCGTGTGCGCGCCTCGATCGTCGAACGCGATGTCGGATCCGGTGACCAGATCTTTCACGGTGCTCGTACAGAGCACCTCGCCTGCAGAGGCGAGAGCGCTCACTCGGGCCGCGATGTGCACGGCTATGCCGCCGATCTCGCTCTCGCGCAGCTCGATCTCCCCGGTATGAAGTCCGGCGCGGATCTCGACGCCCTGACCGCGAAGCTCGTCGCGGATGCCGAAGGCGCAGCGGATGCCCCGGGCCGGTCCATCGAATGTCGCGAGAATCCCGTCGCCCGTGGTGCGGTGGAGCCTGCCGCGGTATTGCTCGAGCTGCGCGCGAACCACAGCGTCATGGGCATCGAGCACCCCGCGCCAGCGATGGTCGCCGAGTTCCACCGCCCTGTCGGTCGATCCGACCATGTCCGTGAGAAGAACCGTGGCGAGGACGCGGTCCGCGTCGCGCGCGGGACGCGCCCCTGTCACGAACTCTTCCACCGAGTCGAGCACCGCCGCCGTGTCGCCCAGATAGATGAAGCCATCGGCGCCGGACAGCTCGATGAACTTCGCACCGGCGATGTGCTCCGCGAGGTAGCGTCCGTGTTCGATCGGAAAGAAGCTGAAGTCCCGACGATGCATCACCAGCGTCGGTACGTGCACCGCGGCTAGGACTCGCCGCACGTCGATCTCGAAGATCAGTCCCGCCATCGCCATGCTGCGGCCGGGGCTGGCGCTCATGCGCTGGTACTTCGCCCACCATTGGCGATACCGGTCGTCGCCGTTCGTGCTCGGGCTGAACACGTCGACCACCCCGCCGGTTCCCCAGGTCTCGCGAGTGCGCTCGAGGAAACGATCGACCTCCTCCCGGCTCAAGCCCCAGGGGTAGTCGTCGCCACGGACAAGGCGCGCACCCGTGTTGATGAGCACCAGCGAGGACACACGATCGGGATACGTCGCGGCGAACAGGATCGCGAGAGGTCCGCTGTCGCCGACGCCGATGAGGGTCGCCCGCTTGGATCCCGCTGCATCCATGACGGACAGAATGTCGTCGGCCCAGTCCTCCCAGGTCGGCGCCGCCGACGGCAGCGGGTCAGATGCCCCTGAGCCGCGTCGGTCAAAAACGATGAGCCGGCCCATCGTGGCGATGCGACGCAGCATCGCGGCGAAGCGTGGTTCTTCCCACCTTCCGTCGACGTGGCTGAACCACGCCGACATGAACACGATGTCGCGATCGCCGCTCCCGAGGGTTTGGTACGCGATGTGGCAGGCGATCCCCTCCGCACTGCACCTCGCGTAAATGGTCTCGGGAAGCATGGCGTCAGACTGCGCGGTCGCTGCGCGAGCGTCAAACAGCCACGCCGACCGTCGTTGCTGGCGCCAGTACGACGGTCCTATTTCACCGAAACGGCCGACCTGCGCTATGTATGCAGGTGAAGACCTGCACGCGCTGCGGCGAGACGAAACCTCTAGATCAGTTCACTCCGGTCAGGCGATCCGAGCCTGAGAAGCTCCAGACCTGGTGCCGTGCGTGCTTCTCCGTGGCCAACAAGCGGAACTACTGGAAGGACCCTGCGCCTGTTCGGCAACGGGTCGTTCGCAGCAGCGCCCGACGTCGCGCTGAGTCTCGCGCCAAGGCCGTCGAATATTTACTCGCGCACCCTTGCGTCGATTGCGGCGAGCGAGACATCGTGGTGCTGCAGTTCGACCACCTACGAGACAAGGCGTTCGACCTCTCGGTGATGATCGCGTGGGGCGCGAGTTGGGCTCGTATCGAAGCTGAGATCGCGAAGTGCGTCGTGCGTTGCGCCAACTGCCATCACCGCAAGACAGCAACAGAGCGTGGCTACCGAAAGCTCTCGGCGACTCTCTCTATCCCGTCGAATCGCACGGAGCCGAAGGATCGTCCAGTTCAACTTGAACTTGGCCCTCGGAAAACGCGGACTTGCCGCGTGTGTCACCTCGAAAAGCCGGACACCGAGTTTCCCTACCGATCGCGCGACCGCGGCACACGCCATCACATCTGCCGCTCGTGCAAGAGTGACTACAACCGCGAATGGTGGGCGAAGAACCGTGTCCTCCAGATGCCACGAATCCGTCGCAATCGGAAGAAGCGTCACCGCGAACTCGAGCAGCGGATTTGGGACATTCTTCTCAAGAGTGCTTGTGTTGACTGTGGCGAGACGGACCTTACCGTTCTCCACTTCGACCATGTCCGCGACAAGGTCGAAGACATATCCACGATGTGGAGACACCGGCGCTCTTGGAAGGCGGTCGAACTTGAGATGGCGAAGTGCGAAGTGCGGTGCGCGAACTGTCATGCACGGAAAACCGCACGTGAACAAGGAAGTTACAGACTCGGAGCTTGACTCCTACTGTGACCCCGGAGCGAATCGAACGCTCGTTTGCGGTTCCGTAGACCGCCGCACTATCCACTGTGCTACGGGGCCGTTGCTGTGAACATGCGAATTCTATCAAGAGTCACCGTGTCGCGTTGTCCCTGACGCCCGAGTGCTAGCGTTCCGCGCGCAACGGGAGGCCGATCGATGCCAGGCAAGAAGAAGTTCGGCGACGACGAAGAAGAACCCGATCGCGACCACTGCCCCAAGTGCGGCGTGAAGCTTACGCAGGGCGAGAAGGATTCCGAGCGCTGCCGCAACGGCCATCCGCTGACCTAACTAACCTCTAGTCGCATCGACACCCCCATCGTCCAAGGCCGCACGAAGTGGCTCGCGCTCGTCGCGATCGGCGCGAGCGGATTCCTGTCCACCATCAACGCCAGCGCGATCGTCACCGTCCTCCCGATCATCCAGCAGGAGCTCGGCGCCGATATCGTCACGATCGGCCTCACGCTCACGATCTACCAGCTCATCACCGCGAGCCTCATGCTCGCGTTCGGCCGCCTCGGCGATCTGCGCGGCCAGCGCCGCATCTTCCTCACCGGCTTCGCGGTCTTCATCGCCGGCTCCGCGCTCTGCGGCCTCGCGCCGACCGTCGCGACGCTCATCGCCGCCCGCGCCCTGCAGGCGCTCGGCGCCGCGATGCTCTTCTCCAACTCGATCGCAATCCTCGTCGGCGCCTTCGGCACGCGCGAGCGCGGCCGCGCGCTCGGCGCCGTCAGCGTCTTCACCTACTCGGGGCTCACCGCGGGCCCGCCGCTCGCCGGCTTCGTCACCGATGCCGCGGGGTGGCGCGCCATCTTCGCGCTCAGCTTCGTCCTCGGCCTCGCCTGCTTCGCGATCTGCTGGCGCGCGCTGCCCACCGATCACGAGCTGCGCGCCCGCGGCGCCTTCGACCTCACCGGAACGGTCCTGCTCACCGCGGCCGTCTCCACGTTCCTCATCACGCTGCAAGAAGCCACCACCTGGGGCGCGACCTCCGCGCTCACGCTCGGTGGCCTGGCCGCGAGCGTCGTGCTCGCCGCCGCGTTCGTCAGCGTCGAGCGCCAGACAACGAGCCCGATCCTCGATCTGCGCCTCTTCGAGAGGCGCGCCTTCAGCGCCGCGACGATCGCATCGGCCGCGAACTATGTCTGCGTCGCCGCCGTCTACGTCCTCATGCCCTTCTATCTCATCCACGGCCGCGGGCTCTCCGCGACGGCCACCGGTCTCGTCATGGCGGCCCAGCCCGTCGCGCAGGTCGTCGTCGCGCCGCTCGCGGGCACGCTCTCCGATCATGTCGGCACGCGCATGCCTCGCACCGTCGGCATGGTCCTGTTCGCGCTCGCGGTGCTTGCGCTCGCGCCGCTCGGCGCGACGTCGCCGCTCGAGCTCGTCGTCGTCGCGCTCGCCGTCACCGGCGTCGGCAGCGGCGCGTTTGTGCCGGCGAACACCGCACAGATCATGTCGGCCGCGCCGGCGGAGCGCCGCGGGACCGCCAACGCCGTCTCAGGCACATCGCGCTATCTGGGATTCGCCATCGGCTCCGCGACCGCGGCGGCGATCATCGCGACCGCTGGTCCGAACTCCGCCGACCCGGCGACGATCCTGCGCGCCGTCGAACCCGCGTTCCTCGTCGCCGCCGCGTTCGCCGCGATCGGCGCGGGCTTCTCCGCGCTGCCGGACTAGAGATTGCTGCCGGACGGAGCTGCGCTATCGGACCGAGCCTCCCCGCCGCTCACCTGATACTTGCAATACAAGGTACCGAGTGGTACACCCCCGCCGTGGCGATCGTCGCGACCCAGCTCCGCAAAGGCGTCCTCGAGCACTGCGTGCTCGCCCTGCTCCGCGATCAGCCGCGCTATGGGTACGAGCTGGTGCAGGAGCTGGCGCGAGTGGACGGCATGCTCACGACGGAGGGCACGATCTATCCGCTGCTGCTGCGGCTCCATCGTGACGGCCTCGTGCAGACCGAGCGTCGCGACTCGAGCGACGGTCCGCCGCGCAAGTACTACCGCCTCACGCCGGCGGGCAGGCGCGCCCTCGGATCCTTTCAGGACGAGTGGCGCCTGCTTCGCGCGGCTGTGGACGGAATCCTCGAAGGAGGCGGGCGATGAACGCACCGCACGCGACCGACATCGTGGAGGGCTACCTGGCCCGGCTCGAGCTCGCGCTCAGTGGCTCCGATCCCGCGCGACGCGCGGAGCTCCTCGAGGACGTGCGCGCGCACATTGCCGAGGCACGCGCGGCGCTCACCGAAGAGACCGACGCCGCGCTCCTCGCGATCCTCGATCGCCTCGGTGATCCCTCAGCGGTCGCGGACGGGCTCGCGGAGGATGCTCCTCTGAGCGACATCCGAGACTCCCGCACCGCGCGGCCGATCGCCGCGTCGCGCTGGGGCCTGCTTGAAGCCGGAGCGCTGCTGCTCACGTTCTTCGTCTGGCCCGTGGGCGTCCTGCTCGCGTGGTTATCGCGATCGTGGGATCGTCAGGAGAAGGTCGTCGCGACGCTCATCGGCGGCGTGGCATTCGTGATCGGGTTCCCGTTGTTCGCGCCCGTCGTCGGGTTTGTGCTCGGACCGATCATCGGGATGTTGGGCGGCGCGGCGCCCGTGCTCGTGGGCACGATCGGCGCGCTGCCGCTGGCGAGCGCGGTCTACCTCGCCGTGCGCTTGGGCCGCCGCGGCGCGGCCTTCGCGATCGCGTAGAGCGTCCAGTCGCCCGGGACGCCTTTGAGCGATACCTGTCCGCGGTCGATGAACTGCAGGCCCGACCCGGTCATCAGATCCTTCACCGTCTGCGACACGAGGATCTCGCCCGCGCCCGCCTGGGCCATCACGCGCGACCCGAGGCTCACCGCGATGCCACCGACTTTCCCGGCGACGATCTCGCACTCGCCCACATGGATCCCGATGCGCACGTCGACGCCGACCTCTCGAACGCGGGCACGGATGGCCACCGCGCACTCGATCGCCCATGAGGGCGTGCCGAACGTGGCGTAAAAGCCGTCGCCGGCGGTGTCGACTTCGACTCCTCGGTGCCGCTGGAGCTCATCGCGAATGACCTGGTGATGGCGTTCGACGAGATCGCGCCAG
>DASYUY010000039.1:0-4431 GCA_036000705.1 Candidatus Limnocylindria bacterium | reverse complement strand
GGCGCGTTCCGCCTGAACTTCGCGCTCGTCAAGGAAGGCGTCGCGTGGTTCCCGCAGAGCTCGACGTTCGCCGTGCAGGTCGCGTCGGCGACCACGAGCGCGACGTACGCCGTCGCGACGCCGCCCACGACGATCCCGGCGGGCGCCAACGCGCAGATCGCGGTCGCGCTCACGAACACCGGCAACCAGACCTGGAACATCGCGGGCGCGAACCCGGTGAACCTCAGCCTCCACTGGTACGACGCGTCGGGCAACACCGTCCTGTGGGATGGCCCGCGCACCAAGCTCGATGCACCGGTCGAGCCGAACGCGTCGCGCACGATCACCGCGACCGTCACCGCGCCGCCGGTCCCAGGCGCATATCTCCTGCGCTTCGCGATGGTGAAGGAAGGCGTCGCCTGGTTCGTGCCGAGCAACCCGCTCCCCATCACCGCGCTCGCCGGTTTCGTTGTCGCCGTCACGCCACCCACGCTGCCGTCGTTCATCGCGGGCGGTACCTATGACGTGCCGGTCGTGCTGAAGAACACCGGCGCCGCGGTGTGGAACGCGACGGGCCCGAATCTCGTCGACGTGTCCTATCACTGGAGCGACAGCGCCGGCACCACGGTCATCTGGGACGGCATGCGCACGCCACTCGCGGCGAACGTCGAGCCCGGAGCGTCCGCGAACGTCACGCTCAAGGTCGGAACGCCGACGAACCCCGGCACGTACACCCTCAGCATCGATCTGGTGCGCGAGGGCGTCGGCTGGTTCGCGTCGCTCGGCGGCGCCGCGCCGTATCGCGTACCGACGACGGTCGCGGCGCTGCGATATGCGGCGGCCTTCGGAGCGATGAGCCCGATGTCCGCGTACTGGGCCGAGTCCAAGACGCTCGCGGTGAAGCTGACGAACAACGGCAACATTCCGTGGAACGCCGCGGGTGCGAATCCGGTGAACCTCTCGTACCACATCCTTGACGCCGCGGGCCGCGCGGTCGTGTGGGATGGCATCCGCACTCCGCTCGGCGGCGATGTTCTGCCGGGCCAATCGAAGGATCTGAGCGTCACGTTCACCACACCCGGGAACTCCGGCAGCTACACGCTCGTCGTCGATCTCGTGCGCGAAGGGATCGGCTGGTTCGAGGGCACGGGCTCGCCGCCGGCGCGCGTGCCGCTCGGCGTCACGAGCGGCTTCAGCGCCGGCTATGCCGGGACGACGACGCCGGGTCAGGTCACGATCGGCGCGACGATCAATCTCTCGACCACGGTCCTGAACTACGGACCGCGCGCCTGGTCCGCGGGCAACGTGAGCCTCAGCTACCACATCACGACCGCCGCAGGCGACACCGTCGTGTGGGACGGCGCGCGCGGACGGCTGCCGAACGACGTGCCGCCGTTCTCGCAGGTCACCGTGCCGGTCACCGTCACGGTGCCGCAGGCCGTCGGCGGTTATGTCATCTCGTGGGACATGGTGCTCGAGGGCGTCGCGTGGTTCAGCAGCACCGGTGTGCAGATGAAGAGGGAGCCGTTCACGGTCGTGTCGGGCGTGGTCTTCTACGGAAGCGGATTTGGTCACGGCCTCGGCATGAGCCAGTACGGTGCGAACGGCTGGGCCACCGGCGCGACCGGGCTCACGCTCAACGCCGAGCAGATCGTGCAGAAGTACTACCCGGGCACGACGTTCCAGTTCGTCGACGCGACGCGCCCGCAGGTGCGCGTGCTGCTCTCACAGCCTTCCTCGACCGCGCGCTACCGCTGCGGCGACAACCGTTTCTTCGCGGGCGCGACGGGCAACGTCACCTCCGATGGTGGCTTCCGGGTGCTCGACGAGCTGTCCGGCAACGCGGAGATCGGACGCGCCGGGTCCAAGCAGACGTGGCAGTTCGTCGCGAAGCCCGGCGGCGTCGAGGTGTGGGACAACAGCGGCACGCCACGTCTCCTCAAGGTCGTCGCGTCGGCCGCCGTGATCCCGCTCGACCCGAATCAGCCGCTGGGCTTCCTCGAGAAGGGCGTCTACCGCGGCAACTTCCGGTTCACGAGCCTCGGCGGCACGCTGCGCGTCATCAACGTCGCGACCTGGGACGATTACCTCCGCGGCGTGGTCCCCCTCGAGATGCCGACCAGCTGGCATCCCGAAGCGCTGAAGGCGCAGGCCTACGCGGCGCGCTCGTACGCGTACAACTCATACAAGGGCGGGACCGCGGACTACGACGTGAGCGACGACCAGTCCGACCAGTGCTACGGCGGCTCGCGCGTCGAGGTCGCCTCGAGCAACGCCGCGGTCCAGGCAACGCTCGGCAAGCTCATCACCTTCAACAACGCCGCGATCCGCGCGTACTTCGCGAGCTCGAACGGCGGCTACACGCTTCCCTACGGCTGCTTCGGCAACCGCGTGGTCCGCAGCGGCTCGACGTGGGTGTGCACGCCGGATCCGAACCAGCCCTTCCTCAGCGCGGTCCCCGATCCCGCCGACCGCGCCGTCACCAGCCCCGCCAACCCGCGCGCCTCATGGACCGTGACGCTCACCGGAAGCGACATCCGCAACGCGGTGCTGCGGTGCAACGGCGTCGATATCGGCACGCTGCAGGCGGTCGATCTCTCGAACCGCTCGGTGCCCGTCGTCGGGCATGTCATCTCGGTGCGTGTGATCGGCTCGTTCAACTCGGTCGATCTACAGGCCGAGCAGTTCCTGCGCACCTGCCTCGGGCTGCGCTCGACGATGGTGAGGCTGAGCCCCTTCTAAGCGTCTCGCTCGCAGAGTCGCCACGCCACACGGTGCCTAGGATGTCGGCATGGCGCGACCGGGCACGCCCGGATGGCTGTTGGATCGACGCGGCTTCCCGCTCGCCTTCGCGGTCTACACGTTCGTCGCGGCCATCGTTCTGCTGCTGGGTCTCGCCCCGGCGCTCGCGTCCATTCCCGCGGTGCGCGACGTCCTCGACCATTGGGGAGCGGCGGGCGGACGCGTAGGAGCGCTCGCGCACTTGGTGCTTCGCGCCAACAGCTTTGCGGAGCCGCCTGCGATCGTGGCGCTCGATTACGCGCTCTCGGTCCTCAACATCGCGGTCGGCGTGTTCCTCGTGATGAGCCGTCCACGTGACTGGGTCACGCGCCTCCTGGGCATCGGGATGGTGGGTACCGCGGTGGCCTTCAACATCCAGACGCACGGACTCTTCGTCGCGGAGATCGCACCATTCGACGGGCTTTCTCGGGTCCAAACCAGCGACGTTCCTTTCAACCTGATCCACATCGCCTTCCACGCCATTTCGGGAGCGGCGTACGCCCACGCATTCCTCCTCCTGCCGAACGGCGCCCTCATACCCCACTGGCTCCGCTGGGTGGTGGTCGTCATCTATCTGGTGCTCCTCGAGGAGATCGCGATCCCGGTCGCAGGCGTCGGGATCGCCAACGCGATCAGGCCGGGACTGCTATTCGGCGTGTTCGACGATGCCTTCGGCGTACAAGTGGGGTCGGCCTCGATGTACCCAGGGGGCATCGTGGACGCCGAGGTCGCATTCTTCGTGATCTTCTTCGGCCTGCTGATCCCGACAGCCGGATTGTTCGCGGCCTTTTCCCGCTACCGCGGCCTTGGCGCCATACAGCGAGCGCAGACGCGACTCATCGTATTGACGCTCGTGTTCTCCTTCGCGATCGGATTCATCTTCATCGTCGTGAGCGCGGTCGCCCTCGCGGTACGTGGAAGCAGCGTCGCGGCCGCCGACGCCGAGAACCTACGCAAGCTGGTCTTCCGTGTATTCCCGCCACTGTACGCAGTGATCCCTCCTGCGCTCGTGGCGGCGATCGTCCGGTACCACTTCTACGACATCGACCTGCTCATCAATCGCACCGTCGTGTACGGCTCGGTGACCGCGCTGCTGGCAGCGACATTCGCCGCGCTGAGCGCGGCGGCACACCGTGCGCTCGAGCAGCTGACCGGAGAGCGCTCGGATTTCGTTTCGATCGTGGTCGCGCTCGGCCTGGTGCTCGGCTTCGGCCCGCTGCGTAAGCGGGTCCAGCCGATCGTCGATCGCTTCCTTCCCGGCCGGGGGCAGCTGACGCTGCTCTTCACGGACATCGTCAACTCGACGTCGCGAGTGGTCGAGCTCGGCGATGAACGCTGGCGCAAGCTGCTGGAGACGTACCGGGCGACAGTGCGGCACGAGCTCGCGCGGTTCGGCGGTCGCGAGATCGACACGGCTGGGGACGGCTTCTTCGCGACGTTCGACCGGCCGCTTCACGGCCTCCACTGCGCCGTCGCACTGCGCGGATCCCTCCACGCGCTGGGGTTGGACAGCCGGATCGGCCTCCACGCGGGTGAATGCGAGCTGCGCGGCGAGCGGGTGAGCGGCATGAACGTGGTCGTGGCGGCCCGCGTGATGGCGAGCGCCGGCGCGAACGAGGTCGTCGTATCGGATGCGGTGCGGGAGCTCGCAGTCGGGTCCGACTTCCGATT
>DASYUY010000038.1:0-3139 GCA_036000705.1 Candidatus Limnocylindria bacterium | reverse complement strand
CGGACGATCTCGTCCGGGGCGTGATCGCCACCCATGGCGTCGACCGCTATGCGCACGGGACTACGCCGCGGTGCGCTTCGCCTTGATCTTGAGGACCTGGCGGCCGCGGAACATGCCGCAATGCGGACACGCTTGATGTGGGGGCTTGGGGCTCTTGCACTGCGGACAAGGCACGAGATTCTGCGCCTTCAGCGCCAGATGGCTACGGCGCTCGCCCTGCGCAGCGCGCGGGATGCGTTTCTTGGGATGACCTGCCAATGAATGCTCTCCTTCGACGATCCTTCACGACGATTCTATGGGTCGGATGACGCTCGGGTCGCGACTCCAAAACGGCCGTGCACGCTACTCGCGCTCTGGATGAAAGTCGCGCAGCTTCTCGAGCTTCGCGAAGCGCTCCTCCACGGCGCTCTCGTGCTCATGCGGGCGCCGATTCAGATCCTCGCCGCAGACGTCGCAAAGGCCCTTGCAGTCCGGCCGGCAGAGGGGCGCGAGGGGCGCGGCGAGGATCAGCTCCTCGCGCAGCAGCGGCGTCAGGTCGATCTTGAAATCCGATCCGATGGTCTTCGCGTCCGTCGGCGCCTCGCCGAGCGACTCGCCCGCGATGACACCGAACCGCGCGTAGTACTGCTCAGCGAATTCCGTATGCACCGGCGCCTCGATCGGCGTGAGGCAGCGACTGCACGTCGCCTCGAGCTTCGCGTCGGCCTCGCCCTCGAGATACGCACCGGGATTCGTGTGCGTCGCGAGGATGTCGGCGTCGATCGACACCGCGCCCGCCTCGAGCAGGCCGGAGTTCTCGCCGTGAGGATCGATCGGCGACTCCGCGACGCGATAGTCGGCCTGCGCGCCCACGGGCTGCTTCAGCAGCGGCGCGACGTTGACGATCATGTGACTACCCCTCGGTCGGTTGCGGCTTGCGCTCCTCGATGACCTCGAGGCTCCTCTTGATGATGGACAGTGACTTCACGAGATCGCTCTCGAGTCGCACAAGGACGTCCGCGGCGTATTGATCGGCGCCGCGCATCGTCTCGTCCGACTTCGCCTGCGCCTTGTCGAGAAGATCTTGCGCCTTCGTTTCAGCCTCCCGAAGGATCGACTGATCCTGCAAGAGGAGCGCCGCCTGCTCCTGGGCCGCGCCGATGATCTGCTCCGCCTCCTCGCGCGCTTTGGACAGGACGCGGTCGCTCTCCTGGTTGATACGTCGCGCCTGACGTACTTCCTCCGGGATCGCGACGCGCAGCTGGTCGATGACATCGAGGATCGCTGCCTGCTCGAGGATGACCTGGCTCGTCATCGGGACCTTGCGCGCGTTCACGACGAGCGATTCGAGGCGTTCCACGAGGAACTGAATGTCCAAGGTCACCCTCCTCCGCCGCCGCCATCGTACCGTAGGAACAGCAGCGTTTCCTCGCCGATCTCCTTCACCCGCAGCACGCGGGCGTCTTTGGGCACCCTCGGCTGGTGCTTCCGCAACACCCGCGCGACCACGTAGGCCTCGGGCGCCAGCGCCCTCGCGAGGCGCGGATGTGCGAGCGTCGCCTCGAGCAGCGCCACGTCCGCGAACGGCGGATCGCAGAAGATCACGTCGTACGGGCCGGCGATCGACTGCTCGACAAAGCTCAGGACATTCGCGCCGATCACCTCGGCGCAGTCGTCGAAGCCGGTCGTCGTGATGTTCTTCCGGAGCGCCTTCAGCGCGCTCTTCGAGCGCTCGACGAACGTGACCCTTGCCGCCCCGCGCGAGAGAGCCTCGATGCCGAGCGTCCCCGCACCCGCGAACAGATCGAGGACGCGCGCCTGGTCGAGGATGGGCTCGAGGATCGCGAACAGCGTCTCGCGGATCCGGTCCGTCGCGGGACGGGTCTCCCCGCCTCGAGGTGCGTCGAGCGTTCGACCTTTTGCGATGCCCGCGATGACCCTCACGCGAGGAATCCACGAAGGTGTTCGCGGAGCGGCTCGGGCCGTTCCCAGAACGGCTCGTGCCCGACGTCTTCGAGCAGAACGAACCGCGCTCCGGGAATGAGCTCGGTGAGCTCCCGCGCCGGCCACGGCGGTCGTGGGTCACCATCGCCGTGCAGCACGAGCGCCGGCACCTGGAGCGCGGACGCCCTGTCGCGCAAGACCCCCGAATCGACGAGCCGCGTCCATTCCGCGTTGAGCCGCGCGTTCACACGGCGGTTCATCGGATAGGCGAAGAACGGACGAGGTACGTTCGCAAGGCGCGACGGATCGGCGAAGTCCACCTTCATCAGGAACTCCGCCCACTCGATCTCCAAGGTCGGATCTCGATCACCGGCGATGTGCTCGTCGACCTCCGTCCATCGAGCACGCTCGCGCGCGCTGAGTCGTTCATCCCGCATGCGTCGGTACTCCGGCTTCCACGCCTCGGTGATGCCGACACCGGACACGTAGGCGAGCTTCGTGACCCGCTCGGGGTGCGCGATCGCGTAGAGCAGGGCGAGCGCCGCTCCCCAGGAGTGCCCGACGACCACCCAGCGTTCATGACCCCACGCGACGCGCAACAGGTCGATGTCGGCGACGAGCGTTGTGATGTCGATCGGCTCGAGCTCCGGGCTCCGGCCGCAACCACGCTGTTCGTAACGGTGGACGGTGGCCATGTCCTCGAGCATGCCCGCCACCGGCTCGAGGTAGTCGCAGATGCCGGGTCCGCCGTGGATGAGCAGGACCGGACCTCCCCGGCCTCGCGTCGCCGTCCACAGCGCCGCGCCATTCGCGTCGACGAACGCTTCGACGTCAGGCAAGCGCGTAGCGGCGCCACAGATCGGCGACGGCCTGTTCGAGCGACGCGTGCTCTGCCCGCTCGAGCTGCGGATCTGCCGCGAGGATCCGGTCCGCCTCGACCGCGGTCTCGTCGATGAGCGCGGGATCGACGTCGGCAAGATCGACGATGCGCAGCTCATTCTCCTCGCCGCTCTGGCGCTTGCCGAGGAACTCGCCCGCACCGCGGATTTGCAGGTCGCGCTTCGCGAGGTCGAAACCGTCGAGCGGCAGGTCGGTCCCGGGCTTCTTCTCCGTCATCGCCGCCAGTCGCTCCGATTCGTCAGCGGCTTCGCTCACGAGGACGCAGAAGGCGCGCTGCCCGCGGCGCCCGACGCGCCCGCGGAGCTGATGCAGCTGG
>DASYUY010000037.1:0-2612 GCA_036000705.1 Candidatus Limnocylindria bacterium | reverse complement strand
CGCGACGATCGAGTCCGCGGCCGAGCCGCGACCCTGCGCGGGGATCCGCCGCTCCTTGCAGAAGCGGACGATGTCCCAGTTGATCAGGAAGAACTCCGCCAGGCCGCAGCGGTCGATGACCGAGAGCTCGTGCGCCAGCCCCGTCGCGACGCCCGGCGTCATGAGCCCGTACTTCTCGCGCGCGCCGTCTTGGCAGAGCGCATAGAGATAGGAGAACGCGGTGTGTCCCAGCGGCACCGGGAAGCCGGGTAGGCGGTCCTGGCCGACCATCGAGCCGGAAGAGAGGGGCCCCCGTTCAGCTCGCGAAGCGAGCGTCGCGCGGCTGCGACCCGGGCCGATCGTCTCGAGATCGAGCGTGCAGGCGTCGGCGATGGCGCGGGCGTTCGCGAAGGCCTCGGCGTGCCGACCCAGGCGCTCGCGCAGGATCGCCTCGTCCTTCAGCCAGTACTCGCCATTGGGCTTGAGCCGGTTCCCGGCCTCGTCGAGCGTCACGCCGAGGTCGATGCAGCGCAGCACGTCGTGCAGACGCCGGCCCTCCGGCCGCGCGTAGTGGACGTTGTTCGTGACCACCGCGCCGAGACCCTGCTCGGACGCCAGCCGCACCAGGGCATCGCACAGCGCGGGGTCGTCCGGATCCAGGTGGTCGGAGATCTCGACGAAGCAGCGCTCGCCGAAGATCGCCGCGAGCCGTGAGAGTGCGTCCCGCGCCGCGTCGACGTCGCCGCCGCGCATCGCGCGCGGCACCGCGCCGTACGCGCAGCCGGTGAGCGCGAAGAGGCCCTCGGCGTTCTCGGCGATGAGCGCTAGCGTCGCGCGCGGCTTCGTCTTCTCGCCCGCGAGCTGCGCCGCCGACACCGTGCGGCAGAGGCTCCGCCAGCCGACGCGATCGCGCGCGATGAGCACGAGATGCCCGAAGTCGAGTGTCTGGATCTCCGCGCCGTAGATCGGGCGGATGCCCGCGTCCTTCGCGGCGTTCCAGAAGCGCACCGCGCCGTAGAGCCCGTTCGTGTCCGTCAGAGCCAGCGCGTCCATCCCTCGCGCGACCGCGGCGGTGACGAGCTCCTCCACATCGGACGCGCCGTCGAGGAATGAATAGTTGCTGTGCGCATGAAGCTCGATGTATCCGGACATCACGCAAGCCGTTTCGAACGATGAGGTGGTGACATTCGACGATCAGACGATGTGCTGTATGCTGTGATGTATATGGGTGCGACACGGACGCAGGTCTATCTCAGCGCCGAGCAGCGACGGAAGATCGACGCGCGGCGCAAGCGCGAGGGCAAGACGCTGGCATCGATCGTGCGCGACGCGCTGGATTCCTACCTCGATCGTCCATCGCCGCGCGACATCCAGGCCATCCTCGACAGGACCTTCGGCTCGATGCCCGAGCTGACGGTCCCTTCTCGCGACGAGTGGGATCGTGCCCGGTCTGCTTCTCGACACCGACGTCCTCGTCGATAGCTTCCGCGGCGCGCGCCGGCTCGAGGTCGGGCGCGAACGCGTGTGGTATTCGGTCGTGACACGGTGCGAGCTTGTCGCGGGCAGAAGCGTGAACGAGGAGCTCGTGCGGGCGACCCTGGGACTGTTCGATGAGATCGCGGTCGACCGCGCGATCGCCGAGCGCGCGGGCCGCCTCCGGCGTGCGTCGGACGTCCGAACAGCCGACGCGTTGATCGCCGCGGCGGCCCTGATCCACGGGCTCGATCTCGTGACGAGGAATCGACGGGATTTCGACCGCATCGACGGCCTCGTCGTGCGCGACCCTTCCACGCTCTGACCGGCACGTCCCTTGCTCGCTACTACCGAATGCGCTTTTTTCCGTTGCTTTTCGCCATTGCGATCCTCGCGGCGATCGTGGGCATCAGCGCGAACGCCTCGGAGACGGTGGTTCGCTGCGGCCAGGTGAGCGACGTCAAGGTTGCTTCGTTCGTGATCACGTCGCCCGGCGTGGACCCGTTGAAGGTCGCGATCCCGTACGACAAGCAAGTGCAGCTCTCGACCTACGCCTGCGTGTCCGTGCTGCCCGGACGACCGGCGGCGAAGCTCGCCGGCGTCGTCGCGCCGGGCATGCCGGGATACGTAGCTCAGCCCTAGATCCGGCATCGCGCTCCCCCATGTGTTCTAGAACGTATGTTCTAGTCTAGTTACGCCCGAAAACGGGAGCACCATCCGCAGTCGAGCTTTTTCTTTTTGATTTCGGACCGCTCCTTCGAGCCTCCTGCGCTCGCCGTGCGTGTACGGCGTGCCGTGTACATGACCTTCAGCCCGGCAGCCAGGGTCCTGCCAGACGGCGTAGGCGGTGTTGGCGGCGTCGACCGCCACGTCGGGGAAGTCCTTGAGCGCGCTGGTGTTGTCGGTGACGCGCTTGTTCGGGCACCAGTTGGTGCAGCCCGCCAGGTTGAGCTGCTGGCGTAGATGTTGTTCTGGCTGGCGCGCAGGTCCACCCACACCGCCGTCTCGATCCCGGCGGGGGTGCCGGCGAGGCGTGGGCTGCGCTGCACCGGGTTCTGGGCGGTGTCGTCGTTGACCCTCAGGTTGGGCGTCGACCAGGTGCCGGTCGCGGCCGAGCGCACCGAGGAGTAGATGTTCTGGTCCGGCTTGTTGTTGGTGCC
>DASYUY010000036.1:0-37116 GCA_036000705.1 Candidatus Limnocylindria bacterium | reverse complement strand
GCGCACGCTTCGGCGGAGATCCTGTCATACCGCCAGCTGCCCGTGATGGTCTACCACTTCCAGTCGAAAGGGCGCGATGAGGCGCGGCCGCGTGCGGGCCTGCTCCGCGTGCGGGAGTTCGTGATGAAAGATGCGTACTCGTTCGACGCCGATCAGGCCGGCCTCGAAAAGAGCTACAGGGCACAACATGGCGCCTACGCGCGCATCTTCGGGCGCATGGGCCTGGACGCGATCAGCGTCGAGTCGGATACGGGCGCCATGGGCGGCGACATCGCCCACGAGTTCCAGGTGCTCACTGACGCGGGCGACGACCGGATCGCGATCTGCTCGAACGGCGACTACAAGGCGAACCTTGAGAAGGCGACACGCACGCTGCCGTCGGCGGGCCGCAGCGACGCGGGGACGCCGATCGAGATCAGCACGCCGGGCGTCACGACGATCGAGCAGCTACAGGAAAGTCTGGGGCGTCCCGCATCCGCCTTCCTCAAGACGATCCTGATCAAGGCCAAGGACCAGGTCGTCGCGGTCGTCCTGCCGGGAGACCGAAGCGTGAACGAGGCGAAGCTGCGCAAGCTTCTCGACGTGCCGGAGCTCACCTTCGCGAACGAGGCCGGTTTCGCCACGTCGGGTGGCGTCGCGGGATTCGTCGGCCCGGTCGGCCTGCGCGCCCGCATCCTCGTCGACGCGTCCGTCGATACGTCACGCGCGTACGTCGCCGGCGCGAACAAGAAGGACGCGCACCTGGACCGCGTGGTCCTCGGACGCGACTTCGACGGAGAACGCGTCGATGCGCATGACGTCGCGGAGGGCGACACCTGCCCCAAGTGCGGCACCGGGGCGCTGACGATCAAGCGCGGCGTCGAGGTCGGGAACATCTTCGCCTACGGGACCTACTACTCGACGAAGATGCACGCGACGTTCCTCGCCGAGGACGGGACGCGCAGGCCCTTCTTCGGCGGGAGCTACGGCATCGGGATCGGTCGTGCGGTCCAGACCATCATCGAAACGCACAACGACGAGCGGGGCATCATGTGGCCCATCGCCGTGGCGCCGTACCAGGTGCATGTCATCGCGCTGCCGTCGAACGACGAGGCGGTCCGCGCGTCGGCCGATTCGCTCGCCCTGGATCTCGAGCGCGCGGGCGTGGAGGTGCTGTACGACGATCGCGAGGAGAGCGCCGGAGTGAAGTTCGCGGACTCCGATCTCATCGGCATACCGTTCCGCGCGACGGTGTCGAAGCGCACGCTCAAGGAGGACAAGGTCGAGCTCAAGCCGCGGACCGCCAGCGAGGCGGAGCTCATCGCGCGGGGCAGCGCGGTCGAGCGCATCGCCGGCACCGTTCGCCGGGCGCTCGCGTGAGCAGCGACGGCAAGAAGCCGGAGAAGGACCGGCCCCGCGACAGCAGTCCGGCGGGCCAGGATCGCGAGCGCTCGCTCGAGGCGACGCTGCGTCCGCAGCGACTGTCCGACGACGAGTACATCAATCAGGACACGGTCAAGAGCCAGCTGCGGATCCTGATCGAGGCCGCGAAGGGTCGGGGCGAACCGCTGGACCACGTCGCGCTGCATGGACCGCCGGGGGTGGGAAAGACATCGCTCGCCAACGTGATCGCGCACGAGCTGGGCGTACCGATCCGGATCACCAGCGGACCCGCGATCGAGCGTGCCGGCGATCTCGCCGCGATCCTCACGAATCTCGGGGCCGGTGAGGTCCTGTTCATCGACGAGGTGCATCGCCTGCCACGCTTGGTGGAAGAGGTGCTGTACCCGGCGATGGACGTCTATCAGCTCGACATCGTGATCGGGAAGGGCCCCGGGGCACGGACGCTGCGGCTCCCACTGCCGCGATTCACGCTCGTCGGCGCGACGACCCGCATCGGCCGGCTCTCGTCGCCGCTGCGCGACCGCTTTGGTGCGACATACAAGCTCGATCTCTTCGAGGCGGACGCGCTCGAGAAGGTCGTCCGCCGCTCGGCGCGCATCCTGGGCGTCGAGATCGAGCCAGCCGCCGCGCACGAGATCGCGCGCCGCTCGCGCGGCACGCCACGCATCGCGAACCGCTGGCTCAAACGCGTTCGTGACTTCGCGCAGGTGAGGCACGACGGACGCGTGACGCTCGCCGTCGCGCGCGAGGCCCTCGCCGCCCTAGAGGTCGACGACAAGGGACTCGATGCCGTGGACCGGATGCTTCTGGCCGCGATCATCGATAAATTCTCGGGCGGCCCGGTGGGGCTCGAAACACTCGCCGCCGCTCTGAGCGAGGATTCCGAGACGATCGAGGACGTCTACGAGCCGTACCTGATGCAGGAGGGATACCTCAAGCGCACGCCGCGTGGCCGCGTCGCCACGGAGCACGCCTACCGGCATCTGGGTCGGACGCCGCCGACCGGAGCGACGCTCTGGAACGGCGCTCAGCCCGACGAGGCGGCGAGGTCGGAGTGACCGTCGAAGGTCGCTTCGAGCTCGAGCGCGCCATCACCCGGAACGAGCTCGAGCTGCATTACCAGCCGATCTTTGACATCGGCGGAAAGACCCTGCGCGGTGTCGAGGCCCTCGTCCGCTGGAAACATCCGGAGAAGGGACTGGTGTCGCCGCAGTCGTTCCTGCCGACGGCGCAGCGCGAGGGCCTCATGCACGAGCTGACCGCGTGGGTGCTCCGCGAGGCGCTGCTGCAGGGGAGCGTGTGGCGCAAGGACGGGTTGACGCTGAACATGTCGGTCAACATCGCGGCGAGCGATCTGCGCGACCCGCGGTTCGTGCGACTCCTCGATCGGACACTGCATGTGACTGACGGCAAGTCCGCGTTCAGCGCCGAGATCCGCGCCGACGAGACCGGTGAGGCGTCCAGCACGGGCCTGCGCGAGCTCGGCTCCCGCGGGATCCCCATCGCGCTCGACGACGTGACGAGTGTCGTGCAGCTGGACGGCGCGACGCAGTGGCCGCTCGACACGGTCAAGCTGGGCCGCGAGATCATCGGTCACGCGCTGGACGATCCCCGCGCCGCGGATACGGCCCGAGGCATCGCGCGCTTCGCCGCGGCACGTGGCATCGCGCTCGTCGCCGTCGGCGTCGAGAACAAGGCGATGCTCGGCTTCGCGCACGCACTCGGCTGCGTCGGTGCGCAGGGCTACGGCCTCGCGCGTCCGATGGCGAGCCAGGCGCTCGGACGCTGGGCCCAGGGCCGTACGTGAGGCGGGCGCCATCACCGGCGTTCGCGACACTGGTGGCGGTCGTCCTGTCGGTCGCGGCGTGCACGCCGGCGGCGACCGCACCCACCGCGCCGGTCCCGACGCGCTCCGAGGCCGCGCGACCGAGCCAGACAGCGACGCCGACGCCCACGCCGTCTCCGCGAGTCGGTCCGGCGGTCGTGGAGAACGTGCAGCTGATCGCCTCGGGCCTCGAGGTGCCGTGGGCCGCCGCTCTCGCCCCGGACGGCCGTCTCTTCGTGACCGAGCGTCCGGGTCGCGTGCGTATCGTCCGGCTCGGGACGGGCGGTGGACTCGAGGCGCGGCCGTGGGCGACCGTCCCGGCGCGCGCGAATCCCGATGCCGAGCGCGGCCTCCTCGGGATCGCGCTCGATCCGGATTTCGCGCGCAACGGTTTCGTCTACCTCTATTACTCGTACGCGGGCGCCGGCGGGGCGACCCTGAACCGCCTCGTGCGGATGCACGACGCAGGTGGGTCGGGCACCGATGAGACGATCCTCCTCGATAACATCCCCGGATCGTCCAATCACGACGGTGGCCGCATCGCGTTCGGGCCGGACGGCAAGCTCTACGTCGCGACCGGTGATGGCGAGCAGCAGGCGCGCGCGCAGGACCGTAGCTCGCTCGGCGGAAAGATCCTGCGGCTCGAGAAGGACGGCAGCGTTCCTGCGGACAATCCGTTCGCCGGATCGCCGGTGTACTCGCTCGGACATCGCAACGTGCAGGGCCTCGCGTTCCAGCCCGACACCGGCGTCCTCTACGAGACCGAGCACGGGCCTAGCGGCTTCTTCCCGGCGTGCTGTCAGGACGAAGTCAATCGCATCGAGCCCGGTGCGAACTACGGCTGGCCGATCGTGACGGGTAAGCCGGGCGATCCGCGTTTCCACGATCCGATCGCCTGGAGCGGCAGCACCGACACCTGGGCGCCCTCGGGCGCGGCCTTCGCGACCGTACCCGGTCCACTCCGCGGCTCACTGCTGTTCGCGACGCTGCGTGCCCAGCACGTGCATCGCATCGTGCTCGCGCCGGACGGACGCGGAGTGGCCTTCGAGGAGCGGCTGCTCCTCAACCAGTACGGCAGGCTACGCGACGTCTACGAGATCTCGACCGGTGAATTCCTCGTTCTGACGAGCAACCGCGATGGCCGCGGTCGGCCCGCCGCGGACGACGACCGGGTGCTGCTCGTGACGCTCCGCTGACCGCATGCGTGAGACAATCGATGCGTACATGGACGATTTCGGCCGCGCACTCCTCATCATCGGTGTGGTCATCGCGACCTTTGGGCTGGCCCTCATGCTGACCGACCGCGTTCCGTTGATCGGGAAGCTCCCCGGCGACGTCGCCATCCGTGGCGATGGCTGGGTCGTCTACGCGCCGATCGCGACGTCCATCATCGTGAGCCTTGCGCTCACCGCGCTGTTCTCGCTGTTCTCGTGGCTCGCTCACCGCTGAGCGGGTCGGAAAGGATCGATATGGCCGAAGAGAAGACACAGGAAAAGACCGCGAAGGGCGCGTCGCCGATCGTCGCCGAGGCCGAGAAGCAGGAGAAGATCCTCAACGCGCTTCAGGCGGTGCTGGACCCCGAGATCGGGCTGTCGGTCATCGACCTCGACCTCATCCGCGAGGTCGTCTTCACACCCGACGAGGCCGAGGTGAAGATGGTCCTCACGACCCCCTTCTGCCCCTACGGGCCGATGCTCATCAACCAGATCCAATCCGTCTCCGAGCAGGCCGCGGAGATGCCGGTGAAGGTCACCGTGCTGCCGGACCACTGGGAGCCCCCGCCCTGGCTGCGCTAGCGCCCAAGCCCCGGCCGCGAAGCCACTTCGCCGTCAAGTTCGCCGCGGGCACGATGCGCATCGCGGCGATCCTCTTCCTGGCCGCCGGCGCGGGCGGCGTCTACGGCGCGAGCCAGTACCAGGTGCCCGAGGGCGCTGTCGCGCTCTTCCCGGGCGCGGCCGTCGCGGTCGGCGTCTTCGGCTTCGTCTTCGCCCTCATCTACGCCCTGATCCTGTGGGGCTTCGCGGACGCCCTGGTGCTGCTTGCCGACCTCGATGACGCGCAGCGCGCCACGCAGCGGCAACTCGCCGATCTCACGCTGGCGCAGCGGACCGCGCGGGGTCCGTTCCACAGCGAGGTCGTCGCGGGGTCGAAGCCGCCGGAGAGCTGAGCCAAGGACCCGCGATCGGGTCAGCGCGGCGCGCGCCGTCCCGAGGTCTGCACCGCGCGTCGTGGGTGAGACGCGCCCTCGCTGGACCGCGCGAGGACGAAGAGAAGATCCGATAGGCGGTTCAGCCAGGGCAGCAGCATCTCGCCCGAGACCGCGCCGGCGTCCACGCACTCCACGACGCTGCGCTCGGCGCGCCGCGTGACCGTGCGCGCGTAGTCCAGAGCCGCCGCGATGGGGTTCCCGCCGGGCACGACGAAACGGCCCTCGATCGGCGTCCGTGCCTTGAGCCACTCCAGCGCGGTGTCGAGCTTCGCGATCGCCGGGGCGTCGAGTCGCGTCTTCAGGCGCGCGAGATCGTCGCGCGGGGTCGCGACCTCCGACATGGCGACGTACAGCCCCTGCTGCAGCTCGAGCAGCTCCCGCCCCATCCTCGACGTGGGCGCCATCGCGCGGGCCAGACCGATCGCGCTCTGCGCCTCGTCGAGGTCGCCGAGGGCCACGATCCGAGGATCGGTCTTGCGGACACGCCCCCTGCCGAACAGCGACGTCTCGCCCGCGTCGCCGGTGCGGGTCGTGACGCGCGCCGACGCGCGCTTCCGGGCGGGCACGGCGGAGAGCATACGTTCCATTCACGCTATGCTCGCTGCAGTCCGGACTGCTTCCACCGGACGGGAGGGACGAGAATGCCGACTGGTCGAGGCGAGGCCAAGGACAAGAAGGCGAAGAAGAAGTCCAAAGAGCAGCTCGAGAAAGAGCTGAAGAAGAGGACCGTGGCCGCGCCGGTCCAGCCGATGACCATCGAGCTCGTGCCCCGCAAGCGCAAGGAGAAGGACTGGTAACGGTCCCCAGCACGCAGGTCTGTCGCGGCGCCGGTGTGCAGCAAGCCGGCGCCGTTTTTCGTGTCGGAAGCTAAGGTGTGAGGACGGAATAGATGGCAGTGACAGAGAAGACGAGGGCGATCGACCAGGCGATCCTGCAGATCGAGAAGCAGTTCGGCAAGGGCTCGATCATGAAGCTCGGCGCGAACACCGAGGAGAAGGTCGACGCGATCCCGAGCGGGTCGCTCGCGCTCGACCTCGCGCTCGGCGTGGGCGGGTATCCGCGCGGCCGGGTGGTCGAGATCTACGGCCCGGAAGCGTCCGGGAAGACCACGCTCACCCTGCACGCCGTCGCCGCGGTGCAGCGCAGTGGCGGGACGGCCGCCTTCATCGACGCCGAGCATGCCCTCGACTCGGAGTGGGCTCGGCGATGCGGCGTGAACATCGACGAGCTCCTCATCTCGCAGCCGGATAACGGCGAGCAGGCGCTCGAGATCACCGACACGCTCGTGCGTTCGGGCGCCGTCGACCTCGTCGTGATCGACTCGGTCGCCGCGCTCGTGCCGCGCGCGGAGATCGAGGGCGAGATGGGGGACGCGCACATGGGTCTGCAGGCGCGGCTCATGAGCCAGGCGCTGCGCAAGCTCACCGGCTCGATCTCGAAGACGAAGACGACCGTGATGTTCATCAATCAGCTGCGCGAGAAGGTGGGAGTCATCTTCGGTTGCTTCTCGTACTCGACGCGGGTCACGCTGGCCGACGGCTCGCAGCAGAAGATCGGGACGATCGTGAATCAGCGTCGCCCGGTCGAGGTGCTCACGGCGGACCTCGGGACTGGCACGATCGCAGCACGACCGGTGACGAATTGGTTCAACAATGGCGCCACCGATGATTTCCTGGCCGTCTCGGTCCACAAGCCCAGCGGCAACGGCCGGGCGCAATTCAGCGCGACGCCTGACCACGAGATTCTTACCGCCGAGGGCTTTGCGCCGCTACGGCAGCTCGCTGCGGGCGACCAGGTGATGATCGCGCAGTTTTTCAGACTGAGTCCGTTCCAGACGGACGTGATCAAGGGCAGCCTGTTGGGAGATGGCAATCTCACGCGCCTGAAGCGAAGCCCCCAGTCGCGAGGGGTCAAGTTTCGCCTTGGCCGTGGTCCGAAGCAGCGCGCCTACCTTGACTGGAAGGTTTCGTTGTTCGGGAACATTCCAGGTTCGTACTGGATGAACCGAACGGGCGCCGCGTTCTGGGACAGCACGCCACTCCCCGAGCTACATGACCTTTATGTCGACACGTACCGCGACGGCCGCAAGCACCTCAGTGAGGCGTACCTGGACTCGTTGTCGCCGCTCGCGCTCGCACTTTGGTATCAGGATGACGGCGGCTTTGAGCTCCGCGGCAAGCATCAGGACCGCGGACGTATCGCGCTCTGCGTCGAAGCCATGAACGTCGAAACGCGAGAGCGTCTGGTCGCCCATCTTCGGAGCCGCTTCGGAATCGAGTCCCAAGTCGATGAAGTGCGCGACCTGGCGATTCTTCGGCTGCATCAGCCCGCCACCGAACGCTTCCACGCGCTCGTTGCGCCCTATGTGCATCCGTCGATGGAGTACAAGCTCCTGCCGAAATATCGCGGTCGCTTCGAGGTCGAGCCTGAGTTCGTGGAACCCGAACGGCGACTAGTTCCGGCGCCGATCGCCAGCATTCACCGCAAGCCGCCGACCTGGAATGGACGTCGCCGTTATCGCTACGACCTGGAAGTCGACGGCACGCATAACTACCTCGTCGACGGCGTCGTCGTGCACAACTCGCCCGAAACGACTTCGGGCGGCAAGGCGCTGAAGTTCTACGCGTCGATCCGCCTCGACATCCGGCCGATCGAGCCGATCAAGAACGGCACCGAGATCATCGGTCGCCGCGTGCGTGTGAAGGTCGTGAAGAACAAGGTGTCGCCGCCGTTCCGCATCGCCGAGCTGGAGATCCTCGCGGCCGAGGGCATCTCGCGCGAGGGCGGCCTGATCGACATGGGCGTGACCACCGGCGTGCTCGAGAAGTCCGGCGCCTGGATCAACTACGGCAAGCAGCGCATCGGCCAGGGTCGCGAGGCGGCGAAGCAGTTCCTGCGCGATAACGCCGACGTCGCGAACGAGATCGAGAAGAAGGTGCGCGAGCGGTCCGGCGCCGCGGCTGTTGCCGCAAGCCCGGATGGCGAAGAGGGTTAGACCCTCCGCGACGCCCGCCGGCGACGCCTACGAGGCCGCCGTGCGCTACCTCGCCGGGCGTCCCCACACCGTCGCAGAGATCCATCGCCACCTCCGATCGAGGAAGTTCGACTCGGACAGCATCGACCGCGCCATCGACCGGCTGCGCGCGCAGCGGTATGTCGATGACGAGGCCTTCGCGCGCTGGTGGTTGGAACAGCGCGAGCGGTTCAAGCCGCGTGGCCACCGCGCGCTACGGACCGAGCTTGCGCAGAAGGGCGTCGGCCGCGACGTCGTCGACCTCGTGCTCGGCGAGCGCGCGCCCGACGCGGACGTCGAGCAGGCGCGCCGCGCGCTCTCGCGCCCGCTCACGCGCTGGTCGAACATGCCCGACGCCGAGAAGCGGCGCAAGATCCATGCGTACCTGGTGTCGCGCGGGTTCGACTACGACACGATCGAAGAGGTCGTGCGCCGCGAGGTCACCGAAGCCGACTGAGGTTTGCGCGACTCTCCGCGCGACGTTGCTGAAGCCGCGCCGCGACATGGGCGATCGCGTACGCGCCGATGGCCGCGAACAGCATGAGCAGCGGATCCGGCTGCGCGTCCGCGATGTACGTGCCGCCCCCTGGTGCGCAGACCGGCCCGCTCGCCTCGACGATGCAGGGGGAGCCACCCGTAACGCCGCCCATCAGATAGCCGCGGCTCGCGGTGTACATGACGACCGCCAAGGCGACGAGGGCGGCGGCGACCGCTCCGCGGGCGAGACCGCCAAGGCTTCGCTCGAAGGCGAGCGCCGGACCAGTCGCCAGCATGCCGAGGAACACAAAGCCAGCGCCGAGGATCGCCGTTCCCGAGAATGCCTGGCCGTCCTTCGGTAGTCCGCTGGTGCGCTCGGTCCAGTTGATCGCCAGCGCGATGTGAGCGATCCCGACGGCTACGAAGTACAGCGGGATCGCGAGAACTCCTTTGCGCATCTCGCGAGACTACGCGTGCCCGCGTCAGGCCGGGAGCGTCTCCAATTGCTCGACCTGTCGCGCGAGCTCGACGTCGGCGTCGGAGATGCCGCCCGTCGCGTGCGTCGTGAGCACGATGCGCACGTTGCGATAGCGCTCGAGGTGGATGTCCGGATGGTGGTTCGCGGTATTTGCGGCGTCCGCGACGCGATCGACGAACGCCATCGCGCCCTTGAAGCCTTTGAATGTGAACGTGCGCGTCAGGGCGTTGCCCTCGCGTCGCCACGTGCCCTCTCCGAGGAGTCGCGCGAGCGCGGACTCATCGAGGCGCGTCTCCTTCTCAGACGGAGCCATCGCCACCCAGAGTACCGAGGGCCGCCGTCTGCGCTCGGGCGCGCCGCGCGAGCAGCCGGCTGAAGCCGATCCCGAACGCGAGACCTCCACAGAAGTACATCAGCGAGCCGACCACGAGCGGAAGCACGAAGATGCCGGCCCCCAGGAGCGCCCCGGATGCGAGTGGTCCGAGGGCGTTCGTGAAGCCCCACACGGCGAACCCCGCGCCGACGGCGGTCGCGCGCTCCTCGGGGACGGTCGCGGCCATGAGGAGCGCTTGATGAAAGGGCCACGAGAGATTGGTGAAGAAGCCGCGCAGGACGAACAACGAAGCCGCGACGGTGAAGACCGGCGCCAGCACGATCAGCGCGAGGCAGGTGCCGCTCGCGGAGAGAGCGAACAGGACCGTGCGCGGTCCGCCCAACCGCCGCTCGAGGACCGGGACCGCGACAACGGTCGCGAGCGAGAGGATCTGCGCCGCGGCGTACCACGGCCCGAGGTCGGCCTCGGTGACGCCGAATCGGAGTCCGAACCAGAGCGGCAGGAGCTGCACCGCGATGCCCAGACCGAACCCCAGGAAGCCGATGCCGAGCGCGTAGATGGCGATCGCCGGCCGGGACCGGTGTGGCAGCCAGCCTGACGCGACGCGCGCCGCGCGCACGCTCGTGTCCTCGCGCAGCGGCATCAGCAGCGCCGCGGCGGCGACGGTGAGGCCCGCCATCGCGAGATAGGGGAGTCGGTAGCTCTCGAGCTCGCCGATCCCGAAAGTGGCGCGAAGCAGCGTGGGCACGGCCGCCGCGATCGATCCGCCGGCCAGGGCCAGGCTCCACAGCGCCTGGCTGGACGCGAACACGCGCGTGCGCTGTCCCTCGCTCGCCTTTTCGGCGAGGAGCGCGTCGAAGCTCGAGATGGTGAGCGCACCAGCGGCGCCGTTGGCGAGCCCGACCCCACCGAGGACGCTGGCGGCGATGAGCCACGCCGGGTCCGTCGTCGCTGCGAACACGAAGTAGCTCGGCACGGGCAGGAGCGTTCCGGCGACGAGGAAACGCCTGCGGCCCCAGCGGTCGGCGAAGACTCCCGAGAACGCGACGATGAGCGAGGTCACCAGCCCGGAGACGGTGTAGAGCAGACCGATGAACGCCGGCTGGATGCCGGCGCGGTCGAGGTAGAGCGGCAGGACGACGAGCAGGTAGCCCATCGGCACGGTCGCGACGAACGAGCTGGCGAGGAGCAAACGCGCGCCGGGCGGTGTGTACTCGCGCATCCGTTGCAGGCTAGCGCCGTCCGCATTGCGTACGCGGGGTACGCAGCGTTATCCTCGATGCACTTAGAACTTGTGAACCCCGGCCGGCGGAGCACGCCGTTCCATCGGCCGCTTACGCGATCACGGGGGCGTTCGCCCCGGCACGGCGAGCATCCTCGCGTTCGCGCCACACGGAAAGGAACTTGAGATGTCCGACCCCCTCGTCGTGGGCCTGGTGGCCCTCGTCGGAGGCCTCGTCGGCTTCGGTGTTGCCCTGCTGCTCCGCCGTTCTCTTGCGCTCAGCAGCGAAGTGACCGCGCGCGCGAATTCCGAGCGCCTGGTCGCGGAGGCTCGAGCAAAGCAGAAGGAGATCATCCTCGAGGCCAAGGACGAGGCGATCAAGCTGGCCAAGACCGCCGAGACCGAGCACCGGGAGCGGCGGGCCGAGCTTCAGCGCTACGAGACCCGACTGGACAAGAAGGACGAACAGCTCGACCAGAAGCTCGCCGCCGTGGACCAGCGCGAGCGCCGGCTGGTCGAGAAGGAGCTCGAGCTCGAGGCCGAGCGCGAGAAGGTCGTCCAGCTGCAGACCGACCAGCGGACCGAGCTGGCCCGGGTCGCCGGGCTCTCGATGGACGAGGCGCGCAGCCTCCTGCTGAGGCGCGTCGAGGACGAGATGCGCGACATCACCAACCGCAAGGTCCACGACCTCGAGCTGGAGGCCCGCGAGTCCGCCGACGCGCGCGCCCGCGAGATCATCACCATGGCCCTGCAGCGGTACGCCGCTGAGCACACCGCCGAGCACACCGTGACGGTCGTGGCCCTGCCGAGCGACGACATGAAGGGCCGCATCATCGGCCGCGAGGGCCGGAACATCCGGACTCTCGAGACGCTCACGGGGGTCGACCTCATCATCGATGACACCCCCGAAGCGGTCGTCGTGTCCGGCTTCGATCCGATCCGCCGTGAGGTCGCGAAACGCGCCCTGGAGCGGCTCCTCGTCGACGGTCGCATCCATCCCGCGCGCATCGAGGAGATGGTCGCGAAGGCGAAGACCGAGATCGATCAGGTCATGAAGGAGGCCGCCGAAGCGGCGATGTACGAGGTCGGCCTGGCGGGGCTGCACCCTGACCTCATCCGGCTCCTGGGCCGTCTTCACTTCCGCACCTCGTACGGACAGAACGTGCTGCGGCACTCGATCGAGGTCGCGCACGTCGCCGGCATGCTCGCGTCGGAGACCGGTTACGACCCGCAGACGATGAAGCGGGCGGGCCTGCTGCACGACATCGGCAAGGCGATCGACCACGAGGTCGAGGGGCCGCACACGATCATCGGTGGCGAGCTCCTTCGCCGGTACGGTTTCCCGCAGAACGTCATCGACGGCGTCGTCGGTCATCACGGCGATGTCGAACCGGTGACCATGGTCGGCACGCTCATCTCCGCCGCGGACGCGATCAGCGCGGCGCGTCCGGGTGCCCGCAGCGAGATCGTCTCGAACTATCTGCAGCGTCTGCAGGAGCTCGAGAGCGTCGCAAACAGCTTCCAGGGCGTGGAGAAGTCGTTCGCGATCCAGGCGGGCCGCGAGATCCGCGTGATCGTGAAGCCGGAGCAGATCGACGACCTCTCCACGGCGCGTCTGTCACGCGACATCGCGCAGAAGATCCAAGAGTCGCTGCAGTACCCGGGTCAGATCAAAGTGACGGTCATACGCGAGACGCGCGCGGTCGAGTACGCCAAGTAGGTCGTGCGGGCGTGAGGGTTCGCGTGGCGCGACCGAAACCCTCTGTTCGCGCGGAACCCCATCCCTTCGGGATGGGGACCCCCCGCGCGCGGGGGCCCTCGGTCGCGCACCCGCTCACCCTCACTTCACATACCTTCCTTGTCGTCCTCGTCCGGGCTCTGCGTGTCGCTAGACCTTGAAGATCCTTTTCGTCGGCGACGTCGTCGGTCGCCCCGGTCGGAACGCCGTCGCGGCGCTCCTGCCGACGATCCGCGCGGAGCGCGCGATCGATTTCGCGATCGTCAACGGCGAGAACGCCGCGGGCGGCGCGGGACTCACCGCCGACATCGCGCGTGAGCTGAACGCGAACGGCGCGGACGTCGTCACGAACGGCAACCACGTCTGGGACCAGCGCCAGTTCCTCAACGACATCGAGCTCTTGCCCTTCGCGATACGCCCGATCAACCTCGCGCCGGGCAATCCGGGGCGCGGCTTCGTCGTGATCAAGGACGTTCTGGTCGTCAACGCGATCGGCCGCACCTTCATGGCGCCCGCCGACGATCCGTTCCGCGCGATGGACGCCCTGCTGGATCAGCTCGGGCGCGACGCGCCACGCGTGCGCATCCTCGACTGGCATGCCGAAGCGACCAGCGAAAAGGTCGCGATGGGCTGGCACCTGGACGGCCGGTTCTCGGCCGTCGTCGGCTCCCACACGCACGTGCCCACCGCGGACGCGCGTGTCTTCCCGCAAGGCACGGCCCACGTCTCGGACACCGGCATGGTCGGACCGCGTGACTCCGTGCTCGGCATCGAGCCGTCGATCATCGTCGGGCGCTTCAAGGACGGCGTGCCGCGCCGTTTCGAGGTCGCGGGCGGGCCGGTGCAGTTCAACAGCGTGGTGATCGACGTCGACGAGACGAGCGGTCGCGCGCGCTCGATCGAGCGCCTGGACCTGGAGTACGCAGGCTGAGCGTCGGGTACCCCATCGATCTGCACACGCACTCCACCGCGTCGGACGGCGCGCTCACACCCGCCGAGCTCATCGCGCGCGCCGCCGATCGCGGCGTGCGGACGTTGGCCCTCGCCGACCACGACACGCTGCTCGGGGTCGCCGCCGCGGTCGCTCAGGGGGAGCGCCGGGGCGTACGGGTGATCCCGGCCACCGAGCTCAACACCGAATCGGAGTGGGGAGACGTGCACGTTCTCGCGTACTTCGTGGATCCGCAGGACAGCGCGCTCGCGGAGCGCCTGCGCTGGCTGCGGGAGAACCGCGGACGGCGCATCGAGCTCATGGTGGAGAAGCTGAACGCCCTGGGACACGCGGTCACGCTCGAACGCGTGCGCGACATCGCGCAGGGAGGGTCACTCGGGCGGCCGCATCTCGCGCAAGCGCTCTTCGAAGCCGGCCACGTCCCGACCTACGACAGCGCGTTCGACACGCTCATCAGCAAGGACTCTCCGGCCTACGTCTCACGCGTCGCCCTCGCGCCGCTCGAGGCGGTCGCACTCGCGCGCAGACATGGCGGTGTTCCGTCGCTCGCGCATCCCGGCACCGCGAACGACCTCGAGCGGCTGCTGCCGCAGCTGGTCGACGCGGGGCTCGTCGGCATGGAGTGCTACTACGCCTCACACACACCCGCGTTCACCGCGCAGTGCCTGCGTCTATCGGCGCGTTACGGCCTCGTGCCCACCGGCGGCAGCGATTTCCACGGCCGCGGCGAGCACGGCGCTGATCTCGGTGGCGTTTTCGTACCACCGGAATCCATCACGTCTCTGGAGGCCCGCCGAGCAAGCGGCTGAGCGCTACCATTCCACGGGCTGTGGAAGGGGAGAGCTGATGGCCGGTGCGCTACGTCCCGTCGTTCTCCTCATGCTCTTCGCATCGGTCCTCTTCGTCATCGACGGCATCCTCGACGGCGTGTATCCGGGTGGACCGGCCTGGTTCACCGGCAAGTATCAGAACCTCGCCGAGATCGCGTACGCGTTCGCGATCCTCAATACCGTGGTCGCCTACTTCGTCGCCCAGGGGAGCGAGCGCAGTCTCATGGCGCGCATCGGTCTCTCCGCGTTCTTCCTCGTCGAGCGGCCGCTCACGGCGTTCGTCCTCGGGCCGAAGGAGCTTCCGGCGGTCGTCATCCACCTCGCCACTGCGCTGGTGGAGCTGGTGATCCTCGTGTCGGCGGTGCGGGTCTGGCGCCTCGGGCACTCTGTCGGGGATGCCGAAATGGACAGTCTTTTCGCCCTCCAGAGCTCCTCGCCGATGCCGGTTCCGTCCAGCGATCAGGACGATCCCACCCCGCGCCCGGTGGCGCCCGGCCTGCCGCAGCGGACCGCGCTGATGCTGGGTGTCATCACCTTCGTGCTCGCCGGCGTGCTCGTCGCGGACGGCGTCGTCTCCGGGTTTGTGCCCGGCGGCCGCGAGTGGGGTCTCTCGGGCGACGCGTCCGGCTGGCTCGTCTATCTGTTCGCGATCGTCGTCCTGACCGTGGCTGCCCGCGCGGTCCACGGCGGCGTGCTCGCCCTCCGTCTCCTGCTCGCGACCGCGCTCCTCTTCGTCATCGAGCGCGCCTTCAGTCCATTCGCGCTGCGCGTCGTGGATCCGCTGGCGCTGGTGCTCCACGAGCTCGCCGCGTTCGTCGCCCTCGCCCTCGCGCTCGCATGCGCGGGCGCGATCCGCGGACGGCGCGCGAACGGGGACGGCAACATCGCGTCGCTCGAAGCGGCCTGATCGCGCGTGACAACTGTCAAGGAGGCCGCGGCCCGCCTCGTCGAACAGGTCGGCGGCGTCGTCGTCGGAAAGCGTGCCGCGACCGAGCAGCTCCTCGCGGCGCTCCTCGTCGAAGGCCACGTTCTGCTCGACGATGTGCCTGGAGTGGGGAAGACCACGCTCGCGCGCGCCGTCGCGCGCTCGTTCGCGCTCTCGTTCCGGCGGATCCAGTGCACGCCGGACCTGGTGCCGTCGGACATCACCGGCGTCTCCATCTTCGATCAACGGACGCAGACGTTCGAGTACCGTTCTGGGCCGCTGATGGCCAACATCGTCCTCGTGGACGAGATCAATCGCGCGACGCCGCGCGCGCAATCGAGCCTCCTCGAGGCGATGCAGGAGCGGCAGGTCACCGTGGACGAGACGACGCACGTCCTGCCGGAGCCGTTCTGCGTCATCGCGACGCAGAATCCGATCGAGCTCGAGGGAACATTCCCGCTGCCGGAGGCGCAGCTCGACCGTTTCCTGCTGATGCTCCAGCTCGGGTACCCAAACGCGCAGGAGGAGGACGACATCCTTCGCGTGCACGGCGCGGGCACCGTCTCCACCGACGATCTGCGCCCGCTCTTCGACGCGGCCGCGCTCGTGGCGCTTCGCGATGAGGTGCGCGCCGTGCGCGTGAGCGAGGCGGTCCGCCGGTACATCGCCGACGTCGTCCGTGCGACACGCACCGCGGAAGGCGTCGAGCTCGGTGCGAGTCCACGCGCCGCTCTCGCGCTCTATCGGGCGTCGCAGGCGCACGCCGCGATCCGCGGTCGCGCGTACGTGCTGCCCGACGACGTCAAGGCGCAGGCGACCGCGGTGCTCCGGCACCGCCTCTTCCTCATCGCCGACGCGCAGATGCGCGGTCGCACCGGCGCCGCGGTCGTGACCGATGTGCTCGCGCGCACGCCTGTACCGGCAGAGGACGCGGCGCGCGCGGCCGGCTGAGATGACACGGTCCGGCCGCTTCGAGTGGCCGATCGTCCTCACGATCGTCGCCATCGCCGCCATCTCGCGATCGCCGGCGCTCATCGTGCTCGGCGCCGGCGGCCTCGTCCTCTGGATCGTCGTCTGGCTGACCGGCCGTCTTGCGCTCGTCGGCCTCGAAACGCATCTCTCCGTCACGCCGGACCGGCTCATCGCCGGCGAGCCGCTCGTGGCGACGGTGACGATCCTCAACAGGAAGCCACTGCCGCTGCCATGGCTCGACCTGCGTCTGTTCCTGCCGGAGGGCATCGAGACGCCCGAGCCGACGCCGGGTGTCGCGCGGGGATGGGTCGACGCGGGCTTCGCGCCACGCGGCCACGAGCGGCTCGTGCTGCGCTTCCCGCTCGTCGTCGCGCAGCGCGGCGCCTACTCGGTGGGGCCGATCCGGCTCCGCGGTGGCGACTGGCTCGGCTTCACGGTGTCGGAGCGGACCGACGAGGTGGGCGTGCAGGTCGTCGCCTATCCGGCGCCGCTCGCGGTGCGGGACCGTCAGCTGCCGTCGCTGCGCCCGCTGGCCGAGCTCGCGGTGCGGCGCGGGCTCCTGCCCGATCCGCTGCGCTTCCGCGGTGTGCGCGAGCACCGCAGCGGCGATCCGCGGAAGGAGATCCATTGGAAGGCATCGGCGCGCCTGCGTGAGCTCCAGACCAAGCTCTACGAACCCGCGACGAGCCTCGATGCGGTGTTCCTCGTGAACGTCGCGTCGTACGAGCAGTACTGGATCCAGGCCGACCCCGAGGCCGTCGAGTTCGTCGTGTCCGCCGCGGCGGACATGGTGCGCATCGCCGCGAACGCCGGTCGACAGGTCGGTCTGGTCACCAACGGGCTCGACAACCTCACCCACGAGCGGCCGCGCTCCGCGCTCGGCCGCGGTCCGCACTCGCTGACGCGGGCGCTCGAGATCCTCGCGCGCCTCGGCCCCTACGCCGCGAACTCACCGGAGGCGGTGTTCCTCGGCGAGCGGGGCCGGCTTCCCTGGGGCGCGACGCTCGTGGTGGTCACGCCGAAGGTCACGGTGGGCCTCGCGAGCGCGATGCTCGCGCTGCGACGGACGCACCACCGCGTTCTCGGTGTCAGCATCGCGCGCGCGGACGACGCGCTGGCCGCGCATCTACGCGGGCGCGGCGTGGTCCTCGACGTCCTGCATCCCGCGGAGCTACGGCGTGCGGGGTAGCGGCGCGGTCGCGGCCCTCATCGGCGCGCGCTGCTTCGTCGAAGCTGTTGCCTTCACGACGATCGCCGCGCTCGCTCACGCGTTCACCACCGGTACCACGCCGCTGGCGCTGGTGCCCTGGACGATGGTGCTGTTCGGCGTCGGCCTCGTGCTCGCCACGATCCAGCGGGAGGTACGCAGCGAGCGCCGCGGGACGACGATCCTCGTCGTCACGCTCGCGGCGGGCGTGGTATGGGGCCTCGCGCTTCCGGCCCGCGATCCGGATTGGTTCGCGGTCCTGTCGCGCATGGTGGCGTTCGGTCTCGTCGCCGAGGCGTTCCTGTGGCGCAACCTGTCGATCGCCCGGGGTGCGGTCCGCTGGAATGACTCGCGCAACGCGCTCCTCTTCGCAGGGACCTGCGTCGGGCTCGCGGCACTCGCGTCCGGTCCCATCGATCACGGGCCGCTGGCGGTCCTCGCTCTGCTCGTCGTGGCTCTCTCGGGCCTCGCCCTCTCGCTGGCGCGCACGACCGAGGAGCTCGCCCTCGCGCGCGGCACGCGGGGCACCGCACGCGCGTCATCGGCGACGGGCGTGAGCTTCGTCGTCGGGATCGTCGCGATCATCACCGCCGCATTCGTACCCGTCGTCCAGGACGCGCTCTCGGCATTCGGCACGGCGATCGAGCCGACGTTCACCCGGATCGTCTATCTCATCCTGCTGCCCCTCGGATATATCGCGGCGTGGGTCGTCGAGCTCCTCGCTCCGATCATCGCCGCGTTCTGGCGCCGCGAACCGGTCCTCGTGCAGCCCCGCACGCCCGCCGACGACGAGGCGCTGATGCGCGAGATCGAGCGCACCCGGCCCTTCGTGTTCGGCTCGGTCGAGCTGCTCATCGTGATCGCGGCTGCGCTCGTGGCGCTGTTCCTTTTCGATCGCATGCTCCGCGAGCGGAGGCTGGAGCTGCCAGAAGGCGCGACGCTCGAACGTGGCACCGTCGAGGGGTTCGGTCTTGCTGACATGCTGCGACGCCTCAGACCGCGGCGCGGCGTGTCGCGGCGCGCTCCGCGCGACGACGGCACCGCCAGCGGCGCGCTGCGCCTCCTCTACTGGCGATTCCTCGCGCTCGCCGAGCGCGCCGGCGTCGGGTGGCGGCAGCCGCAGGAGACGCCGGCCGAGCATCTGTCGCGGATCGCGAGCGCGGACGGCCGCTGGTCGGCGGGCGACCCGCTGGTGCGCGCGTTCGAGGACCTGCGCTACGGCGAGGCCGCGCCCGACGCCGCCACGCTCGACCACGCACGCGTCGCGCTGCGCACGCTGGAGGCCGCCCGACGCGCGTCATAGCCATCGTCGGTCCGACCGCCGCTGGGAAGAGCGCGCTCGCGCTGCGCGCCGCGGAGGCCGTCGCCGGCGAGATCGTGTCCGCGGACTCGCGGCAGGTCTACCGCGGAATGGACATCGGGACGGCGAAGCCGACGCCCGAGGAACGGCGGCGCGTGCCGCACCACCTCATCGACGTCGCGGATCCGGGCGAGCGCTACGACGTTTTTCGTTATCAGCGTGAGGCTCGCGCCGCGCTCGCCGATGTCGGTGCGCGCGGTCGCGTCGCGGTGGTCGTCGGCGGCACCGGGCTGTACGTACGTGCGCTGCTCGACGGCCTCGACCTCGCGTCGGTCCCGACGGACGGGGCGCTGCGCGCGCGGATCGAGTCCGACGCGGAGCGTGAGGGAGCTGACGCACTCCACGCGCGGTTGCGCGAGCTCGATCCCGGCGCGGCCGCGCGCGTCGACGCGCGCAACGTGCGACGGGTCGTGCGCTACCTTGAGGCTGCCCTCCTGACCGGCGGGCTCACCGCGAGCTGGCGCCGCCACGGCGCGATCCCGGCCCGAAGGATCGGGCTCACTCCGCCGCGCGAGACGCTCATCCGCGCGATCGAGAGCCGGGTGCGGCACATGGTCGACGCGGGCGTTCTCGACGAAACGCGTGCGCTCCTCGCGCGCGGTGTCGACCCGGCCCAGGCGAGCTTCACTGCGCACGGATACGTCCACTGGGCGAGGCACCTTGCGGGCGAGCTCTCGCTCGAGGACGCCATCGCGCTGACCGTGCGCGACACCCGGCGCTACTCCCGCCGGCAGATGACGTGGTTCCGGCGCGACGGCGCGATCCGCTGGATCGACCCGACCACGGAGGATCCGCTGCCTGCCACACTGATGTCGTGATCGACACGACGATGCCACCCGAGCGCGCGTATCTGGTAGCGCTCGATCAACCGCGCGCGCGTTTCGACGCCGACGATTCCCTCGACGAGCTCGCCTCGCTCGTCGAGGCGGCCGGTGGTGTCGTGGCCGGCCGATCGGTGCAGCAGCGGCGTGCGCCGGACCCGAACACATGGGTGGGGAAGGGCAAGGCCGCGGAGATCGTGGCCGAGTGCCTCCGCCTCGGTGCCGAGCTCGTCGTCTGCGATGACGAGCTCGCGCCACGGCAGCAGCGGGGCCTTGAGGACGTCACCGGTCGCCGCGTGGTCGATCGCTCCGCTCTGATCCTCGACATCTTCGCGCGCCACGCGAAGACGAAGGAAGGACGTGTGCAGGTGGAGGTCGCCCAGCTCGAGTATCAACTGCCGCGGCTGCGCGGGATCTGGAAGGGTCTGTCACGGCTCGGCGGTGGCATCGGGACGCGCGGACCGGGCGAGTCACTGCTCGAGACGGATCGGCGGGTGATCGAGCGGCGGCTCATCGATCTGAGGGCGCGTCTCGCCGAGGTCCAGCGGCAGCGCGAGCGCAGTCGCCTCTCACGGAGCCGCGACGGCCTCTTCCTCGCGGCGCTGGTGGGGTACACGAACGTCGGCAAGTCGACGCTGCTCAACGCGCTCGCGGGCGCGACGGTGCTCGTCGCGGACCAGCCATTCGCGACGCTCGATCCGACGACGCGGCGGATGTCGCTGCCGGGCGGCGGCGCGCTGCTCGTGTCCGATACCGTCGGCTTCATCAGCAAGCTGCCACCCACGCTCATCGCCGCGTTCCGCGCCACACTCGAGGAGCTGAACGACGCCGACCTGCTCGTCCACGTCGTCGACGTCGGTCATCCGAATCTGCACGAGCGGATGATCGTCGTGCGCGAGACGCTGGCGTCGCTGCATCTCGCGTCGCGTGAGAGCCTCATCGTGTTCAACAAGGCCGACACGCTGCGCGGTCCCGAGGGAGACGCCCTGCGCGAGGCACTCGGTGCGGAGTTCCCGGCCGCGGTCTTCGTGTCGGCGCGCACGGGCGCGGGTCTGGAGGCGCTGCGCGAGCGCCTCGCCACGATCGCGGCGTCGCACTGGACGACGGTGGACGTCACCGTTCCCTACAACGAGGGTGGGCTCGTCCAGCGCGTGCGCGAGCGCGGTTCGCTGCGCAACACGGAGTACAGCGAAGCGGGGATACGTATCGAGGCTGATGTACCGCCCGATCTGGCGGCGGAGCTGACAGCCAGGCGTGCACCGGCGATCTAGCGAGAAATCCTTTGTGCGCCACCCATACTCGCCCAATGATGATGATCCGTCTTGTTCGGGTCGCGCTGGCGGCAGCTCTCGTCGTCGCGGGTCTTGGTTTCACTGCGCGCCCCGCGCTGGCCGCCGGTTGCGACACACCGGGGCAGCCGACGACCACCGTTTACCTGCCGAACATCACGAAGACGCTTGGCGGACCAAATGGGTGGGTCACGCCGTTCATCGTGCAGAACGTCGGCACGGCCGCGACGACGCTCGAAGTGTCGTTCTACCGCTTCAGCGACGGCACGCTCGTCACGTGCCGCAAGGTCACCGGCCTCCTCCCGTACACCAGCTTCGCCGACGTGCCGAACAACGACGCCGATCTGCCTGCGGATACGCAGTTCGCGGTCGTCGTGCGCTCGTTCGGCGCACAGGTGGTCGCGGTCGTGAACGAGCATCAGAACGAGCTGGTGCCTGGGCGGGCCGAGGCGCTGTCGTACACCGGTCTGTCGACGGGGGCGATGACCGTGTATCTCCCGTTCGTCGGTAAGCCGGAGGCCGCGCCCTGCACGGCGCCCCAGCCGAGCGAGTTCCTCTGCAACCTGCGGTGGGTGACCACCTTCATCATGCAGAACCTCGGCACCGTGGACGCGACGATCACCGCGCGCTTCGCGAGCTATGACGGCGCGACGACGGCGACGCTGACGCGCACCGTCGCACCAGGCCGGAGCAAGTTCATCGATCCGTCGGCAGAACCGACGCTACAGGCGGGCCGCTACTACGCGGTGACGCTGAGCGCGACGCAACCGATCGCTGTCGTCGCGAACGCCCACGACGACGCGCCGACGACGACCTCACCCCGGGCGTTCAGCTACAACGGCGTGCCGCAGCCGGTGTCGGGCGAGACGTTCCTTCCCTATGTCCGTCGCGACGGCGGCGGCGTGCGCCTCATTCCGGGGGGCGTGATCGTCCAGAACGCCGGACCGAGTGACGCGACCCCCACGCTGCTGTTCCAGCGGCTGAACGGTGGCGCGAGCGTGTCGATCGTCGCGCCGGCGCCCATCCGGCCGGGGGCTGCCTGGTACTTCGATCCGGAGGTCTTCGCGATCGTGGGTGGCTATCAGCTCTGCGCGAACGCCGGGCCGGGAAGATGCATCGACCCCGGCGAGCACTCGCTCACCGTCACGGGAGGCGCGTTCGCCGTGCTCGGCACGACGAGCGCGACCGGAGCCGCGATGGGCTACACGGGCACGACGGGCCAGGGCAATCGGGCATTCGTCCCCAACGTCACGCGCACGCTCGGCGGTCCAAGCGGCTGGACGACGCCGATCGTCCTGCAGTCGACCGGCGCGACGGGCGCGACCCTGCGCTGGTACCGGTTCTCGGATGGCGCTCTCATGCAGCGCCAGACGATCGCGTTGCCGGCGCGCGGCGTCGCTGTAAGGGTCGATCCCCGCGCGGTCGCGGGTCTCGTCGACAACACGCAGTACGCGGTCGTCGTCGACGCGCAGAACGGGAGTGTCGCGGTCGTCGTCACCGAGCTGAACTTCAACGGCGGCGACGGGACGATGGCGTACGAGGGCTTCCCGGCGACCGTCGACTCCGCCCCACAGCCGACCGTGCTCTCCGTTGCGCCCTCCAGCGCGACGGTGACCGTGGGAGGCACCGCGCAGTTCACGGTGACCGTGAAGGACCAGTTCGACAACACGCTGTTCTTCCCCGTCAGCTGGGCACTGTCGCCGCCGACGCTCGGCACGATCAGCTCGGCGGGCCTCTTCACCGCATCGGCCAGCGTGGCAGGTGCCGGGACGGTGACGGCAGGGGCGGGTTCGGTGGTCGGCACGACGCAGATCACGGTGGTACCGCCACAGTTGGCGACCGTCGGCGGGATCAACTTCCGCGTCGACTCGAGCGGACCGGGGGATGTGTACACCGAGCTCACGATCACCAGCGCGGACACGGCCACGATCGTCGCCCAGGCAGCGGTCGACGTGGCCGCCATCCAAACCGACTACGGCAGAGCGTTCACGCGCCGGCCCACGCTCTACGTGATGGCGAGCACAGCTTCGTATACGACGGCACTGCAGACCATCTTCGGATTCGGTTCATCCACCGCGCAGCAGGCCGGTGCCAATACGCAGGGCATCTTCGGGGAGGGACCCAACGCGACGGCGTCTGACTGGGCGAAGCTGCAGCCGCAGAAACCCCTTTCGAGTCTTCGGCACGAGCTCACGCACATGATGGAGGCCCAGATATCACGCGGGGCCGACATACCTGCCTGGTTCAATGAAGGCACCGCGCGCCTTGAAGATCTGACCGTCCCAGGCAGCCAGTACAAAGTGGTCCTCAACCGCTACGGAGCCGCGTCGATGGCGTCGCTCGGCGCCCTGATCCCGCTGACGGACCTCGTGTCGCAGCAGTCCTGGAACCTTCGCCCCTTGCCGCTCGGCTCCTATCAGTACTACGAGGCGTCGCAGGCCGTGCAGCTGATCCGGGGCGACGTCGGGGCCGCCGGGATCATTCGCATCCTCGACCTGATGGGTCAGGGACAGACGTTCGACGCCGCATACACGACCACGACTGGTCAGCCGTTCGCGACCTATCTGTCGACATATGCCGCGAGGATCCGTGCGATCGCGCCGTCCTACCCGGGCATCCAGACCGCCGGCGACTCGATCGCTGGGCCGGGCCTGTCGTTCATGCTCTATGGCTTCACGGCCAACGCCCAGGTGACGGTCAACATCAGCGGCGCCGCGTCCGCGACGCCGCAAACGGTGACGACATCATCGATCGGCACCTATATGAACTATCTCGACGACCAGTGGCCGGCGGGCTCGTACACGTTCAGCGCGACCTGGTCTGGTGGGACGGTCAGCACGACCGCGGTGAAGACCGCTTCCAGCCAGGGGGTCGGGGCCGTGGGAGTCGAGCCAGGCAACATGATGCTCGCGCTGCCTCGTGAGCCGCAGCTTTTCGGCGAGTGATCAGCTCCGACCGACGATGATCGGAAGGCTGAGGTCGTTGCCCCATTCCTCCCAGCTGCCGTCATATGTACGGACGTCCTCGTGCCCGAGCGCGCTCAGCACGAGATGCGTGAAAGCCGCGCGCACGCCGGCCTGGCAGTACGTCACCGTCGACGTTTCGGGGCCGAATCCGGCGTTCGTGTAGAAGTCCTCCAGCTCGTCGGCATCTCGCAGCGTCCAGTCGTCGCGCAGTGCATCTTTCCACAGGATGTTCACGGCGCCTGGGATGTGGCCGCCGCGTGCCGCGCGCTTTTCCTGTCCGGTGAATTCACTGTCGCGGCGAACGTCGAGGAGCCATGGGTCGCCGGTGCGCACCGCGGCGAGCACGTCTTCCTTCGTCGCGATCACGCCCTCCCGCGGATGCGGGACGAACCGCGCGGGCGCGACCGTCGTATCGCCCCTCTCGAGCGGACGACCCTCCGCGGTCCACTTCTGGATACCGCCCTCCATCACCGCCATCCTGTCGTGCCCGTAGCGACGCAGCGCCAGCCAGAGGCGCGCCGCGTGGTGACCGCCCTCCGCGTCGTAACCGATCACCATCGTCTCGTTCCCGATCCCGAGACGACCCATCGTCGCAGCGAACCCTTCGGGTCCCTGCAACATCCATCGCGGATGGCCGGACGCGGGTGGGGGAGCGGAGAGATCGGTCGACCAGTTGCAGTGCACCGCGCCCGGCAGATGACCGTTCAGATAGTCCTGACGCGCGTCGGCGTCGAACGAGAAGCGGCAGTCGACGACGCGCACCTTCGGGTCCTGGAGCTTCCTGGCTGTCTGCTCGGTGGACCAGAACAGGTCCGGACGGGCGAACGGACTCACATGTCAGACTTTAGCCGCAGTTCGCTCACCGCGATGAGGAGGACGACATGAACGCACGCCGTCTCGCGAATCTGCTCGCGACGCTCGCGCTGATCATCGCGGGGATCATCTTCGGCTCAGCGCCGACGGCTGCCGCGAACAAGAGCGGCACGCCGTCAGCGAGCTTCGCTCGATTCGACCTCGCGGCCGGCACGCACGCCGGCACCGCGGTGGACGCCGCAGGACTGACTCTGGGCGGTTCACTCGCGGCCGGCGTGTACACGGATCCGTTCGCGACCAGCGGCCCGCGCGACATCGCGTATCAGAGCGGCGAGTGGATCTCAGAGTCTTTCACGTCGCCATTCGACTTCGATGAGCTCGTCGCGTCGTGGAACGCGACGACGCCCGACGGCACGTGGATCAAGACGGAGATGCAGGCGACCGGAAGCGGGCGGACCACGAAGTGGTACACGCTCGGGGTCTGGGCGTCGGGCGACGGGACGATCCACCGCACCTCGGTGTCACTCCAGGGCGACACGGATGGCTTCGTCGCGATCGACACGTTCATCCGCGCGGCCAAGGCCGCGCCGCTGACGTCCTATCAACTGCGCGTCACCCTCTACCGCGCCGATGGCGTTTCCGCCTCGCGGTCGCCGTCGGTGCGCTTCGTCGGGGCGATGACCTCGGCCACGTCCGACTTCGCGATCCCCAGTGCGTCCGCCGGCGTTGTCCGCGAGCTCACCGTGCCGCAGCTGTCCCAGGAGGTGCACCGCGGCCACTATCCGGAGTACGACAACGGCGGCGAGGCGTGGTGCAGTCCGACCTCTACGGCGATGGTGCTCGACTACTGGAAGGCCTCGGGCTACCGCAGCAGTGGCCCGACCGATAGGCAGCTGAAGGTGTTCCCGGGCGCCACGCACGTCGACGGTCAGGTCGATTACGCGGCGCGCTACGTGTACGACTGGAACTACCAGGGCGCCGGCAACTGGCCGGACAACACCGCCTACGCAGCGAGCTTCGAGGGGATGAACGGCTTCGTCACGCGACTGCGGTCGCTCACGGAAGCCGAACTCTTTGTCGCCGCCGGCATCCCGCTCGTGGCCTCGATCAACGGCAAGCTGCCGGGTTTCCTGTTCAAGAAGACCAGCGGGCACCTCCTCGTCATCCGTGGGTTCGCCGAGAACGGCGACGTGATCACGAACGATCCGGCGGTGTTCGCCGACGCCGACGCGCGTGTCGTCTACGGGCGAGCGGATTTCGAGAAGGTCTGGCTCGGCGGCTCCGCGGGGATCGTCTACGTCATCTATCCGGACGGGGTCGGCCTACCGGCCAACGTCCCTAACCTCGACAAGAACTGGTAACCATGACACGCGGGCTCGCCTTGAGCGCGCTGCTCGTCGCAGCGTGTTCGGGCGGCCCGCCATCGGCGAGCCCACTGGCGTCGCCAGCGGCCGCAGTGAGCGCGGCAACCAGTCCGCCGCCCGCGAGCGTGTCGCCCTCCGCGGCGGCGACAGTGGCGATCGGTCCGACGCCGCGCAGCTTCGCGCGCATCGCGCTCGACCGTGGTTTGCATGACGGCACGACGCTGACCGACATGCGCATCCAGCTCGGCGCGACGCCGGCGAAGGGAAGCTACGCGGATCCTTATGGTCGCACGGTCGCCGACGAGCGCGGCACGTGGACGTCGAGCCCGGTGCGTGCGCCGTTCGAATTCGACCAGCTCGTCGTGTCCTGGAACGCGACGACCCCGTCGGGAACGTGGATCGACGTGCAGATGCGCGCGAGCGGTGCGTCGCGGACGACGAAGTGGTACACGCTCGCGGTCTGGGCGTCGGGTGACGACACGATCCGCCGCACGACGGTGAAGCGCCAGGACGACGCGGACGGCCGCGTGAACGTCGATACCTTCGAGAAGGCCATCGGCGCCGCGGACCTCACGTCCTACGAGCTGCGCGTCACGCTTCACCGGATCGTCGGCATCGACCGGACGCCGGCGCTGACGCTCCTCACCACCGCCGCGTCGCGCGCCGGCGACCACGCGCTACCGAGCACGTTCGGCGGTGTCGCGCGCGACCTCGATGTCCCGATGCTGTCGCAGGAGACGCACGCCGGCCATTCCCCCGAATACGACGGTGGAGGCGAGGCGTGGTGCAGCCCGACGTCGACGGCGATGGTGATCGGCTTCTGGAAGACGGGGCCGAACGCGACGGATCTCGCGGCGTTCCCGGGCGCCGGGCACGCCGACGGGCAGGTCGATCACGCCGCGCGTTACAGCTACGACTGGAGCTATGAGGGGGCGGGTAACTGGCCGTTCAACACCGCCTACGCCGCGTCGTACGGTCTTGAAGGATTCATCACGCGCTTGCGCTCGCTGCGTGAGGCCGAGCTCTTCATCCAGGCCGGCATCCCCCTCATCGCCTCGATCAACGGCGACCTCCCCGGCTTCCTCTTCACCAGCACGAACGGTCACCTGCTCGTGATCCGCGGCTTCGCGGCGAACGGGGACGTGATCACGAACGATCCCGCGGTCCGCTCTGACGCACAGGCCCGCAAGGTGTATCCGCGCTTCGACTTCGAGCGCGTCTGGCTGAACTCGTTCGGAACGGTCTACGTGATCCATCCACCCGGTGTGCGCCTGCCCGCGAACGTGGCCGGTCTTCCCGCGAACTGGTGATTCGCGTCCGGCTGATGGAGCGGCCCGCGTGCGGGCTGTGCGACGACGCGCTGGCGGCACTGCGTCGCGTGAGCCGCCGCACGCGGATCGACATCGAGCGTGTCGACGTCACGCGCCACGCGGCCCTGCTCGAACGCTATCTCGTGCGCGTGCCCGTCCTCGTCGTCGGGGACGCCGAGCTCGACGCCGCAGGGATCGACGATGGCGCGATCGCGCGCTGGCTCGCCGAGGTCGGCCGATGACCGCCGCATCGCCATCTGCAGCGCGCCGGTCCTTCGAACGTCGCTGCCGGGAGCATGCCTCGATCAAACGCGCAGTGGGGGAGAAAGCCTACCTCAAGAGCGACCTGCGGTTCATCGGCACGATGATGCCGGAGATACGCGAGGCAGCGCGTGACTTCGCACGCGAGCATCCGGAGCTCACGCGGACCGAGTTACGAGGGATCGTCGATGAACTCTGGTCCACCGACGTGTTCGAGCTCCGTTCGTGCGGCATCGCGCTCCTGTCGCGACGCGCGAAGCTGCTCGACGAGCGTGACCTTCCGTGGCTCATCGGTCTGGTCCGGCGATCGAAGACTTGGGCCCACGTCGACTGGCTCGCCGGCGAAGTGATCGCCAACGTGGTGGGGGAGTCGCGTACGGCGCTCAGACGGCTGCCCGGTTGGGCGCGCGACGACTACTTTTGGGTTCGCCGGACGGCGCTGCTCGCGCAGCTGCCGCAGCTGCGCCGCGAGCGCGGCGACTTCGAGCTCTTCGCGCGCCTAGCGGCGGGCATGCTCGACGAACGCGAGTTCTTCATCCGCAAGGCCATCGGCTGGGTGCTGCGTGAAGTGAGCAAGAAGCGGCCGAGGCTGGTGTTCGCCTTCCTGCGCGAGCACCGGTCCGACGTCTCGGGCCTGACGCTCGGCGAGGGCGCGAAGTACCTGCCCGCGGCGCAGCGTCGCGCACTCGGTTTGCGGCCCGAGGCGGCCTGGATCGCGCGCGAGCGTCGGAGGAAGGCGTCAGGCTCGTAGGTACGTCAGCATCGCGAGAACGCGGCGGTGATCCTCGTCCGCCCGCTCCAGCTGCAGCTTCAGGAAGATGCTCCGCACATGGCCCTCGACGGTCTTGGGACTGAGTGACAGCGCGTCGCCGATCGCGGAGTTCGATCGTCCTTCGGCCATGAGCGTCAGCAGCTCGCGTTTCGCGCTCGGTGAGATCGCCGACGAGGTCGCGATGCCGGCGGCGGACGACGAGCTGCGCGACGACCTCCGGATCGATGGCGGATCCGCCGCCAGCGACGCGGCGCGCGGTCTCGGCGAACTCCCGCACGTCGGAGACACGGTCCTCCGCGATTCTGCTCGGCATCGCCTTCAGTGGGGACGTGGATTCGATGTCGCTCGGCCAGGCGCCCGTCGCCGCTTTCAGGCCCACGCCCCGGCTGCAGGCAACTAGGATCGCGGCCGTGCTGCGGCCTACACCCTCGTCGGCGCCGGGAGCGGCTCCGCAGACGCGCGCAGCCGGTGAGGTCTGGGTCCGGAGCGCCGCAGGGGTCAGTGGGTCGAGGGTCTACGCCGCGCGCGGCCGCTGCCTCAGGTGCAGGGCGTCGAACCACGCGATGTGCTCGTTCGCCCAGGCCGCCGCCTCGAGCGGAAGCATGTGGCCGATGTCGCGTGCCACGTGGACCTCGGCCGTCGGGTTGGCGAGCCGGAACGCCGCGGCGTCGCGCGCGGAGAAGACGCGGTCGTCCGTCCCCCACAGGACGAGCGTCGGGATGTCGCGTAGCGCCGCGACCCGACCGTGCAGCGTGTACCCGAGCTGCTCGCCGCCGGGGAAGGGCAGCAGCAGTAACCGTCGCCAGCGCGGTGGCTGATTCGCCCAGACGATCGCCCGGATCGAGCGCGTCGTCGCCGCGGATCGCCGGTCGCGCCGCAGCAGGTGAGCGATGAAGCGGTCGTCATCGCGTCGCGCGCGTCCGATGAGGAAGCGGCGCAGGTGCGCCCTCGTCCCGCGATCGTACGGCCGCAGGAGCGCGCGACCGATGAGCGGGACGCAGTAGAGCTTGTAAGCCCAGAGCATCGAGCGGCCCAGGCCGGCGGGCGCGATGAGCACGAGCCCCGCGACGGCCGCGGGCCGCCGGAGGGCGATCTGAAGCGCGATTCCACCGCCGAGCGAATGCCCGAGGAACACGGCGCGCTCGACTCCGAGCCTGCCCACGACCTCCAGCACGAGGTCGGCGAGCTGCGAAAAGCGTGCGTCAGACTTCCGCAGCGCGGGCGCCAGGCCGAAGCCCGGGAGCTCGACGACGTGCGTGGTGTAGCCGAGCACGCGGAGCGCGCGTGCCTGCGGTGCGAGCGCAGCAGCCGTCGCGCCCATGCCGGGAAGGAGAACCGCGTGCGGCCCGCTCGCGGGACCGCAGCTCCTGATCCGGATCCGGTAGCCCGCGTGCTCGACGATCGACTCGCTCATGTCATGACTATGTACCCGCGAAGTGTCGTCAAGGCGTCTGGATGGGTTAGGTCTTCGGTCATCACCCTCGCGGGGGATTCGGTACAGTCGGGCGGTCAGCCGCGCGCCTCCGAACCGCGAGAGAAGGGGTCGCCATGGGTGTTTATCGCGCCGAATACATCTGGGTCGACGGGACCCAGCCGACACAGAAGCTCCGTTCGAAGACCAAGATCGTTCCGCAGGGCCAGAAGCCGCCCATCTGGGGCTTCGACGGATCCAGCACGCAGCAGGCGACCGGTGACCGCTCCGACTGCGTGCTGCACCCGGTGTTCACCTGCCCGGACCCGATCCGCGGGGGCGACGACGTGCTCGTGCTGTGCGAGGTCATGCTGGTCAGCGGGCAGCCGCATGCTTCGAACGTGCGGCGCGCGAACGTCGAGATGGCGGAGCGATTCGCGTCATTCGACACCTGGTTCGGCATCGAGCAGGAGTACACGCTGTTCCGCGGCTCGCGGCCGCTGGGCTTCCCGGACAGCGGATTTCCAGCACCGCAGGGCGGCTACTACTGCGGCGTCGGCGCGGACGAGGTGTTCGGCCGCGAGGTGGTCGAAGCGCATCTCGACGCGTGCCTGAAGGCGGGGCTGAAGATCGCCGGCATCAACGCCGAAGTCATGCCGGGTCAGTGGGAGTTCCAGGTCGGGCCACTGGGCGCGCCGGACGTCGGCGACCAGCTCTGGCTCGCGCGCTGGCTTCTCTATCGCGTGGGTGAGCCGTTCGGCATCAGCGCCACCCTTTATCCAAAGCCCGTCCGCGGCGACTGGAACGGCGCCGGTGCGCACACGAACTTCTCGACCAACGAGATGCGGCGTGACTATGACGCCTGCATCGCCGCCGCTGAGGCGCTCGGCACGCGGCACGACCTCCATATCGCGAACTACGGTTTCGGCATCGAGGAGCGTCTCACCGGACTGCACGAGACCTGTTCGTACAAAGAGTTCCGGTACGGCGTGAGCGACCGTGGTGCGTCGGTCCGCATCCCGTGGCAGGTCGCCAAGGACAAGAAGGGCTACATCGAGGACCGCCGGCCCAACGCCAACGCGGATCCGTACGTCACGACACGCCTCATCATCGAGACGGTCTGCGGCGCGCGTACGTCGAAGCGCGCGTCGCGAGCGAGCGGCGCCGTGGCGGGTGCGAAGCGCGCGGGAGCGCGACGAAAGAAGGTCGCCGCCTAAGAGACCGCCGAAGCAGCGTCGGTCACGGCGGTCGGCTGTGTCACGTCCGCCGCGCTCCATAGGGCAGCCCGCAGCCGCTGCAGAACGCGAGGCCATCGGTGCGCCGTGGCGCACCGCAGTGCGCGCAGAGCAGCTCCGCGTCGTCACGTGTCGCCTCGACGCGCGGGGGCGACGAACGCATCCGAAGCGATATGCCCATATCGAGCATCCACCCGGCCCAGCCGAATGGGACGAGCACCTTTCGGATGTCGAATCCGGTCAGCTCGATGAAGACCGAACCGACGATGAGGACGGCGACGAACGCGCTGACGAAGACGAGCGACCAGCGATGCATCCCGGCACGGACGACCTCGACGCTCGCGACCACGACCCAGAGCGCGCTCGCGCTCGGAGCGGAGCTGACGATCGCGTCGATGAGCGCCGGCGTGGGTGCCGCGAAGACCACGCCCGCCGCGCACCAGAGCGCCGCCGCGAGAAGGGCGGCCGCGACGGCCCACCAGCTCGACAGCGCACTCTGGCGCAGCGCAACGGTGAGCACGAGCGGCGCGAGGCCGTAGGTCGCCACGGTGGAGACGACGGCGACGACCGTGGCGGTGCCGGTGGGCTCGGTGATGCCACCCGCCACCGCCGCGACCAGAGCGCCGGCGGCCGCAGCGAATGCAGCGAGGGATCCGGTGCGCAGCCACCCCCGCTGGGCTCCCACGCGTCCACGCTAGCGGCGAGGGCGCACGCATGCGTTACGTTGCTCGCTGGTGAGCGCCGAGACTCCCGACTACGCCCGGCTGAACCGCGATGTGTGGACGAAGTCCAACGCGCGTTACACGGACGGGCGCGCCGAGGATGCGTGGTCGCAGACGGAGATCACCTGGGGCGTGTGGGGAACACCCGAATCGGCGGTGAACGTCCTGCCCGACGTGCGCGGCATGGATGTCGTCGAGCTCGGGTGCGGAACGGCGTACTTCGGCGCCCGGCTCAAGCGCCGTGGCGCGCGCCGCGTGGTCGGCGTCGACATCACACCGGCACAGCTCGCGACGGCACAGCGCCTGAACCGCGAGACCGGCCTCGGCCTGGAGCTCGTCGAGGCCAACGCGGAGACGGTGCCGCTCCGTGACAAGGCCTTCGATCTCGTGATCTCCGAGTACGGTGCCTCGATCTGGTGCGACGAGTACAAGTGGATACCGGAGGCGGCGCGGCTCCTGCGGAGCGGGGGAGAGCTCGTGTTCCTGCGCAACACGACGCTCTCCATGCTGTGCTCGCCGGACACCGGCAAGGTCCAGGAGAGCCTGCAGCGTGCGCAGCGCGGCATGCATCGCTTCGACTGGGGCGAGGACGACCCCGGCGTCGAGTTCCATGTCGGCCCCGGAGATCTCATGCGGCTGCTGCGCGCGAACGGGTTCGAGATCCTGGACCTGGTGGAGCTGTATGCGTCCGAGAGCGCGACCGATCACGCCGAGTACTCGTACGTGAGCGCCGATTGGGCGCGGAAGTGGCCGTCAGAGGAGATCTGGCGAGCGCGAAAGCGCGACTGACGATCTCGCGGGCGTGTTCCGGCGGGTCGCGAGCACCGAACCCGCGACGATGAGCACGAAGCCGATGACGATCCCGGCGGTGAGTGGCTCTCGCAGCAGAGCGACGCCGAGCGCCAGCGCGACGGCGGGATTGACGTAGGTGATGACCGTGGCGCGCGCGGCGCCGACCTCGGCGACCAGCGGGAAGAACAGCAGGAACGCCAGAGCGGTGCAGACGACGCCGAGGACGCTGACGGCAAGGATGATCTGGGGCGAGGGCAGCGTGTGCGGCAGCTGCGCGATGCCGACGGGGGCGTAGACGACCGTCGTGAGCGCGAGCGAGGATGCCACCACGCCGAAAAGGGGCAGGATCGCGAGCTTCCGCGAGATGATGAGCGCACCGAGGGCGTAGCCGAGCGCGACGAGCGCCACCTCGCCGACCGCTCCGACGTCACCGGCGTTCACGTCCAGTCCGACCAGCGCCACGACGCCGAAGAACCCCAGGCCGAGGCCCGCGACGCGGCGCACGTCCAGACGATCGTCGCTGCCGGTCGCCCACGCGAGGATCGCGCCGATGGCCGGCACGAGCGCGATGAGGAGTCCCGACAGGGAGCTCGAGATCCGCCGCTCGGCGTCCGACAGGAGGAACCACGGCGCGGCGACCTCGACGAACGTGTACGCGACGATCCATCGCCAGTGCGGTGCCAGCGGTCCGAGGTCCTTCCGCGCGGCCGCGATGGGGAGGAGAAGAGCGGCGCCGATCGCGGTACGGAGGAACACGAGGCTCGCCGGCGTCAGCTCGCTCACCGCGATCTTGATGAAGAGATATGGGATGCCCCAGATCAGACCCATCGCGGCGAACAGGATCCAGCCGCGTCGCGTCACGCGACCACGTTAACCGGCCGACACCAGTGTTGCCATCGCGACAGAGCTGTCATCGCAGCGTGCAGGTCTGAGCCTCGGCGAGGAGTGATCCAACGTTGGCGCTGATGAGGTAGTCCCCGGGCAGCGTGCCCGTCGGCGGCGTGAACGAGATCGTGAACGCGCCATCGGCTCCGACGCTCCCGGACAACGGCGTCGCCAGCAGCGATGAGCGGAGCGCGTAACGCGCGAGAGCCGGCCAGCCATTGCCGGTCACCGACACCGGAGAACCGACCGTGGCGCAGCTCACCGCGATCGTCGGCGCGTAGATAGCGACCTGCCCGGTCGCCGTCAGGCGGCCGTCGCTCGCGGTGATGCGATACGTCGAACCGACGCTCGCATCGAAGGGCACGGTGATCGCCACCGCGAAGGCGCCCGATGCGTCCGCGGTGACCTGCACGAGCGGTCGGCCGTCCTCCCAGCTGATCGTGATCAGGGCACTGGACCAGCCGCGACCGGTCACGTTCATCGCACTGCCCGGCGACGCCACACCGCCGCTCACCGTCGGTCCGGTCGGCGTCGGGACGGGCGTCGGCGTTGGCGCGGCTGTGGGTTGCGGAGTGGGCGCCGGCGTCGGTGTCGGCGCCGGGGGCTGCGGCGGAAGAGTTCGCACCGGCGGGGCGGTGGGCGCTGGCGTTGGCTCCGGCGTGGTGACCTCGGTCGGAGCCGGCGAGGGCGTTGGGCTCGGTGTCGCGCTGGAGGATGCGCTCGGGGGCGGCGTCTGCCCGGACGGCGGCGGTGTCACCTCGATCCCCGCGGTGAATCCGAACCGTGGTAGTGGGGCGAAGAGGGACGTGTCCGGGGTGCCGCTGGTGGCTGGCCGTCGCGCCGTCGAGGGGATGACGACGTGGACCGGCGTGCGGTCGAGCAGCGCCAGCTTGCCGAGGCCGGTCGCGCGCAGAGCGCCGTTCGCTCCGCTCTCGACCGTCAGACGCGATCCGAACCGCGTGCCGGCCGGGCCACCTCCGCTGAGCGTGTAGTTGAACGAGAGGTCGCCCGCGCCATCGAGCGCCGACGCCGTCGCGACGAAGTCGCCGCCGGGCGCGATCGACTCGATGACGATCGTGTAGGCGCCGAGCGGCGCGTTCGTCAGCTCGACCAGCTGCGGGTCGATGCCGGTTTCGGTCGCGAGGCAGCCCGGGATCTGTCGGACCAGCGTCGGCCCGGTCGGGACGATCCCGCAGGCCCGACCGAGTGGATCGACGACGACCAGGAGCGCGGGCGAATGCAGCCCGAGGCGCAGGGTGTTCTGCGGCCGCGGCGCCGGGGCGGGTGGGGAAGGTGGCGCGCTGGGCGGCACGGTCGTCAGCGAGCCCGTCGGCACGAGGACGGTCTGACCCTGTGCGCTGACCTCGACCAGACCGTCGGTCGTCGTGACCGTCGTCGTCCCGCTGGTGAGGACGTCGGTGATGAAGCCCGTCCCGCGCACCGTCGCCGCCATGGTGGGCGTCTTCAGCTCGAACGTCGAGTCGGCGCGCGCGAGCTTCTGAATGCTCGACCACGTCCGGCCGATGGCCTGCTCGAGCTCGATCGTGATCGTTCCGCTGGGGGCGGATGACGCCTGCACCATCGTGATCGTCGTCGCGGGCTCCAGCTCCACGGTCGAGCCGTCGAAAAACGTCACGATGGCGTGGCTCTGGTCTGTCGTGCGCACGCGGTCACCGGGGCTGAGCACATGGCCATCACCGACCCGGGCGAATGCTCCGCTGCCGCGAGCGACCTCGGCCGAGCCGTTCAGAATGCTGAGCGTCATGTTCGCGGCGGCCGCGGGCTGCTGCCGGAAGAACAGCAGCGCCGGGATGAGGACGCCGACGGCGATCAGCGCGGCGATCAGGATGCGGACCAACCTAGAGCCCATCCCGTGACCCTACGAAACAGCCATGCCGCGCCCGTCGCAGACGAGTAACAGGCCTCAGCCGGTCGGCGTTGTCAACTCAGCGGGACATGTGGCTGCGCGTGGTCCTCACGTCAACGCGATCGTCGCGGTGTCCGCCGCTCGTAGCCATTGGCGCCGACCGCGCCCATCTTGGAGACGCCGTCGAACACGGCGCCCTTGTCGATGGCCAGTGTGGGCGTCGCGATGTCGCCCTTCACGTGCGCGTGTCCGTGCAGCTCGACGGAGTCACCGGCGGTGATATTGCCGGTGACCGCACCACTCACCACCGCCGATCCACAGTTGATGTCCGCTTCGATCTTGGCGTGCTCGCCGATGATGAGAAGGTCGCTGGTCGTGATGCTCCCCGTGAACGTGCCGTCGATCTGGACCGCGCCTTCGAAGCGGAGCTTGCCGTTGACCTGCGACTCGGGGCCGAAGAGGGCATTCAGCATCTGGTCGGTGAACGTTCCGTCGACCTCGACCGTCCCTTCGAACTGCAGCTTGCGGTTCGCGTCCGAATCTCGCACACGTTGTTCGGGCGTGGCCGAGAATGTCTGGGATTTCTCCTCGCTGACGTCGGGACTGACTCCGGTGTTGAACATCTGAACGACCCCCTTTTGCGGATGGGCGCGCTCTGAAGAACGCTCGGCGGCGACCGCTGCTATGGGTCGCGCGCTTGTCAGCCTGTCCTATTTTGAGCGAAGCTACGCTACGCGCGGCAATCCGCGAGGCTGGCGAAGGGGGGAGACAGTGAAGCTCAGCACGCTGCTGACGTTCAATGCGATCGTGGCGTCCATCTTCGGTCTGACCGCGGTCCTGGTGCCGGGTGTCCTCTACTCGACATACGGTCTGAAGTCGGACGCGGGCGCGCAGCTCGTAGCGCAGTTCTTTGGCGCAGCGCTGCTCGGGGACGTCGTCCTCAGCTGGAGCCTTCGGAACATCGAGCCAGGGGCGACGAGGCAGACGCTCACGCTCGCCTTCTTCGTGCAAGGGGCGATCGGCCTTGTGATCTCGCTCGTCGCACAGTTCGGCGCTGTCCTGAACGCACTGGGTTGGCTGAACGTCGCACTCACCGCGATCTTCGCGGTCGGATATGGCTACTTTCGCTTCATGGGACCCAAGACCGACTGACTATCGCGCCAGCGGCTTTCCGATGAGCCATGGTGGCCGTATGGATCCTGCACGCGTCCTTGCCGCATGCCGTAGGGCTGATCCGCGATGGGAAAGACCTCGGACGCGCCGGCGCCGAGTGCGCGCTTCGTGAGCGCATCGGGATCATCGACGACCAGGCTGAGACGCACCGTCGTCCCGTTGACGGCTTCGGGACTCAGGTTGAACGCCTGCGGATTCTCGTCGACGACGAAGAACGATGACTGGCCATCGATCGACATCTCGGCAACGATCTGGCCGGTCGGCGTTTTCTGCCGCGAAACCTCAACTGCCCCGAATGCGCGCCGGTAGAACTCGATGGCCTGCGCCGCGTTCCTGACCGTCAGCAGCGGTGTGAGCGTCGTCACTTCGCGATCTCCAAGGCAAGGATCATGACGCAGAAGACGCCCGCGAGTAGCCGCGGACGTCGCTCAGCACATGCGTTTTCAGGCTCGGCGGCAGCGAGCGATTCTGCCCCGTCACGCCGGGGGAGGCGCTCGACGCACGCCGAAC
>DASYUY010000035.1:0-21335 GCA_036000705.1 Candidatus Limnocylindria bacterium | reverse complement strand
CAACGGACCCTACGCGGTCCTCTATCAGCCGACGGAGCTCTTCGGCCTTCGCTCGAACGTGAAGGGCTTCGCCTGGAACCCGATGGGATGGTTGGACTTCGCCGCGATAACTAAATAGGGCGCCAGGGGCGCCATGCGATTTCTCGGCTTTCTATTACGGCGCATCGTCGGGATCGCGGCCGTGATGATCGGAGTTTCGGTCGTCACGTTCGCGATCTCGCACGTCATCCCCGCTGACCCGGCGGTCGCCGCCCTCGGCGATCACGCGACGGACGAACAGATCGCCGCGTTCCGGGCCGAGTATAAGCTCGACCGGCCGCTCGTGGAGCAATACATCACGTACGCGAACGGCATCCTCCACGGTGACCTTGGTCGAAGCATCCGAACGCGTCGTGCCGTTCTCGATGACCTCGCCGACTCGTTCCCGGCGACCTTCGAGCTTTCCCTCACCGCGCTGCTCGTCTCGATCCTCGCGGGCGTTCCGGCCGGCGTGTGCTCCGCGATCGCGCGTGGACGAATGCCGGACCTCGTCGTCCGCGTCCTCGCCCTCGCGGGAGGCTCGATCCCCGTCTTCTGGCTCGGCCTCATCGTCATCGGCCTCGGCTACTACCAGCTCGGGTGGTTCCCGGGGGGTGGCCGCATCGATCTGTTCGTCCCGCCACCGCCTCCGCGCACCGGCCTCTACGTCGTCGACAGCATCCTCGCCGGCGATCTCGACGCGCTACGCAGCAGCCTGCTGCACCTCGTCCTGCCGGCGCTCACGCTCGGCTACTTCTCGACCGCGGTCATCACGCGCATGACGCGCTCGAGCATGCTGGAGGTGCTCGGCCAGGACTACATGCGGACCGCGCGCGCGAAGGGGCTACGCGAGCGCGTCATCGTGCTACGTCACGCCCTCCGCAACGCGCTGATCCCCACGGTCACGATCATCGGCCTCACCTTCGGCAGCCTCCTCTCCGGCGCCGTGCTCACCGAGACGATCTTCAGCTGGCCTGGGCTCGGCCGCTACGCGACCGCCTCCGCCGTCAGCCTCGACTTCCCCGCGGTGCTCGGCGTGACGCTGCTCGCGGCGGTGGTCTATCCGCTCGCGAACCTCGTGGTCGACGTCGCCTACTACTGGCTCGACCCCCGGATCCAGCGTGGTTAGACGACCGCCCATCCTCCGCGAGCCGCTGAACGTCCTCGCGATCGCGCTCATCGCCGTGTTCGCGGTGTGCGCGCTCCTCGCGCCGCTCCTCGCGCCGTACGATCCGCTCGCGCAGACGCTCGGCTCGCGGCTCGAGCCACCCTCCGCCGCGCACTGGCTCGGCACCGATCAGCTCGGCCGCGATATCGCCAGCCGGCTGCTGTACGGCGCGCGTATCTCCCTCGTGATCGGGGTCGTGGTCGTCGCACTTGCCGGCGTCTTCGGTACGTTCGTCGGGCTCGTCGCCGGCTACGCGAGCGGACTTGCCGACGAGGCGCTGATGCGGCTGACGGAAGTCTTCCTGGCGTTCCCGCCGCTCATCCTGGCGATGGCGATCGCTGGAGCGCTCGGGCCGAGCCTCACGAACGCGATCATCGCGATCGCCGCCGTCACCTGGGCCGTGTACGCGCGTCTGGCGCGCGGGCAGGTCCTGTCCCTGCGACGTCGTGAGTACGTCGAGGCCGCGCGCAGCATCGGCGCTTCCCGCGCGAGGGTCCTCGCGCGCCATCTCCTGCCCAACGCGATCGCGCCGCTGCTCATCCAGGCGAGCTTCGACATGGGCGCGGCGATCATCGCGGCCGCGGGCCTTAGCTTCATCGGCTTTGGCGCGCAGCCTCCGACGCCGGAGTGGGGCGTGATGATCAGCGAGGGGCGGAACTTCATCAGCACGCAGCCATGGCTTTCGCTCTTCCCGGGCCTCGCCATCCTGTTCGCCGTGGGCGCCTTCAACGTGCTCGGAGACGGTCTGCGCGACGTACTCGATCCGCGGCTCCGCCGTGCGAACTGAGCCCGGTCACTAAAGACCTGCTTGACCGATGGTGTGTCAGGGCTAAGAGTTGTCGCGGTGAGGGATGAGGCGAGGCCCTCGGAGGGGCGTGCTCCCAGCGTGCTTGTCGCGGACGATGACCGCGCCGTTCGGGCTTTGGTGCGCGTCACGCTCAGCGCCCAGGGCTGGAGGGTGCTCGAGGCTGCGACGCCTGACGAGACGCTCGCCGTCGCGCGGCGAGACAAGCCGCAGATCGTCCTCCTCGACGTCCTGTTCGAGGGCAGTGCGCGCGACGGGTTCGTCGTCTGCCGGGAGCTCCGAAGCTCGGCCGGCACACGGGACGTGCGCGTCGTCATGCTGACCGCACGGGACGATGCGGAGAGCCGCGCCTTCGCGAGCGCCGTCGGCGCGACCGCCTACATCGTGAAGCCGTTCGGCCCCCTCGATCTGGTGCGCATGCTGCAGCTCGTTCTCGAGCAGCACACGGCCGATCCCGGGCTCGGTCTGTTCCTCGTCGACGCCGCTGTGATCCAACCGGCACAGCTGGAGCGCGCGCTCGCCGAACAGCGGCTGCGCCAGGGCGATCGCGTGCCGCTCGGCGACATCCTGGTCGAGCTGGGCTTCGCGGACCGTCAGGACATCGAGCGCGCCGTCGCGCGTCAGAGGCGTTCACGTGAAGTGCCCTCGCGCCCAGCGCCGCTCGGCGCGCAGATACGGCTCGTCATCGCCGACGACAACCCGATGGTCCGCGAAGGACTCCGAAGCGCGATCGCGACCAGCGAGGACATGAACATCCTCGGCGTCGCCGCGGATGGGACCGAAGCGCTGCGTTTGATCCGCGAGCTGAAGCCGGACGTCGTCGTGCTCGATCACCGGATGCCGGGCCACCGCGGCCTCGAGATTGCGGCACGCCTACGAAGCGAATCACCGGACATCGCCGTGGTCATGTTCACGCTCGACGAGGGCATCCGTGCGGAGGCGTTCGATGCGGGTGTCGCCGCCTTCGTTCCCAAGGACACGCCGCTTGCGACGCTCATCGCCGAGATCCGCCGCGTCGCGAAACCGCAGCCGGCGGCGGAGGCGCCAGCACCTTCAGCCGCGCGGATCGTGCTCACCGCGCGCAGCGTGTCACGCGGCGCGTTCGGTGCGCTCGCGCGACGCCGGCGCGCGATCGCCACGCTGGGCATCCTGCTCGTCGCTTACGCCGGCGCCTTCCTGGTCTTCGAGCCGGCGTTCGGCGCCGCTGCGGCGATCCTGTCGATCGCGCCGGTCGCGATCGCCGGCGCGCTGTTCGGGCCCGAAGTCGGAGTTGTCGCCGGGGTCCTCGCGGTGGTGGAGAACCTCGCGCTCTGGGCCGGCACGGACCACGTGATCGGCGAGCCGGTCATCCGCGTCGGAGGGAACGGACTCGGCGCGCTGGCGCTGATGGGCGTCGGCGCCGGGTTCGGTGCGATGCGGCTGCTCCGCGGTCGGTTCGATCCGCACGGACGACGCCTCGGCGCGATCGCCGAGGTCGCGCTCGCGCTGGCGGCGGGCCCCACGCCCGACGTCCTGCGACTTCTTGCGGAGGGCGCGCTCGAGATCGTGCCCGGCGATGCGGCGCTCCTATACGCGGCGGTCCCGACGGGCGGGCTCGAGCTGGTCGCGGCGACGGCGGCGGCGCGGTCCGTCGTCGGCCAGCGTGAAACGAGCGGCGCGCTGGTGCTCGCACAGACGCAGCGCCACGCCTCGATCTCACACGACCTTGCGAAAGGGCCGATCGTACGAGCGATCCCCGATGCGAGGGTCGCGATCATCATCCCGATCCCCGGTGCCACCGACGCCGGCGCTGGGATCCTCGTCGTCGCCAGCGCGAAGCGCCGGCACTACGCCCAAGCGCACGTCCAGGTCCTCTCCAGCTACGCGACCTTCATCGGCGCCGCGCTCAACACACCCAGTGTCGGATCGGAGCGGGGCGCGCTCGTCCCGCAGGTGGCGCAGACACGCTGATCGCGGCGGAGCGCGCCGTTGTTCGACGCGCTCCGCGGCACCGTCACTGCGTCGGTGGATAGCCCGGTCCGACGAGTGGACAGAGGAAATGCTCGCCCGTCGGTGTAACCCAGCGCCCGCCGACGTAACCGGGATCGCCCGGGCCGAACTGCGTCATCGACGAGCCGGGTCCGCAGATCGTCGAGGGCGTGATCAGCTGGAACGGCCCGTCCGGCGGAAGGCTCTCGGCGGCGACGAAGGTCGCGTAGCAGAGCCCTTGGCTCGCGACGTAGACCGCGCCGCGGTCCGGCTGCGCGTCCGCGACGGTACCTGTGATTCCCAACAGGATCGCCAGGGCTGCCGTTGCAACGAGGATGCGTCTCATGGACTTCTCCCATTCGCGTGGTGGGAGAGACCGTAGGCCTGACTCATGACAGGACGATGACGCCGAGCGCCCGGTCGACTACGCGGCCGGGTCGCCGGAGCCCACGGCCGGCAGACTGAACCAGAATCGCGTCCGCGCGGGCGACGACTCCACGCCGACGCGCCCACCACCGAGCTCGACGAGCGCCTTCACGATCGCGAGGCCGATACCCGCTCCGCCGGTGGACCGTTCGCGCGATTTGTCGACGCGATAGAAGCGCTCGAAGACGTGGGGCAGGTCCTCCGCCGGGATCCCGGTGCCTGTGTTCGCGATGCTCACCAGGACGTCCGATCGCGAACGACGCGCGCTCACGACCACGCGGCCACCTTCCGGTGTGTAACGCACCGCGTTCTGCAGCAGATTCGCGAGCACCTGCGCGACGTGATCCGCGTTGGCGAGAGCACGAAGCCCGAGCGGGACCTCCAGCTCGAGGGCGATCCGACGGCGCGCGAACGAAGCCTCCGTCAGATGTACCGCCGCTTCGATCGCCGCGCGCAGATCGAGGTCACGGAGCTCGCCACTCGCGCTCTCAGATAGGTCGCCTTCGGCGAGGATGTCGAGCGACCGCGACAGCCGGACCAAACGATCCACCTCCTCGTGCAGGGAGACGAACGTGTCGCGATCGGCGGCGAGAACGCCGTCCCGCAGGGCCTCGAGATATCCCTGCAGATTGGTGAGGGGTGTGCGCAGCTCGTGCGCGGCGTTCGATACGAACTCCCGCCGCACGCGCTCCTGCTCCGCGATCTGGCCGGCCATCTGGTTGAAGGAGTCGGCAAGCGACCCGACTTCCTCGGGGCCGGCACGCCCGACCCGGACGGTGTAGTCGCCTTCGGCGATCCGCCGCGCTGCGCGGCTCATCTCCCGCAGCGGCATCGCGAGCCGTCGCGCGAGCGTCACCGCGAGAACGACGCTCGCCGCTGCCGCGACGAGGAGCGCGGCGACGAAGAACTGTGCGACGCTGCTCATGAACATCGCCTGCGCGACGTCGACCGTCTCGCCGTGGCTGACCATGAGCTCGTCGAACGCACGCTTCGCGAAGACAAAGATGCCGACAGCGAGCACGACCGCGACCGTGAGCGCGACGAGCAGCGCCGCAAGCGCGATGCGGCCGGCGATGCCTCTCATGCGCCGATCATCGCGCGATAGCCCGCGCCGCGAACGGTCGCGACGTAGCGCGGATGCTCCGCGTCGTCGCCGAGCTTTTCCCGCAGGCGCCGGATGTAAACGTCCACCGTGCGGTCCATGACGTCGGCCTCACCCTGCCCGTACAGAGCCGCAAGAATCGCCTCGCGCGAGACGACGCGGCCACCGGCGTCTACGAGGGCGACCAGCATCCAGAACTCGGCGTGGGTGAGGTCGATCCGCTCGTCCTGTCGGCGCACTTCGCGGCGGCCAGCATCGATAACGAGATCCGCGAGATGTCGCGGCTCGGACGTACTTTCCGCGGGTCCCGCCCGGCGCAGGATCGCGTGCACGCGCACGACGAGCTCGGCCGGCGAAAACGGCTTTGGCAGGTAGTCGTCGGCGCCGGTCGCGATCCCGGCGATGCGGTCCGCGGTATTTCCGCGCGCCGAGAGCATCAGTATCGGCACCGGGGAACCGGAGCGAATGGCACGCATGACTGCGAAGCCGTCGAGTCCCGGCAGCATCAGATCGAGGATCACGAGCTGCGGCTGCAGCTCTCGTGCGTTGGCGATCGCTGCGAGACCGTCCGCCGCGGTCGCGACGCGGAAGCCGTCGCGCTCGAGGTACGTGCGCACGAGGTTGACGATCTTCAGGTCGTCGTCGACCACCAGGACGGGTCGATCGCTGCGGATCTGGCGATTCGCAAACGCCACACTGCTCAGCATGCCACCGGCGCATGCTGCCTCCGCGTCCATGACACGCGTATGACAGCGTCGCCGGGACAGCAACCGCGCAACGCCGTCCTGGCCGTAGTACCTAGACTCTTCGTATGAGCTCCGCGCCCGCGCTACCCGGTGGATTCGAGCTTCCTCTCGAGCCGCGTCTTCCGCGCCTGGGATCCGTCGACGCCGTCGCGCTCGAGCAGCGCGCCGACGACCTTTCGAAGCGGTCGATCAAACGTGACTCGAAGGTCTTCGCGCTCGAGCTCGCGATCCGGATGATGGATCTCACCACGCTCGAAGGCGCCGATACGCCGGGAAAGGTCGCCGCGCTCAGCTCGAAGGGCATCCGCCCCGACCCTACCGACCCGGGCATCCCCTCGGTGGCGGCGATCTGCGTCTACCCCAACCTGGTGCCGTACGCGCTCGAGCGGACGCGCGGCACCGACGTGAAGGTCGCCAGCGTCACCACGGCGTTCCCTTCGGGCCAGTCGCCGCTCGAGGTCAAGCTCGAGGAGACGCGCTGGGTCGTCGAGGCCGGCGCGCACGAGGTCGACATGGTCATCGACCGCGGCGCGTTCCTCTCCGGCCGCTACGCGCAGGTCTACGACGAGATCGTCCGCGTGAAGGAGATCTGTGCGGGTCGCGCGCTTCTCAAGGTCATTATCGAGACGGGCGAGCTCGGCACGTACGACAACGTTCGGCGCGCGTCGCTGCTCGCGATCGCCGGTGGCGCCGACTTCATCAAGACGTCGACCGGCAAGGCCGCGACGAACGCGACGCTGCCCGTCGCCCTCTGCATGCTCGAGGTGATCCGCGATGTCCACGAGGAGACCGGCCGCGTCGTCGGCCTGAAGGTCGCGGGCGGCATCCGCCAGTCGAAGCAGGCCGTGCAGTTCCTGGTGCAGGTGCACGAGACGCTCGGCCTCGCGTGGCTCACGCCCGACCGCTATCGCATCGGCGCGTCGACATTGCTGAACGACGTGCTGATGCAGATCCGCAAGGAGCGCACCGGCCGCTACCAGAACCCGGACTACTTCACCGTTGACTGAGCGCAAGCAGGACGTCGCGCGCCGCGCCGAGAAAGCCCCGCTGACGACGGCGTGGGACTACGCCCCGGCGCCCGAGGCGCGCGACATCGTGCACATCCAGGAGCGCTACGGCCTGTTCATCGGTGGAAAGTTCGTCGAGCCGCTGTCCGGCGAGCGGTACACGACCATCGATCCCGCGCGCGAGGAGCCGCTGTCGGAGGTCGCGCAAGCCAACAAGGCCGACGTGAATCGCGCGGTGAAAGCGGCGCGCGGGGCGTTCGACGGGACGTGGTCGAGGCTGCGCCCGAGCGAGCGCGCGAAGTATCTCTTCCGGATCGCGCGCATCCTTCAGGAGCGCTCGCGCGAGTTCGCCGTCCTCGAGTCGCTCAACGGAGGCAAGCCGATCCGCGAATCACGCGACGTCGACGTGCCGCTCGCAGCCGCGCACTTCTTTTACTACGCCGGCTGGGCGGACAAGCTCGAGTACGCGTTCCCGAACCGGAGGCCGCGGCCGATCGGCGTCGCGGGACAGATCATCCCGTGGAACTTCCCGCTGCTCATGCTCGCGTGGAAGATCGCGCCCGCGCTCGCGGCGGGGAACACCGTCGTGCTCAAGCCCGCCGAGACGACGCCGCTCACGGCGCTGCTGTTCTGTGACGTCGTTCGTCAAGCCGAGCTTCCGCCGGGCGTCGTGAACATCGTCACCGGCGACGGAAGGACCGGGGCGGAGATCGTCGCGCATCCCGGCGTCGACAAGATCGCGTTCACCGGCTCGACCGAGGTGGGGAAGGCCATCCAGCGCACGCTCGCCGGGACGGGCAAGCGCCTCACGCTCGAGCTCGGGGGCAAGGCGGCGAACATCATCTTCGACGACGCGCCGCTCGACCAGGCCGTCGAAGGGATCATCAACGGCATCTACTTCAACCAGGGCCACGTGTGCTGTGCCGGGTCACGTCTGTTCGTGCAGGAGTCGATCTACGAGGCGACCATCGCGAAGCTCAAGCGGCGCATGCGCACGCTGCGTGTCGGCGATCCGCTCGACAAGAACACCGACGTCGGCGCGATCAACTCGAAGGCGCAGCTCGAGAAGATCGCGTCGCTCGTGCAGTCGGGCGTCGAGGAAGGCGCCGAGCTGTACCAGCCGCCGTGCAAGCTCCCCGAGCGCGGCTACTGGTTCGTGCCGACGGTCTTCACCAACGTCGCGCAGTCGTACCGGATCGCGCAGGAGGAGATCTTCGGTCCGGTGCTCTCGGTCCTGACGTTCCGCACTCCCGACGAGGCCATCGAGAAGGCGAACAACACCCCCTACGGGCTGTCGGCTGGCGTCTGGACCGAGAAGGGCTCGCGCATCCTGGCGATGGCGCAGCGGCTTCGCGCCGGCGTCATATGGGCGAACACGTACAACCGCTTCGATCCGGCATCGCCGTTCGGCGGCTATAAGGAATCGGGCTTCGGGCGCGAGGGCGGGCGCCACGGCCTCGAGGCGTACGTCGCGTTGGACGACGCATGAGCCGGCTGCCGGTACAGAAGACCTACAAGCTCTTCATCGGTGGGGCGTTCCCGCGCTCCGAGTCCGGGCGGACCTACGTCGCGGAGCGCGCGAACATCGCCCGCGCGTCGCGCAAGGATCTGCGCGACGCGGTGCGCATCGCGCGGCAGGCCGGCGCGGGCTGGTCCAAGGCGACGGCGTACAACCGCGGTCAGGTCCTCTACCGGATCGCCGAGATGATGGAAACGCGGCGGAGCGAGCTCGTGTCGCTCGTATCGAGAGCTGGTGAGGTGGATCGTGCGATCGATCGGGTGGTCTGGTACGCGGGTTGGGCGGACAAGCTCGCGCAGGTCATCGGCAGCGCGAACCCGGTCGCGGGCCCCTACTTCAACTTCACCGTGCCGGAGCCGACCGGCGTGACCGGGATCCTCGCGCCCGAGCCGCCGCTCCTTGGCCTGGTGTCGCGCCTGTCGCCGGTGATCGTCGGTGGCAACACCGCCGTGGTCATCGCGTCGGAGGCGCACCCGCTCGTCGCGATCGAGCTCGCCGAGTGTCTCGCGACCGCCGACGTCCCGCCGGGGGTCGTGAACATCCTCACCGGGCTACGCAAGGAGCTCGCGCCGTGGCTTGCGTCGCACATGGACGTGGCGGCGCTCGACCTCACCGGCGGTGACGGCGACGTCGCGGAGCTCGAGCGCATGGGCGCGGAGAACGTGAAGCGGATCGTTCGCGGCAAGGCTGATGGACAGAGTCCCTACGACATCGCAGCCTTCCTCGAGCTCAAGACCGTCTGGCATCCCATCGGGATGTGATCGAGCAGCGTCGCTGCTCCCGTCACTCCGCGATGACGTAGGCGCGCACCGGAAAGGTCGCGCCGCCGACCCAGGCGATCGGCACGGCATGCAGTCGTCCACCGGTGCGCGGAACCTTCGCGAGATCGGTCATGTGCTCGCAGACCGGGATCCCGGCACCCAGCAGCTTGGAGTGCGCGGGCCGCGAGAGGTCGGCCGTGTCGTCGATGTTGAGCGAGTCGATGCCGACGAACGACGGCTTTGCCTGCACCAGCACGTCGGCGCTCTGCGCGCTCAGGAAGGGATGATCCGAGAAGTACGCCTGCGTGCCCCAATGACGTGAGAAGTCCGTGCGCACCAGGACGGCGTGTCCCGTGAGCGTGACGCCACGGAAGACGTCTGGCGCGATGGCGCGACCGGCGCGGGTCGCATCGACGACCACGGTGGGCACATGTGCCATGCGCTCGAGCGGAAGATCCGCGAGGTCGACGCCCGTCGGATAGCGGTGATGGGGCGAGTCGACGTAGGTGCCCGTGTTCCCACAGAGGTGCAGCGACGCGATGAGGAACTCCGCCTTGCCGCCGTACCGCTCGCGCGACGCCGCGTAGTCGAGGATCACGTCGACGGTCGGCTCGGGCAGGCCCGGGTAGGTCTTCATCCCAGGTTCGATCCGATGACTCACTTCGATAAATCGCATCGGCCACCTCCCCGCAGTCCGCGGTCCCCTTAGGATGGGCTCCTTGCCTCATCGGCGTCGCGGCGCCTCAGGGGGAGGGTTCAGTGAGCGAGAAGAGCAATCGTGAAGTCGTCGAGCGCTATGCGAAAGCACACGTGGACCACGACTACGACACGATGGATCAACTCCGACATGCCAATTATGTTTGCGAGTATCCGCAGTCCGGTGAACGGATCCGCGGCACGGCGAATGTGCGCGCGATCATGGAGAACTATCCAAGCACGCCGGAGGTCACGACCAGGGCGGTGATCGGTAGTGCGGATCAATGGGTCTCGACCCCGGTGGGGACGGTCTTGAAGATCATGGGCACGGGTGACGTTTACACGACCCTCTCGAGGCTCATGTATCCGAACGATCGTCGGCCTTGGCATCTCGCGACGGTGATCGAGCTGCGCGATGGAAAGGTGGTCAAGGAGACTACGATCTTCGGTGCTGCGTTCGACCCTCCGGAGTGGCGCGCTCGATGGGTCGAGCGCATGTCATCGCGGTGATACTCTGCCGATCGTCATCAGCGCGGGGAGGGAATGCCATGTTGCGTCGAGCGAACGTCTTTGGTGCGTTCATCCTGATCATGGCGACGGTCCTGTCAGCGTGCGCGCCGACGGCGACCGCACCGGGGCCGTCGGCGAGCCCCAGTGGGCCAAAGAAGGGCGGCACGCTGATCCTCGCGCGCGCAGGCGAGGTCACGAACCTCGACCCCCACAAGGTGCCCGCGTTCACGTCCGCCCGCGTGTTCGAGCTCGTGTACAGCTACCTGATGCGCCTCGACGAGAACCTCGCGGTGCAGCCGGATCTCGCCGAGTCGATGCCGACGACGTCCTCCGACGGAAAGACCGTGACGGTCAAGATCCGCAGCGGCGTCAAGTTCCACAACGGCGACGCGTTGACCAGTGCCGACGTGAAGTACACCTTCGATCGCATCATCGACGCGAAGAACGCCGCCGTCGCGCGGTCGTTCTTCGGTGACGTCGACACGATCGGCGCGCCCGACGCGACGACCGTCGTCTTCAACCTCAAGACGCCGAACGCGGCGCTCATCGCGTATATGGCGCATCCGAACACCGGCATCGTCTCGAAGAAGATCGGCGAGGCCAACACCGACCTCTCGAAGAAGGAGACCGCGATCGGCAGCGGTCCGTTCAAGCTCGCGGAGTGGGTGCCGGACAACTTCATGCGCTTCGAGGCGAACAAGGACTACTACGTCTCCGGCCAGCCCTACCTCGCCGGCATCCGCATCAACGTCGTTCCCGACGAGACGGCCATCACCGCCGCGCTGCGCACCAAGGCCGCCGACATGGCGATCGTCGTCGACGCCAAGGTCGCGCGCACGCTGCGGAGCGAGTCGGGCGTGACGCTGTCGGCGAAGCCGAGCCTCAGCTACAACCTGCTGTTCGTGAACACCAAACGCAAGCCCTTCGACAACCTGAAGGTCCGTCAGGCGATCGCCTACGCGATCGACCGCAAGGCGATCATCGACGCGGTCGCGTTCGGCGAGGGTGAGGTCACCGGACCCATCGCCCCCGGGCTCGCGAACTACGCGCTGCCGACCTCGCAGTACCCGCTGTACACGCGCGATGTCGCGAAAGCGAAGCAGCTTCTGCAGGAGGCCAACGTCGGCCCGGTGTCCTTCACGATGCTCACGCAGACGACAGAGCCGGCCTACGCGAAGGACATTGCGCAGCTCGTGCAGGCGCAGCTCGCGGAGATCGGCGTCACGATGAAGATCGAGACGCTCGAGTTCACGCAGTGGGTCGACCGCTGGTTGAAGGCGGACTTCGACATGGCGCCCGGACTCAACGGCGGCGGTCCCGATCCGGACTTCTACGTCTTCCGGTACTTCACCGACGACGGGAACCTCAACTTCGTCACGAGCTACAAGAACCCGATCTCGAGCGACGCGATCAAGCAGGCGCGCGCGACGACCGACGTGACCAAGCGCAAGGAGCTCTACACGACCGCGCAGAAGGAGCTCGTCAACGGGGTCCCGTTCATCTGGCTCTACGTGGGCCGCGACTACAACGCGTCGCTGCCGACGACAAAGGGGTTCATCCACCTTCCGACCGGCTCGATCATCTATCTGCGTCAGACCTGGTTGGACAAATAGGAACACGTCGCTGCGCGACGGTTCATACGTGCAGGGTCACCACGGTGGTGACCCTGCTGTAAAGCTCTAGGGTTCGCCACGCGTGGGTCGCTATCTCGCGATGCGCCTCGTCGGGGCGATCCCGACGCTGCTGGGCGTGACCGTGCTCACGTTCCTGTTCATCCGGCTCATCCCCGGTGACGCGATCGCGGCACGCCTCGGTACGTCGACGGCGCTGACGCCCGAGCAGCTCGCGAGCCTCCGCGCGTACTTCGGCCTCGATCAACCGCTGCACCAGCAGTACTGGACGTGGCTCACGTCACTGCTGCGCGGCGACGCCGGCTATTCGATCCGCACGGGCCGCCCGGTGCTCGTCGAGATCACCGAGCGTCTTCCGGCGACGCTCGAGCTCGCGGCGGCTGCGACGGTGATCGCCGTCGCGATCGGCCTGCCGCTCGGGCTCCTCTCCGCGATGCAGCCACGATCCCGCGCCGACGTGGTCGCGCGGATCGGTGGACTCATCGGGCTGTCGCTTCCGAGCTTCTGGCTCGGGACGCTGATCATCGTGCTGTTCTCGTTGTATCTGCGGTGGCTTCCGAACACCGGCGGCTACGTCGACTTCGTCCGCGATCCGGTGGGCAATCTCGCGTTGATCGTCCTTCCCGCGGTGACCTTGGGCGTCGCGCTCGCGGCCGCAACGATGCGCATGACCCGCTCGGCGATGCTCGACGTTCTCGGCGCCGACTATGTCCGCACGGCGTGGGCGAAAGGTTTGCCTCGCGGGCTCATCGTGCGGCGGCACGTGCTCAAGAACGGTCTCATCGTCGTCGTGACGCTGCTCGGCATACAGGTCGGGCAGCTGCTCGGCGGTGCGGTCGTCGTCGAGGAGATCTTCTCGATCCCCGGCGTCGGCCGGATGCTCCTCGCGGCGATCGTCCAGCGCGACTACGCGCTCGTGCAGGGAGGGGTGCTCGCGATCGCGATCCTGTTCGTCCTCGTGAACATCGTCGTGGATCTGCTCTATGGCTACCTGGATCCCCGAATCCGCCTCACCTAGGCCGGTCGCCGCAGGGCGGGCATTCGGCCTCGCCGGCATCGGCGCGGCGATCGTGCGTGAGCCCGTCGCGTTGCTCGGGCTCGCGATGGTCGTCGTCTACGTCGGCGTCGCGCTCGTGGTGGGGTTCCTGCCGCTGCGCGACCCACTTGCCGTGTCGTCGCAGCGCCTGGTGGGGCCGTCGCCGGAGTTCCCGCTCGGGACCGATGCGCTCGGCCGCGATCTCTTGAGCCGGATCCTCTTCGGCGCGCGCCTTTCGATCCGCGTCGCGGTCCTATCGGTCGCCATCGCGACGATGGTCGGCGGCGCGCTCGGTCTCGTGTCCGGATACCTAGGAGGGCTGGCCGATCTCGCGATCGGCCGCGTCCTCGACGTGTTCTTCGCGTTCCCCGCGATCCTGCTCGCGCTCGGCATCGTCGCCGCGCTGGGGCCCGATCCGAATAACGTGATCATCGCCATCGCGGTGGTCTACACACCCATCCTCGCGCGCGTCGTGCGCGGTCCGGTGCTCGCCATCAAGGCGCGGGAATTCGTTGAAGCGGCTCGCGCGGTCGGCGCCACGCGCTCGCGCATCGTGCTCCGCCACATCGTCCCGAACCTCATGTCGACCCTGATCGTCCAGGTCAGCCTGGCGCTCTCGTGGGCGGTGCTGACCGAGGGCGCCCTGTCGTTCCTCGGTCTCTCAGCGCAGCCGCCGGCTCCGTCGTGGGGCGTGATGCTCAGCGAGGGTCGGCAGTATCTCGAGTTCGCGACGCACCTCGCGGTATTCCCGGGTCTCGCGATCATGATCGCGGTGCTTGGCTTCAACCTCCTCGGCGACGGCCTGCGCGATGCGCTCGATCCGCAGCGGCGATGAGGATCGTCCGCGCGACGCGCATCCACGTCGCGCCGCTGGTCACGCTCATGACCGGGTCGCCGCTGCTGCGGCGTTACCGCGTCACGCGCCGCGGCGCGCGCGCCGGCCTGCGCGAGGGACTGAGGGCGCGTGACCTCGTCCTCGTCGCGCTCGAGCGCGGCGAGGTCGCTGGACTCGCATGGATCATCACGACGCGGGCGCTGGATCGCGCCGCGTACCTCCGTCTCCTTCTCGTCGCGGAAAAGAAACAGTCGCGCGGCGTCGGCGCCGCACTGCTGGAGGATGCCGAGCGCCGGGCGCGCGCGTCCGGATCGCGTCATCTCGTCTTGCTGGTGACGGCGACGAACAGGCGCGCGCGCGCGTTCTACGCCCGGCACGGCTACCGGCATGTCGGCAACATGCCCGGCTTCGCGCGCCCGGGCATCGGTGAGTCGTTCTACGTGAAGAGCTGGCCCGACCGTTAGGGCTCGTCAGAGAGCCTATCGCTATCCTCGACGGCCGATGTCTGAAGAGCTGACGCTCTGGCACGACTTCAACGTGAGCCTGGTCACGGCGTCGGCCGGACTGCTCGGGCTGCTGTTCGTCGCGCTATCGATCCACGTCCGCGTGCTCAGCGCCAGGCGCAACGCCGAGCTGCGGGCTGTCGCGCGCACGGTATTCCTCGGCTACGTCGTCTCGCTCGCATATGGATTCTTCGCGCTCGTGCCCCAGAGCCTGACCGCCTTCGGCATCGAGCTCGTGGTGCTGGATCTCGTCGCGACCCTGCCGTTCGCCGCCGCCGCGCGCAGCGGACTGCGCGCGACCGGCGTCGGCTACGACCGGAACGTGACGGTCTGGCAGTTCCTCGCCGGCTTCGTCCTGTTCATCGTCGCGATCGCCGCGTCGATCGGAGTATTCGTCGGCGAGGCCTCGGCGCTCTACGTCACCGGCGGCGCCGCGGTGCTCAGCTTGCTCTGGGGTGTCTTCAACACCTGGGAGCTCATCTTCCGCGTGCAGCGGATCGACGAGCCGGAGCGTGCCCAGGACAGAGATCGCCCCGGGGTGTGAGCCCGGGGCGACCTGTGAGAAGGGAGCGGGACGGCTATTGGATCGTCGGCGCGGGTCCGTTCATCTGGAGATAGCCGGCGTCGCTGTTGCCGATGACGGCGCCGTTGACGTTCGTGTAACCCGTCGGCGCGAAGTACCAGGAACCGGGCGGCGGGCACGACGCGACGCACGCTGCGTTCGTCGCGAGTGAGAGCGTTCCGGTGCCACGGAGCTGGCCGAGGCGGATATCGACGGCTCCGGCGCCCGATCGGCGCTCGAAGGTCGAGATCCCTGATTCGAAGACGCAGGTGAACGGGTCGCAGCTGAACCGGTTCCACCCCACGCTCAGCTGCTCGGTGTTGACGACGAGCGTGCCGGTGGGATCGATCGACAGCTTGGCGTCGCGAAGCGGGAGGTTCGCCGTACCGCGGAGCGCGGACAGGCCGGCGTCGGACAGGTCTCCCGAGACGGACGCGTTGCCACTGATCTGGCCACCAAGGATGCTGCTGAAGCTGACGTAGCTGAAGTACGCGCTGACCGTTTCGGTCGCCGGTGCCGCGAGTGCGGTGGTCGTGAACGCAAGCGTGAGCACGAGACCGAGAACTGACGCGAGAACTGATCTGCGCATTTGCCTTTCCTCTTCGCGAGCCCTGTCCGGCCCGGGGCCGGTCCGCGTCTTCCCGCGGTGGCTCGCGGTCACGGTCTATTGGTGCGCTCGCGATGAGGCCGTGCGCGCGCCCACGCGTTGAACGTGTCCCGCGGCACTATGTGGCGGAGGACACGCAGTCTTCGGTGGCGCCGCGCGCGGCGCGCCCGAGCTGTGCGCGGGCGCTGTCGATGCGCTCGATCGGGAGCAGCAGGCTGTCGGTGATCCGCTCGTGGACCTCGGCCCTGATGCGCTGGCCGATCCTGCGTGCCCACCGGCGCCCGAGCCATCCCGCGTGGATGCGGAGCGCGAGCGCGAGAACGTAGCCGACGAGAAGCGTCGCCGCCAGCAGCACGACCGGCGTCGGTACGACACCGAGGTACGGGACGTCGATGGAGCCGACAGGCGCGTCGTGGATCAGGAACAGCGCGGCGAACCAGAGCGCCGAGAAGAGCAGCGCCGCCGTCACCGCGTACTGCACCAGCCCGATGACCGACCACAGGGCGCTCGTTGGGACGCGGAACTCCGCGGCCTCGGTCGCCAGCGAACGGTCGACCGTCTCGGCCAGACGCTGCTCGAAGATCTCGGGCGTGCTCAGCGTCGCGAGCCCGGCGCGGACCGGTGCGGGCACCGTCGGCAGGGTCACGGCGACCAGCTCGCGCAGCGGCTCGACCGCGGGCGCGAGCGAGCCGCGGAGCTGCCAACGGCGAAGGTATCCGGCGGGGTCCGCCGAAGCGCGGGCGCGGCCGGTGAGGCGGTAGACCCAGCTCGTGAGACCTCCGAGTGGTCCCCCGCCACGCGGCCGCGCGGCGAGCCGCGTCGCGGCGACCGCCTGGCGCTCCAGCCCGGGGATGTCGACGAGCGCGAGCACACCGCGCGCGACCGCGTCGAGCGTGCGCTCGCGCCGTCCGGGGTCGACGAGCGGCACGACATCGCCTCCCAGAACGCCGGCACGCTCGGCGAGGTCGCGCAGTGCCGCGTGCGAATCAGCGGCGAGGCGCGACGCGACGATGCGCTTGGCCAGGGCGCCGGACTCGAGCCAGCGACGGACCTCCGTGATGCCGGTCGCGCCTTCACGCGCGCGCGCGATCGCGATGCCGACGTCGGCGAGGCCTTCGCGTCGAAGCTGCATCCGCAGGTCCTGGCTCACGCGGGTCGCGTCCTCCGCGCTCAGCACATCGGCGCGATTGAGCACAACCAGCTGATGGCGCAGACGCGGCGCGTGCGTGCGCAGATATGCGCCGTGCACGACGTCGTCCTTGTACTTCTCCGGATCGACGACCCAGGCGACCGCGTCGACGCGGGGAAGCAGGGCGTCGACGCGCTCGCGGTGCTCGGGTGCGATGGAGTCGAAGTCCGGAAGATCGATGACGGCGAGCTCGCGGAGGCTCTCGGCGTGATGCTCGCGCACCTGCGTGACGCCGAGCCAGCCGAGCAGACCGGCGAGCTCGCGGCGCCGTTCGGCGGGGACCCACGCGATCGGCTCGGCCGTGGTCGGACGCCGCGCGCTCGCGGGACTCACCACGGCGCCGGCGATCGCGTTGAGCAGCGTGGACTTTCCGACGCCCGTCCCGCCGGCGATCGCGAGGACATACGCGTCGCCGGGGAATCCCAGACGGATCCGCGCGGTCTCGCGAACGCTCGCCGCGGGCGCGGCGTCGAAGCCCAGTGCCGCCGCGGCCGCGATCGCTTCGTCGAGGTGCGCCAGGCATCGTTCGAGATTCACGCGCGCAGCCCTTCTACAGCGGCGCGGAGGCCGGCCGCGAGCTCGCGCAGCGTCGCAGGCCGCGGCGCGAGCGCCTCGAAGCGCCCACGCTCGCGATCGAACAGGGTCACGAGGAGCACGTCGAGTCGTGTCCGCGCCTGCTCGATGAGCTGCTCCATCGCCCGTTCGCCGAAGAGCGCCTCGAGCAGCTTCTGGTTCAGGTATGCCGTGCCGGCCGCGATCCCCAGCTCCGCGCCCGTGAGTCCCGCGGTGTGAGCGAACACGCCGAGCATCACCGCGACGCCGACGGCGTTGACGCCGAGCGCGGCGACCTGCGCCACGGCGCGCTTGCGCCCGCCGGCCGTGCGGACGTCGTCGATGGTCGCGCGCATCCAGGTCGCGAGGCCGTCACGGATCTCCGGCGCAAGCGTCTCCGACGCCGACCACAGCGTGGGGTCTCGCGCGATCATCGTCGCCGCATCCGAGCGCTCGGACCACGCCGATGCGGTGCGGCGGGCGGCGTCACTCGCGTGGCGCAGCGCGAGCGCCTCGAGCGTGCTCGCCATCTCTTCCTCGACCATCGCGACCGGCGCGGTCGGCGTGCCGCGGAACGCGGTGGTGAGCAGGCCGCGAAGCTTTCCGAGCCCCGACGAGACCAGTCGTGTGACCTGATCGGCTCCGACGAAGTCGTGCCAGCGGCGCAGGACCTCGCCGCGGAGGAGCACACCGCTGCGCAACGTCCGCGACAGAGCGGCGAGCTCTTGCGCGTACGACGCCTCGGCGACGCGGCGGAGCGACTCGGCGTCGATCGCCTCGTGTTCGAGGTCGTCGGCGACGGCGTGAACGAGCGGGGCGAGTCCGAGGACGGCACCGGCGAGGGCGTCGAGTGCGACACGGCGGCGCTCGTCGCTCTCGGACGCGAGCTGCTGGATGCGCTCCAGCAGCGGCAGGACCGTTTCTCGTGCGAGCCCGTTCACGCGCGTGTCGATGTCGCCTTCGGTGACCGCGATCAGATCCAACGTGCCGTCCGCCTCGCGCATCCCGGCATCCGCAAGGAGTCGCCGCGCGTCGGCCAGGACGACGTCGCGGTCGCGCGTGTCGCCGGGGACGCGGTTGAGCAGCACGACCAGCGGCAGTCCACGCTCTTGCGCGCGGCGCAGGACCTGCCACGGCACGAGGTCCGCGTAGCGCGTGGCAGTGGTGATGAACACGCACAGGTCGGACGCCTCGAGGAGGACGTCCGCGAGCAGGCGGTTGTCTCGCTCCACCGAATCGATATCGGGCGCGTCGATGACCGCGACGCCGGCGGACGCCGCCGGAGCCGCCGCGAGGACGATGCGGTCGGCGGCGATGAGTCGCAGCCGGCTGCCCGAGAGGATCTGTTTCGCGTCACTTTCGGTCGCGTAGAGGACCGCCTCGCGCGTGGTCGGCCGGAGGACGCCCGCCGGGCTCACCTCCGCTCCCGCGATCGTGTTCAGCAGCGAGGACTTCCCGGCACCCGTGGGTCCGAGCAGCAACACGAGCAGCGGCGCCTCGAGGTCCGCGGCGCGCGGGCGGATGAATCCTTCGAGATGGTCGCGGAGCTGGCGTGCGCGCTCCTGCGCCGCGGGGTTCGCTGTTGTCATCCCGAGGCGCCGCTGCGCAAGATCGGCAAGCCGGTCGCTGCGGTCGACGAGGCCGGCCGCGACCGAATCCACGTGCCGCACTCTACGTTCCGGGCGTCACGACGGCCTGCGGATCGGCTCGCTTGCCTGTTGGACGGCCAGTCGAACGCAACGTCTGTTGGCGACCGTCGTTGCGCGGAATGGATGCGTGGGTGGGTTTCCCTGGTGGTCGTCGGTGTAACGGTGCTGGCCGCCGTATCGGTCGTCGCCTCCGCCCTTCGCACGCAGCCAGCGACCGCCGCGACGGGCAGCTCCGCGCTCGACGCGGGCCTCGCCGCTGCGCCGGCCGACGCGCCGCGCGCCGCGCCACCCGCGCGTGCCGCGACGACGCCGCGATTTCCATACGAGCCGCAGCGCGAGTGGCTGATGAAGCCGACGACGAACCACTGGGACGGGCGCCGCGGTGTGGCGGTCGAATACGTGGTGATCCACTACACCGACATCAGCTACGAGCGGACGATTCGGGCGTTCAACATCCGCGCCTCCGACGTCAGCGCCCACTACGTCGTTCGCGGCGACGGCCACATCGCGCAGCTCGTCGGCGAGGCGGACACCGCCTGGCACTCGGGGAACTACCTGTTCAACCTGAATTCCATCGGCATCGAGCTCGAGCTTGACAGGCTCACCAATCCGTTCTTCCGCGAGGATCAGTACTACGCGGCGGCCGCGCTCACCTGCGACGCCGCGCGGCGATGGGGCTTCCCGCTGGATCGAGCGCACGTGGTCGGCCACAACGAGATCCCGGGCAGCACGCACACCGATCCCGGCCGGACCTGGAACTGGCCGCATTTCATGTGGCTGCTGAGCCTCTGCGCGCCTCCGAACGCATCCACCGTGCACGCGGCGTTCGTGTCGCAGACGCCGTATCCGGAGCTCGCGCCGGACGAGACCGGCACCGTGTCGATCGTTCTGCGCAACACCGGCGGGACAGCCTGGCGGAAGGGCACACCGCAGGAGGCGCGCCTCGCGATCGCCGGCAACGATCCGAAGCTCGCGTTCCTCGCCGATGGCTGGGTCGCGCCGGATCGTCCGGCGGTGCAGGCCGAAGACATGGTCCCGCCGGGCGCGACGGCGACCTTCACCTTCGCGGTGAAGGGCATGCTGTCCGGCACCTTTCGCCTACCGCTGCGCGGCGTCGTCGACGGCGGTGCTTGGATGGACGAACTCGGCCTGTTCGCGCAGGTCTCCGTCCGCTAGACACGACGCGCGCACACGTTTCAGACCGGCATCCGTTCGGACCTGGAGCCGCCGTTTCGTACTGGTGCAGCGCGCGAAGTCGTTAGGCCAGACGGTGGGTGTCAGGCTCCTCTCGCGCATCGCAGCGACGGGGCTGATCGCCAGCACGCTCGTGCTGGGCCAAGGGGCGCGGCCCGCGAACGCCGCGTGCGTCGCGAGCTCGGGTCCGGGGATCCCCGCGCCGGCCGCGGTGCCGACGGGCATCCCTGGCTTCCACGCGCAGTGGTACGGACAGAGCGGCTATCCCACGTTGTGCCCGGGCGGGCGATCGACCGCGACCGTGGCCTTCTACAACAGTGGATCCCTCGGATGGGTGAGCGGTCGTATGGGCGAGGTCGCGTATCTCGGGACGTGGGGGCCCGAGCCGGGCCAGGACCAGATCAGTCCGCTCGGCGGCGACGGCACCCCGGGATCGCTCGCGACGGGCTGGCCGCGTTACAACCGGATCGCGATGCAACCGGCGGCCTACGTCGGTCCAGGTCAGGTCGCGTGGTTCCAGTTCACGATCCAAGCGCCGGCCACGCCGGGCTACTACCGCCTCTACCTGCGCCCGCTCATCGAGGGCGCGACGTGGCTGGAGGACTACGGCGTGTTCTGGCTCGTCACCGTCCTGACCCCCGAAGGCACGCTGCCGCCGCAGAGCGGTGTGGTCCACAGCCCGATGGGCTACAGCGATCTCAGCGTGCCCACCGCGCGCGGCACGTTCAACGTGCACCTCATCAAGGAGCGGCTCGCCGACGTGACGGTGCGCACGCTCACGGCGAACAGCACCGACTGCGCGAGCGACTGTCCCGCGAAACCGCTGGCGCAGTACGTCAGCGAGAACGCGG
>DASYUY010000034.1:0-9694 GCA_036000705.1 Candidatus Limnocylindria bacterium | reverse complement strand
CGGCAGGCCACTTCCGACGCGTCAGAAGTCCGTAAAACGGCCGGTTTGGCACCCTCCCGGGCGGCACACCGGCGACGCGCCTGCGTATTCTCGGCAGGCAGATGGACGACAACTACCGGGGGGCTGCGCCCCCCGAGAACCCCCCGAGCAGGCCGAAGCCGGTTCTGACCCGCCGCACCGTGTTAGCGGCGGCGGCGACCGCTGGAGCCGGTGTCGCGGCTGCCCGCCTGCTAGCCCTTGCAAACGAGCCGACGTTCGAGCGCGTGCCGGTCACCGGCACCCAGGGCAACAACGCTGGACTCGACTGGGTGGCGCCCCTCGGAAACGAAGCCGCGCGCGTGTCGCATCTGCTGCGCCGTTTCACCTTTGGCGCCTCCGCCGAAGAGCTCGAGAGGGCGCAGTCCGACGGTTACGCCAAGACCGTCGATCGCATCGTCGAGACGAAGATCGCCGAGCCACCGGTCCTCGCCGGCGCGGATGACGCGAGCCAGGAGAAGCCGCTCAACCCCGGCGCGCTGCAGAACTGGTGGATCGACTGGATGCTCGCGAGCCCGACGCCCTTCGGCGAGCGCATGACGCTCTTCTGGCACGGGCACTTCACGTCGGACTTCCGCAAGGTCGGGAACCAGTTCCCATTCCTGTACTGGCAGAACCTGAGCTGGCGGAAGAACGCGCTTGCGGATCTCAAGACGATGCTCTACCAGGTCACGATCGATCCGGCGATGCTGCGCTACCTCGACCTCGGCAACTCCACCGCGCAGAACCCCAACGAGAACTACTCGCGCGAACTCATGGAGCTCTTCACCATGGGCGCCGAGGCGTTCACCGAAGAGGACGTGCGCGCCGGCGCGAAGGCGCTCTCCGGCTGGCGCGAGCCGCGGACGCAAGCGATGATCGACGCGGACCTCAAGCGGCAGCAGCTGCGCACCGGTGTGGCGCCGAAGCAGACGCCGGTCGCCGACACGGTGAAGACCGGCGTGTTCATGCCGCAGCGCGGCTACCGCGGCCCGGCCTTCGCGTACCTCGGCGAGACCAAGGTGTGGAGCACCGACGCCGTCCTCGACAAGATCCTGCAGCAGGACGCGACGGCGCCGTTCATCGTGCGCAAGCTTCTCACCGCGTTCGTATCGCCGACGCCCTCGGACGCGTACGTCGCGCGGCTCGCCGCCGCCTACCGGAGGAGCCGGTACGACACGAAGGCGCTCCTGCGCGACATCATGCTGGGCCCCGAGTTCACCGCCGCGGATACGTACCGCGCGCTGATCAAGTCGCCGACCGAGCTCATGGTCCACACCGCGAAGGCGCTCGGCGACAAGACCCTGGTGCGGCTGATCGCCGGGCAGGGTCAGGGCATGGGCCAGACGCTATTCGACCCTCCGAGCGTCGGCGGCTGGCCCGAGAACGAGTCGTGGGTGTCGTCGAACACCATGCTCGCCCGCGCCAACTTCGTGACCGCGGCCGTTCAGGCCACCAAGAGGCTGCCGTCCGCTGGGAACGCGCACAACAGCCAGATCGACGGCGTGATGTCGGCACAAACGTTGAAGCTGCTCAACGAGGCGGCGGACGACCGGCGTCGCTGGTCGATCCTCCTGGCCTCGCCTGAGTTCCAGCTCAAATGAAGGAGCACCGAGATGGTCGCCAGCGTCGATAAGATCGGGCGCCGCGAGTTCCTCCGCGTCGGGCTGGTGTTCGGCGCCGGGGCCGCGGGCCTCGCGGCGGGCTACGCCGCGGTCCCGGACGTGTTCGCTCGCGCGATGTACGCCGCCAAACAGGAGAACGTTGTCAACGACAAGGTGCTGGTGATGATCCAGCTCGCCGGCGGCAACGACGGCCTGCAGACCGTGATCCCGCTGGGTGATCAGGCCTACCGCGACATGCGGCCCCAGCTCTCGAAGTCGGCCGACGACGCGCTTCCCATCTCGAAGGAGCTCGGCCTCAACAAGAACCTCGCGGGCACGAAGACGCTGTGGGACGACGGCAAGCTCGCGATCGTCCAAGGCGTCGGCTATCCGAAGCCATCGTTCTCGCACTTCGACTCGATCCGCGTCTGGGAGACCGCCGACCCCGAGCGCCGCCAGCAGGACGGCTGGCTCGGCAAGACGATCGCCGAGAACTACGACTCCGCCGGACACCCGCTCGTCGGTTGCGCGTGCGGCACGACCGGCATCCCCGGCGCGCTGCGCGACCTCGAAGCGACGCTCACCGTCGTGAACAGCCAGCAGAGCTTCAAGTTCAACGGTGGCGACGAGATGGAAAAGGCGATGGGCGCGCTGTACACGAGCACGCCCGGCATCTACGGCGCGCTGTTCGACACCGCGGTCACGACCGCACGCGACACGGTCGCGCAGCTCAAGACCTCGGCCGCGTCGTACACGCCGAAGGCGCAGTACTCGGACAACGCGAAACTCGTGTTCTCGTCCAAGAACCAGCTCGCCGCCGCGCTGCAGCTCGCGGCGCAGCTCATCGTCACCGGCACCGGCGTGAAGATCCTCCACGTCACGCTCGGCGGGTTCGACACGCACTACACGCAGCAGCAGCGCCACGACGACCTCATGGGGTACTTCGACCAGGCCGTGTCGGCGTTCTACTCGGACCTCGCGGCGCACGGCATGTCCGACCGCGTGCTCATCGCGACCTGGTCCGAGTTCGGCCGCCGCCCGAAAGAGAACGCGAGCGCGGGCACCGACCACGGCACGTCGGCTCCGCTGTTCCTCATGGGGGACGGGGTGAAGGGCGGCCTGTACGGCGCCGCGCCGAGCCTGACGAAGCTCGACACCGGCGGGAATCTCGCCTGGAGCGTCGACTTCCGCTCCGTGTACCAGGAGATCCTCGAGGGGCACCTCGAGGTCGACGCGAAGGAAGTCTTCGCCAAGAGCTTCGACAAGCTCGCGATCTTCAAGGCCTAGCCAATGGACCGCGCGTCCGTCCTTCGCGCGGGCGCGGCGCTCTTCGCGGCCGCGGCCTTCGTCGGCTCGGGCGGCTACGTCGTCGCGCACCCGAAGAACGACGCCGCGCCACTGCAGCCGCCGGCTGACTCGGCTCTCGCGCTGCGCACGCCGGTGCCGATGGGAACACCCGCTCCGACCCGGAGCGGTCGTGGCACGCCACCGCCACGCATCACGACCGCACCCGGCGTGCAGGCGACGCAGCTTCCGGGCATCACCTACACCCACGTCTCCTAGTTAGGCTCCGACCGTGGAGCGTCGGACGTTCGAGTCGCTCGGCGGCGAGTGCGAGCTGTTCGCCGTCGGCGTGGATCCGGACGCGCTCGCGGCCGCGGAGGCCTGGATCCGCGGGATGCACGACCGGTTGACGCGCTTCGAGCCGTATAGCGAGCTGTCACGGCTCAACGCGTCCAGAGGCCGGTGGTTCGCTATCAGTCCCGAGCTCGAGGCCCTGCTGCGAGAGTCGCTGCGTGCGTTCGATGTCAGCGATGGACTCGTGAATGTCGCGGTCCTGCCGGCGCTTCTCGCGGCCGGATACACACGCGACTTCGCCGCCGGCCCGACCGCCGCGAGCGCGCCGCCGCACATCAGGGCGCTGCCCGAGGTCCTGCACCTGCGACCCGGCGAGGCGCGCCTGGTGGCCGGCGGAGCGCTCGATCTCGGCGGTATCGCGAAGGGCTGGCTCGCCGACCGAGTCGCGGCACAGCTCGGCGAGAACGTGCTTGTGAACCTCTGCGGCGATCTCCTCGCGCGCGGCGGCGGCGATACGGGCGAGGGATGGCCGGTCGGATTCGGCGACCGGACGCTGCTGCTGAAGGACCTGGGCGCGGCGACGAGCGGCACCACCAAGCGGTCGTGGGAGGGCGGGCATCACCTCATCGATCCGCGCTCCGGCCTCCCCGCGCGGAGCGACCTCAGCGAAGTGTCCGTTCTCGCCCCGACCGCCACCGACGCGGAGATCTACGCGAAGGTCGCGCTGCTACTCGGATCGCGCGACGCACCGAAGTGGCTCGAGAGCCGTTCGCAGGGATGGTCGCTCGCGTAGCGGCGCACCACCCCGGCGTACGCTCCCATTGAAAGGAGTGCCAGATGAGCGCCATCGAATGCGTGATCGAGTCCGTCCGCATCCACGAGGCGACCAAGCAGCACACGGTGCTCCTCAAAGACAGATCGTCGGAGCGCGTCCTGCCTATCTGGATCAGCGCCGAACAAGCGCACGCGATCTCCGCGCGGCTCTACGGCCTGAAGACCGAGCGGCCTCTCACCCACGACTTCGTGATCGACGCGTTCGGCAAGCTCGGCGTCGAGGTCCACCGCGTGGCGGTCACCGGTCTCCTGCCGCAGGCCACGCCGCCGGAGGGACAGGGCATCTTCCTCGCGCGCGTGTCGCTCCGCGCCGACGGCCGCGAGATCGAGGTCGATTGCAGGCCGTCAGACGCGATCGCGCTCGCGGTCCGCAGTGGGGCGCGCGTTTTTGTCGACGAGGACGTCTTCACGACGGCGTCGACGGTGCCCGACCGCTCGTGAGCCGTCCTGGCTAGGTCGCTGAGACCCGCGCGCGTTTGGCCTCGTAGAGGCGCGTGTCCGCGGCCTTCACGACGTTGTCGCCGGTCTGCCCGCTTCGCCACTCCGCCGCGCCCACGCTGATCGAGACCGGCATGCCGATCGCGGACCAGTCGTCGTCGCGCACCGCCGCGCGCAGGCGCTCCCCCACCGCCCGGGCCTGATCCTCGCGCGTGCCCGGGAGCAGCGCTAGGAACTCGTCGCCGCCGACGCGGATCGGCACATCGGCGCCGCGGAGCTGGAGCCGCAGGAGCTCGCCGATCCGCGTGATGACGCGGTCTCCCGTCGCATGGCCGAGCGTGTCGTTGAGCTGTTTGAGGCGATCAAGGTCGAGCGCGAGGACCGAGAACGGACGGCCACGTGCGGCCTCGAACACCAGCCGCTTCAACAGATCATCCGCATAGCGGCGGTTGTACAGGCCCGTCAGCGTATCGGTGAACGCGAGCTGGATCGCGTCCGTGCGCTCGCTCGCGAGCTCCTCGGCTCGCGCCGTGATGGCCTGGCGCGCCTCGCGCAGCGCACGACCGGCGAACGCGGTGAAGAGCACGAACGCGAGAAGCTGCAGAAGCTCGGTCACGAGCCGTCCCACCACGAGCGCCGGATCGGTGCTGCCGCGGTCGACGATGGCGACGACGAGCAGACCCGCCGCGCTGACCGCGCCGACGATGAACGTATGCGGTGTGCGCGGAGAGTAGACGGTGATCAGCAGCGACAGCAGGAGGTACGGGAAATAGGGAGACTCATTGCCGCCGGTCAGGCTGAGCAGCAACACCACCACCGGCTGCACGAGGATGCCGAAGACGACGACACGTCTGTCCCCGAGCGCGGTCGGTGGGACCAGACGGAACCACGCCAGGATCAACACGAAGAACACCAGCGCGGTGAGGAGGACGCCCGTCCGATTTTCCCGCTGCGTGATCGGGAGCAGCCCGGTGATGGCGAAGATCGCGCAGACCGCAAGCGCGAGACGCTCGTTGGTGCGGCGGATACGTTCGGCGTAGGCCGCGCTCTCCCGCGTCGCCTCGGTCGTCGCCCGCGTCGCCGGCTCGCCGGTCGTCATCGGCTTCGCGTCCTTCCCCGGAAAACCAAACCGGGACCCTCGCGGGCCCCGGTCCGGCACCTTTCGCGAGCCCACCGACCAGGCGGTGGACCGGCGGCGACAACGATATCGGGGGCGCCTTGCGCTACCGATACCGGTAGCAGAACGTTTGGGCTAGTGCGCGGCTATTTGAGCTCGACGGTCGCGCCGGCGTCCTCGAGCTTCTTCTTGACGGCGTTCGCCTCGTCCTTGCCGATGTTCTCCTTGACCGGCTTGGGAGCCCCATCCACGAGGTCTTTCGCCTCTTTCAGGCCCAGACCGGTGAGCTCGCGGACCGTCTTGATGACGTTGATCTTGGAGGCGCCTGCCTCCTTGAGGATCACCGTGAACTCGGTCTTCTCCTCGACCTCGGCCGGTGCCGCGCCGCCTCCGGCGCCGGCGCCGGCGGCCGTCACGGCGACCGGCGCCGCGCTGACGCCCCAGCGCTCCTGCAGGTACTTGCCGAACTGGGCGATCTCCATGATCGACCAGGACTCGAGCTCGCCTGCGACCTTGTCGAACTTCGGGTTGCTCTCGGTAGCGGTTGCCATATCTATCTCCTTCCTACTGCGCGCGTGCGCTGAGCACGTAGATGAGGTTCTGGGCCGGCGCCTGGAAGAGTCCGGCGAGCTGAGCCAGCGGGGCCTGCAGGCTGCCGACGATCTGACCCTGCAGATGCGCGCGGCTTGGCAGCCTGGCGAGGACCTGGACCTCGTCGACGGACATCGTCTGGCCGCCGATGAACGCGCCGATGATCCGCAGCGACTTCAGGACACGCGCCTCGTCGACCATGCCTTTCGCCAGCTCGACGTCGTCGATCTGCCCGAGCGCGACGGCGGTCGGCCCCGCGAGGAGCGACGCGAGGCCAGCGCGCTCCGTCTTGGCGGCGGCGCGCGTGAAGAGGCTGTTCTTCACGACGTGGTACTCGACGCCCTTCGGGCGCAGCCGCTTGCGCAGGTCCTGCAGCTCGCCGACCTTGAGGCCGCGGTAGTCGGTGACGATGACCGCGGTCGATCCGCGAAGCTGTTCCGCGAGCGCGTCCACCGCCCGGCTCTTCGCCGGGATACCGCCGCCCTTTCGCTTGACCTTGGGTCCGGTCTTGATCTTCGCCATGTCACCCCCTGAGAACTACGAAGCCCTCGTTCCCGAGCGGAAACGAGGGCAAATGCGCGACGGCGCCGCGCTTCGTTCTCGCCTCCGCAGGACTTATGCCTTTCGGGCGCCGGCTTCTTTGGCTATTTGGTTGTGCTGATGATCGCACCGTTCGTGGTTACGAACCGGTCGCGTTGATTATGCGGTCGCGCGCCCCGCGAGTCCAAGTGTCGCGCCGAGCTCGAGCTTCACGCTGGGCCCCTGCGTGCTCGTGAGATGTGCCGACCGGACGTACTGGCCCTTCACGCCCGCCGGCCGGGCGCGATTGATCGCCTCGACCACCGTCGCGAGGTTCTCGACCAGAGCCTGGTCACTGAAGGACGCCTTGCCGACCACGGTGTGGATCACCGCGGTCTTGTCCACGCGGAACTCCACGCGGCCGCCCTTCGCGTCACGCACCGCCTTCGCGACGTCGAACGTCACGGTGCCGGACTTGGGATTCGGCATGAGACCGCGTGGACCCAGGACGCGACCGAGCTTGCCGACCTGGCCCATGAGGTCCGGCGTCGCGATGGCGACGTCGAACTCCATCCATCCGCCTTCGATACGCTTCGCGAGATCCTCCGCGCCGACGACGTCCGCGCCCGCGGCCTGTGCCTCGCGCGCCTTGTCGCCCTGTGCGAACGCGATGACGCGGACGCTCTTGCCCGTACCGTGCGGGAGCACGGCGGCGCCGCGGACCATCTGGTCGGCATGCTTGGGGTCGACCCCCATCCGCAGATGCAGCTCGACGGTCGTGTCGAACTTCGCCTGGCTGGTCTCCTTGACGAGCTTCACGCCTTCGTCGGGGAGGTACTCGCGACCGCGCTCGATCTTCTTCGCGAGCTCGCGATACCGCTTGCTGTGCTTCTTCTCCGCCATGTCGGTCCCCTTTCGGCCTTTCGGGCCTCCCGTCTCTCGCGCGGTGCACGCCCCCGTCGGGGTTGGAACGGCTAGGAGCCGATCTCGACTCCCATGCTACGCGCGGTCCCCTCGACCATCTTCATCGCGCCCTCGATCGACGTGGCGTTGAGATCGGCCATCTTTGTCTCGGCGATCTTCTTGACCTGCGCGCGGCTGATCTTCCCGACTTTTTCCTTGTTCGGCTTGCCCGAGCCCTTTTCGATCCCGGCCTCGCGGCGGATGAGGTCCGCCGCGGGCGGGCTCTTGGTCACGAACGTGTACGAGCGGTCCTCGAAGACCGTGACGACCGCGGGTACGACGGTGCCGGCGAGCGACGCGGTCCGCTCGTTGTACTCCTTGATGAACTGACCCATGTTGATGCCGTGCGGGCCGAGCGCCGTGCCGACGGGCGGAGCGGCGGTGGCCTTGCCTGCCTGGATCTGGACCTTGACGACCGCCTTGATCTTTTTCGCCACCTACTTCACCAGCTTCTCGATCTGCAGGAAGTCCAGCTCGACCGGCGTCTCGCGGCCGAAGATGGACACCAGGACCTTCACCTTGTTGCGCTCCGGGTTCACTTCGTCGACGACACCGTGGAGGTCGGTGAACGGACCGTCCGTCACGCGCACGGCTTCACCCTTCGTGAACGCGACCTTGTACTTCGGCGCGTCGAGCTTGATCTGCCGCAGGATCGCGCGCACCTCCGTGTCGGTGAGCTCGGTCGGCTTGTTGCCGCTGCCGACGAAGCTCGTGACGCCGGGCGTGTTGCGCACGACATACCAGGAGTCGTCGCTCATGACCATCTCGACCAGGACGTAGCCCGGGAAGATCTTCCGCTCGACCGGGTGGCGCTTGCCGTTCTTGATCTCGATCTCTTCCTCTGTCGGCACGAGCACCTGAAAGATCTTGTCCCCCATGTCCATCGACTGGATGCGGTGCTCGAGATTCGTCTTCACCTTGTTCTCGTAGCCGGAGTACGTGTGGATCACATACCAACGGCGGCCCGTGTCCGCCTCGGGCTCCGCGGTCGGCGCGGCGGCGGACGGCTTCTCCGGTTCCGGCTCGGGCACGGGAGCCCGCGTCTCGGGCTCGGCCTCGGCGACCGCGCCGGCGCGGCGCAGCATCTTCTTCGCCTCGTCGACCGAAACCTCTTCTTCGGGCTCCGCCGTGCCGAGGAACGCGCGCGCGGCGAGCGTGGCCGCCTCGTCAGAGAGCTTGGCCGCGTCGATGACGCCGTCCTGCTCGGGTCTACCTTCGTCGGGCGCGGCCTGCTCCGGCGCGGTGTCCCGCGGCTCGTCCTGCTCGGTTCGTTCCTGCTCGTCCATGCGGCTCCCTTACAGCAATCCCGTCAGGGATTGCACGTATGAACGATGACGAATGCAATGAGTCATCGGTCTTATTGCCCCGGGATGGGCGTTGCCGTCGGCGAACCGACGACGCCCTGGGTGATGACCAAGGTGAAGACGTTGTCGAAGGCGAAGATGTACGCGGCGATCAGCGCCGAGATGACGAGCACGATGAGCGTGAGGCGGAGGACCGTCTCACGGCTCGGCCACGTCACCTTCCGCAGCTCGGCCCATGCTTCCTGCGCGAACTCGATCGGTCCCTGCCGGGCTTCCCTCAGCGGCTGGGCCACACGACTACTCATGGCCATCGGCACGGCGGGAGAGACTCGAACTCTCAACCACTGGTTTTGGAGACCAGTGCTCTGCCAGTTGAGCTACCGCCGTGTGCACTCTCATTCGTCTATCGATCTCCGGCCTACCGGGTTTCCCGGTGCGAGGTGTGCTTGCGGCACCGCGGGCAGAACTTCGACAGCTCGATGCGATCCGGATCGTTCTTCCGGTTCTTCGTCGTCGCATACGTGCGCGACCGGCAGGTCGAGCACGCCAGCGTGAGGATCGGTCGGTTGTCTTTGGCCATGTCCCTTTACTCCAGGATCTTCGTCACCACGCCGGCGCCCACGGTCTTGCCGCCTTCGCGGATGGCGAAGCGCAGACCCTCCTCCAGGGCGATGGGGGTGATGAGCGTGACGGCGAGGTTGACGTTGTCGCCGGGCATGACCATCTCGGTG
>DASYUY010000033.1:0-7553 GCA_036000705.1 Candidatus Limnocylindria bacterium | reverse complement strand
GCCGGGACAGGCGACGGTCTCGAGCTCGTGGAGCTCCTCGTCGGTCATCTTCCCCACCGCGTGCCGGCCCACCGCCTCGTACACGTCGCCGATGGTCACGTCCTTTCCCTGGAAGCGGCCGGGCATGATCGACCCGCCGTAGACCATCAGTCCCGGGATGTCGAGGCGCGCGAGCGCCATCACGGTTCCGGGGATCGTCTTGTCGCAGCCGCTGACGCAGACGAGCGCATCGAGCAGATGACCGCGCGTGACGAGCTCGATCGAGTCGGCGACGAGCTCGCGTGAGATGAGCGAGGCCTTCATTCCCTCTGTGCCCATCGCGATGCCGTCGCTCACCGCGATCGTGTTCATCTCGACCGGCGTGCCGCCGGCCTCGCGGACGCCCTTCTTCACCCACTCCGCGAGCTCCCGAAGGTGGATGTTGCAGGGCATGATCTCGATCCACGAGTGCGCGACGCCGACGAGAGGCCGCCGGAAGTCCTCATCGCCGTAACCGACGGCGCGCATCATCGAGCGGGCCGGAGCGCGGTCCGGCCCGTCGATCATGACGCGGCTGCGGGAGCGCGGATCCCTTGTCATATCCATGCCACCGCCATTAGACGCTCTCCCGGCGTAACCTTCATTGCCCTGCCGCGAGAGGAGCGCGCCAGGAACCGCCCGGCCATACCGCCTCGACGATGTAGCAGCCTGCGCGTGGGATCGCAAAGTGAACGACGTGCGTGCTATATCCGTTCGACAAATTGCCGCCGCGTCTGCCATCAAAGCTGTTCCCTAGGGCGAGCACCGATTGCCCGCTTGGTGTCTCGATGATTCGCACCACGACCGTGTCGGCGTAGCCGTCAGGCACTGCCCAGAAGGTGGGAAGCATCCGTGCATCGCCGCCCGGCGTTCGCACCCCCTTCATAAGCACTGTTCCGAGGCCTGTGAGCACGAGATCCTCGGATCGCCTCGTGATCGTGCCGATGGTTCCGAACTGAAGCCACACGGGCGGAACTCCGACGAGTTGTCGACTCGGCCCCGTTGACTGAGACGGCGGCATCGGTGCGCCCTCGCATCGGTCGGGCGGATGTCCGCCGGCAAGTCGCAGCGCTTCGGCCTCCATCTGCGCGGCCTCCGAGGGCCGCGAAAGCAGCGCGGCCAAGTAGGCAATCGTCGGAACCGCTGCAGCGCCCAGGACGATGAAGAGAGCAGTCGCGATGGCGAACTTCCGCCGGCTGGGCAGTCCTTTGAACCGCCGCAGCGCTCTTGCCAGGACGTGAAGCAGCGCGTCCCCGATCGACATGACTGCCCACAGAACTGGCCACGTTACCGAAGCACCTACGACCGCAATCAACACGAGCCACGGAATCGCCCCAGTCCCGAAGTAGAAGTAATTCAGACCACCGGCCTCGGGCCGGACCGCGAAGATGGAAAGCGCAAAGAGGAAGATCCAGGACCAGCTGAAGATAGAGATCCCCAGCGACCATCTGACTTTGGCACTCCGGGGCAAGCGCATCCCATACCTCCTGCGGCCGGTCACGCGGCGCTGCTACGCGGCCGAGGCTGCTGTCGGGGATTGTCTCCGCTATGCCGCGGGCAACGGAGCCGGCGTGCCGGAGACGGCACGCCGACGCGCCTCTGCCGCGATCGTCACGAGGTCGCGCTCGTCGAGCTCGTGCACCTCGTCGGCGCGACGCATCGCGAGGCGATACGCGTTGTCGAGCTCCTCGCCGTGCAGCGGAACGCCAAGTTCCGCCAGCCGGGCGGCGAGACCGGCGCGACCGGAGAGCTTCGACACGACGATCCGTCGCGCCTCCCAGCCGACCGACTGGGGGGTCATGATCTCGTAGGTCCGCGGGTCCTTGATGACGCCGTCCTGGTGGATGCCCGACGCGTGCGCGAACGCGTTCGCGCCAACGACCGCCTTGTTCGGCTGCACCAGGATGCCGGTCCGCTCCGAGACGAGACGGCTGGTCGGGACGATCCGCTCGGTGCGCACCTTCGTGTCCGCGTTGTACCAATCGGCACGGCAGCGGAGGGCCATGACCGTCTCCTCGAGCGAGGCGTTGCCGCCGCGCTCGCCGATGCCGTTCATCGTGACATGCGCCTGCGATGCGCCGACCTCGATCGCGGCGAGCGTGTTCGCCACCGCGAGGCCAAGGTCGTTGTGGCAGTGCACCGACACGCGGATGCCGCCGTTGTACGCGGTCAGCGCCCCGCGGATCGCGAGCACCGTCCGCGCGAATTCATCCGGCTGGGCGTACCCCACCGTGTCGGGGATGTTCATGATCCGCGCGCCCGCGGCGGCCGCGACTTGATAGACGGTGCCCAGGAAGTGGATGTCCGTCCGGGTGGCGTCCTCGGCGGAGAACTCGATCTCGTCGGCGTGCTCCATCGCACGGCGCACCGCGCGCTCGACGCGCAATAGGCATTCGTGCGGAGTGATGCGGAGCTTGCGCTCCAGGTGGATGTCGCTCGTTCCGATGAACACGTGGATACGTTTGCGCTGCGCCGGCGCGAGGGCCTTCGCCGCGGCATCGACATCACCGTCGTTCGCGCGCGCGAGTGCGGCCATGGTGACGCCGGTAACATCCTGCGCGATCTGCCGCACCGCGGCGGCCTCGCCGTCTGACGCCGCGGGGAAGCCGGCCTCGATGACGTCCACGCCGAGGTCAGCGAGGGCGCGTGCGACCTCGAGCTTCGCTGCGGCCGTAAGAGCCGCACCCGGCGCCTGCTCACCATCGCGCAGGGTGGTGTCGAAGATCTCGATCTGTCGCATCACGTCCTCCTTACTAATCCGCGGCGGCGACGGGCTCCGGCGGTCGAGCCGGCTCTGACCGGGCGGCGCTCCGCCCGGGGACCTCGCGCTTCGGAAGCCACGGCATCATTTCGCGCAGGCGTCGTCCCACCTGTTCGAGCGGCTGCTCCTGCTCCTTGGCGCGCTGCGCGTAGAGGTTCGGCGCGCCGTTCCGGTACTCCGCGATCCACTTCTTCGCGTGGGTGCCGTCGCGGATGTCGCTCAGGACCTTCTTCATCTCGGCGCGCACGCGCGCATCGATGATCCGCGGACCGACGGTGTAGTCGCCGAACTCGGCGGTGTCGGAGACCGAGTAGCGCATGTAGGAGAGCCCGCCCTCGTAGATGAGATCGACGATGAGCTTCATCTCGTTCACGCATTCGAAGTACGCGACCTCGGGCTGGTAGCCCGCCTCGACGAGCGTGTCGAAGCTCGCCTTCATGAGCTCGCTGATCCCACCGCACAGGATGACCTGCTCGCCGAACCAGTCGGTCTCGACCTCTTCGGCGAACGTCGTCGTGATGACGCCGGCGCGCGTCGCGCCGACGCCCTGGGCGTACGCGAGAGCGGTCTGTTCGGCCTTGCCCGAGACGTCCTGATACACCGCGAGCAGCGCCGGGACGCCTTTGCCTTCCTTGAAGACCTCGCGCATGCGGTGGCCGGGCGCCTTGGGCGCGATCATTACCACGTCGGCCTCGGGATGCGGCGTGACCTCGCCGAAGTGCACCGAGAACGCGTGCGCGACGAGGAGCGTGCGGCCCTTGCCCATGTACGGCGCGACCTTCGCGTACGCCTCGCGGTGATGCTGGTCGGGCACCAGCAGCGCGACGACCTCGGCGTTGCGCGCCGCGTCCGCCGTCTCGCGCACGGTGAAGCCGTCCTGCTCGGCCTTCGCCCAGCTCTTGCTGCCGGCCTGAAGACCGACGACGACGTCGTATCCGCTATCGCGGAGGTTCTGCGCGTGCGCGTGACCCTGGCTACCGTAGCCGATGACGGCGATGGTCTTTCCGCGCAGCGCTTTCGGATCGGCGTCCTTGTCGTAATACACCGTGGCCATCGTCGTCTTCCTCCTAGAGATAGGTCTTGGTCGTCAGGTTGCCCAGGCGCGGGTTCAGACCGAGCATCTGGTCGGCGTCGATCGGCACCTCGACGAGCAGGGAGCGCCCCTTCCGCTCGTAGCAGGCGTCGACGATGTCATTCAGGTTCGAGAGATCGGGCGCGACACGCACGCCGTCCCAGCCGTGTGCTTCGGCCGCCTTCACGAAATCGATCTGTCGCAGCTTCGAGTGGTACTGCCGCTTCGGGACGTCCGGGATGATCACCTCGAGACCTTTGTCGACGATCCCGTATACGCCGTTGTTCACCACGAAGACGCGCAGGTCCATGTTCGCGGCATCGGCGAGCGCACCGCCGAAGAGACGCCAGCACCCGTCGCCGGTGAAGACGAAGGTGTTCAGCGACGGGTCGCCGGCCTTCGCGCCGACGCCGAGCCCGAACGCCCCGCCCATCGCGGAGCCGTCGTGCGTCGTGAAGAAGCGGATGTTCTCGCTCGGCCGCTGCGCAACGTACTGCCGGTCCTTGTACGCGGTGCAGACGTCGTCGAAGCCCAGCGAGTTCGGCCGCCACATCGAGTGGAGGCGACCGTAGAACTCCATCGCGTCGACGGTGCCCGGTCGCACGTCGTGTGAGATCTCGCGCTTGTTGAGCGACGCGGGCGCCGGCACGATCTCGGGCCGCTCACTCATCGCGGAGGGCAGGCGCTTCAGGATCTCCTCGAGGACGAAGCCGATGTCGCCGCGCACCAGGCGGTACTCGTTCGCGACGCGGTGACGGAACTCGCCCTGCTTGTGGCCGTACGCGTCGCGCAGATCGGTGAAATGCCACACGTGACCGGCGTTGATCTTGCCGAGGTTGAGGGAGTACTCGCCCGCGTCGAACCCGAGCGTGATGACGACGTCGTCCTTCGTCACGCCCTTCCACAGATCCATGGCAACGTCGTTGCCGCCGAACGAGATGTAGCCGAATCCCCAGCGGTTCGCCGGCGACACGGCGTTCGCGCCGTTCACCGACCAGACAGTCGGAGCGTGAAGGAGCTCGGAGAGACGCGTGGTCAGCTCGCGGATGCCCGGAGCGAACGCGGCCTCGCCGCCGACGTACACGAGAACACGCTTGCCACGCGCGACGCGTGGGAACTCCTCGAGGAAGTCGGACACGTCGCGCGCCGCGAAGGTGCGCGGCTTCGACGTCCACGGCACCGACGCGTCCGCGGGTCGCGAGAGCACGTCGGGGTGGAACGCGATCGCGACGGGTTTCGATCGCTTGAGGACGCGCTGCGCCTGGCGCAGGCCGTCCTCGAGCGAGTGCACGCTGTCGATGACGACGCAGCCCTCGCCGAGCTCGGCCTCGAGCTGCGGCACGACGTTCATGCCGTGCTCGGAGACGTCCTGCAGCGGCGCGTTGCCGATGGACATCGTCGAGTTCAGCGCGATCAGGTAGACGGCCGGGATGTTGTGCAGCTTCGCGTCGGTCATACCGCTGCCGCCGAGCTTCGTCGCGGCGCCGGTCGTCGTGACGCACCCCGCGATGCGGCCCGTTGCGTACCAGTGGCCGAGCGGTGCGAACCCGGCGACGTACTCGCCCATGGTGAGCATGCGGGAGACACCGTCGCGCGACTGCGAGAGGTCGGTGTACGGCTCGAGGTGCTTCGCGACGTGGACGACGCCGCCGCCGTTGACCCCGGCGAAGAAGGTGACACCCCAGGAGCGCAGGACGTCGACGAGCACCTGGTTGCCGCTCGTCTCGATCCACGGCGTCGCGCGTTCGCGTTCTTTGCGCTCGACGGTCACCGCCACGGTCGTCTCCCCTTTCTTCACCGGAAATGAAGAAGGCCTCCCTTTTCGGGAGGCCCTTGGTGTTTGGTCCTGTTCGCGATGGCTGAGCCGCTACCCTCCCGTGCGCACGTACGCCCTCTCAACGAGGACGATGCCAATAAGGGCGAGAAGGAAGCGGGCGAATTCCATGTCCGACCAGTGTTCTTGCCAAACCACAGGCCGGTCAACCCCCGATCTTGGGCGTTGTGCATCGCGCACTCTTCGGTCCATCAGGAGGCCAGCCGCGCGAGCGCCTGTCGCCCGAGGATCGCGAGGCGCAGCGCCAGCAGCGCATCCGCATCGGTGAGGTCCGCGCCGGTCAGTTTCGCGATGCGGCGCAGACGGTGTCTGACGGTGTTGCGGTGCAAGTACAGCTCGCGCGCGACGCCGTTGACGCTGCCCTGAAGGCGTAGGTACGCATCGAGCGTCTGCACCAGGTCGGCGTTGCGCTCGTCGGCGCCGAGCGCACCGAGAACGCGCTCGGAGAAGGCGCGGATCTCGCTCGCGGGCTGCCCGAGGACGAAGCAGTACGGACCGAGGTCGTCGAAGTGTGTCGTGCGGCCGACGCCGTCATCGCTGCGTCCGAGCGCCAAGGCCTGCTCCGCCTGCACGAGCGCGAAGTGCGCGCCCGATGAGCCCGGCTTCGGACCGGCGACGCCCGCGGAGAGCTCGCTGTCGGAGACATCAGCGGCCACGCGCGCGCGCAGCCGCTCCCCTTCGCTGCGCGCGTCGACGGGCGTGGCCGCCGCGATGACCGCCGTGACGAATCCGCTCGCGGTGCGAACGACGCGCGCGTCCTCAGGCACGACCGCCGCGACCGCGGCGCGCAGTTTCGCTGTCGCTCCTGAGTGGCGGCTCGCGAACGCGATCGCCAGGTACCGCGCGTCGCTCGTCTTGCCCTCCTAAACAGAAAAGCCTCCCTTTCTGGGAGGCTTTCGGGTCCTTCGCTTGTTCGGTGCGGCTAGGTCGCTTCGCCTCCCAGCGTCGCTCGGCCCATCCCAATAAGGAGGGCGACCGGGACGACGACGATGATCGGCTGGAACACGAGGTGGTCAGGCTAGTGCGTGGCGCACACTCGGTCAACGGTCAGACCGCTATCAGGCCGTGACGAACGCCTGAATCTCGCCGCTGTTTCCGCCATCCGCGAAGAAGACGCGGCCCGCCCTGCGTCGCCGGCATTCAGGGCGGCGCCGAGCGGGCCGATATCGATGTTCTGTTCTAGATGGCCGCCGGTTCGCGCACGGGCTCCGGCGTGAACCGACCGGACCGGCGCACGTACGCGAACGCCGCAAGGATCGCCACATAGGTCAGCGCGTTGTAGAAGAAGTGCAGGATCGTGTCGGTCGTCCCGAGGGCGACGTCACCGATGCCCGGGCAGGGACAGCCACCGTTCGCGAGGACGTTCGAGATGATCACGGCGTGCTCCATGACGTGCCAGCTCTCGAGAAGGACGCCACCGAGCGCGAATGACCAGAACGCCCACGGCGGGACCCGCTCCGGCACCAGGCGCCGGAGCGGGACGAACAGTAGGTAGAGCGCGGACAGGTACGTGACGTTGAAGACGAGATGCAGCCACTCCTCCGTCCCCTGGAACTGGAAGACATAGCCAAGCAGGCCGAGCGCGTTGTCGTCAGGGATCGCGAACAGGTACACCTGCCCGAGCTGGATGACATGCTCGAGCACGTGGAATCCCTGCACGACCACCACGCCGACGAAGAGCGGGTAGAAGATGGCGCTGAGCCAGCGCGGCACGGCTGTCCTCCTATTCCTCTGGTGGCGCGAGGGCCTCGTCGCAGGCCTCGTGCGAGCCCTCGTGGAGCGAGGCGATGAACCGGATGACCTGACCGAGCGGGACGTCCGGGAACATCGCTCGGATCTCTTCGCGCAGCCCGACCGACCCCTCCGGA
>DASYUY010000032.1:0-22909 GCA_036000705.1 Candidatus Limnocylindria bacterium | reverse complement strand
AGCTGACGCAGCACGAGCGGCTCCACTTCATCTGGATCCGGCAACAGCAGCATCGGGTCCGGAGGGCTCTCGACTTCCGGGAACCGCACGACGAAGCCTTCGTCGCCCCACATGACCTCGACGTCCATGCCGGTGCGATTGCGGACCTGCGCCGTCGCGGCCATCGCCCAGGGCGCATGAATCCGGCTGCCGAGCGGAGACAGCAGACACACCCGCCAGTCGCCCAGCTCGTCGAGGCAGCGTTCGATGACGATCGTGCGGTCGTCTGGGATCGCTCCGGACGCGGCCTGGTCGTCGAGATAGAGGAGCACGTTCTCCGCCGCGCGCGGATCGAGGTCGTGATGGCGCACGAGGCGATCGACGGCCGCCGTGCGCGGTGACGCCCGCAGCTCGCGAACGAGCTTGCCGATGGCGTAGCCGAGTTCAACGGGTCGCCCCGCCTGGTCGCCGTGCCAGAACGGCATCTTTCCCGGCTCGCCGGGAGCCGGCGACACGAGCACGCGGTCGTGCGTGATCTCCTCGACCCGCCAGGTGGACGCGCCGAGCAGGAACGTCTCGCCCTGCCGCGTTTCGAACACCATCTCCTCGTCGAGCTCGCCGACCCGTCCCTTTCCCGGATCCGCGCCCACGAGGAACACGCCATAGAGACCTCGGTCGGGGATGGTGCCGCCGCTGGTCAGCGCGATCCGGCCCGCACCCTCGCGCGAGTGGAGCGCGTTCGCGACGCGGTCCCACACGACGCGCGGCCGAAGCTCGGCAAACTCGTCCGACGGAAAGCGACCCGACAGCATGTCGAGCACGCCTTCGAGGATCGGCCGCGCAAGATCGGAGAACGGCGCGGCGCGCCGGACGACGCGCTCGAGATCGTCGACGGTCCACGGCTCGACCGCGACCATCGCCACGATCTGTTGCGCGAGGACGTCGATCGGATTGCGCGGATAACGCGACTGCTCGACCGCACCCGCGTGCATGCGCTCGGTCAGCGCGGCGCACGCGAGCAGGTCCCCGCGGAACTTCGGCATGATCACGCCCTTGCTCGGCACGTCGATGCGGTGACCCGCGCGGCCGATACGCTGCATACCACTCGCGACGGACGGTGGCGCCTCGACCTGGATCACGAGGTCGATCGCGCCCATGTCGATGCCGAGCTCGAGCGACGACGTCGCGACGAGCGCGCGCAGGCGGCCGGCTTTGAGGTCATCCTCGATCCGGAGTCGCTGCTCGCGTGCGATCGAGCCGTGATGCGCGTGGACCAGCTCTTCGCCGGCGAGCTCGTTCACCGCGCTCGCGATGCGCTCGGCCAGCCGGCGGCTGTTGACGAAGATGAGCGTCGAGCGATGTTCGCGGATGAGCTCGAGCAGGCGCGGGTGGATCGCGGGCCAGATGCTCGACCGCGCGTCGGCGCGCGATGCGGGTCCGCTGCGGATCTCGAGCGTCTCCGTGCCGAGCTTCGACATGTCCTCGACCGGCACCTCGACGCGCAGGTCGAGCTGCTTGGTGTGGCCGGCGTCGACGATCTTCACCGGACGCGGGCCACCATCGGCGCCGAAGCCACCGAGGAACCGGGCGACCTCGTCAAGCGGACGCTGCGTGGCGGAGAGGCCGATGCGCTGAAGCGGATGGCCCGCGAGCTCCTCGAGGCGCTCGAGCGACAGGGCAAGATGCGCACCGCGCTTGGTGGCGACCATCGCGTGGATCTCGTCCACGATCACCGTCCGCACGTCGCGCAGGCCCTCGCGCGCGGAGCTGGAGAGCACGAGATAAAGCGACTCCGGAGTGGTGATGAAGATGTCCGCGGGCGTCTTCGCGAAGCGCGCGCGCTCGCGCGCGGGCGTGTCGCCGGTGCGGGTCGCGACGCTTGGCTCGCGGAGCGGCGTGCCCATCCGCTCGGCGACGTGGCGGATGCCGACGAGGGGGCCCCGCAGGTTGCGTTCGACGTCGACCGCGAGGGCCTTCAGCGGCGAGACATAGACGACGCGACAGCCCGCGGGCGGCGCGTGGAGGAGCTGATCGATCGCATAGAGGAACGCGGCGAGCGTCTTCCCCGAACCTGTCGGCGCGAGGACGAGCGTGCTCTGACCCGACGCGACCTCTGGCCAGGCGAGCTCCTGCGCGCGCGTCGGCGCAGCGAAGGACGCGCCGAACCACTCACGGACCGGCTGATGAAAGGTCGCGAGGGCCTCGCTCCCCATGGGGAGAGAGTACTAGCGCGCGACGGTGGGATGCCCGAGGAGCGGCGCGAACGGATCGGACAGCGCGCAGGAGAGACCGAGCCATGCCGCGCGCGCCTCCTGCACCGCCAGCACCGGTACGGGTCGGACCGTCCGCGGGTCGACCGCGACGGCGACGAAGCGGCTGGAATCCGAGTCGACGGCGATGAGATAGGTGGTCGCGACCTTCGTCCCGTCCGCGCACACGAGCTCGCCGACGCGCATCGGGGCGTCTGGCACGAGGGTGATGCGTCCGTCGACCGGGGTCGCCGGGGTCGACGCCGATGGGACCCCGGACTGCGGCGCGACGGCGACGCGCTCCCGCGGAACGACGAGGGCAACGAGCGTCACGAGCGCGATCGTGGCGACGGCCGTGGACAGCGCGAGCACATGCCGGCGGCGCACGGGCTCCGAGGTCGCGCCTTCGAGGTCCTCGATCATGTCAGCGCAGCTTGTTCGCCAGGTCCGCGAGCTGCGCCACATTGAGCGTGCGTGATGACATCTCGAAGACCGTGCCGTTCTCGAGCCAGCGGACCGCAGTCGTGCCATTGACGGTGAACGTCGCCTCGGCCGCGCGACCGCGAACTCGCAGCGGCGGGTCGAAGACGAGCGGCGCCGTATATGGAAGCACCTCGCTCTGCGGCAGCGGTGCCACGGTCACAAGGTCGCCCGTCGCGCGCAGACGATAGGTCGTGGCGATGGCGTCGTTGTTGACCAGCCCGGTCTGGCCGAGCGATGTGATGCGGAAGGTGGAGACCGCGTCGTCTTCCGAGAGCACGAGCGTCCGATCCGGGACGGGTCTCGTGTTGAAGGTCGGCCGCGCCATGGTCGGCAGGGCCGGCGCTGAGAGCGTGAGGATCGGTGTCTGGCTCGCGCGCTCACCCGGCGCGAACGCGAGCGCGGCGAAGAACACCAGCGCGAAGGTGACCGCGACGACGGTGATGGCGGTCATCCGGACGCCCCCGCGCCCCGGACGTTCCGGCCGGCCGGCGTCGAGGTCGTAGATCACGGGAGAAGTATCGCGCGGACGGACTCGATCACCTCACCGCAGACTGCTCGCGAGGTCCGCAAGCTGGGCGACGCTCAGCGTGCGCGAAGACATCTCGAAGACCACGTCACTCTCGAGCCAGCGGATGGACGTCGTTCCGTTCGCGGTGATCCAGCTCGCCGCACGGCCGCGCACCCGCAGCGGCACGTCGCCGAGCGCAGGCGCTGGGAAGGGGATCGTATTGGTCGGCTGCAGCGCCGCGATGGTGACGAGATCGCCGGTCAGGCTTAGGCGATACGTCTTCGCGACTCCATAGTTGCTGTAGAGCAGACCGGTGTAGCCCTCGTGTGAGATGCGAAACGTCCCTTCGGCGATGTCGGCTGGAAAAGCCAGGGTCTGATCGGGAACCGGCCGGGTGATGAAGGTCGGCCGAGCGATGGTCGGTAGCGGCGGCGCCGAGAACGTGTAGATCGGCGTCTGGCTCTCGCGCTGACCCGGCGCGAACGCGAGCGCGGTGAAGAAGACCAGCACGGTGCCGACGGCGACGATGGTGACGGCGGTCATGCGTGCGCTCGAGCCGCCCGGGCGCTCCGGCCTGCCGGCGTCGAGGTCGTAGATCACCGGAGAAGTATCGGCACGCCCCCAACGACCGACAGCCAAGTGCGTTGCACAGCTGCGATGTCTACAGAGTGGGCCCGAGCTGCTTCGTGACCCAGTCCATGGCGTGGTCGGCGACCTCTTCCCAGCCGGGCTGCCCGACGATCCAGTGAGTCCGGCCGGGAAACTCGCGGTAATCGGTGACCGCGGTCGAACCCGCGTACTTCTTGAAGTCCGCGTGGTTCATTTTCGCTTCCACCGTGCGGTCCAGCTCGCCGGCGATGATCAGGAGCGGCGCGCGAAGATGATTCCGGTAGTTCACTTTGGTCTCGTCGGTGAGCGGCGCGAGCAGAGCCTGCAGGAAGAGGCGCCCTGAGGTCGGGATGACGTGCTCATACGCGATCCGTTGCTCGGGCTCGCTCAGGGTGTGGACCCAGCCCCATTGGAAATCCTTGAACGACATCCGGCGCACGCTCTGCCAGCTGTTCCACGCGAGGAGAACGGGGAGGCTGGCGCGCACCGCGTTACCACCGGGAAGGACGCCCTTCGGCGGAGCGGGGTCGAGCGCGATACCGGCCGCCCCGAAGCCGCGGTCCAGCAGCAGCTGCACGAAGAGACCGCCGAACGAGTGACCGACGAGGATCGGCGGCTCCTCGAGCTCGTGGATGATCGACGCGTAGTTGTCGACGATCTCGGTGATGCCGAGCTTCCCGAACCGCGGGTCCGGAGCGCGCCGCAGCTCCTCGACGCTGTGATCGAGGAACGGCCACGCCGGCGCCAGGCAGCGATACCCGCGCGCCTCGAACCGCTGCCTCCATGGATCCCACGACTCGGCCGACATGAACGCGCCGTGGATGAAGACGACCGATCTCACGCGAGATCAGGCATCTGGAATCCTCCAACGGTCCCGACCATCACCTCAGGTCCCCTTTTGCCTCGTGGCTCGCGCCGAGCTCCATCGCGTATGGCCACACCTGTAGGTCCGGCGGTTCGATCCCGTGCGCGGAAAGCGTCGTGCAGATCTGCGCGCGGTGATCGTTGCCGTGATGCACGAACTGCGTCAGCGGCGCCCACGCGTTCATCTCGAAACGGGGTTGTTCCGGCCGTCGCGCCGGCGTGTCTCGGATGAGCCGATCGCCGTCGAGGTCGTCGGACGCGAAGAGACGCTCGACGCCGTCTGTGACGTGCGGAACGTGCGACGCGATCACGTCGAGGCCGACGTCCGGCTCATGACGGAACAGCGCTTCATGCAGCAGCACCCCGAGCAGACGGATGAGGTAGCCCTCGTCGGAGCTGACGATGTGCTGGAGCGTGCGCAGGACCGTGCCGTACGTGCCCGGCACGGAGAGCTGCAGCTGCTCCGTGGTCAGCCGTCGACAATGCTCGATGAGCCTGTCCGTCGCCCAGACGTCGTGACGCAGTTGACGGAGCATCGGGTGGGTCATGTCTGGAAGATCGGGCTGCCGCGCTTGATGAATCTGCCGCGGCCCTTCTTGCCCACGAAGACGTCCTTCTCCACGATCACCTCGCCGCGCGACATCACGACGAGCGGCTTGCCCTTCACCTTGCGCCCCTCGTAGGGGTTGTAGTCGACGCGCATGTGATGCGTCTTCGCCGAGATCGTGTGCGTCGCGCGCGGATCCCAGACGACGATGTCGGCGTCGCTACCGACGGCGATGGTGCCCTTCTTCGGGAACATGCCCATGAGCTTCGCCGGCGTCGTGGACGTCACCTCGACCCAGCGGTTCAGAGTGAGGCGGTTCTGCACAACGCCGCCGTCGTAGGTGAGATACATCCGCGTCTCGACGCCCGGCGCGCCGTTCGGGATCTTGGAGAAGTCGCCGATGCCGAGCTCCTTCTGCTTCGGCTGTCCCTGATAGCCCTCCTTCATGCAGAACGGGCAGTGGTCGGTGCTGATGACCTGAAGATCGTTGCGGGCGAGTCCCTTCCAGAGCTCCTCCTGATGCCACTTCTCACGGAGTGGCGGCGACATCACGTACTTCGCGCCGTCGAAGCCCGGCTCGTCGTAGTTGTCGACCGACAGGAAAAGGTACTGCGGGCACGTCTCCGCGTAGGCGGGCAGCCCGCGGTCGCGGAAGAGCCGCACCTGCTCAAGCGCGTTCGCGGCGGAGAGATGGACGACGTACAACGGGACTCCGCCCGCCATCTCCGCCAGACGGAACGCGCGGCCGGTCGCCTCGCCCTCGGCCTCAGGTGGACGTGTCAGCGCGTGCCACTTCGGAGCGGTGTTCTTCTTCGCGAGCGCCCGCTTCACCAGAACGTCGATGACGCCGCCGTTCTCCGCGTGCATGCAGATGAGGCCGCCGATCTCGGCGGAGCGCGTGAGCGCCTTGAAGATCGACGCGTCGTCGACCATGAAGACGCCGGGATAGGCCATGAAGAGCTTGAAGGAGGAGACGCCCTCCCTGACCATCGTGTCCATCTCGCGAAGCACCTTGTCCGACACGTCGCGCACGATCATGTGCAGCCCGTAGTCGATCACTGCCTTGCCGCGCGCCTTCTTCAGCCACGCGTCGCGCGCCTTCTCGAGCGGCTCACCCATTCCCTGCACGGCGAAGTCGACGATCGTCGTCGTGCCGCCGAACGCCGCGGCCCGTGTGCCGGTCTCGAAGTCGTCCGACGCGAACGTACCGCCGAACGGGAGCTCCATGTGGGTGTGGACGTCGATGCCGCCGGGGATGACGTACTTGCCGGTGGCGTTGATCCTCTTCGCGCCGGCCGCCTTCAGGTCTCTCCCGATCAGGGCGATCTTGTCGTCCTCGACCAGGACGTCGCCCTTGTAGTTGTCGGCCGCGGTCACGATGGTCCCACCGGTGATGAGCGTCTTCATCGGACCCTCCCCTTCGCGCCGGCGGAATCCTAGCGCGCAAGGCGATGAGACCGGGGAGCGCCCGATCAGCGCAGCGAGTCGGCGAGGACCACGAGCTCGCGGACGCTGCGGCTCGGCGATTCCAGCCGATACGAAACGCCGTTCTCCGTCCAGTTCACGACGGTGAGGCCTTCCGCCGACGCGATGCCCATCGTGCCGCGTATCGCGACGACGGCGCGCAGCGACGCCGGTGGGGGCTCGTTGGCGAGCCAGTCCGGGAACGCGGAGAGCTCGACATCGATCACGCTCGACGGCAGGGCGAGCGCGGAGAGCTGAGGTCGCGGCGCGAGCAGCGCCCCCGTCGGTCGTGGCGTGGCGTTCGGTGCGGGTGCCGGCGTGGGCTCGCTGCCGCTCCGCTGCTGGGCGACGAGGGCGGCCGCGGCGAGCGCGGTCCCGATGAGGATGAGCACGACCCGCTGCCAGACCGCGGCGCGGCGCTCCTTGCGATCAAGATCGATGAGGACGGAGTGGCGATCAGTACCCGACATAGATGACGCGCTGCTCGGTGAAAAAGTCGAACGCCGCCGTGCCGCATTCGCGATCCCCGAGTCCGGAGTCCTTCACGCCACCGAAGGGCACCTGGGCCTCGCCACCGACGGTCGGGATGTTCACATGCAGCATCCCCGCGTCGGACTCCTCGGCGTAGCGGAAGGCCGTGCTCAGGTCACGGGTGTAGATGGAGGAGGAGAGGCCGTAGCCGACCGAATTCGCCGCGGCGAGCGCACTGTCGAAGTCGTTCGCGGCGATGATGCTGACGACCGGGCCGAAGATCTCCTCCTGGGCGACGCTCATGTTCGGGTCGACATCGGTGAAGATGGTGGGCTCGACGAAGTAGCCCGCTTTCAGCTCGGGCTTCGACGGCGTGCTGCCATCGCGCACGACGCGTGCGCCCTCGTGCTTTCCGGCCTCGATGCGCTCGCGCACCTTGCGCAGCTGGACGTCGTCGACGATCGGCCCCATGCGCACGCCGTCCGCCAGACCGTCGCCGGCGTGCCAGGTCTCCGCCTTCGACGCCAGAAGCTCGGTGAAGTCGACGAGCCGCGAGCGCACCACGACAGCGCGGCTCGTCGCCGTGCAGCGTTGCCCCGTCGCGCCGAACGCGCCCCCGGCGACGCTCTCCGCGGCCTTCTCCAGGTCCGCGTCGTCCATGACGATGACCGCGTTCTTGCCGCCCATCTCGAGCTGCACCTTGCAGAGCCGCTGCGCGGCCTGCGCATAGAGCCGCCGTCCCACGGCGCTCGAGCCGGTGAACGAGATGGCCTTCACGCGCGCGTCGTCGACGATCGCGCTGGACAGAGCACCGCCCGGACCGAGCACCATGTTGAGCACGCCGTCGGGAACGCCGCCGTCGATGAAGCACTGCACGACCTGCGCGGCGCAGAGGGGGGTGAGCGTGGCTGGCTTGAAGACCACGGCATTCCCGGCGACGAGCGCGGGCGCGATCTTCCAGGCCGGGATCGCGATCGGGAAGTTCCAGGGCGTGATGCACGCCACCACACCGAGCGGGTCGCGCACCGTGTAGATGAAGGTGCCGCGCTGCGTCGACGGGATCGTCTCGCCGGTGAGGCGTGAGCCCTGCGCCGCCGCGAAGCGCACGTTCGCGACCGCGCGATCGACCTCCGCGAGCGACTCCGGAAGCGTCTTGCCTTCCTCTTCCGTGAGCAGGCGGGCGAGCTCGACGCGCCTGCGCTCCATGAGGTCGGCCGCCTTGCGCACGACGTCGCCGCGCTGCGGCGCCGGCGTCCGTCGCCACTCCTGATACGCGGCCTCGGCGGCGTCGATCGCATGCAGGACGTCCGCCGGCGTCGAGACCGTGACATCGCCGAGCGACTCGCTGCTGCGCGCGGGATTCACGTCGCGCACGCGCTCGTGCGACGTGGACTCGACCCACGATCCCGCGATGTAGTTCAGGACCGGCAGGCTTGCAGTGGTCGTCACCTGACGCTGATGCGCAGCGCTTCGCTGCGCCTCCGCCGCCGCGATGAGGCTTTGCTGCTCTTCGTTGGTGACTTCTTGCCTTTCCTTGAGCTCTTTGTCGGGCCGGTCTTTGGTCTCTTCGTGGAAGGCTGGCGCGCCGCCCGTTTCGACCGTTCGATCCATCGGTCGAGCACCGCGCGGAGAGCCTTCAAGAACGCGGTCCGGGCGTCGCGGAGATGGGGCGTCACGCTGTTCGGTGCCATGCGGAAGGGATCGACCGCGAAATCGTCGAACCACTCCCCAAAGTCGTCACCCCACCACGCGGCGTCGGCCGACCTCCTGCGGCGATCTGCGAGTCGACTCCCCGACCGGCTCGCACGCTTCTTCTTCGCTGGCATATGTCCCCCTCCCTAGCGCCCTTCGGCGCTCGCGAAATAGACCCGCAGCACACCGTCACGAAGCTTCGCACCTCGTGTCGGGATGTCCGCCAAAGCCCGTGGAAGGATCAGATTCCGCCGCCACGAGCCCACCTGCAGCACGAGCTCTTCGCGGTGACGCCGCACCTCGACGTCGGCCTTCGCTACGAACGGCAGCTCGACGGACAGCGCGAAGCCGCCGTTCTCCCGCTCGACACGGTAGGGCTTCCCGCGGTAGAAGAACTTCGTCGGATCCTGCTTATCGAACAACGCGCTGCCGAGCTTCCGCAGAGCTGAGGTCCCCACGACCTCTCGCGCGAAGAATGGCGCCTGCCGGACCGGAACCGGCGCGAACGACTGAATGACGGTCGGCCAGTAGCGCTGCTGCGTGTCCTGCCACGCCGCGAAGTACGGACCGGCGTTCTTCGGGAGCACTCGGTTGCAGATGACGAGATCCGTCGCGTACCCAAAGAGATGGAAGTACGTGAACGAACGCCACGCCTCGGCGATGACCATCTTCTCGAGGTTGAGAACGATGCGCATCGATGTCGTGGACGGGTCGCTCAATAGCTCGTGCATCCGGTCGAGCTTTCGGAAGAGATCCGCGCCGGCGCCGAACACGGCATCGTCCGGCACGGGCATGTTCGAGAAACGGCGAAGCACCGGGCGGGCGATCTGCGCGGCGCGGCGCTGGAGCGGAAGAACGCGGTCCAGCCACCACCGCGCGGCCTCGGGCAAGGACAGAAGCCGCAGCGTCTCGCCGGTGGGTGCCGCGTCGACGATGATGACGTCGAATCGCTCACTGTCGAAGTGGTCGACGATGTCGATGAGGCTCGCGATCTCGTCTAGGCCGGGGATCACCGTCATCTCGTCCGCGAGCACCTCGTCAAGTCCGCGCCACTGGAAGAAGCTCGTCAGGTATTCCTGGATCGCCCCCCACGAAGCGCGGATCTTGTGGTAGGCGTCTGTCTCCTGCGCCCATAAGTCGCGCGACAGGCGCTTCGGCTCTGGACCGATCGTACGGCCGAACGCGTCGCCGAGACTGTGCGCGATGTCGGTCGACATCACTAGCGTTCGTAGTCCACGCTCAGCGCAAAGGATCGCGGTCGCCGCGGCCACGCTGGTCTTTCCGACCCCGCCCTTACCCGTGTAGACGATCACGCGACCACTGCTGCGCATCGACTAGAACCGATGCCGCCACTGCTGCGGATCGGCGGGGCCGCCGGCGAGCGATCGTGCCGCCAGGAAGGCGTTAAGCCCGACGAGACCGTCGCGCATCATCAGGCGATGATTCGCCTCGATCGCCATACGACCGAACGGCGTGAGGGCACTGAACAGGTCGACCTGAGTCCTCACCTTCTCCTCGAAGCGAACGATCGACCCCGCGCCGCCCGGATCGATCTGCCAGCGGATGCGACCGACGATATCGCCGTCGACGCGTGCCTGTAGTAATCCGGCCGCGCGGTCGGTGATCTCCGCCGTGAGCATGTACGCGATCGAATAAGGAAGGAACGAGCGGACCACCATCCAGTAGTGGCGGTCGTCGATCATGCGCGCCTCGCGAAACTGGGGCCACCAGCGTGGGTAGTCGGCAGGCCGGGCGAGGGCTGTGTAGACCTCACGGGGCAGGGCCCAGACCCGCCATCTGTTCCGAAATCGGTAGCGCTGGGAGAAGTACGGCATTTTCGGCGGCCTGAGCGTATCGCGCGTAGCAATGCCCGCCTCCTTGTGTAACGCGAGGTCATTGACAGCGCGGCGGGCCCCGTTCAGTGTCCCGAGTGGAGGAAGGCGCATCGGTGATCAGCGCCTGGATCGGGCGGCTCCACCGCCGCTCAGCCTGAGCGGTCGATGACCTCTACTTGCCCCTCGTGCGCGGCGATGATCGACGCCCAGTCCAGATACTGCCGGAGCTGCGGCTCGCCTACGGCGGTGCCAGAGCCTTCTGGCCTTTCGCTCCAGGTCGGTGCGGGCCGGCTCGCTCGGACCGCGGAAGAGCGCCGCGTCGTAACGGTCCTGTTCGCGGACCTGACGGGCTCGACGGCCTTGGCCGAGCGACTCGACGTGGAGGACATGCGCCTTGTCCTCGAACGGCTCTTCGAAGCGCTCGCGCGTGAGGTCACGAAGCTCGATGGCACGGTCGACAAGTATGTTGGGGACGAGATCATGGCGGTCTTCGGTGCACCGGTCGCGCACGAGGATGACGCCGCTCGCGCTGTCACTGCGGCGGCCGCGATGCAGGCGGCGATGCCTGCCCTTAACGCATCACTCGATGCACGGCATGATGCACGTCTCGCTCTGCGCATCGGCATCAACACCGGCGAGGTCGTGGCCGGCGTGCTCGGGGGCCAGATCCAGGCCACCTACACCGTTGTCGGCGACCCGGTGAACACGGCCAAGCGCCTTCAGGCCGCGGCGCATCCGGGACAGATCCTTGTCGGCGAGCCGACGCGGCAGGCAGCGGCGCGTTCGTTCGAGTTCGAATCCGCCGGCGCCATCGCCGCGAAGGGCAAGGCCGAGCCCGTGCGGACCTACGAGTACGTCCGCACCCTCGCAGACGCGGCGGCCGGCCAGCGTGCGCTCGTCGGTCGCGTCCGCGAGCGCGATACGTTGATCGCTGCGGTCCAGCGCGCGAAGGGCGGCACCGGTGGCGTCGTCGCCATACTCGGCGAGGCCGGTATCGGCAAGACCAGGTTGCTCGCGGAAGCTCGAGCCGCGGGTCGCGCGTCGGGCATTCGCTGGCTGCAAGGACAGGCGTCGTCGAACGGGCAGACGATGAGCTACCTGCCCTTCCGCGAGATGCTGCGTTCGTTCGGCGGGATCTCGGACGCGGACGATGACGGCACGAAGTGGTCGAAGCTGAGGCGCCAACTTGTCGCAGTCCTCAGGGACGGGGCCGATGACGTCCTCCCCTATGTGGGCGCCGCGCTGTCCCTGCGACTTCCCGCGGAAGCCGCAGAGCGCGTCGCGGGTCTCGACGGCGACGCGATGCGACGTCAGGTATTGCGCAGCGCCTACCTTCTCTTCGAGGGCCTGGCACACGGCGAACCGACCGCGGTCGTGTTGGAAGACTGCCACTGGATGGACCGGTCCTCCGAGCAGCTGCTCTCGCACCTGCTGCCGCTGTCCGATCGTCTCCTTTTCATCTGCACCGGCCGGCCCGAGAACGACACGCCCGTCGAGCGGATCAGGCAGGTGTTCACCGAGCTCGCGTCTGACCGATACACCGAGATCGCCCTGACGCCCCTCGCACCCCACGAGGGCATCGCGCTCCTCCACGAGATCCTGGGCACGCGCTCGCTCCCACCCGGCCTGGCCGACGCGGTGGTCCGCCGAGCGGAGGGGAACCCGTTCTTCGCCGAGGAGATCGTTCGAGCGTTCCGGGACATGCGGATCCTGACGCGTGACGCGAGCGCTGGTGACTGGATGCTCGCGGATCAACAGGATCCGGGCGCGCTGCCCACGACCGTCAATGGCGTGATCGCCGCACGTGTCGATCGGCTCTCGCAGGAAGCGCGTGAGGTCGCGCTCGTGGCCTCGGTCATCGGCCGCACCTTTTCGGAGCGGCTGCTCACCGCGGTCGACACGGAGTCGCGCGATGTCCGCGGGGCGCTCGACGAGCTGCACCAACGGGCGCTCATCCGACCGATCCGTGGTGCGGAGGACGACCACGCGTTCGCTCACGCGCTCATACAGGAGGCGATCTACGCGGGTTTGCTCGTGCGCCGCCGCCGCGAGCTCCACGCACGGGTGGCCGCCGCAATGGAACGCCTGCTGGGAGAGCACGCCGACGAGAACTACGGTGTCCTGGCCTATCACTACGCGCAGGCGGAGGATTGGTCGAAGGCGCAGGAGTACCTGTTCAAGGTCGGCGACCAAGCCCTGCGCATTGCCGCCGATGCCGAGGCGATCGACCACTACGAGCGTGCGCTCGAGGCATACGCGCGCGCGTTCGGCGACAAATGGGATCCGTTCGAGCGCGCCGCCGTCGAACGCAAGATCGGAGAGTCCCGGTACCGCCTGGGCGAGTTCGACCGCGCGCGGCGACATCTCGATCGAGCCCTGCAGCTCCTGGGATACGCTCGACCGCGGTCCCGCGCGGGCGTGCGCTTGGCCATCGGCCGCGAGCTGATCCGTCAGGTCGGCCACCGGACGGTGCCGGCGCTGACGCTGCGGAGCCCGGCTCCGGAGCGCGTGAGCGAGGCGGTGCTTCAGACGCTGTGGTTCCACCAGTTCATCGACTACTCCAGTGAGCTGGAGCTGTTGCTGTATGACGTGCTCCGAACGCTCAACATCGCCGAGCGCGCAGCTCCGTCGCACCGCACGTTGCGCGCGTACTTCGGTATGACGCTGATGTGCCACAACATCGGCCTGAAGGGCATGGGCAGTAGGTACGCGCGCATGGCAAGCGCCATGTCGCAGCAAGTAACCGGGAGCCTCGCCGACGCACTGGGTCGCGCAAGCGTTGGACTCGACCATTACGCGCGCGGACGCTGGAACGACGCGGCGACCGAGCTCGCCGCCGCGGCCTCCGCGTATCTGGCTGTCGGCGAGTTGGAGCCATGGGCGGCGATCCGCGCCTATCTGAATATCGTGCTCGTCGGCCAGGGGCGTCTCCTCGAGGCCCTGCCGATCGGATCGGACCTCGAGCACGCCGGTCGTGCGGCGCGAGACAGGCGGATCGAGGCGCTGGGACCGCACTGTCGCGCGCACCTACTTTCGTGGGCCGGCAGCGAACGGGAAGCGGTGCTCGAGTACGGAAGGGCGATGGCCATGTACCGCGCCATCCCCGACCACCATCTGTGGCTCAGCGCCGCCGGTGCCCTGGCCATGACCCACATTCGCAGCGGCGAGCTCGAGGCCGCGCGCGCGTTGGTCGACGAAGGACTGCGACTGGCGACCGAACACCGTCTCTTGGGTTGGTGGCTCACTCCTGTCTTGACCGCGCGGGCCGAGCTCCTACTTCGAGACGCCGAGGCCCAACCGGCCAAGCGCGATCGATTGCTCGCGGACGCGGAACGCGTGGTCAAGCGCCTGAAGGGGCAGGGCCGCCTCCACGACGAGGCCTTGCCCGCGGCGTTCCGTGAGCTTGGCTCGCTGCTGTGGCTGCGTGGCAGGCACGAGGCGGCTCGCGCGGCGTGGCGTCGCAGCGTCGAGGCGGCGGAGCGGCTCGGGGCCGTGACCGAGCTCTTCCAGGCGCATGCCGCGATCGCCCGCTACTCGGAGTCGACCTCGGATCGCGAAGCCGCGGCAACCATCGCGACCCGCCTTCACGCGGCGATCCCAGCGAGGGCGTGATCGAGTGCTGACGGTCGAGGCCGAGCTCGAGCACCTGGCGATCATCAGCTGGCCGGTCGAGGCTCGGAAGCTGGCGGCGATGCTGCCTCGCCCCCTCGTACCGCAGACGATCGATCGACGAAACGAGTGGGCGTTGGTCTCGATGACACTGATGCGCGACACCACCGTGGGCTCAACGTACCCGCAGCTGAACGAGCGCGCCTACGTCATGCGGCGCGATGGGACAGGTAAGGGCGCCTTCTTCTGGCGCAGTTACGCGGCGACGCGACAGGCGCTATTCGTTCGCTCTCTGCTCGGCTTCCCTGAGTTCGTCGCCGACCTCGCGTTGGACGTCAGGGGAGCGAGCTATGTGTTCAGACGGAATGGCCGCATCGTCGCGAAGCTCGACCTCGGCCGGTCCGGAAGGATCCCTCCCGAGTACCGCGATCTCGACATGGACCGCGCGGCACGTGTCTCGTCGAACCCGATGATCGGCTACACACTGAATTGGGGGGTTCTGTGTGCGACCCGTGTTCGCCACAACCGAGTGAAGCCGCGACGAGTCCGAGTGATGCGAGTCGATCCATCGTTCATGATCCCGACCGTCGCGATCGAGCCGACCGCGCGGCGCGTGCCGTTCCTCGCCCTGTATCAGCGGCGGACGCCGTTCTGGATCGACCTGCCGCCTCGGCCGATCGCGGTCGGCTCCCGGGCCCGCGCCGGCTAGCTTCCGTTCCAGCCCACGTTCGCGTCGTCAAGGCCCTTCCACAACGGACCCAGCGAGGGCGGGATGTCATAAGGGTCCGCCGTCAGGTCACCGATCTTGACGCGGCGGTGGCTCCACACATCGATCCCCCAGTCTCTGACCGTCCCCAACACTTCCTCCGAGCCGAGCCCGGCACCGAACGAGACCGGTGGGATCTCGACCATGTCGCAGACTGCGTCGCCCGCGAGCCAGCGCATCACCAGGACGCCGATCGAGTCGACCCACTCCTTCAAGAAGTGGCGGTGGTACGCGACGAGCGCGGCGGCCATCTCCACTCCCTCGAGCGACCACGCCTGATGCCGCCGCTCGATCGCCATGGTCAGCGCCAGCGCCTCACCGACGGTCTTCGGTAGCAGCGCGACCTCGTTCCCGAGCATCGCGCCGATGGCATTCCAGAGGTAGCGGTAGTCGTCGGCCTCCTCATATGAGACGGGGATCAACAGCTTGGGGAGGTCGCGGTACGGCAGCGTTGAGAAGGACATCAGGACTCCGAGCAGATCCTCGCGATTGATCGGCACGCCGTACTCGACGCGGTCCCACTTCTTGCGCGGGTTGTGCGTGACGAGCCAGCGGATCGCCGCGTGCATCAGGCGCACCTTTTGGATCGCGGCGATCGCATGCCCGTTGCCCGTGAAGCCTTCGCGGGCACACACGTAGAGCACGAACTGCAGCGTCTCGGCGAGTCGCCGATTCGTGTGCTTAGAAAGCTCCTTGGTCCGCGCGAGGACTTTGACGCCGCGGTGACTCGCATACGCCTCGAGCAGGGAGCTTGTGCTCAGCACGATGCCCATCGCGAAGAAGTGATCCTTGAAGAAGCGCGCCGCTCTCAGGACGCGCGCGCGGTCGAGCTTGGGCTGCGCGGCCCGCGTGTCTTGCTGCCAGCGCTCGAGCGCTGCGAATGCGTCCTGTGGCACGGAGTTGCGAAAGCGACGTAGCACGAAGACGCGCCGCCGGATGAGTTTGACAAAAAAAGCATGGACCTTCTCGTAGGCTTGCCGCGGGCTCTGTCCCGTTGCCGCGATCATGTCGATGATCGGGTCCGTCCCCGGGTCGCCGCGTTGGCGCAGCGGCTGGAGCACCGCGTCGCTGTAACGCGTCACCTTGCGTGGGTCGTCCCACGGCGGGAGACGGGGCTTGGGGAACCAGTCCTCCCAGTCGTCCGCGGAAAGTCCGAGCTCCGTTATCACGAAGGTCGCGGCAGCGTCCAGGGTCACGGTTCGACCATGTCTCCATACATGTCCGGACGGCGGTCCCGGTAGAACTGCCAGGTGTTGCGCACTTCGCGCACCAGATCCATGTTCAGATCCGCGACGAGCAGCTGCTCGTCTTTCTCCGACGCCTGCGCGATGATCTTGCCGCGCGGGTCGGCGAAGTACGACGAGCCGTAGTAGTCGTTCGGCCCGAACTCCTTTTCCTGCCCGACACGGTTGATCGTGCCGACCCAATACCCATTCGCGATCGCATGGGCGGTCTGTTCGATGAACCACAGATGCATCGAGAGGCCGCGCGACGTCGCTGACGGGATGAACACGAGCTCGGCGCCGTGGAGCCCGAGCATGCGCGCGCCCTCCGGGAAGTGGCGGTCGTAGCAGATGTACACGCCGACCTTACCCACCGCTGTGTCGAACACCGGGTAGCCCATGTTCCCGGGTCGGAAGTAGAACTTCTCCCAGAACCCGTTCACGTGCGGGATGTGCGTCTTCCGATACTTGCCGAGGTACTTGCCATCGGCGTCGATCACGGCGGCCGTGTTGTAGTAGACGCCGACCTGGTCCTCTTCATACATCGGGGCGATGAGCACCATTCCGTGCTTGCGCGCGAGCTCCTGCATGAGCTTGGTCGTCGGCCCATCGGGGATCTTCTCCGTGTACGAGTAGTGCTTGGTGTCCTGGACCTGGCAGAAATACGGCCCGTAGAACAGCTCCTGCAGGCACATGACCTGCGCGCCCTGCTGCGCGGCCTGCTCGATGTACTTCGTGTGCTTGGCGACCATCGAGTCCTTGTCGCCGGTCCAGGCGCACTGGACGAGAGCCGCCTTCACTGTGGTCACGTCTCACCTCCCCGTGGCAATGGACAAGGATGGCGCGGACTCACCGTCCGCGCCATCCCCGTGACTAGGCGCGTGCTGACGCCGGGCGAGACATGCCCGCCATGGACTCCCCGGTCTGCTCCTCGATGTAGCGCTTCCCGAAGAGCGTCATCAGGACGTAGTAGGACACGAACGCGGTCGCGAAGCTCCAGAACCACGAACCTGTCTGGAGCCAGTCGAGCCACGACCCCTGGTAGTTGTCGATCTTGATGAACCAGCCGATGACGTTGAGCCAGCCGATGAACGGTGGGACGATCCCGATCAGGAGCGCGATGATCGCGTAGGGATTCACGCCCCAGGAGTTGCGATAGTTGTAGACGCCGTCCTCGCGGTACAGGTCGAGGAGATTCAGCCTCTGACGGCGCAGCAGCCAATAGTCCGCGATCATGATCCCGCCGATCGCGCCGAGGAAGCCGCCGTATCCAGAGAGCCAGGTGATCGCGTAGGACAGCGCGTTGAAGAACAGCACCCACGGCTGGAGCAGTGTTCCGATCACGGCGGTGATCACGACGCCCCAGGTCCAGTTCAGTCGCTTCGGGGCAAGGTTCTGGAAATCGTTCGCGGGCGCGATGACGTTCGCGCCGATGTTCGTGGAAAGCTGCGCGAGCACCACGAAGATGAGCGCCAGAACGACGATGATCGGGCCCAGGTCGCCGCTGAGCTTCGCGAAGAGGTTGATCGGGTTCCACAGGTCGTTCGCGGTCCCGGCCTGATTGGCGGTGTCCTTCAGCGTCTCGGAATAGGCGCTGACGCCACCCGCGGTGACGAGCACGCCCATGCCGCTGAAGAACGCCATCGTACCGACGAGTCCGATGGCCTGTCCGATCATCTGGCGCGTCTGCTCCTTCGCGAAACGCGTCACGTCGGAGATGTTCAGGGCCATGGTCGCCCAGAAGCCGACGTTGATGTTGAGCAGCAGGAACCAGAAATAAAGTCCGCCACCGAGCGGCTTCTCGGGCGTCAGCTGGAACGTGAACATCTTGTCGAAGCCGACTTTCAGCCCGAGGTAGAGGAACAGGAACAGCGTGAAGGCGAGCAGGAACGGCGCGGACCAGTCGAACATGGCTTTGATCGCGCGCGAGCCCTTCCACGGCGGCGCGGCGATCGCGAGCCAGACCTGGATGACCAGGAACACCAGGAACATCGACATCTGGAACGGCCCCGGCAGGACGAACCAGTCGACCTTCACCGGCGGGTCCTTGAAGCCGGGGAACAGGATCCCGACGAGAACGTACATCGCGTAGCCGCCAAGCCATGACTCGATGCCGAACCACCCGCACGCGACGATCCCCCGCAGCAACGCGGCGATGTTCGCTCCCCAGGTGCCGAACGAGGCACGCACGAAGACCGGGAACGGGATCCCGTATTTCGCGCCGACGTGTGAGTTGAGAAGGAGCGGGATGGTTACGATGGCGTTGCCGAGGATCACGACGAGGATCGAGGTGGCGGGATCGAAGCCGAAGACCAGGCCGATGTTCGCCAGACTCCATGAGGGGATGACGACGCAGCATCCGACCCAGAACGCGAGGAACGAGTACAGGCCCCAGTTACGAAGGCCGGCGGGTGTCGGCGCGAGGTCCTTGTTGTAGAGCTGGGACCGTGGCAGCTCGGCCGATAGCTCGTGCTTGCCATCGGCGTTGACGACGACAGACACAGCCATGTTTCCCTCCCCGATTGAGAACGCGGAGACCCGGTGTTCGGCCGATCACCCCCTTCCGGACGCAGGCTTCGGCGGGATGCTAGTTCCGGCCGCAACAGGAGGTCAGCCTGAACTGCCACCGGGCCGCCGCGGTAGCACAATGAGGCCCGGCCGGCGCGTGCAGCGCGGCCGGCGCGGGAGGGTGCAGTGAGACGTCTATCGATGGCCGTTGCTGTTCTGGGCTTGGTCCTCGCGGCATGCGGACAACCCGCACCGGGCGGGGGGGCATCCCCTGCTCCGAGCGGCGCGGTGGCGGCCACCGAGGCGCCGACGCGCGGCGGGACGGCGATCGTCGCGATCTGGCAGTTCCCGGCGACGCTGGCCGCGCACTACGCGAACCAGACCGTGACCACCATCGTGAACAACGGCGTGCTCGAGGGGCTGACCGCGACGGCCACCGACGGCCAGTACTACCCGGTGCTCGCCACGGAGGTCCCGACGCTCGCCAACGGCGGGGCAAAGATAAGCGCCGACGGCAAGAAGCTGGACGTGACCTGGAAGCTCAGGTCGGGGATCAAGTGGTCCGACGGCACGCCGCTTACGAGCGCGGACATCAAGTACACCTGGGAGATCTGGATGAAAGACCCCAAGGTGAACAACCGCACCGGCTTCAGCGAGATCGAGTCGATCGACCTCCCGAACGAGACGACGGCCGTCGTGCACTACAAGTCGATCTATGCGCCGTACGTCGGGAACTTCTTCTGGCTCATGCCGAAGCAGCTCCTTGAGAAAGAGGTGGACATCGCCAAGACTGACTACGTCCGCCGTCCGCTCGGCACCGGCCCTTTCAAGGTCGCCGAGTTCAAGACCGACGAATCGATCACCCTCGAGAAGAACCCGAACTACCGTGACGCGGGGAAGCCGTACCTGGACAAGGTCATCTTCAAGAGCGTGCCGTCGAGCCAGGTCGGCCTCGCCCAGCTGAAGGCCGGTGAAGTCCACGCGATGTGGAACCTGACGGAGGCGCAGACACCCGAGGTAGAGAAGGAATCGTCGCTCGCGCTCCTCGTGGTGCAGGGCCCGACCGTCGAGCGGATCGAGATGAACACGGCGCTGAACAAGGAGTACCCCGACCCGAACAGCGTGCATCCGGTGCTCGGCGACATCGAGATGCGCAAGGCGCTCCTCTACGCCACGCCCAAGCAGCAGATCATCGACAAGCTCCTGTTCGGCAAGGCGAAGCCGGGCAGCTCGCCCGTCTCGCAGGGCTGGGCGGCCTACAAGGAGCCGCAGGAGGGCTACGACCCCGCGAAGGCGAACGCGACTCTCGACAAGGCCGGCTGGGTGAAGGGCAGTGACGGCATCCGCAGCAAGGGCGGCGTGCGCGCCTCGCTCACGTACGCCACGACGACCGGTGATCAGCTCCGCGAGCGCGTCCAGCAGGTGCTGGTCGAAGAGTGGAAGGCGATCGGCGTCGAGGTGAAGATCCAGAACCAGCCGTCGAGCGTGCTCCTCGCCGGCTCGTGCACGGGCAAGGATCCGCGCAAGCTGGGCACGTTCGATCTGCTCATGTACGCGTCGACGCCCGAGATCGACCCGCACGCGACGATCCTGCCGCGCTACCACTCCAAGCAGATCCCGACGGCCGCGGACTGCTCGGGCCAGAACTACACGCGCTTCAAGAATTCGGAGGTCGACAAGGCGATCGAGGAGGCGGGTGCGACGGTCGACCTCGAGAAGCGCAAGACGGCGTATGCCAAGGTGATGAAGGCGCTCAACGACGCCTACGTGATCATCTGGATGTATGACCGCGCCAACATCGACGCGCGGGTCACGGGTCTCCACGGGTTCCAGGGCAACACTTGGCAACGCTTCACCTGGAACATCCAGGACTGGTGGCTCAAGAAATAGCCTGGAGTAGATAGGAGGGCGGCGGCGCCGTGGGGAGATACGTCCTGCGCCGGCTCGTGCAGGCGCTGCCGCTGCTCTTTGCCATCAGCGTCGCATCCTTTGCGATCCTCAAGGCGACACCCGGCGGACCACTCGCGGCGTACGAGGGCAACCCAAACTTCACCGAGGTCGACCGTCTGCGTCTCGAGCACGCCTTCGGCCTCGACCGTCCGCTGCCCGTCCAATATCTGAGCTGGCTTGGGAGCTTCGTCACTGGCGACTGGGGCTACGGGTTCGCGAGCCACCAGCCGGTGCTGATTCTCATCGGCGAGCGCCTGCCGAACACGCTGACGCTCATGGCCACGGTCTTCGTCGTCGTCCTGCTGCTCGCGATCCCGATCGGCGTGACGACCGCGCTGCGGCAGTACTCCGTCTTCGACCACGTCATCACCGGTACGACGTTCACGTTCCTCTCGACGCCGACGTTCTGGCTCGGTCTGCTCCTGATCATCGTCTTCGGATTGCAGCTGCGCTGGCTCCCGCTCGGCGGGATCCAGACACCCGGTGCGGAGTTCGACATCGGAGACCGCCTGAGACATCTGATCCTCCCGGTGGCGACGATCTCCCTCGTGCAGGTCGGCTCACACGTGCGCTTCTTGCGAGCATCGATGCTCGAGACGATCGGCCAGGACTACATGCGGACCGCCCGCGCCAAGGGCCTGGCCGAGCGCATCGTTGTAATGCGACATGCGTTCAAGAACGCGGCGATCCCGCTCGTCACCGTTGTCGCGCTCGACATACCCGAGCTTTTCGTCGGCGCGCTGGTGACCGAGCAGATCTTCGGCTGGCCGGGCATGGGGCGCCTGTTCCTGGATGCGGCGTTCCGCTCCGACTATCCGGTGCTGCAAGGCATCCTCGCGGTGTCGAGCACGCTCATCGTCCTGTCGAACCTGCTCGCGGACGTCGCGTACGGCTATCTCGATCCGCGGATCAGGTACTCGTGATGGCGACCAAGTCCGTCGCCGTACCCGTCGGCATCGAGATACGTACCGCCCAGCGTTCCCAGTGGACGATGGCGTTGGAGCGCTTCCGCGCCCACCGGCCCGCGGTGGCCGGCGTCTTCGTGCTCGGGGCGCTCGCGCTGCTCTCGGCCGCCGCGCCGCTCATTTCTCCGTACGATCCCGACAAGACGGCGCTGCTCCTCATCTACGACCCGCCGTCGCTCGCGCATCCCTTCGGGACGGACGACCTCGGACGCGATCTCGCGACACGCATCCTCTTCGGGGGCCGCGTGTCGCTCGCGATCGGTCTGCTCGCGGTCACGGTCGCGGTATCGATCGGAACGCTCGTCGGCGTCACCGCCGGCTACTACGGCGGCTGGGTCGACAGCCTGCTCATGCGCTTCGTCGACATGATGTATTCGTTCCCGCGCCTCTTCCTGCTCATCCTCTTCGGCGTCTTCTTCAAAGGGATGACGATCGGCGTCATCGTGCTCGTGCTGGGCGTTCTCTCGTGGATGACGACCTCACGGCTCGTCCGGGCGAGCTTCCTGTCGCTGAAGAATCGCGAGTTCGTCGAGGCCGCGCGGTGCGTCGGCGCGAGCGACCGGCGGATCATCGTGCGCCACATCCTGCCGAACTCCATCGCTCCGATCATCGTCGCCGCGACCCTGGGCGTCGCCGCGGCGATCATCGCCGAGAGCACGCTGTCCTTCCTCGGCCTGGGCATCCAGCCGCCCACGTCCTCGTGGGGCAACATGCTGAACCACGCGACGACCGATATGGACAAGGCGCCCTGGATCGCGATCTTCCCCGGGCTGTTCATCTTCCTCGCCGTCGTGTCGATCAACTTCATCGGCGACGGCCTGCGCGACGCGCTCGACCCGCGACACGTCATCAGTCGGAAGTAGCGATGGCCCACACCCCGCGCCTCTACCGCGTCGTCGTGCAGGTCTCGGACGTCGACGCGGCGGCGGCCTTCTACGGAGCGCTGCTCGGAACTCCGGGCCGGCGCATCCCCGGGCAGCGGCACTACTTCGACTGCGGCGACGTGATCTTCGCGGTGCTCGACCCAAGTCCTGGAGAGAGCGCGAGTCCGACACCGGACTTCCTCTATTTCGCGGTCGATGACCTCGAAGCGATACACCGGCGGGCCGAGACGCTCGGATGCCTCTCGACGGGATCGGTGCATGGCGCGAGCGCCGGCCAGATGGTCACGCGGCCGTGGGGCGAGC